>SFOJ01000026.1 GCA_004552445.1 Mollicutes bacterium
TCAAATATTGAATATTTTTTAAAGTTATTTAGCATAAGTTATTTCTTCATCAAACTCAACAAAATCTAAATATATCATAAGTATTAAATAGTTTTTACCATTATCTTTATCATTGATTACTAAGTTATCACGGCCAGCATGTTCTATATAACCTGTAAAGACTCTATCTCTCCATTCAACAGAGTCTGAAAAAGATGCATGAACCCTAACTTTTTTACCAATATTATTCCTAAGAATATTTTCTATGTAACTTTGTTCACTAGTAAGCATATAATCGTCACTTGGTTTCTTTTCATAGTATTCATTATTCTCACGTTCTATATCATTTATAAATACTGGACTTTGATAATAACTACCATTCACATTATCATCTCCTTTATAAGTATTAAATGACAAAATTAGTAAGTTTTAGTATGAATATAAAAATAGGTGTATCAAATCATCATGTTCATTTGACTAAAGAAGTATTGGAAACATTATTTGGTAAAGGTTATGAATTAACTCCTAAAAGATATTTAACTCAAAAAGGTCAATATGCATGTGAAGAAACAGTAACTCTTAAAAAAGGTAAAAAAGTATTAGAACATGTACGTATTATAGGCCCATGTAGAAAGTATACTCAAGTAGAACTTCTTGAAAGAGATAACGAATATTTTAACTTAGACTCACCAGTTAGAAAAAGCGGAGACTTAATAGGTAGTGAAACAATAACTATAGTTGGACCTAAAGGAGAACATGAAGCAGTAGAATCAACAATTATCGCAGATAGACACATTCATATGAGTGCAAGTGACTTAGAAACATTCAAAAGACATAATGATGAAGTAGTATCCGTTAAAGTAGAAAATGGTGTTACTTTAGATGATGTTCATATCAAATCAGATGAAAGTTGTGTACTTGAGATGCATATGAATAAAGATGAAGCAGAAAAACTTGGTATAGAAACAGGAATGGAAGTGATTATATGTTAAAAGTTGAACATGTAACAAAATACTATGATGACTTTAGAGCAGTAAATGATCTTTCATTTGAAGTAAAAGATGGAGAAATATTTGGTCTTTTAGGAGTAAATGGCGCAGGTAAAACAACAACATTTAGAATGATTATGGGACTTTTAGATAAAACAGAAGGAAATATAACACTAAATGATAAAAAGATAGATTATAGCGTTTCAGATGAAATAGGTTTCTTAACAGAAGAAAGAAGTTTATTACCATCAAAAACAGTACTAGAACAAGCAGTATTTTATGGAGTATTAAAAGGTCTTACAGAAAAAGAAGTAGAAAAAAGATTAGAAAAATACTTAGAAGAATTTGGTATAACAGATTATAAAAATAAAAAGATAAAAGAACTATCTAAAGGTAATCAACAAAAAATACAATTTATAATAAGTATAATTCATGAACCAAAACTACTAATACTAGATGAACCATTTAGCGGATTAGATCCAATAAATGTTGAAATGTTCAAAAAAGAAATATTAAGACTTAAAAAGAAAGGTACTATTATAATATTCTCATCACATATGATGGAACATATAGAGTACTTCTGTGATTCACTTATTATATTAGTAAAAGGAAACACAGTATTAAAAGGAAAACTAACTAAAATAAAAGAAGACTTTAGAAAGAAAAATGTAAAAGTAAAAGCAGACTTAAACGAAGAAGAAATAAAAAAATTAAATGGTGTAGAAAGTATTGAAAAAAATAAAGATGAATACACTATTAAAATAGAAGATAGTTCATATATAAACACATTATTTAAAGCAGTATCTAAATATGATAATGTAACTAAATTTGTAGTTGAAGAACCAACTTTAAATGAAATATTTGTAAGTAAAGTAGGAGAAGTATATGAAAAATAAATTTAAATTTTTAACTCGTGATAGTCTTAAGAAAAAAATATGTACTAAATCTTTTAAAATAATAAATATAATAATTTGTTTAATAACAATATGCTTAATAAATTTAGATTCTATAGTTAAATTCTTTGGTGGAGATTTTGAAGAACAAATAAATGTGTATATAGTTGATGAAGTAGGTATATATGACGATTTAGAAGAAACTATGAAAAGTGGTTATAAAGATATACTAGATAACTATAATGCTAAGATTAGTAAAACTGATAAGACAATTGATGAACTAAAAGAAGAAATTATCAAAGATGAAACTAAAGATATAATTATAAATGTTAAAAAAATTGAAAAAGAGTCATTAGATAAAATGTTCAATGTGGATATGATATCATATGATTATATAGATAATATTTTATATCAAGATTTATTAAATGCTTTAAATACTACTAAAATAAATATGGCAATGAAAACAGCAAATATTAGTGAAGAAGTATTAAATAGCATTTATAAAACAGTAGAAATAAATAGAATATACTTAGATGAAAATTTAAATGAAAATGAAGAATTAATAAAACTAATTGGAAGTATAATTGTTATAGTATTTATAGTACCATTCTTCATATTAATAGTACTTATGGTTCAAATGATAGGTGCTGAAATCAATGAAGAAAAAAGTACTAAGAGTATGGAAATTATAATATCAAGTGTAACACCTGAAGCACACTTTATGTCAAAGCTAGTTGCATCTAATATATTTGCAATATTACAAGGAGCATTATTACTACTTTATGCATTTATAGGTTCATTAATTAGATTCTTTACTACATCAAGTGGTATATCAAGTGTAGTTGGAACAACTGAAGCAGGAAAGATAAGTGCATACATAAAAATGTTCTTAGAAAGTGATATGGCATCAAAACTATTAGCTGGAATTCCATTCTTTATAATATTGATTATACTTAGTTTCTTAGCATATTCATTATTTATAGGAGTACTTGCTAGTATGACAACAAGTATGGAAGATTATAATCAAATACAAACTCCAGTTATGATATTCTTAATGTTAGGTTATTATTTAGCTCTATATGCATCAGTATATCAAGGAGCAGTATTTATAAAAGTAGCATCATTCATACCGTTTATTTCAGGAATACTTGCACCAGTAATGTACACACTAGGAGAAATGACAATAATAGATTTAATAATATCAATAGTACTAATGATAATAACATGTTTATTACTATATAAATATGGACTTAGAATTTATAAAGAAGGAATACTAAATTATTCATCAAGTAAACTATGGAATAAGATATTTAAATCACTAAAAAATAAAAATTAATGTTAACAATTTGTTAACATTTTTCTTTACATTAAAATTAACTTTAGTTTTACGTATTATTTTATTTATGATAGTATATATACTTAAGAGGTATACCATGAGAAGAGAAAAAGTATTTACACAAATACCTGAAGGTTATTATCAAAAAAAATTAAGTAGTGGGTGTAGTGCGACATGTTATTTAACTGATTTTGGAAAAGTGTTTAAAGAATATCCTGGAGAATATGAATATTTAAGAGAGTTAGAATATTTAACTTATTACCAAAGTGAATACTTTGCATTCCCAGAAGAATTTATATTTTTATTAGAAGAAGAAAGAAAATCATTAAGAGGATATTTAATGAAATATATTGAAGGAACATCAATAAGAACTTTAGAAGATACAACAAAGTTAAGAGATTTTGTAAATGCATTAAATGAATTTGAAAGAGAAATGTTAAGATTAACCACACAAGGACTTATATTTAATGATTTAAATCAAGATAATTTAATATATACACCAGATAAAAGAATAAAAGCAATAGATACTGATCTTTATGATGTAACATCAGATGATGACTTTGGTAATATGTACAAAAGAAATTTAAAAGAATTAGCAGCTACTATAATTGCAGAATTTGTATGTGGAAATAGGTTTAAAAGTAATTATATGAGTGAATGTGTAGAAAAATGCGGAGCTTATGGAAGACTTAGAAGTAGTAGCCTTTTAGAAATTTTAGCAGAAGAATCAGAAAAAGAAACAAAAGAAACAGTTGAAACAGTAGGAGAACTTAAACAAGTATTAAAATTATTAAAAAAATAAAAAATTGAAAAAAGAATATAATTATGATATAATCATAAGCCCAAAGGAGTGACAAGTGTGAATATAGGTATAGATATAGATGATACTCTAACAAATACAAATGAAGCAAGTGAAGAATATGTTCTTAAATATGAAAGAGAACATCCAAATATTAAATTAGATCATTATAAATTAATAAGAGGTAATATAGATACACCTGAAGCAAAAAAATTTTTCAAAGAAAACATAAAAAAAATTTGTGATAACGTGTCAATTAAAGAAAATGCAAAAAGTGTTATTGATAAATTAAGAGATGAAGGAAATAAAATATATTTCATAACGGCAAGAAGTAATACATATTTTAAAGATGCACATAAATACGTAGAAGAATATTTAAAAAAGAATAATATAAATTATGATAAGATTATTACTTCACATACATATAAAGTACAAATATGTAAAGATGAAGAAATAGATTTTATGTTTGATGATGGAATAGACACAATAGAATCATTAAATAAAAATAATATTAAAGGAGCAGTATTCACTTCAAGATTAAATAAAGATATAGAAACATCATCAGATAGAGTAAGTTCATGGTTAGAACTTTATGAATACATACATAAAAATTGTAAAAAATAAAAAAATAAAAAATATTCAATTGACAAAAAAGTCTAAAACATTATATAATGATATTGACATAGAAATATGTCAGAGTACTCGTACGAATCAAACTGCGAGTATTCAACCAAAACCCCCTGAAGTTCCCTCGAAAGAGGGAACACTTTTTGTTTTACAAGGGTTTCTGAGGTTTTTAATATTTTCTAGATACCAAGCCAGATACCAAAAACCTTTTTTCAGATACCAAATTTATTTTTTATTTAAGTTTATCTAAATACCTAGATTTAAATTATCTATGGTATTTTTTACATTAGTAAGATTATTTGGAAACATGTGAGCATAAGTATCTAATGTTTCTTTAGTACTAGCATGTCCTAAATACTTAGATACAGTTGTTACTGGTTGTCCTGTATTAATTAAAAGTGATGCACAACTATGTCTAAAAGAGTGTAGTGGTATTCTTCTAATATCAGCACTTTCAGCAATTCGTTTATTTATTCTATGCATCATACCAAATGTTAATGGATCTAATTCTCCAAAGATAAACCATTTTTCGTTAAATCCGTAGTATTTCTTTTTCTCATTATAAAGATTTACTAAATCATTGTATAAAACATCAGTAAGAGGTAATGTTCTAATACTCTTTTGAGTTTTAGGTGGTGTTAATTCATAATACTTTTGACTATCTTTAATACTATTAGCTTGTTTAGTAATAGATACTAATTTATTATTCCAATCTATATCAGACCATTGAAGCCCTCGACATTCACCACGTCGTAATCCGCAATAATATAACATTTCAAACATTGTCTTATCATTTAGATTAGTAGCACCCTTGATATATTTTTGAAATTCTTCAAAAGTATAAACATCTTTTTCTTCTTTCATTTCATTTGGATCTTTAAAGAATTCTATTTTCTTATAAAAACGCATTAAATTAATATCATACATTTTCATACCCCAGTTAAGAATAATCTTAAGAAATTTTTGAATATCATTTCTACTAGAACATTTAATAGGCTTATCCCATAATTCTTGTTGAAATTTGTGATATAGATTACCATCCATATCTTTTAACTTAACATTTTCAAAACTAGTAAAATATCTTCTTCTTTTTAAATATGTTTCCATAGTTCTTCTACGAACTTTATTTTTTTGTGATTCAATATATTGGTCGGTAAGAGTACCAAAGGTCATATCCATATCTCCACCAAACTCAACTTTATTATTTAAAAACTCTCTTTCAGCATTCATTGCATCAAGTTTAGTTTTATATGCTTGTGAAAACTTCTTTTTCCATTTTCCACTCTTATCTTTTTCGTTCCAATAATATTTATATTTACGACCATCTTTAGTCCATTGATTTTTAGGTAATTTATATATTCCCATATATCGTTCCTCCTTTGTTGGAATTTATAAATATACCAGTTCGTAACAATCTTATTTTATCATATAAACTGATAATATTATAAATTATCTCTCTAAATCATCTTTAGATTTTGAATGCTTTTTTAAATAATCTCTTGTAGTATCAATAGCGTAATCAATATCATTTGCTTCATACCAAGAATAAGGTATATGAAGAATATCAAATATTTTAGAAGTAAGAGAGTATATCTTATCTTGAATTTTTTTCTTAAAATTCTTAAATTCATCTGCTAATTCTTCAAATTTATTCTTCCAAGTATTTATCTCATCATCTTTTTGGTTAATAATAATTTTTTGATTAGCTATAATTTTATTTTGTTCTTTATATGCTTTACCTGATTTAAAACTATTAACTTCTTCAGTAAGAGATTTAATCTCTAAATCTTTTCTTAAATTATCTTTAGCAAGTTCTTTTGAATAAGTAGATAGATTATCTATATCTTCATCTTTATATTGCTTAATAAGACCTTTTTTTACAGGATTTAAAATATCTTTAGAAGTTTCTTTATCAACTTTATCAATAAACTCATTTTCACTCTTATTTGCCTCTTTTAATAGTTCATTTTCTTTTTTTATTGCTTTGTTCAATGCATTTAATTCTTTTTGTTGTTTCATAGCATTAGTTAAATGAGTTTTATCTCCACCAATTTCACCTCTAAATAGGTTATAACCTTTAGATTTGATAAATTCGTTATAGTCATCTTGAAGTAGAGTATAAGAAGCATTACCACCTTTTTGTTTCCAAAATTGATCCGAGTTTAAAAATTTGCCTTTTACAGTTTCATAAATATTATTTCCATTCTCATCTTTCTTTTGAATAGGTACTAGTTTCTTTTCTCCTTTTTTATTGGTTATCTCATGTTTTAATTGATGACCATTTTCATCTAGTTCAAATACTTTTCTTTTTACCTCATTAACAACTGGTGTAAAGTAAATATGCATGTGTGGTGTAGATTCATCAAGATGTATTGCTGCATATCTAATATTTTCTTTACCAACATAATTAGAAATAAAGTTAAGACTTTCATCAAAAAATCTTCTTATTTCAGTTGGTAATCCATGTTCTTCATCTATAACTACATGTCTAATTGGTTTACCAGCATTATCTCCAGTTTTATAAACTTCTCCAGTATCTTTAAATTCCATTCCATAATGCTCAAAAAATTCCTGACCACTTGATATTATTAATCCATTTAATACCTTAGTACTTTTTTTATTTGGATTATAATTAATATTGTTTGAATAAAGATAGTCATACGTTGAACTAGCAAGAGTAGGACCATCATAATTTATTAGTTCAATATTATATGGAGTTCTCGTGCTATCATATTTTCCTGAACCTTTTCTTTCTTTAAGTTCTTTATCTAATCCACCAATATCTGATGGTTTAAATTTCTCTAATCGTAGTGCTTGTTTACCTGAGTACATTTATTTTTGCCTCCTTTCAAATCTGTTTTTAAAATAATACTCTATCTCACTAGGGCATAATTGTATATGCCCAACCGTGAGCTAAGGAATATTCCTTATAATCCTTTATGCTTGTAATAGCTAGAGCCAATATTTGAACTAGTCAAATAAAGGCATTTACTATTACAAGATTAATTAAACGATATACTATATCCTTTAATTAATTTATAATGAATTCACTATCGCCACTTCCAACCTTACAGGTCAGAACGTGCCACTTTCATTCATTATTTTCTGAAGGTTCTTCATAAGTACAATGCCATAATCTTTGATTACCATTTCTCTTATTTGTTATATGAAGACCTTCATGCTCCAACACTTTTAGGTTTCTTTGAATTAAACCTCCAAGTTGTGTTGGAGTTAATAAAATATTTGTTTTAGATAAAATATCTGATATTGTATAATCAAAATCTTTTTTGGAAACTGCATATTTTATAAATAGAAGTAGATTATAATCAGTTTCATCGCTATTATTCTCATCAACAATACTAAATGTTTGATTATCATTTCGTTTTAAATTTAATTCTAATCTACCTAAATCTCTACCTTTATAATCTAAAGTTAGTTTATTATAATCATTTCTTGATTCCTTTAATTTAATAATTCCAGATACATCAGCATTTAATCCAACACTGCCCATAGTGTCATCTCTTTTATTTAAATGATGAGTAACAAGTAGAGTGATATTATACTTTTTACATAACTCTCTTAATTTTCTAAATACAACATCATTTATTTCCTGATAGTTATTTAAATCATAACTAGTATCAAATTTTATATCTTTTAACATATCTATAATTACAAATAAATTTTGATTATTGGATGCTAACTGATGAATATCATATTCAATATCTCTAATATAAAAATCTGATATATCATCTGAATCTATTATGTGAAGTTTATCTAATTTAGGTTTTAAATTCATTAACTTAAATCTTGTTTCTAATTGATTTATATCACCCTCTGTGGTAATATATAAGACATGAGAGGGATTTACTTTAAATCCTAAAAAATCTTCTCCAGTAGTAAGAGAGAAGGCAAGTTGCTGAGCGAACATTGACTTGCCAACCTTAGGATGAGATACAAGTAGATAAACTCCATTTGATATCATTAGGTTTTCGACGATGATATCTTTTTTTATTGTTTTATTTATTTCATTTAATTGTTTCATTTGTATCCTCCTCTTACACTTTTTTAATTAATTCTTTACTAGAAACTCTAGATTCTAAATATGGTATATCAATATCAAAGAATGCTACAACTTCTTTAGTTGGAACAACAGACTTTGGGATAAGATAACCTTGTTTTTCAAGTTTTTCTTTTATCTTCTTTTTAGCCTTTAGTGCAGAATTTCTTCCTAGATGTCCTAACTTCATAATATCTTCTAGGGTGCACCATTGCTTAGCGATTAAATTTAATGTTTCTTCTGCAGACATATTTTTTTCCTCCTTTCTAAATATTTTTTTGTGGTGATACATAAATGTAATATGTATCATCTAATGAACTATAAATAATATATTTCTTTTTTCTTAATTCTCTAAATGCTAGAGCAACATCTTTTCTACTATCGTTACTAAGAGAGTAGAGGTCGATATTAGCAAGATCATCATTAGATCTAACTAATAGAGAGTTAAGCATACCTATAGCATCAACTGATAAATCTTTAGGTATTACATAATCATTAGTAGATTCTTTCTTAAATAATCTCATACAAATCCTCCTTTCTATAATTATGTCCGATATTAAGGACAACTTAAATATAACATTGTCCGAAAAAGATGTCAATACTTTTTGTCCGAAAATATAGACAAATTAATAAAAAAGTGTTACAATTAAATTGTGAAGGAACAAAAGGGAAGAAAGAAGTGATTAAATGAACTCAGAAGAACTTAAAAATTTAATTGAATCTGCAAGAGTTGAAAAAGGTATTTCTCAAAGAGAACTTGCTAAATTAACTGGTATAAGTAGAAGCACTTTAAATGATTTAATTAATGGAAAAATAAAAAAAGTAGATATTGATGATCTACGTAAAATTGCTGAAACTTTAGATATGTCATTACAAAAACTATTAAAGGTTGCAGGTTATGATGAAATGCTTTTCTATTTTTCTAAAGATAAATATGCAAATAAATCTAGCAAGGATTTAAAAGAAATGATTAAAACTTATGAAGAATCTCAAAGAGAATTACTAGAATTTGATACTGAAAAAAGAAAAAAAGTAAGTGATGCAAGACAAAAACTATTTTATACAATAGAACATCTACAAATAATGAAAGATAATAAAGATAGTTTATATACTATTGATAAAGCGGTTGAGGATATTCAATACGCATTTGATGAATTAGAATTTGCAGAACATAAATATGATTATAGTAAATTACCAAAGAAAAACTAAGTTATAGAACGAAAAAATCAAAAAATTCGTTCTATAAAAAAATATAAAACGAAAAATCAAAAAAAATTTGTTTTAAGAAAAGTTTTAAAAATTAAGAGGTGAGAAAATGAGAACAATGACTAAATAAGTATGGCATAAACTTTGATTATGCCGAAAAAAGGAGGTATAATATGTTAGAAATAAAAGATTTAACTATATCTATTAGTGATAGATATTTAATTAAAAATTTAAATTTAATACTAAATAATGGAGATAAACTTGCTATTATTGGTGAAGAAGGAAATGGTAAATCCACATTATTAAAATCAATTTTAGGTATTTGTGAATATGCTGAAATAAGTGGAAATATTAATCTAAAAGGTAATAGAATTGGTTATCTAGAACAATCTATTAGTACTGATAAATTAGATAAAAGTGTATATGAATTTTTGTTTATTGATGAAAGTGATTATTATGATAAGATTAATAATTTATATAAATATTTAGACTTGATTAATTTAACTGATGATATTTTAAAACAAAAAATAAAAACATTATCAGGTGGCGAAAAAGTTAAAATTAGTATTTTAAAATTACTATTAAACGAATATGATATCTTATTTTTAGATGAGCCTACTAATGATTTAGATATTGAAACATTAGAATGGTTAGAAAAATTTATTAATAATACTAATAAGCCAATT
>SFOJ01000056.1 GCA_004552445.1 Mollicutes bacterium
GGAACAAATATATGATAAAGTACATCAAGATAATCCAACTATTAGTAAAAGTACAGTTTATAGAAATTTAAATGTTTTATTGGAAAATAAAACTATCAAGAAAATAAAAGTATTAACTGGACCAGACAAATATGATTATATTGATAAAGAACATTATCATGTAATATGCAACAAATGTGGAAAAGTTTTTGATTTTATGTATCAGTTTAAGAAGGAAAAACTAAAAGAATTGATCCATAATCAAACGAGTGTAATTACTAATGTAGACAGTATCATTTTATATGGAATATGTGAAGAATGTAAATCTAAAATAAAGTATGAGGAGGAATAAAAAATGGAATTAAAAGGATCAAAAACAGAAAAAAATTTAATGGAGGCATTTGCAGGAGAATCACAAGCAAGAAATAAATATACCTATTTTGCAAGATTCCAAGAAACAGCAGATAATGAAAAAGAACATGCTAAATTATGGTTTAAACTATTACATGATGAAGATATACCATCTACAGCTGAAAATTTAAAAGCAGCAGCAGAAGGAGAAAATTTTGAATGGACAGATATGTATGATAGAATGGCAAAAGAAGCAAAGGAAGAAGGATTTGATAGAATAGCATATTTATTTGAAGCGGTTGGAAAGATAGAAAAATAAAAAATTATTAGAAAATGTAGAAGATGGGTTAGTATTTTCTAAAGATGGAGATAAAATTTGGAAATGTAGAAATTGTGGACATATTGTAATTGGTAAAGAAGCACCAGAAATTTGCCCAGTTTGTAGTCATCCAAAAGCATATTTTGAAATAAAAGCAGAAAATTATTAATATATTAGTAAAATAAGAGATACCTTTTTGTATCTCTTATTGAAATTAAAAAAGGAGGAAAAAATGGCTAAATATAAATGTCAATTATGTGGACATATTTATGATGAAGAAAAAGAGGGAGTTAAATTTGAAGACTTACCAGATGATTGGAAATGTCCAATGTGTTTTGCACCAAAGAATATGTTTAAATTAGTAGAAGAAGATGCAAAACAAGAAGAAAAAGTAGAATCTAAAGAAGAAACAAGAAAGAATGAAAATAAGCTAGAAAACTATTTAAAAGAATATACTCGTAGTACAGACGAAGTAGAACAAAGAATGGAAGATATCCATACAATGGCTATTACAGGAAAAAGTATTATTTCAGCAATGGGAACAAAGCTACCTGTAACTAGCTGGAATGATATTCTAATTCTGGGTGGACAACTTAGCAAAATGCCACTTTTTGAGGATGAAGAAGTTAGTCTAAGAACAGTAATTGGTAAAAATGCGAAAAAGCCAATGATTTTAGAAACACCTGTATTTGTAACACACATGTCTTTCGGTGCATTATCAAAAGAAGCCAAAACAGCCTTGGCCATAGGAACGAAAAATGTAAAAACAGCAATATGTAGCGGAGAAGGTGGAATATTACCAGAAGAATTTGAAAATGCTTATGAATATATTTTTGAATATGTGCCAAATAAATATAGTGTTACGGATGAAAACTTAAAAAAGGTAAGTGCAATAGAGATTAAAATAGGTCAAGGAACAAAACCAGGAATGGGAGGACACCTACCCGGAGAAAAAGTAACAGAAGAAATTGCAAAAATAAGAGGTAAAAAAGTAGGAGAAGATATTATTAGTCCATCTAAATTTAAAGAGATTGAAACAAAAGAAGACTTAAAATCTCTAGTAGATGAATTAAGAGAAAAATCAGAAGGAAGACCAATTGGTGTGAAATTTGCAGCAGGACATATAGAAGAGGATCTAGAATTTGCTTGTTTTGCAAAGCCGGATTTTATTACAATAGATGGGAGAGGTGGTGCAACAGGTGCAAGCCCTAAAATCATAAAAGATGCAACAACAGTACCTACAATATATGCACTATATAGAGCAAGAAAATATTTAGATGAGCATGGAGAAGATATATCACTTGTCATAACGGGAGGACTAAGAACTTCATCAGATTTTGCTAAGGCAATTGCAATGGGAGCAGATGCTATCGCTATTGGAACAGCTGCAATGATGGCAATTGCTTGCCAACAGTACAGAGTTTGCAATAATGGAATGTGTCCGGTAGGAGTAGGAACACAAGATTCAGAATTAAGAAAAAGATTAAATATTGAAAAAAGCAGTAAAAGGTTAGAGAATTATTTTAATGTTGTAAATGATGAATTAAAAACTTTTGCAAGAATAACAGGAAACAAGGATATTCATAATTTGAGTAATTATGATATTGTAACAACTAATAGTGAAATTTCAAAGAATACAAATATTATACATGCATAATAAAATTTAGAAAGTTATATATTGATTTGAAAATATCTAACTTTTATGTTACAATCATCTCGATAAATTACAATAAGTAAATCAAATTACTTTAGCAAACATTACAAAAATTAAATAATAAAAAAATTACGAGGTATTGAATTTAATCAATATCTCTTTTTTTGTTGCACACATAAATAAACAATATAAGAGAAGTAGAAGTAGATATGGAAAAGTGTAAAAAAAGGAATATGAAACATTGCACAAAATCAAAGT
>SFOJ01000027.1 GCA_004552445.1 Mollicutes bacterium
TAAGTTATAATGGTTCTAAATATTATGGATATCAAATTCAAAAAAATAAAGATACGGTAGAAGGAGAAATTGAAAAAGTATTATCTAAAATATTTAATACAAATATTAATACTATTGGAGCTTCACGTACTGATAAAGGAGTTCATGCTTTAAATCAATATTGTACTTTTGAGGTTACAAAGAATTTAAATTCTAAAAAGTTACTTCATAGTCTAAATTCATTATTGAGTGAAAATGTTTATGTTAAAAGTATAAGGAAAGTAAATGATAATTTTAATGTAAGATATGATGTTAAAAGAAAAGAATACATTTATAAAATAAATATGGGAGAATATAATCCTATAGAAAGTGAATATGTATATCAATATTGCAAAAAAATAGATAAAGAATTATTAGATATATTTATTAATCAATTTAAAGGAAACCATAACTATAGAAGTTTTACTTCTGATTAAAATATCTAAGAAAGTATTATATCTTAGATTTGAATCAAGTGGATTTCTTAGATATATGATTAGAAATATAGTTGGTTTATTACTTGATATTAATGACTCTAAAAAAAGTATTTGTGATATTGAAGATATATTTAAATTAAAAGATAGAACTTCTCTTGGAAGATGTGCTAGTCCGGTAGGACTTTATTTAAGTAAAATAGAATATTAGATGTTATTTAAGAAGAAAAGTGTTATCAATAACACTTTTTATATTGTACGAAAAAAGTATTTGTGATAAAATTATGTTAAGAATAGAGAGGAAGGTTTTTTTGATATGCTTGGAAAGGTTCTTACAATTACCAAGAATAGTGCGATTGTTAGTGTTAACAAGGAAACTGTTAGTGGAATTAAAGATTTAATAAACTTACATGTTGTATTTGAAGATTCTGATAAAAAGATTTTAGGAGAAGTAGATTCTATTGAGCAAGATACTATTAAAGTTAGTTTCTTAGGAGAACTTACTGATAATGATTTTATTGGAGGTCTTATTAAAAAACCTAGCCTTGATGCGAATGTTAGAATTATTAATCAAGAAGAATTAAAAATACTTACTGGTAATGAAGATAGAAGTATAAGATTAGGTGTAAGTCCTTTATATAATGATTTTCCATTAAATGTAAATATTGATGAATTGTTTTCTAACCATACTGCGATATTTGGTAATACTGGTAGTGGTAAAACGTATGGTATATGTAGAATTATTCAAAATATATTTCCTAATTCTCCAATAATTCCTTATAATGCTAATATATTTATATTTGATAGTTATGGAGAATATATGAATGCATTTAAAGATTTAAGTAAGAATAATCCTTATTATTCATTTAAAGTAATAACTACTAATATGAAAAAAGATTATGAAAAACTTAGTATTCCAGTATGTCTTCTTGAATTAGATGATATACTTAACTTATTAGATGCTACAAATTTCTCTCAAATTGCTATGGTTGAAACTGCACTTGTATATGTTAAAATGTTTGCTCGTGAAGATAAAGAAGCATTGGATTATAAAAATCATATTCTTGCGAAAGCAATTATTAATATAATGTATACTAATCAAACTTCTAGTAAGATTAGAGATCAAATTTTTGAAATATTAACAGAAACTAATACTCCAGAACTTTCTTTAGAAACTGAAGTTCCTGGTATTGGTTTTACACGTATGTTTAGAAATTGTTTTGATATAGATAGTGAAGGAAGATTTGCGGAACGTAAAATAATTACTGACTATATTAAAGGATTTATAGATGATTCACGTAAATGGAATTATAATGCTGAAGGCGTATATTATTCATTACATGATTTAGAAGTTGCTCTTAACTTTACATTATATAGTGAAAGATATTTGTTAAATGAAGCAATGTATGATTCTGCGATGAGTTTGAAGGTTAGACTTCATGATTTAGCTACTCGTCAAAATGCATCTTTCTTTAGTGCAGATGGGTATATTACAATTGATGAATATATTAAAAAGATACAAATTAGTGGAAATAAAAAATGTCAAATTGTTAACTTTAATTTAGAAGATGTTGATGATAGATTTGCTCGTAGTATTGTTAAAATATTTGGCCGTATGTTTATGAAATTTACAAGAGCATTACAAGCTAGAGCAACTTTCCCAATCCATATGATTTTAGAAGAAGCTCACCGTTATGTTTTAGAAGGTGATGATAAAGCACTTCTTGGATATAATATATTCGAAAGAATTGCTAAAGAAGGTCGTAAATATGGTTTATTATTAGACTTAATAACTCAAAGACCAACTGACTTAAATGAAAATGTTATAAGTCAATGTGCGAATTTCTTAATATTTAAAATAAATCACCCAGCTGACTTAGATTATATTTCTAAATCAGTACCTAATATGAGTGAAGATGTAGTTGAAAAACAAAAGACATTACAAGCAGGTACTTGTGTAGCCTTTGGTAGAATATTTAAAATACCAATGATAGTGAAGATGGAAAAAGCTGACCCACCACCAACTAGTGCTAACTGTGAGATATATAATAACTGGATGGTAAGATTAAAGCAATAATTTAGTAAATAAAGTAGGAGGAAAATTTATGTATGATTTTGGTTCACAATTTTATATAGATATGACTAAGAGTAAGACTCCATCATCATATGTATTTATGGGTAAAACGTATAGAATAAGTATTTTATCTGATGCTTTAATACGTTTTGAATATAGTGAAACAGGTGCATTTAATGATTATCCTACTTTTTTTGCTACTAATAGAAGTTTTGGTAAACCTAAGATAACTGTTGAAGAAGATAATAATGTTCTTGTTATTAAAAGTAGTAAATTCATAATAGAATATATTAAAGAAAAACCATATATAGGAAGTAAATTTTTACCTGATCAATATTTAAAAGTAAGTATTGTTGGTACTGATAAAGTATGGTATTTTAATCATCCTGAGGTTAGAAACTTTAAGGGAAGTGCTTATAGTTTAGATGATTATAAGGGTGGTGGTGTATCTTTAGATAAAGGTTTATTTTCACTAGATGGTTTTACAACATTTGATGATTCTAGAACACCTATTTTAAATCAATATGGTAATATTATTGCTCCTAATTATAAAAATATAGATACATATTTATTTATATATAATAATGACTTTGGAGTAGGTCTTCGTGACTATTTTAACTTAACTGGTTTACCACCACTAATTCCTAGATATGCATTAGGTGTATGGTGGAATAAAAATGAAGCATACAATTCAAATGAAATAGAAAAGATAGTATATAATTTCAAAAAAAATGATATTCCTCTTTCCGTTATTTTACTTGGTGAATATGAAAGAACTAAAAATAAATATAGTTCGATTAGTTTTAGTCTTAATAAAGTAGGTATTCCTGATGTTAAAACATTAAGTGAAAGATTACATAATAATCATGTACATTTAGGAATGAATATTAAAACTGAAGGAATAATTAGTGTAGAAGAAGAAAATTATCAAACATTTTCTAATTTACTAGGTAGAGATGCTAATAAAAATATACCTCTTAATGTTTATGATAATAAACTAATTGATTCGTTTATGAAGGGTATTATTAATCCTATGATGAGAAAGGGTATCGATTTGTTATGGGTGGATGACTATAATAAAGATAATATTCTTAGAAGTTTTGTAATGAATTATTATTTATATAATACTCTTGCTGTTAATAAAGCTAAAAGACCGCTTATAATGAGCCGTAACTTTGGTGTTAATCCTCATAGGTATTCAATTCTATATTCTGGAAAGACAAATGTAAGTTGGAAAACTTTAAAATTACTTCCATTTTATAATAGTACTGCTGCTAATATTGGTATTAGTTGGTGGAGTCATGATATAGGTGGTTTTAAAGGCGGTATGGAAGATTCTGAACTATATATGAGGTATGTTCAATTAGGAGTTTATAGTCCTATATTAAGATTATCTAGTTCTTTTGGTAAATATTATAAAAGAGAACCATGGAAATGGGATGCTAAAACATTAAAAATAGTTCATGATTATTTAAGAATTAGACACAAACTTATTCCATATTTATATAGTGAAGCTAAAAAGTATTCTAGTTTTGGCGCTCCATTAATACAACCATTATATTATAAATATCCTGAAACTTATGATGAACCTTTATATAAAAATGAGTTTTATTATGGTAGCGAGTTATTTGTTGCTCCTATAGTTGATCCTAAAGATTCAGTAATGAATAGAGTTGTACACAAAATATTCTTACCAAATGGAGTATGGTATGATTTTAAAACTGGTAAGAAATTTCCTGGTGGTAAAAGATATGTTACATTCTATAAAGATGAGGATTATCCAGTTTATGCTAAAACAGGAGCTATAATACCAA
This sequence comes from Mollicutes bacterium, assembly GCA_004552445.1. Lineage (GTDB taxonomy): Bacteria > Bacillota_I > Bacilli_A > RF39 > UBA660 > CAG-1000. The sequence continues at coordinate 4,341 of SFOJ01000027.1, forward strand.
TGGCAAAATTAGATCGTGATAATTTAAATGATGTATCTAATCCTAAAACATTAGAGATACAAATATTTCCTGGAAGAAGTAATACATATAAATTATATGAAGATGATGGAGAATCATTAATGTATAGAGAGGGGCAAAGTTTTACTACAGAAATAAATTATTACTATAAGGAAAATGACTTTTCTGTTTCAATACAACCAGTAGAAGGTGTTGAAGGAATAATTCCTGCTACTCGTAATTATAAAATTATATTTAGAAATACTAAGTTTACTGATAATGTACAAGTATTTAAAGACGAAGTAAATGTTCCATATAGAAGATATGTAGATGAAAATGATTTTGTTATAGAATTTGATGAAATACCAACACTTAGCAAAATATTTGTATATTGTAAAGGTAAAGATATAGAAATAAATGCAGAAAGAATTATTAACGAAGATATAGAAGGTATCATTAGTGATTTAAATATTTCTACCGAATTAAAAGAAAAAGTAGATAAAATTATATTTAGCGATAAGAGTATAAAAGATAAAAGATTTGCTATTAGAAGAATGAGAAGTCTTCCAAGTGTATTTAGAAAAATGTTCTTAAAGTTACTTGAATATATAGCTGAGGTGTAGTATAATACATACATATTTCGATTGATGAAAAGAGTAGTAGGTATAAAAATAATTAAAGAGAATTAGTGGTGGTGTGAACTAATATTAATATATACACGAACTTGCTTTTTTAGAAATAACGCAGTTCTGCGATAAAGATAAGAGATGCATAAGCTTTATGAATTAAGGTGGTACCGTGGGTAATACTCATCCTTAAGTTATAGAGCTTTTATTTTGAGGAGGAAAAAATGAATTTGTTATTAAGTTGTTTATATGATTTTGTTTTTATATTTTTACTCATGCTGATTGTTTATTCAGTGTTTTTGAATAAAGATAAAAAGGAATATAGTAAACTTAAAGATAATGATATGATTAAATACTTTATCGCAAGGTATGATTTAGATATGCGAAAAACAAATTATAAGACTGTACTTAATACAGTTACAGTAATTAATTCATTTATAATATCATTTTGTTCTGTGTTAGTTATTAATATTAAAGGAGTTATATGGGCTATAATAATTGGTTTTGCTGTAATAATGGCTCTTACGTATTCTCTATATGAAATATTTGGTAGAGTGTTAAAAAGAAGGGAAGGTAAATAAAAATGTATGATTATAAAAAAATAGAAGAAAAATGGCAAAAATATTGGCTTGATAATAAAACATTTAAGGCAGTTAATAATGGAAGTGATAAACATTATTATATATTAGTAGAATTTCCTTATCCTAGTGGTAGTGGTCTTCATGTAGGTCATGTTAGAAGTTATACAGCTCAAGATGCTAAAGCAAGAATAAAAAGAATGCAAGGATATAATGTTTTATTTCCAATGGGATTTGATAGTTTTGGTTCACCTGCTGAACAATATGCTATTAAAAATCATATTCATCCTAAACAAGCAGTAGAGGAGAATATTAAGACGTTTAAAGGTCAAATGATGAATTTGGGTTATTCATTTGATTGGGATAGAGAATTTGCTACTAGTGATCCAGAGTATTATAAGTGGACTCAATGGCAATTCTTACAATTTTATAAACATGGTATGGCTTATAAAGATACTATTGCTGTTAATTGGTGTCCTACTTGTAAAACAGTTCTTTCTAATGAAGACTCATCAGGTGGAGTATGTGAAAGATGTGGTACAGCTGTTACTCAAAAGGAAAAGAGTCAATGGATGCTTAGAATGAGTGATTATTCTGAAGATTTATTAACTGGTTTAGATGATACAAATTTTGCCGAAAAAGTTAAATTGGGTCAAATAAATTGGATAGGTAAAAGTAGTGGAGTAGAACTTGATGTTGATATTGTTGGTGGTGGTAAATTTTCAATATTCACTACTTGTATAGAAACAGTATATGGTATTACATTTTTTGTAATAGCACCAGATGGAAAACTTATTAAGGAGTTAATGCCTAGAATAAAGAATCAAGATGTAGTTAAAAAGTATATTGAAGAAACAGCTAAGAAGAGTAATATGGATAGAACTGAATTAAATAAAGAAAAAACTGGATGTTTAGTTGAAGGTATTAAAGCAATTAATCCAGTTAATGGAAAAGAAGTTCCTATATTTTTGGGAGATTTTGTTTTAGGTAGTTATGGTACTGGTGCAGTTATGGCAGTTCCTGCTCATGATCAAAGAGATTTTGAATATGCTAAAGTACATAATTTAGATATGATTCAAGTAATTGATGGAAGAAGTATAGACGAATGTGCTTTTGAAAAACAAGATTATTTAGGTAAAGGTTATAAACTTATTAATAGTGAAGAATTTACTGGTATGACTGTAGAAGAAGCTAAAGAAGCTATTACTGAAAAATTAGTTAATAGGGGTATTGCTCGTAAAGTAAATAATTATAAAATGAGAGATTGGATATTTTCAAGACAAAGATTTTGGGGAGAACCAATACCAATGATATATTGTGAAAAATGTGGATGGCAACCAATGGATGAAAAAGATTTACCTTTATTGCTTCCAGATATAGCCGAATATGAACCAACAGAAGATGGACAAAGTCCACTTGCTAAAATAGAAGATTGGGTAAATTGCAAATGTCCTAAATGTGGTGGAGATGCTAAAAGAGAAACAGATACTATGCCTAACTGGGCTGGAAGTAGTTGGTATTTCTTGAGATTTATGGATCCACATAATGATAAAGAATTTGCGTCAATGGATGCTATGAAATATTGGCAAAGAGTAGACTGGTATAATGGTGGTATGGAACATACAGCAAGACATTTATTGTATGCTAGATTCTGGGTACAATTCTTATATAATATAGGACTTGTTCCAAATAAAGAGATGATATGGACTAGAATTAGTCATGGTATGATACTAGGAGATAATAATGAAAAAATGAGCAAATCTCGTGGTAATGTAGTTAATCCAGATGATATGGTTAAAGCTTATGGAGCAGATGCTCTTAGAGTATATGAAATGTTTATTGGTGACTATGAAAAAGATGCTGCTTGGAGTGAAAATGGTCTTAAAGGTTGTAAGAGATTTATTGATAAAATATATAGATTAAAAGATAAAGTAAATGATAGTAATGAATACACTGAAAGTTTAGAAATACTAATCAATAAGACTATTAAGAAAGTTACTGAAGATATAGATACAATGAATTATAATACTGCTGTTAGTGCTTTAATGATTTTAGCAAATGCTTATGATAAATTAGATACTATTAGTAGAAAAGATTATAGAACATTGTTAGTGTTGTTAAATCCAATAGCTCCACATGTTACTGAAGAATTAAATGAAATTTTAAATTTAGGTAAACCAATATGTGAAAGTGAATGGTTAACTTATGATGAAAATAAAATAAGTGATGAAACTGTTAATATAGCAGTAAGTGTTAATGGTAAATTAAGAGCAACATTTAGTGTAAGTAAAGATACTGATAAAGATGAATTATTGAATATTGCTAAAAGTCAAGAAAATGTTATTAAACATATTGAAGGACATGAAATTATTAAAGAAATAGTTGTTCCTAATAAAATTGTTAATATAGTAATAAAATAGGTTATGCAATTAACATATTTTTATTGAATTAATTTTGTGATTCTTAAAATGTTATTAAGATAGTAGAGGTGGTTATGGATAGAGTTATTGTTTACTTGTTGTATGCATTTTAAAGTGTTAAGTGATTATATAGAAATAAATAACTTATATACTTTTAAGTGTGCCACTAATTTGGTTGATGGTAATGAAGTTACTTATACTAATTCTTATGTTGATAAGATATATGTTTGCATTGCTACTTTATTTTTAAAAGTTAAATTTAGAAGAATTTAACTTTTTTTATTTAAAAAGAAGTGTTTTAATAATTTATGTCTAACTATAATAATAGGAGGGTTTAAATGAAAAAAATATTTATTGTAATACTTACTTTATTTTTATTTAATAAGTGTTATGCGATAGAGTATAAGTATAGTGAATGGAGTCCTATTTATCCAGGAGAAGTAAAGGATAAAAAGTTTATATTTGAGGAAGATAGATATTTATGGTATAAGGAAGTTGAAAAAGATACTAAATATTTAAAATTTGAAGATATAAAAGAAAATATGAAAGTTCAGTATGATGACTATAAATTTATTCATTATATTACGCCTATAGTACCTAAAAATTATAAAGAGAGAACTATTACTTCAAGTTTTGATGATTATACTTTTAAAGATGATGATATAACTAGTTTAGATTTAGATGTAATTGGAAACTTAAATATTTCTAAAATAGAATTAATTAAAGATAATGAAAATATATCTTATGATACTACTTATAAATCATTAATAGATGGTAACAAATATATTAATTTTAATAATAAAATTATTAAATTATATTTTAAAGGATTTAGTAATTCTATTAAAGCAATTATCCATTATAAAAGTATTGAAGATGTTAGTGCTTTAGTATCATATAGATCATCTGATAAATATAATGTATATCAAAAAAAGATTATTTTTAATAAGTGTGATGAATGTCAAATGATACTTAACGTATCTGATTTTAAATCTTATGTTAATCAATATATTGAAGTTTATAAAGTAACTGATAAAGTATATAAAACATATAGTTTAGAAAGAGAATATACTAAAGAATATTATAAATTTTTAGATGGTTATATTAAAGATGAAAGTACACTAAAGAAATATTATAGATTTTTACTTAATGATTATATTATAGTTGATAGTAAAGGTAATATAGTTAAAGATGGTAATTGTTATAAAGAAACTTGCTATATAAAATATTTAGATTATAAAGAAGAAATAGAAAATCCTAAAACAGGAGATAATATATATAAATATCTTGCTAGTACTTCAATATTAATAGTTTTGCTTATACTAATACTAAATAAAAAATCTAGTTTTGTCGAATCACAACATTGATAATATTATTTGTAGTATTATTTAATCATGACAACAAATATTGAATTCAAAAAAGGGATTTTATTTGTTAGATTAAATGGTAGTTTTTATAATGAGACATTAAATGTATTTGAGAGTAGAGTTATTCCTGTAATATTAGGTATGTCTTTAAAAAGAGTTAATATAGACCTAAAAGATGTTAATTTTGTTGATAAAAGTGGAATTGATTCTATAATTAAAATATCTAATGTTGTCAGTAGATATGACGGTAAAGTAGTAATTAGTGGTATAAATGATAAACTTAAATTAACTCTTAAAAATAGTGATTTATTTGATTATTGTTTTAAAGCTAAGAGTGAAAAACATAGTATAGGAATATTTAGTATATGAGCGAGAAATATCTTACGTTGATTAAAGAAAGTGAGGGATTAATATATAAAATCGCTAGTAAATATTCTATGTATTATAGTATTGATGATCTCTATCAGGTTGGTTCTATTGGTGTAATAAAAGCATATAAAAATTTTAAAAGAGATACTAGTGTTAAGTTTAGTACTTATGCTTATAAATATATATTAGGTGAAATAATAGAATTTATTAGAACTGATAGGAATATTAGAGTTAGTGAAGAGTACATGTCATTATATAAAAAATACTTAAGTGTAAAAACATTACTTACTACAAGATATGGTCGTGAAGTAACATTCAAAGAAATTTGTTCATTTATGGAAATAGATGAGAGTGTTATGTTTAATATAATTGAAACTATATCGTTTACTAAAAGTATGGATGAAAAGGATTATGATTATGGAAATGACAAAAGAGAGGAGATTGATAATAGAATTCTTTTAGATACAGAATTATCATTAATGGATGATTTTGATAGACAACTAATAGAATATAGATATTATCAAGGATATACTCAAAGTGAAACAGCTGATGTTTTAGGAGTGTCTCAAGTAAAAGTATCAAGACAAGAAAAACTAATACTAGAAAGAATGAAATCCAATATTTGTGCATAATAAAAAA
>SFOJ01000057.1 GCA_004552445.1 Mollicutes bacterium
TTATGCATATAGTTAGATGGAATCATATTTCTGAAACTACATTAGATATGACAATCAATAGACATCCATTTAACAATTCATGTTTAAACTTAGATACAGCTAAAGGAAGATTACTTTTACCAGAAGAAGACTTAATATGGTTACCAGATATAACTATAAGAAATTTATCAGGTAAAATTAAACCCGAAGAAATAAGTGAAGTACTAAGATTAAAAAGAGTAGTTGAAAAGTATTGCGCTGATATTGATAGAATATATAAGTCAGATAAACTAACTGATTTAGATAAATTATATTTAGCTTATAATTATATGAAAACAGTTAGAGGATTAAATATAGGATTTGCTAGTTCTCAAACTTATTTAGATGATCACGGAGTACAAAGACTTAGAAGATCTGAATCAGGTTGGGAATCTAAAGCAATCGGAACATATGAACATAGACAAGGCGTATGTGAAGGACAAGCAAGATTATTAAAAGCATTAATAACTAATCCATATATGAGAGTAAACTCTGAAGTAATAAGTGGTAGAATACCAACAGGAGAATCTCATGCATGGTTAGGAGTAGTATCAAGAAATGAATTATATCAAGTATGTTTAACAAGACTTGGAATGTATGCTAACCTAGACAGAGCAGGATACGTACCAAATGAAGAAGATGTTTATTCTAAAGCATATTCGCATGCTTATTTAGAAACTGAAGATGCTAGAAGATTTAGTACACATGTAAGAAGTTTAAAAAGATATTAAACTTCTTTTGTTTTATAAAAAATGATATAATATTTTTACGAGGTTTTTATGAATATAAGTATAGAAGATATTGATATAAATAGATTAAGAAATGATTTAATAGATTATTATGGTACCGCATCATTATATTCACCACAGGCAGTAATAGAATTATCAAAAGTAGAAAATGCAAGCCCATATGAACTAGTAATGATCGCAATAAATAATAATTTTGATTTAGAAAATTATATAAATCAAAGAAACTTAAGGAGGTATTATGAACGAAATTAAATGCCCTAATTGTGGAACAATATTTAAAATAGATGAAACAGAATATGATTCAATCGTAAAACAAATAAGAGATAAAGAATTTGAAAAAGAAATATCTTTAAGAGAACAAGAACATACTAAGGATAAAGAAAGTGCTATAAAACTAGCTGAAGCACATTTAAGAGAAGAATTAACAAAACAAGTAACTGAAAGAGATTTAGAAATAACTAATCTTAAAAATGAACTTAAAACTAAAGAAGAACAAACTCAAAGTAAGTTAGAACAAGAATATAAAGATGAACTAAATAAGAAAGACTTAGAAATATCAGAATTAAAAAACAAAATAAAATTACAAGAATCTAAAAATGAACTTGAAATACAAAAAGCTATAACAGAGAAAGATAAAAAAATATCTGATTTAAGTAGTGAACTTGTAGTTAAAAGTAAAGAATTTGAATTAAAGCAAAATTCTATTAAAGATTCTTATGAATCAAAATTAAAAGATAAAGATGAACAAATAGCTTATTATAGAGATTTTAAAGCTAAACAGTCTACTAAAATGATAGGTGAATCTTTAGAACAACATTGTAGTATTGAATTTAATAGATTAAGACCATTATTCAAAAATGCTTATTTCGATAAAGATAATGATGCTAGAACTGGTTCTAAAGGTGACTTTATATTTAGAGATTTTGATGATGAAGGTAATGAAATAGTATCTATAATGTTTGAAATGAAAAATGAAGCAGATACAACAGCTACTAAGCATAAAAATGAAGACTTCTTTAAAGAACTTGATAAAGATAGAAAAGAAAAAAAGTGTGAATATGCAGTACTTGTAACACTTTTAGAAGCAGATAACGATTATTATAATGATGGTATAGTAGACATTAGAATATAAAAAAGAATTAGAACTTATAAAAAATCAAAACATTGATATTACACACTTCGAAGAAAACATTAATGCATTTAAAGAAGGATTTGGTAGAAATTATAGACTAGCTAGTGAAAGATTTGCTAAAGCAATAGAAGAAATAGATAAAACTATAGATCACTTA
>SFOJ01000028.1 GCA_004552445.1 Mollicutes bacterium
AAAAATAAAAAAATAAAAGAATTATCAAAAGGAAATCAACAAAAAATACAATTTATAATAAGTATTTTACATGAACCAAAACTATTAATACTAGATGAACCTTTTAGTGGATTAGATCCGATAAATGTAGAAATGTTTAAAAAAGTAATATTAAGACTAAAAAAACAAAAAACAATGATAATATTCTCATCACATATGATGGAACATATAGAATATTTTTGTGATTCATTAATTATATTAGTTCATGGTAACACAGTTTTAGAAGGAAAACTAACTAAAATAAAAGAAGATTTTAGAAAGAAAAATATAAAAGTAGTCGCAGATTTAGATACAGAAGAAATCAAAAAAATAGATGGAGTAGAAAGTATAGAAAAAAATAAAAATGAATATACTATTAAAATATCTGATATTAAATATGTAGATTCAGTATTTAAAAAAATATCTAAATGTAATAATGTAACAAAATTTGTAGTTGAAGAACCAACTTTAAATGAAATATTTATAAGTAAAGTAGGTGAAGCATATGAAAAATAAATTTAAATTTCTTACAAAAGATAGTATAAAAAAGAAAGTATGTACTAAATCATTTAAAATAATAAATTTAATATTACTTATAATAATAGTTGGTCTTATAAATTTAGATTCAATAGTTAAATTATTTGGTGGTGACTTTGAAGATAAAATAAATGTATATGTTATTGATAATGTAGGAATTTATAATGAATTAGAAACTACATTAAATAGTGGTTATAAAGATATTTTAGAAAGTTATAATACTGAAATCAAAAAAGCAGATAAAACAATAGAAGAACTAAAAGAAGATGTCATTAAAGATAAAACAAATGATGTAATAATTAATTTAACTAAAGTAGAGAATAAATCATTAGATAAAATGTTTGATGCAGAAGTAATATCATATGAAAAAATGGATAAATTATTATACCAAGATATTATAAATGCTATTAATACTACAAAATCAAATATGGCATTAAAAGAAGCAAATATAAGTTCAGAATTACTTACTAGTATATATAATCCAGTTGAAATAAACAGAATATATTTAAATGAGGATATAAATGAAAATCAAGAATTAATTGAAATGATTGGTAATGTAATAATAATAGTATTTATTGTACCATTCTTTATATTGATATTATTAATAGTACAAATGATAGGTGCTGAAATAAATGAAGAAAAAAGTACTAAAAGTATGGAAGTTATAATATCAAGTGTATCTCCACAAGTACATTTTATGTCAAAATTAATATCAGCTAATGTATTTGCAATATTTCAAGGATTATTATTAATAGTTTATTCTATTATCGGTATAGTAATAAGACTTTTAACTTCAAATAATATGGCAGGTGTAGTTGGAACAAGTGAAGTAGGAAAAATAACAGAATATATAAATATGTTTACAAGTAGTGAACTTGCTACAACTATATTAAATGGTCTTCCATTCTTTATAATACTAATGCTACTTAGTTTCTTTGCTTATTCATTATTTATTGGAGTACTTGCTAGTATGACAACTAATATGGAAGATTATAATCAAATTCAAACACCAGTTATGGTATTCTTAATGGTAGGTTATTACTTAGCAATTTCTGCATCAGTATATCAAGGAGCAATATTTATAAAAATAGCTGCATTTATACCATTCATTTCAGGTATTTTAGCACCAGTACTATATACACTTGGCGAAATGACGATACTTGATTTAATAATATCAATTGGCTTACTTGGTGGTACATGTGCATTATTATATAAATATGGACTTAGAATATATAAAGCAGGAATATTAAATTATTCATCTAGTAAATTATGGAAAAAAATATTTAAATCATTAAAGGAAAAATAATTATGAAATTAAAAAAGATATTAATAATAATAGCTGTATTAGTTATATTATTATTTCCAATAAAGAGAACTTATAAAGATGGTGGTACAAAAGAATATTCAGCAATACTTTATAAAGTTATTAAATGGCATACAATAGATGAAAATTATGAAAGCGGTTTCTATGAGTCAACAGATTTTCATATATTTCCAACAAACTTTCATACATTAGATTATTATAGAAAAATAATGCCATATGACTTTTATATATTAAATAGTGATAAAACAGAAAAAATAAGAGCACAAATAGGATCATATAGTTGGTGTAAAGTAGATGTAGATAATAATACTACTCGAACATGTGAAACAGCACTAGCAGTAGATCCAACAGATATAAAATATAAAGATAGTTTAACCATAAAAAAGAATGAAAAAATATATCATGAAAATAATATGGATGTTACTAAGATAGAAGTATATAAAGATAAACAAATCTATAAAGAATTAGGATACATCAAAAGAGAAAAGTCAATAAGATTAAATTTAGATGAAGGTGAGTATATCGTAGTAATACATGCTAAATATGTTGAAGGAACTGTATGGTACTCATTTAAAGTAAATATAGAATAGTGTTAACGAATAGTTAACATTTTCTTTTACAACAATGTTTTACAAATTGTTAATAATATGTTAAAATAACAAACTACAAAAGAGGTAACTATGGCAGAAAAAATAATATTAGATAAAATTCCAGAAGAATATATGATAAAAAGTTTAGGAAAAGGTGCGAGTGCAGAGTGCTTTCTTACAAGTGAAGGCCATGCATTTAAAAAGTTTAATAGTACAAAAGATATAGATTCTTTTTACAATATATTTGCTTCAAAAGAGTATTATAAAAGTGATATATTTGTTTTTCCACATACATTTGTATTTTTAGGAAAAGAAGAACCAGTTAATTTTGTTGGATATCTAATGAAATATATAGATGGTGTTAAATTACAAGATTTAGAAAGTAATATATTAATTAGAGATTTAATGTCTGCAATTAGACAAATTGAAATAGAAATGAAAAGATTAACACTTCAAGGATTAATGTTTAATGATTTAAACAGTAGAAATATATTATTTCAAACAATACATACTCCAAGAGTAGTAGATACGGATTTGTATGAAGGGACATATAATGATATGTTTGGAGATATGTTTAAAGAGAATATTAAAGAATTAGCAGAAACTATTATCTGTTCAGTTGTTGGTTATGATGAACTAGAATCAGAAAAAATGAATAGATACATATATCAATGTGGATGTTATGGTATGATGCTTCCTTCACTTTTAATGAGTGAATTACTTGATTATGCAGAAAGCACACTAGGAATAAAAATAGAAACTTACGGTGACTATAAAAACAGTATGAAATTACTTAGAAAGCATTAATATTGATAAATAACATATATTTTGATATAATCACCATTAAGGCAAAAAGGAGTGATATATTGAAAATAGGTATTGATATAGATGATACACTAATAGACTCATGTGATATAGTAAGAGAATATGCTTATAAATACGATTACAAATATAGTGATAATAAAGTACTAATTAATAATATAGATAAAATAATAAGAGGGAACTTTACAGAAAAAGAAATAATAGAATTCTTTAGTGATTATGCTTGTGAAATGGGACAAAAGCAACCAATTAAAAAAGGTGCTAAAGAAATAATTGATAAATTAAAAGAAGAGGGTAATCAAATATATTTTATAACAGCAAGAAGTGATAAGTATTATAAAGATGTAAATAAATATGTAAAAGACTTTCTAGATAAAAACAAAATTAAATATGATAAAATTTTAACAGCTTATTCATATAAAGCGGATATTTGTAAAAAAGAAAATATAGATATTATGTTTGATGATGCGATTGATACATGTGAATCTTTATTAGAAAATAATATAAATGCTGTTGTATTTAATTCAAAAATAAATATAACAAGAAACACTAAGTGTAAAAGAGTAAATAATTGGGATGAGGTTTATAATTATATAAAATCTTGTAAAATAAAAAATTAATAATTGACAAAAATCAACTAATCATTATATAATTAAATTGACATAGAAATATGTCAGAATACTTTTACGAATATAAGAGTGAAAGTGTTCAACCAAAACCCCCTGAAATTCCCCTCGAGAGAGGGGAATACTTTTGTTTATAAGGGATTTTTAACTATTTTGGATTTATCTAGATACCACACTAGATACCAAATATTATTTTTTAGATACTAAATTATTTTTTTATTAAAGTTTATTTAAATACCTAGATTTAAATTATCTATGGTATTTTTTACATTAGTTAGATTATTAGGAAACATATGAGCATAGGTATCTAATGTTTCTTTAGTACTAGCGTGTCCTAAATATTTTGATACAGTTGTTACTGGTTGTCCAGTATTTATTAGTAAAGAAGCACAACTATGTCTAAAAGAGTGTAGTGGAATTCTTCTAATATCTGCATTTTTAGCAATTCTACCATTAATTCTAGACATCATTCCAAAAGTTAATGGATCATGTTCTCCGAAGATAAACCATTTGTCATTGAAGCCATAGTACTTCTTTTTTTCATTGTATAAATTTACTAAATCGTTATATAAGACATCAGTGAGAGGTAATGTTCTAATACTTTTAGAAGTTTTAGGTGGAGTTAATTCATAATACTTTTGACTATCCTTAACACTATTAGCTTGTTTAGTAATAGATACTAATTTATTATTCCAATCTATATCAGACCATTGAAGACCTCTTGCTTCACCACGACGTAATCCACAATAATATAACATTTCAAACATTGCTTTATCATTTAGATTAGTAGTACCAGTTATATATTTTTGAAATTCTTCGAAAGTGTAAACATCTTTTTCTACTTTCATTTCATTAGGGTCTTTAAAGAACTCTATTTTTTTATAAAATTTCATTAAATTAATATCATACATTTTCATTCCCCAATTAAGAATAATTTTCAAAAACTTTTGAACATCATTTCTAGTAGAACATTTAATAGGTTTATTCCACAAATCTTGTTGGAATTTATGATATAAGTTTCCATCCATATCTTTTAATTTAACATTTTCAAAATCAGTAAAATACCTTCTTCTTTTTAAATATGTTTCCATTGTTCTTCTTCGAACCTTATTTTTTTGAGATTCGATATATTGGTCGGTTAGTGTACCAAATGTCATATCCATATCTCCACCAAATTCAACTTTACTATTTAAAAACTCTCTTTCAGCATTCATTGCATCTAATTTAGTTTTATATGCTTTAGAAAAACTTTTTTTCCATTTTCCATTTTTATCTTTTTCATTCCAATAATATTTATATTTACGACCATCTTTAGTCCATTGATTCTTAGGTAATTTATATATTCCCATATTTCATTCCTCCTTTTTGTTGGGATTTATAAATATACCAGTTCGTAACAATTATATTTTATCATACAAACTACGAATATTTATAATCATCTCTCAAAATCATCTTTAGATTTTGAATGTTTCTTTAAATAACTATTTGTTTTATCAATAGCAAAATCTATATCATTTGCTTCATACCAAGTATATGGTATATGAAGAATATCAAATATTTTAGAAGTTAGTGAGAATATTTTATTTTGAATTTTCTTTTTAAACATCTTAAATTCATTAGTTATTTCTTCAAATTTATTTTTCCATATATTTATTTCATTATCTTTTTCACTAATAATTTTCTTTTGACTATCAATAATTCTATTTTGTTCTTTATAAGTTTTACCTGATTTAAAATCATTAACTTCTTTAGTTAGAAGTTTAATTTCTAAATCCTTTTTAATATTATCTTCAGCAAGTTCTTTTGAGTAAGTAGATAGATTATCTATATCTTCATCTTTATATTGCTTTAAAATACCTTTTTTAATAGGATTTAAGATATCTTTTGATGTTTCTTTATCAACTTTATCAATAAACTTGTTTTCGGCTTTATTTGCCTCTTTTAATAGTTCGTTTTCTTTTCTTATTTCTTTATTTAAAGCATTTAATTCAATTTGTTGTTTCATAGCATTAGTTAGATGAGTTTTATCTCCACCAATTTCACCTCTAAACAAGTTATAACCTTTTGACTTAATAAATTCGTTATAATCGTCTTGGAGTAGAGTATAAGAAGCGTTGCCACCTTTTTGTTTCCAAAATTGATCTGAATTTAGAAATTTACCTTTAACTGTTTCATAGATATTATTTCCATTTTCATCTTTCTTTTGAATTGGTACTAATTTCTTTTCTCCTTTTTTATTAGTTATTTCGTGTTTTAATTGATGACCATTTTCATCAAGTTCAAATACTTTTCTCTTAACTTCATTAACTACTGGAGTAAAATATATATGCATATGTGGAGTAGATTCATCAAGATGTATTGCTGCATATCTTATATTTTCTTTTCCTACGAAGTCAGAAATAAAGTTAAGACTTTCATCAAAAAATCTTTTTATTTCAGTTGATAGTTTATGATTTTCATCTATAACTACATGTCTAATAGGTTGACCTGCATTATCTCCAGTTTTATAAACTTCTCCAGTATCTTTAAATTCCATTCCGTAATGTTCAAAGAATTCTTGACCACTTGTTATTATTAATCCATTCAATACTTTTGTACTTTTCTTATTTGGATTATAGTTTATATTGTTAGAATAAAGATAATCATATGTAGAACTTGCTAGAGTAGGTCCATCATAATTTATTAATTCTATATTATATGGTGTTCTAGTACTATCATATTTACCAGAACCTTTTCTTTCCTTTAATTCTTTATCTAGTCCACCAATATCTGATGCTTTAAATTTTTCTAATCGTAGTGCTTGTTTTCCTGAGTACATTTATTTTGACCTCCTTTCAATGCTTGTTTTAAAATAATACTCTATCTCACTAGGGCATAATATATGCCCAACCGTGAGCTAAGGAATATTCCTTAGAATCCTTTATGCTTGTAATAGCTAGAGCCAATACCTAATAAATAGGTGAAGGCATTCGCTATCACAAGATTAATTAAACGATATACTATATCATTTAATTAATAGATAATGAATTCACTATCGCCACTTCCAACCTTGCAGGTCAGAACGTGCCTCGTTCATTCATTATTTTCAGAAGGCTCTTCATAAGAACAATGCCATAATCTCTCGTTAGCAGTTCTTTTACTTGTTATATGAAGACCTTCTTTTTCCAACAAACTTAGGTTTCTTTGAATTAAACCTCCAAGTTGTGTTGGAGTCAATAAAATATTTGTTTTAGATAAGATTTCTGATATCGTATAATCAAAATCTTTCCTAGCAACTGCATATTTTATAAATAGTAGCAGATTATAATCGGTTTCATCATCAGTATTCTCATCGATAACGCTAAATGTTTGATTTTCATTTCTTTTTAAATTCAATTCTAATCTACTAAAATCTCTACCTTTATAATCTAAAGTTAGTTTATTACAATTATTTTTTGATTCTTTTAATTTCATAATTCCAGATGCATCAGCAGTTAGTCCGACACTACCCATAATTCCATTACTTTTATTTAAGTGATGTGTAACAAATAATGTGCAGTTATATTTTCTACATATTTCTTTAAACTTTTTAAATACAACATTATTTATTTCTTGATAATCATTTTGATTATAGTCACTATCAAATTTAATGTCTTTAAACATATCAATTATTACGAATAAGGGTTCTTTATCAAAGGTTAATTCATGAATATCTCTTTCAATATCTCTGATATAAAAATCTGGAATATCATCTATGTCTATAATGTGTAATTTATCTACATTAGGTTTCAAATTCATTAATTTAAATCGGTCTTGTAATTGATTTATATCGCCCTCTGTGGTAATATATAAGACATGAGAGGGATTTACTTTGAATCCTAAAAAATCTTCTCCAGTAGTAAGAGAGAAGGCAAGTTGCTGAGCAAACATTGACTTGCCAACCTTAGGATGAGATACAAGTAGATAAACTCCATTTGATATCATTAGGTTTTCGACGATGATATCTTTTTTTATGCTTTTATTTACTTCGTTTATTTGTTTCAATTTGTATCTCCTTTCTTACATATTTTTAATAAATTCTTTACTAGAAACTCTAGATTCTAAATAAGGAATATCTATATCAAAGAATGCTACAACTTCTTTAGTTGGTACAACAGACTTTGGAATAAGATAACCTTGTTTTTCTAATTTTTCTTTTATTTTCTTTTTAGCCTTTAGTGCAGAATTCCTACCAAGATGACCAAGTTTCATAATATCTTCTAGGGTGCACCATTGCTTAGCTATTAATTTTAATGTTTCTTCTGCAGACATTTTTATCCTCCTTTCTAAATTTTTTAATAATTATTTTTGTGGTGATACATAAATATAATACGTATCATCTAGTGCGTTATAGATAATATATTTTTTCTTTCTTAATTCTCTAAATGCTAGAGCAACATCTTTTCTACTATCATTACCAAGAGAGTAGAGGTCGATATTCTCTAGTTCATCATTAGATCTAACTAATAGAGAGTTAAGCATACCTATTGCACTAACTGATAAATCTTTAGGTATTACATATTCATTAGTAGATTCTTTCTTAAATAATCTCATACAAATCCTCCTTCCTATAATTATGTCCGATATTAAGGACAATTTAAATATAACATTGTCCGAAAAAGATGTCAATACTTTTTGTCCGAAAATATAGACAAAATGATAAAAAAGTGTTAAAATTAAATTATGAAGGAAGAAAAGGGAAGAAAGAAGTGATTAAATGAACTCAGAAGAACTTAAGAATTTAATTGAATCAGCAAGAATAGAAAAAGGTATTTCTCAAAGAGAACTTGCTAAATTAACTGGTATTAGTAGAAGTACTTTAAACGATTTAATTAA
Organism: Mollicutes bacterium; assembly: GCA_004552445.1. GTDB lineage: Bacteria > Bacillota_I > Bacilli_A > RF39 > UBA660 > CAG-1000. The sequence continues at coordinate 8,772 of SFOJ01000028.1, forward strand.
TGGGAAAATAAAAAAAGTAGATATTGATGATCTACGTAAGATTGCTGAAACTTTAGATATGTCATTACAAAAACTATTAAAGGTTGCAGGTTATGATGAAATGCTTTTCTATTTTTCTAAAGATAAATATGCCAATAAATCCAGTAAGGATTTAAAAGAAATGATTAAAAACTATGAAGATTCTCAAATAGAATTACTAGACTTTGATACTGAAAAAAGAAAAAAAGTAAGTGATGCAAGACAAAAATTATTTTATACAATAGAACACTTACAAATAATGAAAGATAATAAAGATAGTTTATATACAATAGATAAAGCGATTGAGGATATTCAATACGCCTTTGACGAATTAGAATTTGCAGAACATAAATATGATTATAGTAAATTACCAAAGAAAAACTAATTTATAGAACGAAAAATTCAGAAAATTCGTTCTATGAAAAAATATAAAACGAAAAATCAAAAAAATTTGTTTTAAGAAAAATTATAAAAATTAAGAGGTGAGAAAATGAGAACAATAACTAAATAAGTATGGCATAAACTTTGATTATGCTGAAAAAAGGAGGCATAATATGTTAGAAATAAAAGATTTAACAATATCTATTAGTGATAGATATTTAATTAAAAATTTAAATTTAATACTAAATAATGGTGATAAACTTGCTATTATTGGTGAAGAAGGAAATGGGAAGTCCACTTTATTAAAATCAATTTTAGATATTTGTGAATATGCAGAAATAAGTGGAAATATTAATCTAAAAGGCAATAGAATTGGTTATTTAGAACAATCTATTAGTACTGATAAATTAGATAAAAGTGTATATGAATTTTTGTTTATTGATGAAAGTGATTATTATGATAAAATTAATAATCTATATAAATACTTAGACTTGATTAATTTAACTGATGATATTTTAAAACAAAAAATAAAAACATTATCAGGTGGTGAAAAAGTTAAAATTAGTATTTTAAAATTACTATTAAATGAATATGATATCTTATTTTTAGATGAGCCTACTAATGATTTAGATATTGAAACATTAGAATGGTTAGAAAAATTTATTAATAATACTAATAAGCCAATT
>SFOJ01000058.1 GCA_004552445.1 Mollicutes bacterium
GCACCTCCGATATTTTTATCAGATTTACTTATATCATATTTTTAAAATTAAGACATTTTCTCAAATGATATATTAAGACATTATCACAAATGAATCATAAAAATATGGCGAATGGATTTAGTTTTTCTGTCAATCATTTTTGAAAATGTCTTAAAAAATTTTATTTATTAGCACTAAATTTATAAAGTTTAGTGCTAATATTTTTATGCGACATCTTCTAATCTGTGTTCTTGTTTTTTAACAAATTCTTCGAATGATTTTCCTTTCCATGGATGTATCATTCTAGGAATATATATTTTTCTTCCTTTTACTTCTTCGATATCATCAAAGTTTTCTGACTTTGATTGCACTTCTGATATTTTCTCTAAAGCAAATATAGACTCATCTACAGTAGCAAATAATTGCCCATCTAAAGCTTTTATCACAGTACATTTAGTACCTTTGTTAAAATAAATAGGGTTACCAAGTTTGTTTATAAACCTATAATATTCATTATTAAACTTTATTGAATGACCACTATCAACAACTCTTTGACACAATATAGCTAAGGTTAAATTAATTTTTTCCTCAGAGGGTTGCTTTTCGAAAACAGATTTGTTATGATTAATACACAGAGCAAACTTGTTATTGTATTGGATTATGAATTGTTTTAAGAACTCATTAGCTTCATCAATGGTAGAGATTTGGGATATTCTAAGTTCTTGTGGAAGTCTTTGTTGTAGAGTTTGAAATAGTCTTTCCACACGTGGTTTAAATTCTGGTACAGAACTTGTTTCAATATGTATACCTAATTGTTTGCAGGCATAGGCATACTGTGTGAAAGTGTCTTCTTCGACCTTAGAAGATGCTTTCTTTTTGTATTCAAACACAGTTCGCTTATCTGTTTTAATTAGATACGGAATACCATATTTAGAAAGTATTTGATGAGTTATATTGTAGTAACCATTTAAAGTTTCTTGTTTATCAAAATATAAACCGACAACTTGACCAGTAGCATCATCAATGGCAGCATGTAGAGCAGTTTTTTCCTTACCAAACCAATGATGTATACAAGCATCCATTTGAAGTTCTTCACCGAAATATTGACACCTAGGTTGCCTTGGGTGAGCATCTTCAGCAAGTACTAATTTAGCTTTTAGTTTTTCTTGTTCTTTCTTTTTAGCTGTTTTTATTTCATTTTCAAGCTTTTTTCTAAATTTTCTTTTAGTTGATTTATGAGTTTTAGGAGAAAAGATATATCTATCTCTTAAGATAACTCTAACTTCATCAATAGATAAATTTATATTTTCGCGTGTTTCTAAAAATTCTTTGAATTTGGTATATGTACAGTCGAAATATTTATTAATATATAATAATTCTATTTCTGTTTTAAAATCATCTGTAAGAGCATGTTTAGGCTTTCTATCACGATTACCGTGTACAAAAAAAGCTTTTCCATATTCTTTGTATCCAGCAATCATTCTATCAATTTGTCTTATAGATCTTTTTAAGGTAACGGCAGCTCTTTGTTTATTTCCGTTTGTTTCAACTAATTTTTTTATTATTTTATATTTATATTCTTCATTCATTCTTAATTCTACCTTTCTCATAAGCACCTCCGATATTTTTATCAGATTTACTTATATCATATTTTTAAAATTAAGACATTTTCTCAAATGATATATTAAGACATTATCACAAATGAATCATAAAATATTCGAAAACTATTGACATAACGAAAAAATATGATATAATAATTAGCGTAAAAAACACATAAAGAGGAGTTTATGTGGAAGTGCCTTAAAACCAAAGGAATTAAGGTCCATATAAATAAAGATACTTTATGGAAGTTATAACAAAAAGGGAGGAAAAGAAAATGGCAGTAGTTGCAATGAAACAATTACTAGAAGCAGGTGTTCACTTTGGACATCAAACAAGAAGATGGGACCCAAGAATGGCTGAATACATATTTCAAGCTAGAAACGGAATTCACATCATCGACTTACAAAAAGCTTCAAAGAAAATAGATGAAGCATATGAATTTATCAAAGAACAAGTAGAAGAAGGAAAAACAGTTCTATTTGTAGGAACAAAAAAACAAGCTCAAGAATGCATGAAAGATGCAGCAATCAAGAGTGGAATGTACTATGTAGATCAAAGATGGTTAGGAGGAATGCTAACAAACTTTGATACAATCCAAAAAAGAATTCAAAGATTAAAAGATTTAGAAG
>SFOJ01000009.1 GCA_004552445.1 Mollicutes bacterium
TGTGCATTTTCTTTAAAACCTAGAAAAGATAAATATAATAAAATAATGGAAAGATTTAAATATAAAAGTTCTGAAATCGCAGCTATAGGAGATCAACTAATTACAGATATATGGGGAGCTAATAGATTAGATATAACAAGTATATTAGTAAATCCTCTAACTGAAAAAGATTACAGTATGACATTAATAAATAGACTATTAGAAAGAATAATATATGGAAATCTAGAGAAAAAAGAATTATTTATAAGGGGGAGATATTTTGAGTAAAGAATGTCTTGGATGTGGAAGTATACTTCAAAGTGAAAATGCTAAAAATGAAGGATTTGTAAAATCAAGTGTATATGATAAAGCTGAATATTGCGAAAGATGCTTTAAAATTAAACACTATGGTGAATATAGTGTCTTAGATAAAAAAATAGATACTGACGGAATTATTAGAAATATTAATAGTGATAATCTTGCTAGTGTAGCATTCTTAATAGATGGGCTTAATATAAATGAAAACGTTAAGAAATACATAAATAGATTCAAAAATAGGAAATATATTCTAATTACTAAAAGAGATATACTTCCTAAAAGTTTAAAAGAAAAGAAACTTACTGAATATATTAAATCAAATATAATAAATACAGAAAATATTATGTTTATCAGTTCAGTTAAGAATTATAATATAGATTCTTTCTTAAAGAAAATAGAAGCAGATAATGTTAAAAGACTTTATATAGTAGGTTTTACTAATAGCGGCAAAAGTACATTTATAAATCATTTACTTACTAGTGTATGTAAAAATCCAACTATAACTACAAGTAATGTTCCAAATACAACAGCATCTTATATAACAATAAAATTAAACCCAAGATTGGTTATTGTAGATACTCCAGGATTCATAGATAATAATGCTATATATAACTTTATAGACTACTCTAAAGTAGTTAAATTATATCCTAAAAAAGAACTAAAAGTTAAAACTTTTCAAGTTAGAAATGGTTATGCTATAGTAGTAAATGATATACTTAGAATAGAAAACATTGCGGAAAAATACAATAGTTTTAGTTTTTATATGAATGATTCACTTAGATATGAAAAAGTAAAATCTAAAAATGATAAATTAACTATACTACAAAGTGTTATTTATGATATAAAAGAACCTTCAGATATATTAATAAATGGTCTTGGATTTATAAGAGTTACAAAACCAGGAAAAATAAAAGTTTATGCTTTAGATATTAAATTAGTAAGCATTAGAAAGAGTATGATTTAATATGAACAAAATTAATGTAATGAGTGAAAACTTAGCTAATAAAATAGCCGCTGGTGAAGTAGTAGAAAGAATAGCTAATGTAGTAAAAGAATTAGTTGAAAACAGTATAGATGCAGAAAGTAAAAATATAAAAATAGAATTATTACTATCAGGCACTAAATTAATAAAAATAGTAGATGATGGATGTGGTATGAGTAGAGATGATGCTAAACTATGTTTTAGTAGACACGCAACATCTAAAATAAAAAATGAAAATGATTTATATTTTATAAATACCCTAGGCTTTCGTGGTGAAGCTCTAGCTGCTATATCATCTGTTAGTAACATAATATTAGATACATATGATGGCAATGAATCAACATATCTAAATCTAAAATCAGGTAAATTTATAGTAGAAAAAACAGGTAGTATGAGAAAAGGAACTATTATTGAAGTTTCAGAATTATTTTATAATACACCTGCTAGACTTAAATTTATGAAAAGTTTAAATTCAGAACTAGCTCTTACAGTAAATTATATTGAAAAAATAGCTTTATCACATCCAGATATTTCTTTTACTTTATTTAATGATGGAAAAGAAATGATAAAAACATCTGGAAGTAATGATATATATAAAGTAATACATGAAATATTTGGATTAAATGTGTCTAAGAATATGATTAAAATTGAAGCAGAAAATTATGATTATATAATTAATGGATATGTAAGCAATTTAAATATCTCAAAATCTAATAGAAATTCAATGATTACTTTAGTAAACGGAAGAGTAGTAAGTAATCAATCAGTAAATAAAACCATAAAAGATGCATATCATACAGTTTTAGCAGAAAATAAATTTCCAATAGTTGTTATTAATATTGAAACAGATCCAACATTAATAGACGTAAATATTCATCCAACTAAACAAGATATAAAATTTTCTAAATTAGAAAGCTTAGAAGACTTACTTTTTAGTACCATTAGAACAGCATTAAACGAAGCAGATAATACATTTAAAGGATATAAAGAAGAAGTAAAAGAGTCACCAGTAGACTATAATAATGAAAATAATTATAGATACACAGAAAGAAAAATTGAAGATGTAAGACTACAATTTGATGATGAACAAGAAGAAATAAAATATGATACTGCATCTGTCAAAAAAGAAGATGTATTTATAAAGCCTGTAGGTTTAGCTCTTGGTACATACTTAATAGCTCAAGATGAAGATATTATGTATATGATTGATATACATGCAGCTAACGAAAGAATAAACTATGAAAAATATATGGAAGCATTAAAAAATAGAGATGTTTATACTACTAGTATGTTATTTCCAATTACATTAGAATATCCAAAGAATGAATTTATTAAAATACATGATCACATAGATGTGCTTATAAATATAGGTTTCAAGGTAGAAGAATTTGGTATAAATACTTTTAGAGTTACTGAACACCCATCCTGGTTAAAAGAAGGATATGAAGAAGAAAGCATAAGAAGAATATTTGAACTTGTTTCTGAAATTAAAGGTGAATTCGATAGAGTAAAATTTAATGAAAAAGCAGCAATTCGTTTAGCATGCAAAATGAGTGTTAAAGCAAATACAAATATTGGATATAAAGAACAAGAAGAATTATTAAATAAACTATTTAAGTGTCAATTTCCATACACTTGTCCTCATGGTAGACCAACAATTATAAAATACCCAATATATGAGCTTGAAAAAATGTTTAAAAGGGTTAACTCATGAGACCACAAAAGATGGTGAAATAATATATTTAAAACAAAAACTTGTTATGAGAGGTGATATAATGAGTAAAATAATAGCAATAGTAGGTCCAACAGCAACAGGTAAAACTAAATTATCAGTAAGACTTGCTCATTACTTAAATGCAGTAATTATTAATGCAGACTCAACAGCTATCTATAAAGAACCAATAATCGCAACAGCTAAAGTAACAGAAGAAGAAAAAGAAAATGTACCACATTATATGTTGGATTTAGTCTCTTTAAATGATGACTATACATTATTTGATTATCAAAAAGATGGTAGAAAACTATTAGATAAATTTATCAAAGAAAATAAAAATATTATTATTGTAGGTGGATCAGGACTGTATATAAAAGCATTACTTTATAACTACAATCTAGAAGAAACAATAAAAACAAATATTGATTTGAGTAGTTATACAAACGAAGAACTAAAAACAATGGCAAATGAGATAGATAAAGATAACGATATACACGTAAATAATAGGCAAAGACTAGAAAGATTTATTAAAAGATTTAAAGAAACAGGTAAAGTACAAACTAAAACAGAAGATATTAATTCTAAAGTATATGAATTTACTTTAATAGGTCTAAAATGTGATAGAGAAACACTCTATGATAAAGCAAATAAAAGAGTAGATAAAATGTTTGAAAATGGCCTTTTAGAAGAAGCTAAAAGACTTTATAAATTAAATTTAAAAAATTTTAGTAATATTATAGGTTATAAAGAATTAGAATTATTTTTTAAAGATAACATTTCTTTAGATGAAGCAAAAGATTTAATAAAACAAAATACTAGGAAGTATGCTAAAAGACAATTTACATGGTTTAATAATCAAATGAAAGACATTAACTGGTTTAATGTAGATTATAATAATTTTGATAATACAATTAATGAAGTTAAAAACTTTATTATGAAGAATACATAAAAAGACATTTAAAAATGTCTTTTTACTTTAACTCTAAATATAATTTTTTATTAAATAAATGTTTATCCGTATCCTTTTTTAATAATGTATTTGTATCCACCATAAAGAAATTATAATAATTATTATTGTTTATTTCATCATCATCCCAAGTAACATCTATATGTTGCCATTTATTTTCAAAATATATTACATTCCATACATGATCAATAGTACTAACTTTAAAATTAGGAATATTAAGTTTATCCATCATAATAGCAAAACTATCAGAGTACCCACTGCATATTGCTTTACCATTAGTTAATGCAAAATATGCCTTACTTGGAGACTTATCAATGGTTTGTGGTGTATAAGTAGTATCATAAGTAATATTCTTAATTAAATAATTATGTAATAGTTTAATATCATCACGAGTAGGTTTACTAGTATTAATGTTTAATTTTTTAAATATTTCACTAATATTTTTTTCAGTAATAGTAATTTCATCATCAGTATATAATTTATCAATTTTAATATTAATAATTTTATCATTAGTAATTAAAGTATTAAATTTTTGAAATTCATTATATGGACTAACAAAATTATTTATAAGTGAAACATAATCATTATTATCAGCAAGTACTTTTACATCATTAGCACATTCTGGATAAATCTTTTTATCACAATAAAATGTAAATTCATTCCATCCATTATTTAAAATAGTATAATATATTTTCTTTAAATCATTCATATTCTTAGGATTAAAATCATTTGTTTCACTAACTGTTTTATAATTATAAATTCTATGATTTTTAGTATCTTCTGGAATAACAACTTCATGATCCTTAATAGTATCAATAAAATTATCTATACCTTTCATAATTACATCAAAATTTATATAAAATATATATATAGAAAAACTAATTACTAAAATACATAATATTAATAATAGTTTAGACGTTCTATTCATTATTACCACCATATTCAGTATAACAAAAAAAGTAGATAATATCTACTTAATTATTTTTCATTTACTATTTTATTTAATCTAGTTTTATATCTATCTCTAGTATTAGCTTTGATAACTCCCTTAGAAGCAGCATTATCAATTCTTTTAATAGCTTCATTTAATTTAATTTGAGCTTCTTCTTTAGTTTGTGCTTTTTCAACTTTTTTAATAGCAGTCTTCATACTAGCTTTTACATCATTGTTTAGTACTGTTTCTTTCTTTGTAATTAATACTCTTTTTTTAGCACTCTTAATATTAGGCATAATTCCACCTCCCTTAAAAATCTATTTAAGTTTATCAAATAATTTAGAAAAAATCAATGTATTTAAAAGTTTTTCGACATTTTTTACCTTAAGAATATTATATATTTATTAAAAAGGAGAATATATGAATAGATTTGATACAAGAAATATAAAAAATAAAGCAATAAAATATCTATTAGTATTACTAATTATTTTTAGTTATTACTTTATTTTAAAAAAAACTAATTTTCTAGAAATAATAAAAGAAGAAATTAAACATAAATACAACAATTCTGAAATAAATATAGAAAAAATTAAAACTGAAATAGTTTATAAATCATTAAATAAAATAGTTGATTTAACAGATATTAATATTTCAAAAAGTATTAGTTTAAATAATAACAACTTAGTATATATTTATAATACGCATGATACTGAAAAATACGCTCTTCCTTTTACTAGTGATTATTCTATTATTCCTGATGTTACTTTAGTATCAAAAATGTTAAAAGAATATTTAAAAAGTTATAATATTGATTCTTATATAGAAAGTTCTAAAATCAAAGATTATCTTAAAAAAAATAAATTAAAATATTCTGATAGTTATGAAGCAAGTAGATATTATTTAGAAAAAAATTTAAATAATAATTATGAATTAATATTAGATATACATAGAGATTCATTAAGACGTAAATACACTTTATATGAAAAAGATAATAAAAAATATGCAAGAATACTATTTATAATAGGAGCATCTAATAAAAATTATAAAAAGAATAAAGAAATTGCTGAAAATTTAAATAGTAGATTAAATAACAAATATAAAGGTATGAGTAGAGGAGTAACTATTAGAGAAGATGCGACTTATAATCAAGACTTAAATAGCAAAATTATTTTGGTAAAAATAGGTGGAATAGATAATACATTAGAAGAATTAAACAATACTATAGAGGTATTTAGTAAAGTTATAAGCGATTATATAAAGGAGATATAATGGAAGAAGAAGCCAGTAGTAAAAATTATTTCTTAATAATTATTATATTCCTATTTATTATATTTTTAATTCTTTATATAAGTGGTGAAACAGGATATTATGAATATAAAGTTCATACTAAAACAATTCTTACTGAAGAAGCAATAAAAGAATTTGAAAAAGATATTAGTGAAGGAAAAAATGTAAAATTAGAAAATTATATTAAAACAGAAAAAATAGACTATTCTAATATGATTAGTGATACAGGATATAACGTAGGAATATTGATTGAAAAGTTTATGAATAAAGGAATTAAAAAAACAGTGAAAATTTTAAGTTCACTATTTTTAGACTAACATACTTACAACTTTAGTATAAGTACGAGTAAGTGGCCCTGCACCAAGCAAAGTTCCTCCAAAATATCTAATTACAACTATTAAGGTATTATCTAGATTTTTATAATGTATTAAATCAAGAAGTCCTCGAGTCGTACCACTAGGTTCTTTATCACTATAATTCTTTTCTTGACCACCAACTTTATAAGCATAGACTATATGTCTAGCTTTTTTATGTTCTTCTTTTAAATTAGATATTATTTTTGCAACTTCATCAATAGATTCAATACTATATATATATCCAATAAATTTAGATTTTTTAACTTCAATAAAACTTTCATTTAACTTTTTCATAAATCAATTATATTATTAATTAAAAATAAAATCAAACATTCATTTTTAATAATAAATTTGGTAAAATAACAAAGGAGGCATAATATGGCTATTAAATTTAACAAAGAATTAGCAAATGTACCTAAAAAAAGTGGATGTTATCTAATGTATAATAAAGATAATGTTGTTATATATGTAGGTAAGGCTAAAATATTATTTAACCGTTTAAAAAGTTATTTTACAGGTAGAGTAACTGGTAAAACAAAAAAACTAGTAAGTGAAATAGATCATTTTGAATATATAGTTACTAACTCTGAAACAGAAGCTTTTATATTAGAAATAAATTTAATTAAAAAATATGATCCAAAATATAATATATTATTACGTGATGATAAGAGTTACCCATATATAGAATTTACTAATGAAAAATACCCTCGTTTAATAGTAAAAAGAGAGATAAATATAAACAAAAAGTCAAGTCACTTATTTGGACCTTATCCAAATGTTTATGCCGCTAGAAGGCTAGTAAATTTACTTAATAGACTGTATCCTTTAAAAAAATGTGATACCATGCCTAAAAAAGTATGCCTTTATTATCATATTGGAGAATGTCTTGGATATTGTGAAGAAAAAGATATAGATATTACGCCATTAAAAAATGAAATACTTTCAATATTAAATGGAAATGATAAATTACTTATAGATAAAATAAATGAAAAAATTAAAACTAATTCAGAAAATCTAAACTACGAAGTATGCAAAGAACTAGTAGATGAGCTAGGTTATATTAATACAGTTTTTAGTAATCAATCTATTGTAGAACTCGATGACAATATTAATAGAGATGTAATAAACTATTATTTTGATAATAGTTATATAAGTATAGTAATATTCTTTATTAGAAATGGTAAACTAGTAGGCAATAACTATAAGATAATACCAGTTATAAATGATATAAAAGAAACCTTAGAATATTATATTGCATCTTTTTATAGTAAAAGAAATATAGTACCAAAAGAAGTAATAGTTCCAGAAATAATAGACACTGAACTACTTAGTAACATAATTAATACTAAAACTATAATAGTAAAAAAAGGTCCTAAAAAGAAATTATTTGATATGGCATATAATAATGCTAAAGAACAATATGATAAAGAAATAAAACTAATTTATAGTAATGAAGAACTTACTACTAAAGCAAATGATGAATTAAAAGATTTACTAAAATTAGATAATCTTCATATAATCGAAGCATTTGATAATTCAAATCTATTTGGTACATTTACAGTTTCAGGAATGGTTACATTTATAGATGGGCTTCCTTCTAAAAAGAACTATAGAAAGTTTAAACTTTCTTTTGATAAGAATGATGATGTCGCATCAATGAAAGAAGTAATTTATAGACGTTATTTTAGAGTTTTAAAAGATAAATTAGTTAAACCAGACTTAATAATCGTAGATGGTGGTACTAATCAAATAAATGCTTGTCTTGATACTCTTGAAAGTCTAGGACTTAATATAAAAGTAATAGGTGTTAAGAAAGATGATCACCATAGTCCAGAAGCAATAGTTGATGGAGATACATTTGAAATAATAAATATTGATAAAAGATCTAATGTGTTTAGACTACTTAGTAGAATAGATGAAGAAGTACATAGATTTACTATCAATTATCATAAAGAAATAAGAAGTAAAGGAAGCATACAAAGTGTACTTGATAATATAAATGGTTTAGGTGAAGTAAGACGTAAAAAACTAATTAAAAAATATGGTAGCGTCACTAAAATAAAAGAAGCATCAGTCTATGAACTATCAGAAATTATACCACAAAACGTAGCCGAAGAACTTCATGAATACTTAAAAGAACTAAAATAAAAGACTATCAAAATAGTCTTTTTTAATTGATAAATTTATATAAGTATAGTATAGTAGAACTATACAACAATAAAGTTTATGACAAAATATTACTATTTAAGACAAAAAACAACAATATTTTAAAGGAACATGATACCATGTAAAAGATATAAGACTAATTGGAGGAATATGAAATATTTAAAAATAACGCTATTTATATTGTTGATAGCATTGATATCTAATTTGATTATTACAGAAGCAAAAGTTAGATCAATAGTTGTGTCATATAAACTAGAAAAGAACACCCCAGTAATAACAAGCAAATTTAATAAAACAAGTTATTCTGTACAAGAATATGAAAATACTCATACGAGCACATCATTACATAATCCTTGTAAAAACTGTGTTATATCAGTAAGAGTTTATAATTCAAGTACGGATTATAGTACAGCAGTACTTACAAAAATGGGACATACATATGAAGTAGGTAGAACTACTCATGCTGTTCCAGGTAATCATAAATTAAAAATTGCAAGAAGTGATAAAACGTATTTAAATACTGAGCATTCAGCTCTTTGGTATATCGATTAAAAAAAGAAAGTCTTATATCAAAAGGAGAAGTAAAAATGAAAAATTTTTTTAATAAAAACAAATACTTTATATTAGTATTTATAGTAATAATAGGAATGATAATTTATTCATTCATAGATTATGATAAATTTGTTAAAAATTATACAAATGCTATTGAAAACACGATAAGTGAATGTAAGATAAATACAATTCCAGAAAGGCAAGAGTATTGTGACAATATATTAAAAGAAAATATTAATCCTAAACCAGGTTTTTATTATAATTATTTTGAAATATATTCAAGACTTGATTTTTTAGAATATGGATTATTCTTTATTGTAACAATACCGATAATTTACTTTATAACAAAGACATTTAAGAATAGACATATTATTTATGAACTTACAAGAGAAACATATAAGAAATTTAAAACAAATTTATTTAAAAAGGCGTATTTGTATTCATTAATTTTGCCATTAATTATATTAATAATTTTAGTTGCGACAATAATATATAGTGGTGGGCTAACACTAAACCCATATTACGATCAAGAAATGAATGATATAGTAGTTAAAGCTACTAATCCATATTTTTATGTAACAACAATAGTATTAAGAGCATTAATATTAGGAATAATATATGCAAATATTGCTTTAATAGTTTCTAGAAATAATCATAATTTTTATATAGCAGTTATATTATCATATTTAGCATCAGTAGGAACTGAGATTATACTAGAAGGAGTAATAGGAAGACTAATTTTCTATGAAATATTCAAAATAGATTCAATGATGATATATATAAATATTGTTAATATTTTATCTTTAAATTTAGAAAAAGGCTATTTATGTATCTATTTACCACTAATTTTAATATTAGTAGTATCAACGTTTATAGCAAAATTAATGTATAAAAATAAAGAAAAACTTATAATAGATTGCGATAAAAATAATTAAAGGAGTATATATGAAAATAGAACTTAAAAATGTTACAAAAGAATTTGATAAAGTAGAAATAATTAAAAATATTAGTTTAGAATTTGAAACTGGAAAAATATATGGTTTATATGGAAGAAACGGAAGTGGGAAAAGCGTATTAATGAAATTAATATGTGGCTTTTTAATTCCTACAAAAGGGAAAGTTCTAATTAATGGAAAAGATTTTAATGCTAAAAATGAATATCCAGATAATTTAAGAGCAGTAATAGAAAAGCCTAGCTTTTTTCCAGAATTAACAGGTTTTGAAAATCTAAAATTATTAGCAAAAATTCAAAACAAAATTAACGATGAAGAAATAATTAAAGCATTAGACTTAGTAAATTTGATTGATGAAAAAGATAAAAAATATAGTAAATACTCACTTGGAATGAAACAAAAACTTGCGATAGCACAAGCAATAATGGAAGATCCAAGTATATTAATTTTAGATGAACCATTTAACGGTATAGAAGAAAAAAGTGTAGAAAAAATAACAAAATTTTTAAAAGAAGAAGCTAAAAATGGCAAAACAATTATATTTAGCACACATATAAAAGAAGATCTAGAAAATCTAGCAGATATAATCTATAAAATTGATAATGGTACTATATATGAAAATCAAGGCTAATCTTAAAATAATAAATAATAGTGGTTTTTTACTACCATATTTAATTATACTTATATCAGTAATATTAAATTTTGTTTTTAATACTAGTGAAGAAAATTTTCATATGATATTCTATCAAAACATAAGTTCTATTTTAAATAATATATGTTTTTTCATGGCTTTAATGCTTATTATAAATATCTTAAACAATAATATATTTAATTCTTATGAACAAATAATAAGAAAAAGAACTTATAGTAATACAATTATAAGCAATATTAAAGCAATAATAATGTACTCATTATTCTTCTATATTTTATATATATTACTTATATTATCAGGTTCAATCATCACGTCATTTGGAAATTGTAAACTTTTATTACATGAAAACTATAATATAAATATGATATTTTTTAATATGTATTCAATAATAAAAAACTATATACTAATTTTAGAATTCACTATATTATTATATTTAATATCAAAAATAAACAAAAAGTATGGTTTATCATTAATGATTTTATACATTTTACTATTTTTTATTCCAACTGACTTAAGTAAAATCAATCACTTTTATAATATGAGTATATTAGTACAAAAATATATGACTAATGGTATATTTTTTATAAATTTTTTAACAGAACTGATAAGTATAATAATATATATTTGTATAATATTTTTAATAATAAGAGTTTTATATAAAAACGTAACACAAAAGAAAAGAGATATATTATGAAAATAGAAGCAAACTTACTAATAAGTAAAATAAAAAAAGATAAATTTTGGATAATTTCATATATAGTTGTTTTAGCTGTAGCAGTTGCATATTGTTTGTTTAATGATGAAAATATATTTAGCAATAATAAGACCTTCTATTTACTAATAGGATATCCTAAAAATTTAACAAATGATAAATTTATTTATACATTAATTAATCTCTATACAATAGTATATTTTATCTATTTTACAATAACTTATTTCAATTATGAATTAGAAAATTATTGTGATAATTTAATAATAAGAGAAAAAAGTAAAAAATGGATTATTAGAAAAACGCTAGCAATAATATTAAGCATAATTCTAATAAAAATATTAAACATTATATTAGTATTGTTTTTATATAATTATAGTTATCCATTTGATTATAAAATCATATTTTTTACTTTAACATATTATATTACAATCTCAATAAACTCAATATTAATAAATATAGTCATTAAAAATAATGCAATTGTTATTATCTTGTCTCTTATATTATCAACTTTAATATTTCACTATATTGAGAATGTAATCACTTTATTTGCAATAATTATAATTTCATTGATATTTATTATTACGTACTTTAATTTTAAAAAGATATTTAAATTAAAATATAATTAGCATTTTTTAAATACTTTTTTTCTTGCATATTTTCATCTTTAATGTAATAATAAAGTTACAGGTAGGGAGGAATATAAGTGCAAGAATACGAACATCTTTTAGCTAGATTACAAGATTTTCTAAGTTATGAAGAGGTTATAAATAATGCAGAAATTATAAATGCATATGATTACATAAATCTACTTAGAAAAGAATATAACAAATCTAGAAAAATAAGTGTATCTGAAAGTTTAGTTGATAGAATTGATAGAGGATATGAACTAATTCAAAAAAGAGAGAATAAAAAAGACAAAGTAAAAAAAGAAATTGATTTTATAGAATCAATAGAAGTATTTACTGGTAAAACAATATCTAGAATAAGAATAAAGACATCTAAAGGTGAATCATTCATTTGTAGAAATAATGAATCAAAAGAAATGTTTATGACAGGAATGAAACTAAATTATAAATTTATAGTTAAATACTTAGATGAATTTAATAGATTACTTGATGATTCTCTAAAATATTTAGTAAGTCATAAAGATGAATTTACTGATACATTAGAAGTAACTGAAACATCAAAATTTACAGATGGAAATATGAACGTAGAAATAACATACGATAGTGAAAATGGTGTCTCATATAAAATAGGTATGGAAGATGATACAGATAAAACTATTGATAGAGAATGGTTAACAAGACCATCAATAAAAAGTATGATATCAGAAAGAGAAAAAGAAATATTAAAAAGAATACCAGTAGATATAAAAACTTTAGGAGTAATTGGAACTAAAGTAACAAAAAGATACACTCAAGCATATAAGCAAATGCAATTAAATAAAAAGAAGTATGCACAATAAAAAATAAAAATAAGATAAATAAACTTTTATTTATCTTTTAATTTATGTATAATATTTCATGAGGAGATACTAGTATGAAGAAAATATCATTATATCCAGCTGATATATATCAAGTAGTAGATAAAAGTTTATTAAACGAACAAGATAAACTTATTTTAAATATGCTTTATATGCCTATAATTGGATATACTGCTGTTACTTTATACTTAAAATTGCAAACAGAAACTAAAAACACTTTTATATCTGGAGAACTTACTCACCACCATTTAATGACAAGCATGACTTTATCACTTGATAATATTAAAGAAGCGCGCCTTCGTTTGGAAGGAATAGGTCTTTTAAAAACATACTATCATGAAGGTGAAATTGGAAGTTATGTTTATGAACTTTATAGTCCAGTATCAGCACAAGAATTCTTTAGTCATCCAATATTTAATGTCGTTTTATATAATAATGTTGGCAAAAACGAGTACAATAGACTTTATGATTACTTTAAACTTCCTCACATGTCATTAAGAGATTATGAAGATATTACTGTATCATTTGATTCAGTATTTAAAAGTAGAAATTATACTGCATTAGAAATAAATAGTGACGAAGTAATATCTAAAAACAAACTAATGCTTAAGTTTGAACTTGATTATGATTTTGATTTAATGGTATCTAGTTTACCTAAAGAAATGTTTAATGAAAAATGTCTTAATAAATCAATGAAAGAATTAATAACAAATTTATCTTTTCTTTATGAAGTCGACCCAGTAAATATGGCAGACTTAGTAAGAGCATCACTCAATGAAAAAGGAAATATTGATAAAGAAGAACTAAGAAAAAACGTGAGAAAATATTATCAATTCAATAATGACAACAGACTTCCAAGTCTATTATTTAAAAGTCAACCCGAATATTTAAAAAGTGCTAGTGGTGACAATAGTAAAAAAGGTAGAATCATTAAAGTATTTGAAAGTCATTCCCCATATGAATTCCTAAAAGCAAAATATAAGGGTGTTAAACCAACTGATAGAGACATGAAAATATTAGAATCTTTACTTATAGATTTAAAACTTAATCCAGGAGTAGTTAATGTTCTTATAGACTACACTTTAAAAACTAATAATAATAAATTAGTTAAAAATTATATAGAAACAATAGCAGGTCAATGGAAAAGAAGTGGAGTTGAAACAGCAGAAGAAGCAATGAATTTAGCTGAGAAAGAACACAAGAAAAAATATAAAAAAGATGATAAACCAAAAAGCAAAGTAATGCCAAGTTGGTTTAATGAAAAAATAGAATCAGAATCATCAGACTCTGAAAGTGATGAAGAATTTAAAAATTTTATAGAGGAGTTTAGAAAATGATTAAAGGAAATAGTTTTATAAAAAAAGGAAAAAAAGCAATTCAAGACGATTTAAGACGTGAATTTGTTCTAGCAAGTAAAGATGAAACATTTACTAAACTTTGTGCAAGATTAAAATGTGATGATGAAGTATTAATGAAATATACTTCTAAGTTAGAAACAACAGTATGTGAACTTAAAAATTGTTCAAAATGTAAAGGACTAGATAAATGTAAAAATGAAATTGAAGGACATGTATACTATCCAGTTGTTAGAAAAGATTATGTAGAATTCAGTTATAAACCATGCAAATATTTCAAAGAAAACAAGATTAAAAACACAACAACATTCTTTGAAACACCAAAAGTACTTATGACAGCATCACTAAGCGATTTAGTAACCGAAAAAGAAAGATCAAGTATATTAAAATACATAAAAGAATTTCTAAAAAAGAAAATGAACAACGAACCAGTAAAAGGATTATATTTAAGTGGTTCATTCGGAAGCGGAAAATCATATATACTAAGTGCATTGCTAAATGAATTATCAAATAAAGGATTTAGAACAGTTAATGTTTATTATCCATCACTATTAAAAAGATTAAAAGCATCTTTTAATGAATATAATTACGATGAAGTTCTAGATGAAATAATGACAAGTGATATACTTTTAATAGATGATATTGGTGCTGAAAATAATAGTTCATGGGCAAGAGATGAAGTTTTAGGAACCATTCTTCAATACAGAATGGATAACGACTTAACAACATTTTTCACATCAAACTTTAATATAAATGAACTAGAAAGTGTGCTTTCAGAAACATCAAAAGGAACAGATGAAATAAAAGCAAGAAGAATAATAGAAAGAATAAAATATTTAACAGAAGAACAAACATTAATAAGTGGAAATAAAAGAAAATAAATAAATTCCTTAAATTATAATTATGATGTTTTTAAAATAAAAATTTGTCTTAGATTGACAAAATTTTTATTTTTTGATATAATATGTGCATCATTAAGGGGGGATATCGATGGAAAATGTAATTATAGCATTTATTGTTGCTCAACTATTATCTACAGCATATGGTTTAGCAGTAATAGGTTCAGTAAAACCAATAATCGAGAAGAAACTTAAAGATCAAGGATATGTTTTAAAAAATAAAAATAGTATGTATAAATTTAACGAAGGGTTAGTAAACTTCTTTAGAGGATTTATACCTTTCTATTATGCAATAAAAGCAATATCATTAGTTCAAGGAAAAAACCCAATTGATAGAGCTGTTAAAAATGAAATTGAAAATGGTGAATATATAACCAGAGAAGAAAGACAAGCAATCAGAGAAAGAGAAGAATTTTTAAAAACAGCATCATTATCAAAACCAATGGAACCTCAAATAATATTTGAAAAGCCAGAAAAATATGTTGCTCGTAAAAACGATTATACTCTTTATGATTCATATGAAACACCAATTGAATATATAACACGTGAAACATCTAGTGATGAAACATTAGATATAACACCATATACGGCAAAAGAAATAGAAAGACCTAAGTTTATAGAAAAAGAAGTAACTAAAAGTGATATAGCAAAAGCAATTGCAGAATTAGATGCTTTTGAATTAGAAACTTTAGGAGAAAAAATTGAATCTTTAGCCGCAGTTAAAAAAAGAAATAAAACATTAAGACTAAAAGATGTTGCTTAAATAAAAAAATTGTGTTAACATTAATTTATAAAATTAATTAATTGGACAAGATTATTAATTATATTAGCGTAGAGAATTAGTGTATGGTGAAAACTAAGTAATAGATTAATAATTACTACCAATCTTATGAGGTTAATAACCTACGAGTTGTTTTCGTTACAAAACATAATAAGTTAAATAAAGGGATGGTACCGTCTGTTCAAGACTCCTTACTATTCCTTTTTTTGTTTTATAAGGGAGGGTTAATATGAAATATGAAACAATAACATTATCAAAGTTTTTATCAAGAACACTAGGTTTAGGAGGATCTGATTTAAAGAAAATAACACATTTAGATGCTAAAATATTATTCCCACAATTAAAAAGAAGTACATTCGAATATGTAAATAAGCATCCAGAAGCAATAACCCGTGGCAAAATATTAATGGTTAGTGATGGTAAAACTGTGATACCATATTATGTCCCAACTATAGAAGAAGAATTTGATTTTCATGAAATAGATGTTGAACATGACGAACCAAAAAAAATTAATGATGAAAGATATGATTATACAGCAATGAGTATATATGAATTGAAGCAATTATTAAATACTAGATTCAATTCATATAGAAATAGTAGAGAAGCAAGAAGAGAACTAGAAAAAAGAGGTGTAGTTCTTACAAAAAAATACAATAGAAATGAAATAAAAAAAATGAAGGAAGATGAAGAATAATGAAAGAAATAAAAAACGATGAAAGATTAAATATGTTAAATCATAGCTGTGCTCATCTTTTAGCACATGCAGTAAAGCATATCTACCCACAAGCAAAATTTTGGGTAGGACCAGTTATTGATGAAGGGTTCTATTATGATATAGATTTAGGAGACATATCATTAACTGAAGAAGATTTACCACAAATTGAAAAAGAAATGAAAAAGATTTCCAAAGATAATAAGCTAATTAAAAGAATAGAATTATCTAAAGATGAAGCACTTGAAATGTTCAAAGATGATCCATATAAAGTAGATTTAATTAGTAGAATGGATGAGCATGAACAAGTAATATCTGCATACAAACAAGAAGACTTTATAGATTTATGTAGAGGACCACATGTAAGTTCAACTAAAGAAATTAAATACTTTAAATTATTAAAAGTAAGTGGAGCTTATTGGAAAGGTGACTCTAAAAATAAAATGCTTCAAAGAGTATATGGTGTATGCTTTGATAATGAAGAAGATTTAAAAGAATATATTGAATACTTAGAAGATTGTAAAAACAGAGACCATAGAAAAATAGGTAAGGAAATGGAATTATTTATGTCTGATGACTTAGTTGGTCGTGGACTTCCTATGTACTTACCAAACGGATATATTATTTGGCAAGAATTAGAAGATTATATTAAAGCAAAAGAAAAAAAACTAGGTTATCTTCACGTACTAACACCATGTGTTGGAACTGTAAACTTATATAAAACATCAGGACACTGGGATCATTATAAAGAAAATATGTTTCCAGCTATGCAAGTAGACGAAGAAACATTTGTATTAAGACCAATGAACTGCCCACATCATATGATGATTTATTCAAACAAATTACATTCTTATAAAGATTTACCAATCAGAATAGGTGAAATTGCACACGATTTTAGATATGAAGCTTCAGGAGCGGTAAAAGGTATTGAAAGAGGAAGACACTTTTGTCAAAACGATGCTCATCTATTCGTAACTCCAGAACAAATTAAATCAGAATTTAAGAATGTTGTAGACTTAATATTTGATGTTTATAAAGACTTTAACATTACTGACTATAGATGTGTTTTATCACTAAGAGATCCAGAAGATAAAGAAAAATATCATCCAGATGATGAAATGTGGAATAAAGCAGAAAACGAACTACGTGAAGTATTAAATGATCTTGGAATTGAATACACAGAAGAAATAGGTGAGGCAGCATTCTATGGTCCAAAATTAGATGTTAATGTACGTCCAGCAGTAGGAAATGAATATACATTATCTACTTGTCAATTAGATTTCTGCTTACCAGCTAAATTTGATTTAAAATATGTAGATAAAAATGGAGAAAAGAAAACTCCAGTAGTACTTCATAGAGCAATATTAGGTTCATTAGATAGATTTATGGCATACATCTTAGAAGAAACTAAAGGAGCACTTCCATTATGGCTTGCTCCAGAACAAGTAAATATTATTCCAGTTAATATGGAATATCATCTAGACTATTCAAAGAAAATATTTGATATATTAAATAATGAAAATATTAGAGTTAAATTAGATGATAGAGACGAAAAACTAAATTACAAAATGAGAGAAAGTGTTCTTTCAAAAGTTCCATATACTTTAATACTAGGAGATAAAGAAAGAGATTCAGAAACTATAAGTTATCGTCTTCGTGGATCTAATGAAACACATACATTAAAAATAAATGAATTTATAGAAAAAATACATAATGAAATAAATAATAAAGAGTAGAAATACTCTTTATTTAATATATTTTTCTCAACATACTTATAGGAGGATATAAAATGATTAAAATTAAAAAAATTAGTCTATACTTACTGATAAGTTTAATGCTATTCACTTTGACTGGTTGTGATAGTGAAGAAACAAACAGTATACATAACAACTCCAATGAAGAGATAATAAATGAAGTCGAAGAAACAAAATTTAATCTAGACGACCATCCAACTATGAAAGTGCATGTCAACGAAATAACGAGTCTTCTTAAAGAAGCAGGTATTGAAGGTAAAATTGAGCACGAACTCAATACTTATGAAGACGTTGGCACAAAGCAAGATCAAATTAACATTATTTTTAATAATAAATATGATATATACATAACTTTTGATGATAATCAAAATGTTGATATGTTTAGTTTTAAAGAAGATAGTGAAAATAATTATCCATCAAAAGAATTTTCAAATGCACTTTTAAGAATCGTTAATTATTCTGAATTCAATTTTTCCGAAAAAGACATTGAAAAAATAATTGATACATGCACTAAAACATTAACAACAGGGCTTACCGATTCAACATCTTATAATATCATTGAAGTTAGTGATTACATTGTGATGTTTACGTATACAATAAATAGTTATGGTTCTGCATCATTTAGAATTATAAAAAAAGAAACTCAACCAAACTAATCAAAAATAAAGAGTAGAAATACTCTTTTTTAAATTATTTAAATTTAAATTATTTAAATTTAATAACAGAATATTAATATATAAATTAATAAAATAACATACTTTTTAAGTCATATAAGAGACAAAAAAATTAAAAACGAATAACTAATCACAAATCACTAAAATCCTCTAAAATAACTTTTATTTGACTTTTTTGAAAAAATATGCTATAATCTATATACAAATCATTAAGGGGGGTTTTGATGATTATGAAAGGTAGATTTATTTTAGATTATTTGGATGAAAATAACTTCAAGAAATTAGAAAGAAGTTTAAAAAAATACAATATGGTTGCTTATAAGAAATTAATGTTTGATTTTTATCCTAAATTAAGAAGCGGTGAATTTGTTGGAGAATTAGTTTCAATTAATAAACATGAACAAACTGAAACTTATGATTTAAGATTACCAACTGACTCATTATTTGTAAAAGTATATGGTGAAGTTAAATTAAATTATACTGTATATAAAAATAATAATATAGTTATGTTAAATAATTTAGAACCAAAAGATATATTATTAGATGGTCATAAATCAGAATTAACTGCTTATAAAGGAATAATGATTTCTAAAGCAAACGCACAAAAAGAAATGTTCAAAATCGATTTATTATGTAGATTAGAAGGAAGAGAATAATCCTTCTTTTTTATTTATAAAAAAAATAACTATTTACTAGCTATTTCTTTATATTTGTTTTCAAGAACATAAATATCTTTACTACTCATAAATAGAAGTACAGCATTAGTATCTTTATATGGAAGTAACTTATCTATTTCTTCAAGTGAAATATATTCACCATTTTTAAGATCTTTTATTATATCCATACAGGATACACCATCATATCCAAGTTCTTTTCTATCTTCACCAATATCAAGAACAAATGCTTTATCAGCAAGATTTAATGCATCAGCAAATTCTTTATGAAAGTATTGAACTCTTGATCTAGTGTGTGCTTTAAATAGGGCAACTATCTCTCTATCAGGATATTTCTTACGTGCAGCTTCTATAGTAACTTTAACCTCAGTTGGATGATGAGCATAATCATCAATCAAAATATTATTTCTAAATTTTTCTTCAATAAATCTTCTTTTAGCATGTTTAATTTTACTTACTTGATTTTTAACCACGTCTTTAGGTAGATTTTCAAGATAACATACAGTAATTACACCAAGAACATTTAATAATAAATGATCTCCAACAAAAGGGAAGATATATGTATCATATAATTTACCTTTAATGTAAACATCTGCTTTAGTAGTTTCTTCATCATGAGTAATATTTTTTACAACTACATCATTATTTTCGTCAAATCCATAATAATATACAGGTTTATCAGTTTTTACTTTTCTATTATTAACATCATCACCACACATTATAACAGCTTTACGTGTCTTACTTACAAATTCAGTAAATGCATCCATTACATCATTTAAATCTTTATAATAATCTGTATGATCTAGTTCTATATTAGTTACAATAGTGTAATATGGATTATAAGCTAAGAAATGTCTTTTATATTCGCAAGCTTCAAGAGCAAAATAATCATTTCCTTTTTTAGCATATCCAGTTCCATCTCCAATTAGGTAGTTTACACCAAATGGTTCTAAAACTGTTTTCATCATAGTAGTTGTAGTAGTCTTGCCATGACAGCCACATACAGCAACTAACTTATTATCATTAGTTATTTCGGCTATCATTTCTTGATATGTAAATATTTTAAGACCAAGCTCATGCGCTTTTTTAACTTCTGGATGTTCATCATTAAAAGCATTGCCTTGAACAATAATCATATCTTTAGTAATCATATCAGGATTGAATTCATGAAAAGGTATTCCTTTCTCAATAAGACCAGCTTCAGTAAAGAAATGATCTGGTTTATCACTACCTGTAACTTTATATCCTAAATCATGCATTATTTGAGCAAGAGAACTCATACCGCTTCCTTTAATTCCTATAAAATAATAAATCATTTAAATCACCTACATTAAATTATACTATAATTAATAATAAAAAAGTATAATACTTTACATACTTTACACAACATAAAAAGAGAAATATCATATTTCTCTTTATTAGCAATTAAAAAATGGTGCAGGTGAAGGGACTTGAACCCCCATGGATTGCTCCGCTAGATCCTAAGTCTAGTGCGTCTGCCAATTTCGCCACACCTGCATCATTAGTGGTGGACCTCGTAGGACTCGAACCTACAACCGCCCGGTTATGAGCCGGATGCTCTAACCAATTGAGCTAGAGGTCCACGACTACTTAATAATAGCATAAAAGAAATTCAATTTCAACAATTTTTTTTAAAAAATAGTTTAAAATTTTATTATTTGTGTTATATTATATATATAAATAACATAAAGAGAGGTATTTTATGATAATTCTTAACTACAAAAATCAATTATATAAATATTTTTTGTACATATCAGTAGTATTAGTATCACTCTTCATAATAGTAAACGTTTTTTATAAAGAACCAGTAAAAAATCTAAAAGAAGTAAAAACATCGATAATAACTTATAAAGATGAAATAACAGAAGTAAACGTAGAATACCCAAGATTTAAAGATGATAAAATAAATAAACTAATAACAGATATAATTTATGATTATGTAAAAGAATTTAAAAAATTTGATACAATTAAAAAATCATTAATAATGGATTATAAATTGTATTATTTTGATAATTATGTAAATATAACATTTAATATTGAAAATACATTAGAAAAAGCAAAAAATAAAAATATATTATTAAATTTAAAGAGCAAAGAACTATCATATATATCTAATGTATATGATAAAGAATATTTAGAAAATGAAATAAATGAAATAGTTTATTATAAATATCAAACAGATGTATATGAAAAAATAAAAGAGTGTAATATAAATAATAATACATATATAATAGATGAAAATAAAATAGAAGTTTATTTTAATAATATTAAATTTGAAAATCTAGATTACATTCCATATATAACAATACCTTTAACAGAAGAAACTTTTGATGAAGAAGATGTGCAAGATGAAAATAAAAAATATATAGCATTTACTTTTGATGATGGACCAAGTAAATATACAAAAGAATTATTAAAAACCCTAGAATTAAATGAATCAACCGCAACATTCTTTATGTTAGGAAATAGAATGAAATATAACGAAGAAATCGTAAAAGAAGTATACAAATCATCATCAGAAGTTGCATCACATACATATTCTCATAAAAATCTTAATAAATTAAGTAAAGATGATATATTAAAAGAAATAAACTCTACATCTATAATATTTAATGAAATAACTAATGATAATATTAAATATATAAGACCACCATATGGTAACTATAATGATACTGTAAAATCAACAAATTATCCAATAGTATTATGGAATATAGATCCAAAAGATTGGTTGGTTAAAGATAGTAAAAAAGTATATAATTCAGTTTTAAAGCATGCATGTGACGGATGTATAGTATTAATGCATGACTTATATCCAACAACAATAGAAGCAGTAAAAATGTTAATACCAAAGCTAAATAGCATGGGTTATGAAATAGTAAGCATATCAGATTTATTAAAATATAAAAATTATAACTTAAAAAATGGAGAAATTATTAGAAAAATAAAATAAAAGTATTTCATTTTTAAAAATAGTATGCTATAATGAATAACGTTGAGCCAGAAGATTAATTTATTAATTTGATGGTCAACACTTGGACCGCTAGCTCAGCTGGTAGAGCAATCGACTCTTAATCGATGGGTCTAGGGTTCGAATCCCTAGCGGTCCACCATTTAGAATATAACCTGTTATACAGGTTTTTATTTTGCTAAAAATATAGTATAATTAAAATGGTGAAAAATATGATTTATATATGTATATCTTTATTCTTATTAGCATTAACATTAATATTACTTAAAAAAATAAAGAAAAGTAAAAAGAAAATAATACTAATAATAGTATTATCAGCTCTAACAATTCTATTTGGAATATTAGGATTCATTAAAGAAAATAAAAGTGAAGACTGCTGTGAATGTAGAGATTGCAAAAATTGTGATATATGTTGTAGCTGCAAGTATCCATATTACTATAAATGATAAATATAATTTATGTTTTTCAAGAATACAAATATAATATATTGGAGGAACAAAATGATACTTAAAAAAATACATAAAAAAAGCAAAGATATAATTAATAATATAAAAAATAAAATAAAAGAAGGATAAAACCTTCTTTTTTAGCTAAATAAAGCAGATATTACGATAGAAAATAAACTACCTACCATAACTAAAAGCATAATCCATGCTACGATCTTTTTTCCAAGTCCTTTATTACTTTTTTTCTTTGCCATAATTAAATACCTCATTAAAATTATAATATAAAAGTAATAAAAAATAAAGAATTAAATATAATTTATTATGAAAATAATAAATAGCAAGATATTTAAAATATTAGTAGTAACTCTAGTAATAGGTTTTATAATAGGAATAATTAGTTTTATTTTTATGGATAAAACTTCACTTCAAAGTAGTATTATTAATTATATTAATCTAATAAAGAATGATAGTTATAATTATAGTAATGGACTTATCTCATCAATAATATCAAATATAAAATATAGTAGTATTATATGGATTTCAGGAATAATATTTTTTTGTTCTCTGATCATACCATTAATAATTATTTATAGAGGCATATCGCTTAGTTTAACCATTTCTACTATAATTTACACATATAAATTAAAAGGCACGTTATACGCCTTAATAATAGTATTTCCAACAATGTTAAATGAAATAATATTTCTATTTCTAAGTTACTATAGTATAAACTTTAGTATAAAGTGTTATAATACAATAAAAAACAATAAAGATATTAATTTAAGATTGTTTATTAAAAATTACTTCTATATATTCTTAATATTATCATTATTACTTATAATTAGTAGTATAATCGAGATATATTTATGTTCAAATATCATTAAATATGTAGTATAATGTTATATCGAAAGGGATGTATATTTATGAAAGTAGTAGTAGGAATAAGTGGAGGAGTAGATTCAGCAGTATCAGCACTATTATTAAAACAAGAAGGATATGACGTTGTTGGTCTATTTATGAAAAATTGGGACTCTAACATTAATAATGATAAAGAGGGTATAACAGATGGTGTATGTCCTCAAGAATTAGATTATAGGGACGCTAAAGCTGTATGTGATGAACTATGTATACCACTTTATAGAGTAGATTTTATAAAAGAATACTGGGATGATGTATTTAAATATTTTTTAGACGAATTAGAAAAAGGTAGAACTCCAAATCCTGATATTATGTGTAATAAATATATAAAATTTGACTTATTCAAAAAAGAAGCTAAAAAATTAGGAGCAGATAAAATAGCTACTGGTCACTATGCTCGTATAAAAGGAAATAGACTTTTAAGAGGAGTAGATAATAATAAAGATCAAACTTATTTCTTAAGTCAAGTATCTACTGAGCAACTAAAAGATGTACTATTCCCAATAGGTCATTTAACAAAACCAGAAGTACGTAAACTTGCTAAAGAATATAATTTACCAGTAGCCGATAAAAAAGATTCAACAGGTATTTGTTTTATTGGTGAACGTCACTATCAACAATTTGTTTCAAACTACTTAAAAGGTAAAGATGGAGATATTATAGATGTAGAAACAGGTAAAAAAGTTGGAACACATCATGGACTTATGAACTACACAATTGGTCAAAGACGAAATGTAGGTCTTTCAGGGGATCAAAAAAGACACTATGTATGTGGTAAAGACTCTAAAACAAATACACTTTACATTGCATATGGAAGTGATTCTAAATACTTATTATCAGATGAAGCATTAATAGAAAATGTTAATTTTATATCAGATAAACACCCAACATTCGCGACAGCTAAATTTAGATATAGAAGTGAAGATGTCCCAGTTACTATAGAATACCTAGAAAATAATCAAATAAGAGTTAAATATGTAGATGGTAAAGCCGTAACACCAGGACAAGCCTGTGTTATATATCTAGGAGAACAATGCTTAATGGGTGGTATTATTAAACAAGTATTCAAAGATGGTAAAGATATTTGGTATTTAAAATGATAAGAAAAACATATGAATTAATTAACTTAAAAAAAATAGAAAACAATGTAAAAACTATAATTAATTCATCTAAAGAATACAAATATCATATCGCAGTAGTAAAAGCAAATTGCTATGCTCTTGGTATTAAATGTATAAAAAGTATATTGCTAGGTGGTGCAAACTATCTAGCAGTTTCTTCATTAGAAGAAGCATTAAAAATAAGAAAGATAACAAACGTAAGAATACTTGTACTAGAACCAATAGATATAAAATATATAGATTTAGCTACTAAAAATAATATAACACTAACTATATCATCAAAAGAATATTTAAATAAAATAAAAGATAAAAAATTTACTTGTCATATAAAAATTAATACTGGTATGAATAGACTAGGTATAAATAATAAAAAAGAATTAAATGAAGTATATAATATTATAAATAAATCTAATATAAATCTAGAAGGAATATATACCCATATATATAAAAGTAGTGACAAAATTTTAACAGAAAAACAATTTAAAAAATTTGAAACTATTACCAAAGATATAGATTTATCTAAAATAGAAATAATACACATACCTAATAGTGAAACACTTACTAATTATAAAAAGAAAGATTATGTAAATGGATGCAGAATGGGTATAATAATGTATGGTTTTAGTGATACCTTACACTTAGAATCAGTATTTAGTTTAAATTCAAGAATAATAGAAATAAAGAATATTAAAAAAGGTGAAACTGTCGGTTATGATGGAAACTTTAAAGCAAAAAAAGATGAACTAATTGGTATAGTACCTATCGGATATGCAGATGGTATTATAAGAAAAAATACTGGAAGATACGTATATATAAATAACAAAAAATACAAAATCGTAGGTAACGTATGTATGGATATGTTATTTGTACTAATAGATGATACTATAAACATAAATGATGAAGTACTAATTATAAAAGACAATAACCATATAAATGAAATAGCAAAACATTTAGATACAATTAACTATGAAGTTATGTGTAATATAAGTTCTAGAGTAGAAAGAAAATATATTGAAAGATAACACTTGTTATCTTTTTTTTCTTTATGATATAATATTTACAGATTATAGGAGAAAATATGAATAAAGTAATAATAATAGGTTGCGGAAACGTAGGTATGAGTTATGCCTTTTCACTATTAAATCAAAATACTAATGTAAATGAATTAGTATTAATAGATATTAATAAAGAAAAAATTATTGGAGAAGCAATGGATTTAAATCATTGCCTAGCATTTAGTCCATCAAAAATAGATATAAGAATTGGAGACTATTCAGATTGTAAAGATGCTAAATTAATAGTAATCGCCGCAGGTGCTAATCA
The DNA here is from genome assembly GCA_004552445.1 of Mollicutes bacterium. GTDB lineage: Bacteria > Bacillota_I > Bacilli_A > RF39 > UBA660 > CAG-1000. The sequence goes on from SFOJ01000009.1 coordinate 26,702, forward strand.
AAATCCAGGTGAAACAAGAATGGATTTAATAAATAAAAACTCAAAAATATTTAAATCAATAATAACAGAAGTTATGAAAAATGATTTTAAAGGTTATTTTCTAGTCGCAACAAATCCACTTGATATAATGACATATATAACATATAAATATTCAGGATTAAAACCTAATAAAGTAATAGGTTCAGGTACAAGTCTAGATACAGCAAGATTGAGATATATAATCGGAGAAAAAGTAAATATAAATCCTAAAAGTATACATACATATGTAATTGGTGAACATGGAGATTCAGAATTTGTACTTTGGAGTTCAGCTCTTATAGGCAGCGAAAAAATAGATAAGTATTTAACAAAAGATGAAATGATAAAAATAGAAAGTGATGTAAGAAACGCAGCATATGAAATAATAGATAGAAAAGGAGCTACATACTATGGAATAGCTATGTGCTTAACTAGAATCACAAATGCTATTTTAAACAATGAAAGTTCTATTATAACAGTATCAAGCTACGATGAAGAAAATGATATATATTTTAGTACACCAAGTGTAATAAATAAAGATGGTGCTATTAAGAAAATGAAAGTAGAACTAAATAACACAGAACAAGAAAAATTAAATAACTCAATAAATGTAATAAAAGATGCAATAAAAAGAATAGAATAATAAGCACTGAATAAGTGCTTTTAGATTATAAAAAATTATAACTATATATAGACATTAGTAATTAAAACTGATAAACTAATAATTAAGAAAAACATAGTTGTACTATACAATTTTAGATAAAAAAAAGACTACCTAAGTAGTCGAACACATATGTGAGCATTTAGGGCAAAGCCTTTATTTTAACTCCTATGTCGCTCTAAATGGTATTAGAACAACTACATAATATCAAAAATATGGAGGCAAGTCAATGGATAAAGCAAAAAACTATAATATTGGTTTAGATATTGGAACATCATCAGTAGGATGGGCAGTAGTAGAAGTAGGAAGTCAAAAAATATTAAAAAAAGGAAATAAAGCGCTTTGGGGAATAAGACTTTTCGATGAAGCACAAAAAGCAGATAAAAGAAGAAGTTTTAGAAGCACAAGACGTAGATATGATAGAAGACGTGAAAGAATATCATTATTAAGAAAAGAATTTGAACAAGAAATTAATACAATTGATCCAACATTTTTTACAAAATTGGATGAATCAAAATATGACGAAGAAGATATAAATAACAAAACAATACAAATTTCTAAAGAAGAAAAAGAACAACTTAAAAAATATTTAAAGGAATGTCCAACAATATATCATCTAAGAAAAAAATTAATAGAAAATAAAGAAAAAGAAGATATTAGATTAGTATATTTAGCAATGCATCACATAATTAAGTATAGAGGAAATTTCTTATACAATACAAAAAGTTTTAATGCAAATAACTTAAACTTAAAAGAAAAAATTGAAGAATCATTTAATATTTATTTTAATTACATAAACAATGATTATGATGATTATAAAGATATAATAAATATTAAGGAATTAAGTGAAGCATTAATGCTTGAAAATAAATCAGATGTTAAAGCAGAAACTAAAAGAATACTCACAGAATCAACCATTTTTGACAAAAACTTTATATCAGAATTTATAAAATTAATAGTTGGAAATAAATTTAATATTAATAAATTATTACTAATTGAAGATACTGATAAAAAAATAGATATAAATTTTGACGGAACAGATCTCGAAGATAAATACGATGATATTGAAGAATTAGTAGATGAAAAGATAGAAATATTAGAAAGCATGAAAGAGTTATATGATACTTTATTTTTAAAAAGATTATTTAAAGGCTCTAATGATACAAATATTTCATCATTAATGGTTAATAAATATATAGAACATAAAAAAGACTTAATATTTTTAAAATCAATATTAAGAAACAACAAAAAATCTTTTAAAGAATTCTTTAAAAGCGGAAATAACAATGTATGTATATATGAACAGTATGTTTCAAATAAAATAACATATGATGATTTTGTAAAGAAAATAGATAATGCAATATCAAATACTGACATAAATGATTATAATTTATCAAATAAATATATAACTGAAATAAAACCAAAAATAAATAATGGAAATTTTATTCCAAGAATAACATCAACAGAAAATGGAAAATATCCATATCAATTAAATAAAGATGAATTAATAAAAATTATAGAAAATCAAGGTATATACTATCCATTTTTATTAAATAAAACAAGTGATGGTACTTATAAAATAGTAAAATTATTAGAATTTAGAATTCCATACTTTGTTGGTCCGCTAGTAAATGATAATCAAAGTAAATATGCATGGATGGAAAGAAATATAGAAAATATTAAAATTACACCATATAACTTCGATGAAGTAGTCAATAAAGAACTAACTGCAGAGAAGTTTATTAAAAGAATGATAAAACATTGTACATATTTATTAGAAGAAAATGCTTTACCTAATAATTCTATAAAATATAATAATTTCAAAGTTTTAAATGAATTAAAACAAATAAAGATAAATGGTGATTCATTAGATATAGATTTACAACACAAAATATTAGAAGAATTATTTAAAGCAAAAGGAACAGTAACTGAGAAAATTCTAAAAGATTATCTACTTGAAAATAATGAATACCCAATGTATGGAACTGAACTTAATATAACTGGATACTCAGCAGATGGAAAATTTGCAAATAATATGCAATCATATGTGGACTTTTTTGGAAATAATGGGATATTTGAAAATACAAATTATACTGAAGAGGATGCTGAAAATATAATTGAATGGATAACAATATTTGATGATAAAGATATATTAGAGAAAAAAGTAAGAGAGAACTATCCAGAATTAACAGACTTAAAAATTAAAACTATATTAAAGAAAAAATATAAAGGATGGGGAAGTTTATCATCAAAATTGCTTAATACAAAATATTATTTAAATGAAAAAACTAATGCTAAAAAATCAATACTAGATATCATGTATGAATCAAAAGAAAACTTTATGCAAATTTTAAATAATGATAAATACAAATTTCAAGATATGATTAAAGAATTTAATAACCTTGATAATAAATTAGATAAACTTAACTATAGTGTAGTAGAGCCATTAGCAACTTCACCATCAAATAAAAGAGGAATATATCAAGCATTAAAAATTGTTGAAGAAATCGTAAATTACATGGGCAACGATCCAAAAAATATTATCATAGAAATGGCAAGAGAAGATGGTAAAAAAGAAAGAAAAGATGATAAAAAGAAATATATAGAAACTTTGTATAATAAATCAAAAGAACAAATTAAAGACTACAATAAATTACAAAATGAGCTTAAAAGAGAAGAAATAAATTCTCAAAAAATGTTTTTATATTTTATACAAGAAGGAAAATGTTTATATTGTCACAAACCTTTAAATATAGAAGACTTTAAAGATTATGAAATAGATCATATAATACCTAGAACACTAATAAAAGATGATTCTATTGATAATAAAGCATTAGTACATAAACAATGTAATCAAGATAAAGCTGCAAGTTATGTACTACCAGAGTCATATAGAAATAAGTTAAATATTGAATGGTGGAAGCATTTAAAAGAAATTAATTTGATATCAGCCAAAAAATTTCATAATTTAATTAGAAAAGAATATAGTGAAGAAGACATTAAAGGATTCATTAATAGACAATTAGTTGAAACTAGACAAATAACAAAACATATAGCAAATATATTAAATACTTATTATAAAAATACAAAAATTATATATTTAAAGGCTAAAATATCACATGACTATAGAGATAAATATAAATTATATAAATTCAGAGAAATAAATGATTATCATCATGCACATGATGCTTACCTAGCAGCGGTATTAGGTGAATATAATGAAAATTATTTAAAAAAGAACATAAGCTTTGATACAATAAAAGGATTAAATAATCATTTAAGAGAAACAAATAATAAAGATAAAATTAAATATGGTTATGTAATTAATAGTTTAGAAAGTGAAGTATATGACTATATAATGAATCAAAACATAAAAATAGAAGAAGAAACAGGAGAAGTACTTAACGATGATATTAAAAAAATTGATGTATCTATATTTAATAAAACGATAGAAAATACATTATATAGAAATGATATACTAGTAAGTAAAAAAACTGAAATAAGAACGGGAGAATTTTATAATCAAACTAAAAATTCAAAAGGTTGTAAAGGAGTTCCATTAAAGAAAAATATGCCAGTAGACCTTTATGGTTCATACACTAGTCTAAATCCATCATATGCTATAATGATAAAATATGTTAAAAAAGGAAAAACAAACCAAAAATTAATTGGAATTCCAATATATTTTACAAATCAAAAGGATGAAACTGCAAAAGATAAATACATAAGGAATTTACTTAATATTAGTGAATCAGATACATACGAATTTATAAGTAAACCCATACCATTTTATAGTAAATTAAATTGGGAAAATCAAATATGCTATTTAGTTGGTGCAGCAGATTTAGTAGAAGTATGCAACGCACAAGAATTTAATTATAGTAAAGATTTTTATATAAGTCATAAAGAAGCACTGCAAAAATTATTCAACAATAACAAGTTAGAAATAGAAGATTATATATATCAAGAAAAATTAAATGACATTATAAAATATATAGTAAAGAAAATAGAAACAAAATATAAACTTTATAGCAACTTAGTTCCAGAGTTAAAAAATATGATAAATTATGATAGTTTAGATGAAAATAGTATAGAAGTAAAAGAAAATATAATAAAACAATTAACTAAACTATTAAATTGTAAAAGCGATACAGCTAATTTCAAATTTTTAAATGAAAAATATTCAGGTTTTTTTGGAAAAAAACATGGTAGAACTATAAACAAATGTATCATTGAAGATAGCTCGATATCTGGAATACACGTAAAAGATGCAAAAATAGGAGAATAATTATGAGTTTTAGAACAGTTGTTATATCTAATCAATCAAAACTTAATTATAAAAATAGATTTTTAGTAGTTAAACAAGATAATGACGAAAAATATATTCATTTATCGGAAATAGATACTATTATAGTAGATTCTATAGCAGTATCTATTTCTTCTTATCTTCTTAAAGAACTATCAGATAATAAAATCAATATAATATTTTGTGATGAAAAACATAACCCATTTGGAGAATTATCTTCCTATTATTCTTCGCATAATTCAAGTAAAAAAATACAAAAGCAAATAAACTGGTCAAAAGAAAATAAGGATTTAATGTGGCAAAATATAATTAAAAATAAAATTATAAATCAAGCACTAATGCTTCATAAAATTAAATCAGACAAGTATGAATTACTACTAAGTTATATAGAAGATGTCTTAGCATCTGATAAAACAAATAGAGAAGGGCACGCAGCGAAAGTATATTTTAATGAATTATTTGGCAAAGATTTTGTTAGAAATGATTCAGATAATATAAATGCTGCATTAAACTATGGGTATGCAATACTATTATCTACGGTTAACAAAGAGGTAACATCTAATGGCTATCTTACTCAAATAGGAATACACCATAAAAATGAATTTAATGAATTTAATTTATCATGTGATTTAATGGAACCTTTTAGAATAATAATAGATAATTTTGTTTACTTTAATCAAGATAGAGAACTTAATACTCAATATAAATTAGATATAATAAATATATTTAACAATAGATATAATTATGAAAATAAGAATTATGTATTAAAAGATATTATAAAAATGTATGTAAAAAATACATTAGAATCAATTGATAATCCAAAAAATTATAAGGAATTTAGTGTATATGAGGGATAGATATATGAGAACGCTAGTATTTTTTGATTTACCAAATATATATTCTAAAGATAAAAGAAACTATTTAAAATTTAGAAAATTTTTAATAAATGAAGGATTCATAATGATGCAAGAATCAGTTTATTCTAAGATTGTATTAAATTCTCAACAATCAGAATTAATATTACAAAAACTTAGAAAGAAATCTCCAGGAAAAGGACTTATACAAGTATTAACAATAACTGAAAAGCAATACTCTCAAATAGAATATATTATTGGAGAAAAAAATACAAAAATAATTGATAACGAAGATAGGTTGGTAGTTCTATGAAAATAAAAGTTAACTATTTAGAAAATATTTTGGAAATAAGTGATGAAAAAATTTTAAGTATAGAATTAGAAAATAAAAATTATTTTTATAGATTAGTATCAAATATATATTCAATAGTTAATTCAGAAGTAGTAGAAGACATTACATTCTATGATCAAAATAATAATGAATTAAATATAAGTAACAAGATTAAAATATTTGTAAATTTTTTTAATTTTGAGTTTGACTCAAAAAAATATACAAATGACATTAATAAATATATAATAAATGAACTTGATGAGAATGATAAAACAATATTACTAAAATCATATAACAAATTAATAGAAAATTTCTTAAAAATTCTAAATAAATCAGACTTACCATTACAAATACTAGAAGAAGTAACAATTGATAACATAATTAAAAATTTAAAACTAACTATTAATTCTAAAAACAGTTTGCTTGATAATTTATTACTATTAATAGAACTTGAAAAAACATTAAAAACTAATAATTTGCTAGTATTTGTAAATTTAAAACAATATTTAACAAATCAAGAATTAATAGAATTATATAAATATGCAATATATAACAGAATAAAAATATTGCTAATTGATTCACAAAGCTATGGAACAACAGCATCATATGAAAATAAAATAATAGTAGATAGTAATTTAGATGAATTTATGTTAAAATAATAATGAAATTAGACATATAATTACCATTTAGAAGTACAAATCCTATTAATGTATTAAAAACATATATTAAAATTTGAGGTTTTAGTTATATGTCGTTCTAAATGGTATTAAAAC
>SFOJ01000029.1 GCA_004552445.1 Mollicutes bacterium
CATTATTTAATCCTGTCTACAAAACTCATTATTTTACTTAGTTTTCAAAGATCATTTCAATCGCTTTTCCTGCGGTTGCTCATATAATATAGCATTTTCATATTTCAATGTCAACAACTTTTTTTTAATTTTATATTTTTTTTGACATTTTTCATTTTTCAATGATTAAATTAAGAAATAATCTCAATTTTGAATGATTAATGCTATGAATTTAGCCGTTTCTTTCGAAACAACGCTATATATATTAACATAGTGGATTTTAAAAGTAAATACCTTTTTAAAAAAATTTTTACTTTTTTTATTTTCACTCAATTATATATATTATTATATGCTTTTGCAAATAAAAATCACATTATTTTGTGATTTTTCTAAATATATTATAGTAATATTCTATAACATGAGTATCAAATGGAAACTCACCTGCTTTTTTCATTTCTATTAAAGATGACAATTCTTCCTTAATAATATAATTAACTTCTCTAGGATATTTCATTAATTTTTTATGATAGTTATATTCATTCCTATCAAGAATTTTAAATGCACCATCATTAAATACCCTTAAATCTAAATCATAATCAATATACTTTAAAACATCACAATCTATAACATAAGGACTAGCAATATTACAATAATAAAATATACCATTACTTTTTAATTGTGCAATTATATTAAACCATCTTTTTTTATAGAAAAACATTATTGCTGGCTCTTTAGTATGCCAAGTTCTTCCATCTTGCTTTGTAACTAATACATTTTCATTACCCAAAACAATAAAATCATCATTTACTTCTAACACAACAGCAGACTTCCAAGATTTATGTATCATTCCATTGTGCTTATAGCAATGAATAACAAGTGTGTCTCCGATCTTAATCTTCATAAGACACCTCTTTCTAAATATATTCTAACACACAATAGAAAAAATTTAAATTTTTTCTTTATAATAGTGTAAACAAAAAGAAGCAATTATAAATTACTTCTTATACATTTTAATAGCAATATCTAATTGCTTTTTAGCATCCTTTTCTTCAATATCAGGTGATATACCTATAGTATTTATTGTATTACCATTTGGACTTAACCAATATGATGTAGTATATTTTATCATAGCACCACTAGATAATGTATCAGTTTCTTGTACAGTTCCTTTACCATAAGATTTAACTCCTATTGTAGTCGCATTTGCACTTTCTTTTAAGGCTAATGCAAGTATTTCGGAAGCAGAAGCACTATAATTATTTATAAGTACAGAAATGTCCTTAAAATTCCTTAAAATATCATTTTTTGCCTTATATATAGTAATCTTATTTTCTCTATTCTTTAATTGATAAATAGGTTTACCTTTAGCAACAAAATAATCAGCAATTTCATATGCAGCGCTTAAATAACCACCTGTATTATTTCTAACATCAATAACAAGTGAATCTATATTTTTACTAAAATTATTAATTTTATCTTTCACCTGTTTACTAGTAGTTGCTGAAAAAGTTTGTATTTGAATATATCCAACATTTTCATATTCTTTAGATACAACTGAATCAATAAGAACATTCTTTTTCTTCAAATTAACCTCATATTCTTTACCATCTCGAATGTACTTAATCATAAAAGTATCTTTCTTACTATTCTTAATTGTGTCAGAAACGTAAGTATATTCTTTATCACTCAACAATACACCATCTAAAGCAATTAACTCATCACCCGCTTTAAGACCAGCATCCATAGCAGAAGAATTACTAAAAACTTTATTTATTATTATTTTATTATTGTTCTTATCAGCAGTAATTTCTATACCAACGCCAGTATATTGTCCATCTAATCTTTCTTCTAAAGATTTAGTTGTTTCTTCATCCATATATATACTATATTCATCATTTAAATAAGTATACATACCTTCAATAGCTGCTTCGATTAACTTATCTTTGTCAACTTCTTTAACGTAACTATTTACAATATGATTATATGCTTTATTAAATTCTGAAAAATTGGTAGCAGAATCACTTGAAGCAACACTAGATAATTTATCATAATTTTTAAAGACTATTAATCCGCTAGCTACACTAACAACAATACCTGTAATTAAAATAATAAATATAACTTCAACTAAATTAAATTCTACTGATTTTTTTATATCCTTACTCATATCTTCACCACTCTATCATCCTATAAAGCATTATACACCATATTTTTAAAATATTAAAGAATAAAATATATATTTACATAAATAAAAAAGATTGAATTTCTTCAATCTTAAACTAATTCTAAACGAACGATTAAAGCATCGTCCCCAATTCTTTCTTTTAATTTAATTATTCTAGTATATCCACCTTTTCTATCAACATATTTAGTAGCATATTCATCAAATAATTTTTTAACTAAATCTTTATCATTATTTAAGAAAGCAAGTGCTTTTCTTCTAGAAACTAAATCACCTTTTTTAGCATATGTAATCATTTTATCAACAAACTTACGAGCTTCTTTAGCTCTTTGTTCAGTAGTTTCTACATACCCAAATTCAAGTACACTTTTAGTTAAACCAGATAAAATACTTTTTCTAACACGAGTTTCTCTATTTAATTTTCTATATAATGCCATTGTATCCTCCTAATTAATCTTCATCACGGAACTTAAGTCCCATGTCTCTAACTTTATCTAAAACTTCTTTTAATGATTTTTTACCAAGATTTCTAATTTTCATCATTTCTGATTCACTCTTAGATGTTAAATCTTGTAAAGTATGAATAGCATCTCTCTTTAAGCAGTTATAAGCTCTAACAGAAAGATCTAATTCTTCGATAGGAGTTTCTAATGTCTTTTGAACTGAGTTTTCTTCTTTATCAGCAAGAACGCTTTCAATTCCTGTTAAATTATGTAAATCAGTGATAACTTCAAAATGATCAATGATTATCTTAGCAGCACGAGCAACAGCTTCTTCTGGTTTAATAGATCCATTAGTCCATACATTTAAAGTTAATTTATCATAATTATCATTTTGTCCTACACGAGCAGGTTCAACTTCATAACTAACTCTTTCAATTGGGCTATATAATGAATCTACACCAATAGCTCCAACTACATCTCTTACAGCAATAGCATTAATTTTTCCATCAACATAACCACGACCATTAGATACAGTCATAGTCATATCTAAACTACCACCTTTTGACAATGTAGCGATTAATAAATCTGGATTAATAATTTCTACTTCAGAATTTTTATCTATATCAGAAGCATGAACCTCTCCTTCACTAGTAACTTTTAAATGTAAAACTTGATCATTTTCACTATGATTTTTTAATACTAATTTTTTTAGATTAAGAATGATTTCAGTAACATCTTCTACTACTCCATCTATTTTTTGAAATTCGTGCATAACACCTTCAATTTTAACATCTGTAATTGCACTACCTTCTAAACTTGATAGCATAACTCTTCTAAGAGCGTTTCCTATAGTAGTTCCAAAACCTCTTTCAAGTGGTTCTAAAACAAACTTTCCATAATAATTACTTTCAACATATTCGTTTACTTTATAATCTGGTTTAATAAATTTTAACATGGTATTTATTCCCCTTCCTTAACTCTTATATACGTCTTCTCTTAGGTGGTCTGCATCCATTATGTGGCACTGGTGTAACATCATTAATTGCTGTTATTTCTAAACCTGCAGTTTGTAAACTTCTAACAGCTGTTTCACGTCCTCCACCAATTCCTTTAACAAAAACTTCAACTTTTCTAATTCCAGCATCGAAAGCAGCTTTACCAGCAGCTTCAGCACTCATACCTGCTGCGAAAGGAGTTTTCTTTTTACTTCCTTTATATCCAACAGTTCCTGAAGAAGCCCAGCTAACAACTCCACCATTATTATCAGTAATTGTTACGATTGTGTTATTAAATGTAGAATGAATATGTGCTTGACCTTCAGTGATATCTCTCTTTGCTTTTCTTTTTCTTCTATTATAAGCCATAAGTTATCCCTCCTATTTCTTCTTATTAGCAATAGTCTTACCTTTACCTTTACGAGTTCTAGCATTTCTACTTGTATGTTGACCTCTTACTGGTAAGCCTTTTTTATGTCTTGTACCTTGATATGAATTAATTTCCATTTTAGTTTTAATATTCATTTCAACTTCTCTTTTTAAATCACCAACTAATACATATTTATCAGCTTCAGCTCTTAAACGATTAATTTCTTCAACTGTTAAATTGTCAGTTCTAGTATCTTCACTTACATTTGCAGCAACGCAAATTTCATGTGCTCTAGTTGGACCAATTCCATAAATATAAGTAAGTGCTACTACTATTCTTTTATTTTTTGGTAAGTCAATATTTTTAATACGTGCCATATTTTCCTCCTACTTAACCTTGTCTTTGTTTATGTTTAGGATTTTCACAAATTACCCTAACTTTTCCGTTTCTTTTAATAATTTTGCATTTGTCACAAATCTTTTTTACTGATGGTCTTACTTTCACGTTCAATCCCTCCATTTACTTTCTATAAATTATACGCCCACGTGTTAAATCACAAATAGGTATTTCCATAAGCACAGTATCACCTGGGTAAATACGAATCATGTTCAAGCGCATTTTTCCAGAAACGCGAGCCTCTACTATGTGCCCATTATCTAACTTTACTTTGAAGTCTCCTCCAGGTAAAATCTCTAATACCTTTCCTTCAAGTTCAATATAACCGTCTTTATCTTTGGCCATTTTTCACTCTCCTGTTAAAATCTCATAACCATCTTTAGTTACAAGGACTGTATGTTCGAAGTGAGCAGATAAACTTCCATCTTGAGTAACAATTCCCCATTCATCAGGAAGAAGCCACACTTCTTTTGTACCTAAACTAAACATTGGTTCTATTGCTAAAGTCATACCTGCTTTAAGTATGATTCCTTCACTTTCATGATTACTAAGATTAGGAATATAAGGATCTTCATGAAGATCTCGTCCAACTCCATGTCCAGTTAAACAAGTAAATACTCCATAATGATTTTCTTTAGCAACCCTACCTATCGCAGAACAAACTTGGTTTAGTTTAATACCTTCTTTAATTACAGAAATACCTTTATATAAAGCTTTCTGTGTATCACTAACAAATTTACGATTCTTCTTACTAGTTTTACCAACTATATAAGTATAAGCAGAATCTGAGTGATATCCTTTGTATATAGATCCTAAATCAACTGATACTATATCTCCATCTTTAATGACAGTATCATCAGGGATCCCATGAACTACAACATCATTAATACTAATACATGCAGTTGCTGGAAATCCCTCATAACCAAGAAAAGATGGAACAGCATCATGACTTGTTATATAGTCATAACAATATTTATCAATATCCTTACTAGTTATACCAGGCTTAATAAAATCTTTCAAACCTGATAGAGCACCATAAGTTATTTGACCAGATATTCTCATTAATTCTATTTCTTGTTCATTCTTAATACTGATCATTTTATTACTTCCTTATAATATTCTCAAACTCTCTCATTGTGTCATCAGCAGAACCATTAGCATTTAATTCAATTAAAATACCTTTATTTCTATAATATTCTATAACTGGTGTACAATTTTCAATAAACATAGCGAAACCTTTTTTAAACGTTTCCTCATTATCATCATTACGTTTAGTTAACTCTATACCGCAATCATCACACATACCTTCTTTTAACGGAGCGTTAACGCCTGTTAAACTATTATATGTCTTTTTACATTTAGGACAAATTTCCCTTCCTAAAGTTCTTTTTAATGCCATTTCATAATCGACATTAAGAAGTACTGCGTAATCAATTTTTAAATTAAGATCAGAACATATTTTTTCAGTAGCATCTACTTGAGGCATATGTCTTGGATAACCATCAAGAATAAAGCCATTCTTAATATCATCTTTCATTAATCTTTCTCTCATTAATTGATTAGTAATTTCATCGTTAACAAGTTCACGTCTTGATTGAATATCTCTAATTTGTTTTCCAAGTTCAGTTGTTGGATCAACACCTCTTAAAAGTTCACCGGCAGAGATACTTACGAGTCCATACTTGCTAGTTAACATTGAAGCAAGAGTTCCTTTACCTGCTGCTGGTGGTGCAATTAAAATTAAATTCATATTATCTCCTATTACTATAATTTCTTGATGCAACAGAACTTTCAAGTTGTTTATATGTTTCAAGAAGAACACCAACTGCTATTAACATTGACGTACCACCTAGCTTTATAGTTTCTGGAAGTCCAGTTAAAGCTGTAAATATAGTTGGAATAGCTGCTAATAGAGCTATGAATAATGCTCCCATAAATGTTATTCTTCCTAAAACTTTTGATATATATTTTTTTGTTTCAGTTCCAGGTCTAATACCAGGAATATAACCACCATTTTTATTTAAATTTTTACTCAATTCTTCAGGATTAATTGTTAAGAATGTATAAATATAAGTGAATACTATTATTAAAATTATATATATCACAAAACCTACTGGTTTAGATGTTGATAAATAATTATTCAAGAAAGATATTACTTTAGCATTCTTAATAAAATAAGCAAGAATTGATGGAATTCCCATTATAACACTTGCAATAATTACAGGCATTACATTTGCAGAATTCAACTTTAATGGTAAGAATGTTTGTTGTCCACCATAACTTGATGAACTTCTATTTGAATATTGAATTGGTATACGTCTTTCAGCTTGTTCAACCCAAATAACTCCGACTACTATAAATACATATAATAGAATGAATATTATGAACTTAGCCCAAGCTAACACTTCATTGTTTGCATTAGGAATTAGTGATTGAAATGCAGTAACAAACATACTTGGTAAAGTATTAACAATACCAGCCATGATTATTAATGAAACACCATTTCCAATTCCCTTATTTGTAATTTCATCACCTAACCATAACAAGAAAGCAGTACCAGCTGTTAAGATTATAGCAATTTTGAAATACATCATTGGTTCTTGAGTTTTACCTAAGAACATCATTGGATAGAAGAAACCTTGAATAAAAGCAATAGCTAATCCAGAATATCTAGTTATTTTTGCAATCTTACGTCTTCCTTCTTCTCCCATCTCTTTAAGTTCTTTAAAATATGGAATAATATCCATTTGAAGAATTTGAATAATAATTGATGCAGTAATATAAGGCATAACACCTAGTGCAAAGATTGAAAATTGTTTTAAACCTCCACCACTCATTGCATTAAACAATTCTAAAAATCCAATATCTCCAGTAATAACATTCATACCAGGAATAGTTATGGAATTACCTAAAGCAAAAATGAATAATACACCTAATGTGAATAATATTCTTGCTCTTAAATCTTTGTTAGAAGATCTAAATATTTGCTTAAAAGTAGCAAACATCTTAAATCACCTCCGTAGTTCCACCCAATTCCTCAATTTTAGTAATAGCTGAATTAGTAAATACGTTAGCTTTAACAGTTAATTTCTTTTCTAATTTACCATTTCCTAATACTTTGATTCCGCATAATTCTTTTTTCACTAATCCAGATTCTTTTAATACTTCAGGAGTAATTACATCTCCATCCTTAAATCTATTTAAATCTGAAACATTAATAATTGAATATTTCTTTTCAAATCTAGCATTTGAGAATCCACGTCTAGGTAGTCTCTTATATAAAGGAGTTTGACCACCTTCAAACCATGGATGAATTGATGCGCCACTTCTAGCTTTTTGTCCTTTTTCACCACGAGTTGATGTTTTACCATGTCCACTTCCTGGTCCACGTCCAACAACTTTTCTTCTATGAGTTGATCCTTCTAATCTATTTAATTCATGTAATTTCATTATTTTAAGACCTCCTCAACAGTTTTTCCACGAAGACTAGCAACATGTTCAATAGTTCTTTGAGATTCTAAAGCTTTAATAGTAGCTTTAGCAGTATTAATTTGTGTATTGCTTCCTAAAGATTTAGCAACAACATCCTTAACACCAGCAAGTTCTAAAACTATTCTTGATGCTCCACCAGCGATAATTCCACGTCCAGCCTTGGCAGGTCTAATTAATACTTTAGCAGCTCCACAAACGCCAGTAACTTCGTGAGATATAGTTCTATTATCTACTAAATCTACATGTACAATATTCTTTTCAGCTTCTTTAATTGCTTTACTTACAGCAACTGGAATTTCTTTAGATTTACCTGTACCAATTCCAACTTTTCCTTTTCTGTCTCCTACAGCAACTGTAGCTGAAAATCTAAAATTACGTCCACCTTGTGTAACCTTTGTAACTTTTCCGATAGATATAATTTTATCTTCATAAAGTTTCTTAGGTTCACGATCAGTTCTTCTTTTACCGTCCATACGTTTCCTCCCTAGAATTCTAGTCCATTTTCACGAGCTGCATCAGCTAATGCTTTAACACGTCCGTGATATAGATATCCACCACGATCAAATACAACTGATTTGATCTTTGC
This sequence comes from Mollicutes bacterium, assembly GCA_004552445.1. Taxonomy (GTDB): domain Bacteria; phylum Bacillota_I; class Bacilli_A; order RF39; family UBA660; genus CAG-1000. The sequence continues at coordinate 8,441 of SFOJ01000029.1, forward strand.
TTTTTTAGCTTTTTCTGCAATATCTTTTCCTACTGCAGCAGCTGCTTCAAGATTATTATTTTTAATTTTAAGTTCTAAAGAAGATGAACTAGCTAATGTAACACCCTTAACATCATCTATTAATTGTGCATATATAGCTGTATTACTTCTAAAAACACAAAGTCTAGGAGTTGTTTCAGTACCAGACAATGTTTGTCTGATTTTTTTATGTCTTTTAATTCTTGTAACATTTTTTGATTCTTTTTTTATCATTCTTATTTACCTCCTATGCAGCTTTCTTTCCTTCTTTACGACGGATATGTTCATCTTTATATTTTATACCCTTACCTTTATATGGTTCTGGTTGTCTTACTTTTCTAATATTAGCAGCAAATTCTGATACTAATTGTTTATCATATCCGCTTATTGTTAATTCAGTAGTAGATTTATCAGGCATTTCAACTTTTATTCCTTCTGGAATAACTAATTCAACAGAATGACTATATCCAGCAGAAATAATAACCTTATTTCCTTGCACTTGGAATCTATAACCAACACCATTGATTTCTAGTTCACGTTTAAATCCTTCACTAACACCAATTAACATATTTTTTATAATTGAATTTGTAGTTCCGTGTAATTGTTTAGAAACTTTTAAATCATTATTTCTAGTAGTTACAACTTTACCATCTTCAACTTTAACATTAACATTTTCATTCTTAAAATTGAATTCTAATGTTCCTTTTGGTCCTTTTGTTGTTACTTTATTTCCATCAACAGTAACTTCTACTCCAGATGGAATAGCTAATATTCTATTTCCGATTCTACTCATAACACACCTACCATACGTAAGCTAAAACTTCTCCACCAAGTTTTTTAGCTCTAGCTTCCTTATCAGTCATAAGACCTTCTGATGTAGAAACAATAGCTATTCCTAGTCCATTAAGAACTCTTGGCATTTCATCAGCTTTAGCATATACACGTAATCCTGGTTTACTAATTCTTTTTAAGCCAGTGATTACTCTTTCTTTAGTTTTTGAATATTTAAGGTTTAAAACGATCATTTCACCAACAGCT
>SFOJ01000030.1 GCA_004552445.1 Mollicutes bacterium
AGTTATTCAATCACGTAGACCAAATAATCGAATAGATAAAGTACGCCATATGTTTAATAAAAAAGAAAATTAAGTTACTATTCGCTAAATTACAATTTATAGAGCAAATCTTTTATGATTTGTTTTTTTATGTTACAAAATTGTAAGGTCAGAGATACTTCATTCATGATATAATAATATATAAGAAATGTGGTGAAAGATATGAATAAAATTATGATTGTTGAAGATGATGAATCAATAAGTAGCGAGTTAAAAGAACTATTACAAAATAGTGGATATGAAGCGGTCGTATTACAAGATTTTAATAACTCCTTAAATGAAATATTAAGAGTAGCTCCAGATTTATTATTACTTGATATTAATATTCCTTATATGAATGGAGAGTTATTACTTCAAAGTTTAAGAAAATCATCTAATACTCCTGTTATTATGGTTACAAGTAAAAATAGTGAAACAGATGAAGCATTATCTATTTCTTATGGAGCAGATGATTATATAACTAAACCATATAATCCTAATATTCTTCTTTTAAGAATTGGAGCAGTCCTAAAAAGAATAAAGACAAATTATGGTGCAAACTCAAATAAGCTATCATATAGAGATTTATTATTTGATGTTCAAAAAGGAATTATCAAAAAAGACAGTATAGAAATTGTCTTAACAAAAAACGAAATGATTATTTTTTCATATTTACTATCACACAAAAACAAAATTGTAACAAGAGATGAGCTTATGACTACTTTATGGGATAATACTGAATTTGTAAATGATAATGCTTTAACAGTAAATATTAGCAGACTTAGAAATAAATTAAAAGAAATAGGATATGAAGATGCAATAGATACTAGAAAAGGTCAAGGGTACATTTTGTCATGAAATTTAATAGTTTTCTAAAAGATAGATTATATTCTATTGTTACTGCATTATTTTGCTATTTTATAATTCTTTTAGTTTTACTGGCTTATAAATCAGATAAAGCTATTGTAATAGCAATTACTATTATTTTACTCGTTACATATATATTATTATTTCTTACTGATTTTTTTAGGAAACAAAAATTCTATACTGATCTTTTAAAAAATATAGAAAATCTTGATAAGGCGTATCTTGTTTTAGAAACTCTTAATAGACCAGAGTTTTATGAAGGTGAACTTTTGTGTCAAGCATTATATGAAATAGATAAATCTATGAATGAAAATGTTAGAATAGAGAAGGAACAATTATTAGATAATAAAGAATATATAGAAATGTGGATTCATGAAGTAAAAAGACCTCTTGCCAGTTTAGTTTTAACTCTTAATAATCAAAAAAATATTTTAGATAGAAAAACTAAAAATATTTTAAAAAGATTAGAGGATTATGTAGATCAAGTTCTTTATTATGTAAGAAGTGAAAACGCTGAAAAAGACTATTTTATAAAAGAAGTTGATTTATCTAAAGTTATTAAAAATGTTGGAATTAAGAACATGGACGATTTATTAGATAATAAAGTAGAATTTATAGTTGATAAAACAAATTATAAAGTATTTACTGATTCTAAATGGCTAGAGTTTATTTTAAATCAAATAGTAAATAATAGTATTAAATATAAAAGAAACATAGATAACTCTTATATTAAGATTTATGTAAAAGATAATCTTGATACCACAGTTTTAATTATAGAAGATAATGGTATAGGGATAAAGACTAGCGATATAAGGCAAGTTTTTGATAAAACTTTTACAGGAACAAATGGAAGAGAAAAAACTACATCAACAGGAATGGGATTATATATTGCTAAAAATCTTTGTAAAAAACTTGGGCATAAAATTGAAATTGAATCAAAAGAAAATGAATATACAAAAGTTTTTATTACTTTTGCTAAAAATAAATTTTATGATGTTTTGAAGTAATGTTACAAAACTGTAATGTTCTGTAATATAAAACGAACGACAAAATGATTTTTTTAGTATATCATTGTTAAGTGAAAGGAGAAAAAATATGGAAAGTATTTTAAAAGTTGATAAAATCGAAAAATATTATGGTAGTCGTTCGTCTTTAACAAAAGCCATTGATAATTTATCATTTGAAGTCGATAAAGGAGAATTTGTTGCTATCATGGGGGCAAGTGGCTCTGGTAAAACTACTCTTTTAAATGTTATTTCTACTATTGATAATGTAACAAGTGGACATATTTATGTTGCAGGAGTTGATATTACAAAGTTGAAAGGAAATGAATTAAATAGATTTAGGAGAGAAGAACTTGGCTTTATTTTTCAAGATTTTAATTTGTTGGATACCTTAACAGCTTATGAAAATATTGCTCTTTCTTTATCAATTCAAAATGTGAGTGCTAAAGAAATTGATACAAAAATAAAAAAGGTTGCAGAAGAATTGGATATTAAAGATGTATTAAAGAAATATCCTTATCAAATGAGTGGAGGTCAAAAGCAAAGAGTAGCATCTGCTCGAGCTATTATTACAAATCCAAAATTGGTTCTTGCTGATGAACCAACTGGAGCATTAGATTCAAAATCTGCAAAAATGTTATTTGAAAACTTAATATTTTATATGACATTTTATGGATTATTATGTCTTCATTAAAAGTATTGAGTTTTTAAATTATTGTTAAGGACTCAATATTTGAGTTCTTTTTTTCATTTATTCAAATATGTTTAAATGAGGAGGAGAAACTTTGAATAATAATCCTTCCATTGATCTTGCAAAAAAAGAAATTCAAAAGGCAATTATCAATGAACTTTGTAAAAAAGGTGTAATAGATTTTTCTCAATGTAATAGCATTATTAAAAAGTTAGATGAAGATATTATTAAGTTAGATAGTAAATTTGAAAAAAAGGAAGATATGACAAATATGATAGTTAAAATTCCAATATAAAAGGGAGGAATAAACGATGATACTGAATTTGTACTCAATTAGAAATGTTTTAGCACAAGGAAAAAAACTTATAGATTTACCACTTCGTGTTACATTTTATGCTCGTGTATCAACTGATCACGAAGAACAATTAAATTCACTAGAAAATCAAGTAATGTATTTTGAAAATTATATTAAATCACAAACAAATTGGATTTTTGTGCCTGGATATGTTGATGAGGGTATAAGTGGAACAAGTGTCAATAAAAGAGATAATTTTCTTAAAATGGTAAATGACGCAAAAAAAGGTATGTTTAATTTAATATTAACAAAAGAAATATCAAGATTTTCAAGAAATACTGTTGATAGTATTCAATATACACAAGAGTTATTATCTTATGGGGTTGGTGTATATTTCTTAAATGATAATATTAATACTTTTGATTCAGATTCAGAACTTCGTTTAACTATTATGTCAAGTATTGCACAAGATGAAATTAGAAAGTTATCAGAAAGAATTAGATTTGGATATAAAAGAAGTGTTGAAAAAGGTGTAGTGCCTGGTAATGATAATTTTTATGGTTATAGAAAAAATAAAGGAAAATTAGAAATAGTAGAAGAAGAAGCAGAATTAATTAGATTAATTTTTAATGAATACTCAAAAGGAGAAATGGGGACTGCTAGGTTAGGACATTATTTATATAATGAATATAATATTGTTAGTAAAACTAACAAACCATTAGCGGGAACTGTTATTGGTAGAATAATAAGAAACCCAAAATATAAAGGATACTTTTGTGCTCATAAAGAAACTACTGTTGATTATCATTCAAAAAAGAGAATTAGATTCAAACCTGATGAATGGATAGTTTATAAAGATAATGAAACTTGTCCACCAATAGTATCAGAAGAACTTTGGGATAAATGTAATGAGATATTGAACAAAAATGCTAATAATTATAAATGTCAAACTAGAACCGATATGAGATATGCTTTATCGGGTAAAATTAAATGTTTTCATGATGGAGCAACATTTATAAAAGGTAGTTATAAAAATAAAAGAACAGGTTATGAAAGCAAATATTGGGGATGTTCAAATTATAGAAAATATGGCAGAGAAAAAGTAAATGGTTGCAAAACACCAATTATTCATTATCAAGAATTATTAGATATATTCAAAATAGTTGCAAAGAATATTTTAGATAAAGAAAATGATATGATGCAAGAAATATATAGTTTAATTAGTGAAACCGAAAGTAAATCTGACTATTCAAGAGAAATAAATGAAGTTGATAAAAAGATAGAAGAAATAAAAAATGCTAGGGCAGAGTTAATTAATATGAGAGCAAGAAAAGAAATTGAGGGAGATGAATATAATGAAGCAAGAGAAAAATATAATAATGAATTATCCGTATTAGATAAGAAAAAACAAAGTTATTTATCAATGAACTCGGAAGTTGATTATAAATCTAATATTGATGATTTTTTTAAAAAGATACACGGTATGATTTTAGAAGATGATGAAAGTGTATTTAGAATATTTGGATCAATATTAGATACTATATTAGTAGAAAGACTTGAATCAGAAGAAGATGAAGATACTCATAAGGTAATGTTACATTTTAAATTGAATATAGTTGGCTACAATAACAGTAGCTTAAATTTAAAAGATTTTTTACTGCTTTTTAGTAACAACGACAGATGCGGCTGTTGCTCTTGCTGAAAAGTTGGGTGGGACAGTTGAGAATTTTGTTAATATGATGAATGAAAGAGCAAAAGAACTTGGTTGTAAAAATACTACTTTTAAAAATCCTCATGGACTTGACGAAGATGGACATTTAACATCTGCTTATGATATGTCATTAATGGCTCGTGAACTTGTTAAACATGAATATGCACTTAAAATATCTAGTACTTATGATGAATACATAACTGTTTCTGGAGAAAATCATTGGTTAGTTAATACAAATAAATTAGTTAAGTTTTATAAAGGAATAGATGGTCTTAAAACTGGTTATACTGATAAGGCTGGTTATTGTTTAACAGCAACTATGAATAAAAATAATATGAGGCTCATAAGTGTTGTTATGAAAAGCAGTTCTAAGGATAATAGAAGCAGTGATACGATTGGTATGATGGAGTATGGTTATAGTATGTATGGAAGTGAAGTAATATTTAAAAAGAATGAATATACTGGTAAAATTAATATAAGTGGTAGTGAGAATAAAAAATATAATTATTATTTAGATAATGATGTTAAATTAATTGTTGATAAAAATACTAGAGATGTAAACTATAGTACTAAAATAAAATTGGATAAATTAAAAGCACCATTAAAGAAAGGTACTAAAGTAGGAGAGTTAATACTTGAATTTGAAGATAAGAAATATACATATAATTTAATAATAAATGAAGAAGTAAAGAAAGCATCTTATTTTAAAGTATTAATTAATAATCTTAAAGATATAGTAACAGGTAATAGAAAATAAAATAATAAATTATGGTTTTATGAAAATTTGTCAATTTGATATAATAGTTTTAAAGTTTAATGAAAAAAGTTTATTTTAATAAACTTTTTTATTTTTGGTATAGTTTTAAATTATATAGTATAGTATAATTATATTGGTGGTAAGAGTGAGTAAAAAAGGGAAGAAAAATATTAATAGTAAAAAAATAAATAAGAAAGATTATGCAAAATTAATTATTTCGTTTGTATTATTGGTTTTAGCAATCTATTTATTCATATATATCTTTGATGGTAAATATACTATTAGTTTTGATAGTGATGGAGGAAGTAATTTTAGTGATTTAATAGTAAAAAAACACGAAGAGGTTGTACTTCCAAAACCTGTTAAAGATGGATTTCATTTTATTGGTTGGAAAGATGAAAATGGTGAATATGTAGAAAGTAATTATAGAGTTAATAGTAGTGTTAAATTAAAAGCTGATTATAGATTAGAATTTGTTATTACTTTTGTATATAACAATGGTGAAGAAAATACTACTTCAACTGTTCTTGAAAATCAAAATGTTATAGCTCCTAGTGATCCTGTTAGAAAAGGTTATAAATTTATAGGTTGGTATAATAATGGAATTAAATATAATTTTGATTCTATTGTTAGTAGTAATATAACATTAGAGGCAAAATGGAAGAAAAAAAATTAAAAAATATATAAATATTATTTAGAGAAAAATAATTGTATTATAAATTTTGAGGATGAACAATGAAAAAATACGTTGATTATTTAATTAAAAGTATATTTGCTGGTGTTATGATTGGAATTGCTGGTACAGTATTTTTAAGAGTTGATAATAATATAATTGGTTCATTTTTATTTTCAATTGGGCTACTTGTAATATGCATGTATGGAATGAACTTATATACTGGTAAAGTAGGATATATATTTATCAATAGTTTTAATTATATATATGAATTATTAGTAACTATTATAGGCAATTTTATTGGTACATTTCTAGTTGCAAGATTAGTATTGCTCACGAGATTTAAAGGGGTTAGTGAAAAAGCACTTGAAATTGTAAATCTAAAATTAAATGATAATTTACTTAGTATATTTATTCTATCTATATTATGTGGAGTACTTATGTATATAGCAGTTAATAATTATAAAAAAATAAATAATGAAATAGGAAAATACTCATGTATATTTATGTGTGTAATGGTATTTATACTCTGTGGGTTTGAGCATAGTGTAGCCAATATGTATTATATAAGTGTAGCAAGCTTATTAAATTTAAAATCTCTTCTATACATATTAATAATGGTACTTGGTAATTCAACTGGTTCAATATTAATCGCACTTTATTATAATAGATTTTATAAAAATTAAATTTATAAATTCTTTTTTAATATACAAAAATATAGTATAATTTTTATGAGGAGTATTATTATATGGAAGATGTTTACTTTAAATATAAATTTGGTGATGATATAAGTTTTGAACTTAAAGAGGGTGAATTTGTATCTGTTATTGGTGATAATAATGATTTAATAATTCATACTCTTTTACATGGTAATAAAAAATCTATTATAGAAGTAGGAGATACTATTTTTAGTTCTAAAACTTTAGATATTATTAGAAGAAGAATGAGTTTTGTTCTTTATAAACATTTAAATGTTTTTGTTGGTGAGACAGTTGAAGATGAGATAGCTTTTGGACTTGAAAGTTTAGCTATGAAAAAAAATGAAATAAGAGAACTTATAGATACTGAAAGTAGACATTTTAAATTACAAGAATTACTTATTAGAGATCCTAATAGTTTAGGATCTAGTGATAAAGTAAAAATGAAAATATTATCCTCCTTAATAGTTAAACCTAAAATAATAGTTATTGATAATATACTTTGTGAATTAGATTATCAAGATAAATTGCTTATTTTTGATATTCTAAAAGAATATTCTAAAAATGGTGGTATTGTTATTAATTTTACTAATGATATGGAAGAAACTATGTATGGAGATAAAATAATAGTAATCTATGAAAAGAAAATAGTATGTGAAGGAAAGACACTAAGTGTTTTAAATGAAGAAAAGATACTTAAAAGATTAGGTCTTGGGCTTCCATTTATAGTTGAATTAAATAGATATTTAATGGATTATGGACTTATAAATAAATATCATTTAACAAACGAAGAATTGGTAGGTGCATTATGGAAATAAAATTTGATCATGTAAGTTTTGTTATAGATGCATATACCCCTTTAGAAAAGACTATAATAAGTGATGTATCATTTGAAATAAAGAGTCCTGGAATTTATTCCTTTATTGGAAGAAGTAACAGTGGTAAAACAGCTATTGGTGATTTAATAAATGCTCTTATAATGCCTACTAATGGAAAAGTTAAAATAGGAAGATTTATTAATGATGGAAGAATGATAAAGAATATAAATAAACTTAGATTTCAAACTGGATATGTATTTAAAAATCCATATGATATGTTCTTTAATAAAACAGTTAGAAGTGAAATTGAATTTGGAATGAAATATTTCAAATATAAATTAGAAAAAATAGATTTAAGAGCCAGTGATGCTTTAAAATTAGTTGGTTTGGATGATTCATATTTAAATTTAAATCCACAAGACTTAACGCTAGTTGATGCTAAAAAAGTAGCACTTGCTTGTGCTCTTGTATATAATCCAAATATATTAATACTCGATGAATACACAGCAGGACTTAATAATAATGATAAAAAAGAGTTAATAAGACTTTTAAGATTACTTAAAAATAAATATAATAAAACTATAATACTGTTAAGTAAGGATACTGACTTTTGTTATCAAATAACAGATTATGTTTATTTGATGAATTTAACTAAATTAGTAGCATCAGGTGAAAAAGAATTATTAAGGGATATAAATTTACTAAATGAAATTGGAGTAGAGGTTCCAAAGATAGTGACATTTATAGATGAATGTAAGAAAAAAGGAAGATATATACACGATTATACTAATATACTTGACCTAATAAAGGGGGTATATAGAGATGTATTCTAGAAATTCATTTGGTTCCTTTTATCCAGTTGATTCTTCAGTTCATAGATTAAATCCAGTAGTAAAATTATTTAATTTTATAGTAGCAATATTACTTATTATATTAAGTGATTCTTTATATATAAATTTATTTTTATTTTCTTTAGTTTTATGTATGGAATTATTAAGTTTTGTGCCATTTAAATACTATTTTAGAACATTTTGGTCTTTAAGATATATTTACATTTTGATATTATTTATATGTGCTTATTTTAGACTTAGTATAACTGAATCATTTATTTATATAATTAAGCTTATAACAGTTGTAGAATATTTAAATATACTTGCTTTTACTACTAGCCCTAGTGAAAGTGCTTATGGCATTGAGAAGTTTTTGTCATATTTTAACTTTTTATATTTACCAATAACTAAATTTGCTTTTAAAATTAATAAGATGCTTAGATATGTTCCTCTTATGTTAACGGTGGAATATAAAACATTAAAAGCAGAAGCTAGTAGAGGGATAGATTATTTTCATTCTAATATGTTTGGTAGAATGAATGCAGTTGGTACTATATATAGAAATATATTAGCACTTACTAAAAGAAAAAGTAGAGACATAGCTTTTGCATCAGAACTTAGACTTTATAATATGAAAAGATATAGAACTAATTATAGGACTAATAGAGTTGGTTTTTATGATTTATTTTTTACTGTATTTCATTTAGTATTAGTATATGCTTATTTAGTTCAAAGAGGTGTAATGAAATGAAATATTTAATTAATTTAAGTTATAATGGTTCTAAATATTATGGATATCAAATTCAAAAAAATAAAGATACGGTAGAAGGAGAAATTGAAAAAGTATTATCTAAAATATTTAATA
>SFOJ01000001.1 GCA_004552445.1 Mollicutes bacterium
TATAACAATAAATCTCCACATTTTTAATCACCTAAATATATTATATAACATTTTTTTCTATTTATAAAGTTTTATGTTTTGAATGTGTAAACAAATGTTTGATTTTTATATAAAATAAAAAAGTTCCTTTCGGAACATTATTTTCTTGGTGACTCATATGGGATTTGAACCCATGAATGTCGCCTTGAGAGGGCGATGTGTTAACCATTTCACCAATGAGCCATAACAATGTTAATTTTAACATAACTTTATAATTTTGACAATATTTATGCATTTAAAAGTTGTTTTTGGTAACAATATTTATAGGTGACATAATGAATAATAAAGAATATGATAAGTTAGTTAAGAGTGTTATTGGCAAAGAGAGTACATTTAAAAATGTAATGATTGCTTTTGTAAGTGGTGGTTTTGCAGGTATTATAGCTGAAGTGATGAGTGAATTTTATTTTAAAATATTTGATATATCTTTAAATGATGCTTCATTCTATACTTTTTCTACATTTATATTTATTGGTTCTTTACTTACGGGAATTGGTGTATTTGATAAGATTCTTAGTGTAGTAAAATGTGGACTTATTGTTCCAGCTACTGGATTTGCAAATACTATGACGAGTAGTGCAATGGATGCTAAATGTGAAGGATTTATAAAAGGAATAGGTGCATCTATATTTAAACTTACAGGTAGCATTATTTTATATGGTATTATTTTTGGAATAATATTTGGATTTATAAGGAGTGTGATACTATGACATACTATTTTAATAATGTATATATTAATGAAAAGTATTCGCTTCTTTCATCTACTAAGTTTAAACCTATTGTTGTTTCTAATTCAGATAAGGTAATGGATGACTATTATTTTAATGAAAAAAGTATAGAACTTGCTGAAAGTAAATATCAAGAAACAACAATTAAAGGATTAATGCTAAAAAGTAAAAAAGTTGCTAAAGAAATAAATTTGCTCATTAATAGTGATTTACAAAATCAAGTATTAGCTAGTAGTTTAGCATCAAGTAAATTTAAAATACCTAGTTGTACAATATATTCTGCTTGTGCATCTTTCATAGAAGGTCTTATTATTGGAGCAAATATAATTGATAATAAAAGTACTAATATTATAGTTACTGTTTCTGGACATAATTTAGTAAGTGAAAAACAATTTAGATTTCCAGTTGAATATGGTGCAATTCGTAAAATGGTTAATACATGTACTTTGAGTGGTAGTATTAGCGTACTTTTAAGTAATGAAAAAAGTAATATAAAACTTGAAAGTGGTACTTTTGGATATGTAACTCAGACTAATCATAAGGATGCTAATGATATGGGTAGTGCTATGGCACCATCTTGTGCTGAGGTTATACATGATCATTTAGAAAATACTGGAAGAGATTATAAATATTATGATTTAATTCTTACTGGTGATTTAGGTGTCTATGGGACTAAGATTATGAAAATGTATTATAAAAAGAAATATAAAGTTGAATTAAATAATGTTGTTGATTCAGGGAGTATAATATATGGTGAAGATAATATTTATGCCGGTGGAAGTGGACCTCTGTGCTTGCCAATAACTTTATTTGATTATATTTTGGAAATAAAAAAATATAAAAAGATATTAGTAGTTGGTACTGGATCGTTACATTCTGTTATAAGTTCTAATCAATGTGTCCCTATGCCTGGAGTGAGTCATGCAGTTAGTTTGGAGGTGTTAGGTTGACATATATTCTTTCATTTCTATTTTGTGGATTTGTTTGTGCTGTTTCTCAATATGTGTTAGAGAAGACAAAGTTTACGCCGGGACACATGAATACAATTTTAGTAATTGTTGGATGTATTTTATCTGGCTTTGGTATTTATGATAAATTATTAGACATTTTTAAAGGTGGAGCAAGTATTCCAATTATGAATTTTGGACATTTACTTGTTACTGGTGCTAGTGAAGGGTATCTTGAATATGGATTTATGGGATTATTTAAAGGTATCCTTGTAAATGCATCAGGTGGTATAAGCCTTGCTATAATTTGTGCTTTTATTATAACATTGATATTTAAAATAAGAGATTAGTTCTAAATGAATGACATTTCTTATTTTTTTTGGTATAATTTTTTTAGAAATAAGAATAAGGGTGATATTGATGAATCCAGAAACTAATAATCAAAGTGTTAATAATGTGTCTGTTCAAGGAAATACTGCGAGTGGTGTAATAAATAATGTAGCACCATCTCAAGTTGCTCCTGTACAAAGTAATCTACATGCTGCTCCTAGTGCAGTATCTCAAAATACTGTCCAACCACAACCTATTGCATCAGCACCAATGCAAACTATAGTACAAACACCAGTTCAAAACACTGCACAATCTGTAATGCAAACGTCAGTACAACCAGTTCAAACGCAACTAGTTCAAGCACAACAATCTCAAGCACCATCAACACAGCAAACTACTTTAGCTGCACCTTCTAAGGAAGTACAAACTACGATTTCTGGAGCGGTTGAAGGAATGACTCAAGTTACTGAGAATGCCAGTGACACACCAGTAGTTCCTGAAACACCAGCAAATACTGATAATGGAATTCGTGAAGAAGTTAAATTAGATACAAGTATTGCTATGGAAGGTGTTCCAACAATAAATAATAGTAATGTTTCAGTAGCAGTGCCTACTCATGAACAAAAAGATATTTCTGAAATTTCCAATCAAGCTGTTATAAATACTCAAAAAAGTAAAACAAGTAATACTATAATAATAGTTTTATTGATTATAATGGCAGGGTGTATATTTTTTATCGATGATATTTTAGGATATTTTAATACTAATTTTGCTCCAAGTATTAAAGATAATAAAGAAGAAGAACTTAGTAATAATCTCATTGATGGTTATATTAAACTTGGTGATCCTGTTTCTTATATGAAAACAGGGGGAATAAAATTTTATAATTTTTCTCTTAGCGAGACAAATAAGGTAATATTAAGTTTTTTATCAGATAAGAAATTAGATGAAACTTCTTCTTTAGGATATTATATTGTTTTATATAATAGTGAAAAAGAAATAACTTATAAAGAACTATTTTCTATACCTAAAAAAGTTGAAGCTAATGAAGTTAGTCAATATAAAATTTCTCTAGATGTAGATGTTTATGAAGATTCAAAATATGCTAAAATAATAAAATATACTGATGAAGAACTTGCAAAAAAATATAAGATTGTATGTTCTTATAATATTGAAAATAATGATATTAAATTAAATTATCAAAATACTTATGCTTTTGAAAATGATTTATTAGTGTCATATACAATTGTTAAAGATTATTCTTTACCGGATAGTGAAACAGAAGATAGTAAAAAATATAAAAATGAATTAGATAATGAAAATTCTAAGATAACTGAAGTTGGTATTAAAACTGAATATAATAATAATAAATTAACGTATAGTGTTAATATGAATAAAATACCAGAAGGATTTGTACCTTTATATAAAAATACTGCAACTAAAACAATGATAATTAAAAAAGAAAAATTAAAGAAATGGGAATGTAAATAATGGATAATTTGTTAATAGGGGATTTTGAAGGTCCACTTGATTTGCTTCTACATCTTATTAAAAAATCTAAGATGGAAATATTTGATATTGAAATATCTGAGATAACAAAAGAATACCTAAATTATATAAAAGAAATGACTGATATGAATTTAGATATAGCAAGTGAATATTTAGTAATGGCTGCTGAATTAATTGAGATGAAAAGTAGAAAATTATTGCCAAATAAAAAAGATGAAGAAGAAAAAGAAGAGGATGAAAATCCTGAAGTTGAATATAAAAAATATAAAGAAAGTACTGAGGTATTTAGAAATCTCGAAGAAAATAGAGCAAACTATTATACTAAAGCACCTGAATCATTAAAGCAATATTCAAGTGAAAAATTAGAAAATGATGGTAGTGTTGGAATATTCGATTTATTAGATGCTTTTCAGAAATTGCTTGAAAGACAAGAGTATAATAAACCTAAAAATACTAAAATCACTAGAAAAGAGTTGTCAGTTAAAGAAAGAGTTGCTAAAATAAGAGATATTCTTAAAGTTCATAAAAAAATAAACTTTATAGAACTTTTTGATAATTTTAGTAAACCTTATGTTGTAGTTACATTCTTATCAGTACTAGAAATGGCTAAAAATAGGGAGATAAATATTAAACAAGATAATAATTTTAGTGATATATACTTAGAAAGAGTTGATTAATGTGAATAAAAAAGCAATATTAGAAGGAATATTATTTATAGTAGGTGATGAAGGCGTTACTATAGATGAAATTAAAAATATTCTTGAAGTTGATAACGAAGAAATTAAACAAATATTTATGGAACTTAAAAAGGATTATGAGAAACCTGATAGGGGGCTTAGAATATCATATTTAGGCAATAGATTTAAACTGACTACTAAAGAAGAACACAGAGAATATTATGAAAAATTAGTTACTGATACTAAGAGTAGTGGACTTTCTAATGCTGCTTTAGAAGTACTTGCTGTTATTGCTTATAATGAACCTATAACAAGACTTAAAATAGATGAAATAAGAGGAGTTAATAGTTCTCAAATTGTTAGACGTTTACTTGCTCGTGGTTTTATTAAAATATGTGGTAAAGATGACTCTATTGGTAAGCCTAATTTATATAAGACTACTAATGAGTTTTTAGATTACTTTGGACTTTCTTCTAAAAATGATTTGCCCGAAATAGTTTTTAAAGAACATGAAGAGGATGATAATTCTGATTTATATGAATCTAATTATAAAGAAAGTTAGATTCTTTTTTTTATAAAAATATAATGAAATCTGAATTTATATAGAAAACTTAATAATTTTTTATGAATTATATTATTAATGTAAATAAAACGATAAATCAAAATGTCTTAAAAATATGATAAGTTATGAATAACTTTGATATTAAAACTACTAATGTAAGCGTTGATGAACTTAAATAATTTGTAATTAATTATTAAATAGTTTATTGTTTATGATCATAATATATATTATAATGCTATTAAGGAGAATATATGAAAAAGAAGATAATAATTATTATTTGTGCTGTTTTAGTAGTTATGTTAATACCAATAAAAACTCATCTTAAAGATGGAGGGACTATTCAATATAAAAGTATTCTTTATAAAATTAATAAAGTGCATCGTCTTATTGAAAATGGTTTTGATATAGGTACTGAAATAGAAATATTAGGATTTAAAGTATTTGATAATGTTGAAAGTGTTTGTGATAAAAAAGTATTAAAAGAAACATTAGGAGTTGAAGTAGTACCAACACTTAGTGATAAAATAGGTACTGATACTAGTTGGTGTCCAACATTTCAACTTATATGGAACGATTTTAAGAATGAAATAGTAAGAGAAGATATTAAATTTGAACAACAATTAGATATTTTAGAAAATTTAAATAAAGGTGAATTTACTACTAATGATATAAGTGATAGCCATTATTATAAAGTGTATGGAAGAAAAAATTTAAAATTAAAAAATAAAATAGAAAGTGCTATAAAAGAAAAATTTAATCAAGAGAGTGAAATACTTGATAAATTTGATTGGAGTCCTGATGAACTTGATAGTGGTAAGGATGTAATTGATAGATATTTTTTATATAGTATGCTTTATAGAAAATTTGAGTTTAATAAAAAATTTGATACTTTTAATAATAAATTTAAAGATAAAGAAAATATTAAATATTTTGGTATTGTAAAAGATAATGATGTGATACGTGATCAGATTAAAGTATATTATTATAATAATGAAGAAGATTTTGCAATTAAGTTATTAACTAAAAATAGTGATGAAATAATTATTATTAAGAATCCTAGAGGAAATACATTTGATGAAATATATAAAAATATATTAAATAAAAAAGTTACCGATTTTAAAAGTAATGATAACTTTATGATGCCAGTTATTGATTTTAATGTATTAAGAGAATATGTAGAACTTGAAAATAAAGAAATTAAAACATTATATGGAATTTATATGATTGATAAAGCAATTCAAAGTATTAAGTTTTCATTAGATGAAAAGGGTGGGAAAGTTAAGAGTGAAGCAGGTATGGATGTAAAATTTGAAACGTCTGTTTTAGAAAATAAGAGTAGATATTTCTATGTTAATGATACATTTGCTTTATTCTTAAAAGAATCTAATAAAGATAAACCATATTTTGCTCTTAGAGTTGATGATATTAGTAAATTTCAACAATAAAAACAACTATTTATTTAGTTGTTTTATTATTTTTTTGTGTTAATTTTAATGTTTGACTTTCAATTTTATTATTTAGTGCGTAATTAGAAACTGCTCTAAAATTTTCATCATATGGGTATGTTTCTTGTCCAAATTTAATCCACATTGATGACCAAGATTCACCTTTGTGTAATAGTTTACGAACTTTTTCATTTTCAGTTACATTGTTTCCTTCTTGATGATTTAAATCTACACAATGTTCTTGATCATATAATTTACATTGAATATCGCATTCTAATTTATCACATTGATATGCGAATATTGCTTCTTTAGTTTCTCTTTTATCAAACTCAAGGAATAACTCTTCTATTATTTTACCATCTAATAATCCTCTCAATATATTGTGTACTGCTTCATGTTCTATTTTTTCTTTTTCTTGTTTTGATATTTGAAATTGAGTTAAATCTCCAATAATTGTTTCACCAAGTTCGTGAACTGCAAGCATGAATATAACTTTTTGTATATCAACGTCATACTTATATTCTGATTTCATTGCTATTGCTAGCATTTGAACTCCAAATATATGTTCAGCTATACTTTCTATTCTTTCTCTTTCAACTTTCCAATCTTTCCATCCTGTTCTAATAACATTTTTAAGTTTATTGCAAAGTATGTAATAATTTAATACACTTTCTTCTTTTGTCATATATACTCCTAATTAATTTTTTATTCTATTGTATTAATTATATTTTGTCAATTAAATTAAACTTTTTATATTGATATTTTTCTTCTTTATATAATTTAATTAAGTAAAATTTGATAAACTTTATTTTAGGTTTTAAATAATCATTTTATTACTTTTTAAGTATGAAAAAAATGTTAATTATAATTAACATTTTATATATATTTCAAGTCATCTAGTTTGACTAATTTTTCTATGGTGCAAGAGAAGGGAATCGAACCCTCAAGGTATTACTACCGGCAGATTTTGAGTCTGCTGCGTCTACCAATTCCGCCACACTTGCATTACTTATTAAGTATATCATAATAGATAAAAAATAACAAATCTTTTTATTAATTTAAAAATTATGTTATAATTTATTTAGAATGGATGGTAGTTATGGAAAATAATCAAGAAAATCAAGTAAATAATATTAGTAAAGAAAGTGAAAATTCTAATATTGAAATAATAGAGTTTTCTAATGATACTAGTGAAAGTAAAGGAATACTTTCAGATAATACTGCTACTACTGAGCCACAAAATGATTTTAGTGATAAAACAATAAATGCAGTGAATAAACTAATAAATACTACAGATTATTCTAATTATTATGGAAGTGAAGAAGTAAAACAATATAAAATGTATGCTGTGTTATGTTATATTCCATTAGTTGTTTTATATTTTAAATATTTTGCAAAGTTAAATAATAAGTCTAAATATATGGCTTTTCATATTAATCAAGGTATTAATATAACATTATTATGGATTTTTACATTTATAGTATCTAAAATATTATATGTATTATTTACTAAAAAATATTTAATGAGTGAAGAAACACCTGGATGGGTAAGTTTTATATCATATATTTTATATTGTATTTCTATAGTATTAAGTTTAGTTGGAATGTATAGAACTTATAAATCTAAATCACAAAATTTACCAATCATAGGGAAGTATAAATTTATTAAATAGCACGTATGTGCTTTTTATTTTGTAAATAAAATGTAATTTAAATATTAATTATTAAAAATTATGATATTATATAGTAGGAGAGTGATTTATGAGAGATGTAGGAACAGTTGTTAGAGGAATTAGAACACCTATCATAAAAGAGGGTGATGATCTAGCAAAAGTAGTAGTCGATTCTGTTCTTAATGCAAGTAAGAGTGAAAATTTTGAACTTGAGGATAAAGATGTTATTGGTATTACTGAAGCAGTAGTTGGTATTAGTGAAGGAAATTTTGCTACACTTGATCAAATAGCAGCTGACGTTAAAAAGAAATTTAATAATTCAGAACATTTAGGACTTGTTTTTCCAATCTTAAGTAGAAATAGATTTGCTGTATTATTAAGTGCATTTGCTAGAAGTACTAAAAAGATAACATTATTATCAAGTTATCCTTCTGATGAAGTAGGAAATGATATTCTATTAAGAGAAGATTTGATTAAATATAGAGTTAATCCTTCAATAGATTTAATTACTGAAAATGAATATAAAGAAAGATTTAGTCATTTTAAACATATATTTACAGGTGTTAATATGTATGAAGTGTATCGTGATTTAGTATTAAAAGAAGGATGTGAATTTGAGATGATATTCTCAAATAAGCCAGAAGATATTTTAAGATATACTAATGATGTTATTGCTTGTGATATTCACACTAGAAATGAAACTAAAGCAAGAATAGAAAAAGATGGTGTAGATGCTAAAGTTCTTACACTTAGTGATATATTAAATGAAAGTGTTGATGGTAGTGGATATTCACCATATGGACTTTTAGGTAGTAATCGTTCTACTGAAGAAAGAGTTAAATTATTCCCTAGAACTGGAAATGTTTTAGTAAATAATGTTCAAAAATTGATTAAAGAAAAAACTGGTAAAACAGTTGAAGTTATGGTTTATGGAGATGGAGCATTTAAAGATCCAGTTGGTAAGATTTGGGAACTTGCTGATCCAGTAGTAAGTCCTGCTTATACAAGTGGATTAGAAGGAAGTCCAAATGAAATAAAACTAAAATATTTTAGTGAAAATAAATTTAAAGATTTAAAGGGTGAAGAACTAAAACAAGCTATGATAGAAGAAATCAGAACAAAAGATTCTAAGCTTAAAGGTTCAATGGCTACACAAGGTACTACACCAAGACGTTATACAGATTTATTAGGTAGTTTATGTGATTTAACAAGTGGAAGTGGAGATAAAGGTACTCCAGTTGTGTTAATTCAAAGATATTTCACTAACTATAGTAATGAATAATAAATATTAAATAGTTTCTATACTGAAACTATTTTTTTGTGGTAAAATGATTTTGGTGAATTGTATGCATATTAATAAATTTAAAAAAGTTGGTAAAAATAAATATAAAATATTTTTAGATACTACTGAATTAAATCTTTATGAAGATATTATTTTAAAATATGATTTATTGTTAAAAAAAGATATAAGTCTTGAAGAAATTGATAAATTAATAAATGAAAATAGTTATTATGATGCTTATAATATGGCACTTAATTATATTGAGATTAAACTTCGTAATAGAAAAGAAATAGTGGAATATTTAAAAAAGAAAGATTTTAATAGTAATTGTATAGATTATGCATTAGAAAAACTTGATAAATTAAATTTGCTCGATGATAATAAGTATACTGAAGCTTATATTAATGATAGGATACTTCTTAGTAATGATGGACCTTTTAAAATTAGAAAGTCTTTAATAGAATTTGGGATAGATGAAAATATTATAGATTTATATTTATCTAAAATAGAAGAAGATGTATGGAAAAATAAATTAGAAAAATTAATTAATAAAAAGAAATCTATTATGAAAAATAAAAGTTATTATATGTTTATAACTAAAATGAAGAATGATTTATATAATATGGGATATGATAAATATATGATAGATGAATTGCTTTCTAATATTGAATATTCTAGTGATGCTTTAATTAGAGATTTTGATAAAGCTAATAGGAAGTTTAAGGGAGATAAGAATAAAATAATTAGTTCGTTACTTAGAAAAGGTTATAGTTATGATGAAATTAATTGTAATTTTAAATAATGCTTTTAAATGCATTATTTTTTGTTATACTTTATGAGAAGATAGGTGAAGTGAATATATTGGGTATTTGTCAAAATGGAGATGTTTTATCTGCTTTTAGAATAGTAAATATGGTTATATTAATAATTAAGATTGCTGTGCCAATATTATTAATTTTAACTGGTATGATAACTCTTATGAATACTATTAAAGTTGGTAATGAGGATTTACTTGCTAAAGCTAAGAAACAGCTTGTTAGTAATTGTATTGCTGCCATAGTTGTATTTTTAGTTCCAACTCTAGTTAATGTAATTGTTAAAACTAATGGTGTAGAAAATGGCTATAAAGCTTGTTTAACTTCTGCTACTGAAGAAGGTATAACTTATGCTTATATAACTACAGCTGATACATTGGTTGCTAAAGCTGAAGAAACAAAAACGTATAATGATTATTATGCAGCTGTTAGTGCTCTTTTTAAGATTAAGGATGAAACATTAAGAAATGATTATAATGGAAGACTAAATATTCTTTATGAAGATATTAAGGCAAAGATGGACGCAGAAAATGATAAAGAAAAACCTACTGCTGATGGACCTAATGGTGGAAATGTATCTGGAAATGGAATTTTAGATGTTCCAGGTAATTCTTCTTCGAATGGAAATTCTGCTTGTAAAGCTAGCAGTTGTAATAGTACTGAACCTGATCCTAGTGCTGCACTTAATTGTTGGCCAAATTATATTAATGTATCTAATTTTACATTTCCAAAAGATGATTCTACAGGTAAACCTTTAGGAGCTTGGCCTAGTAATACAAGCTCAATTCCTGTGCAATTAACTGGATATAAAACATATCAAAATGGTAAGGTTATTCTTCCAACAACACCGGCTAATGGTAAATATAGTTATGTTTATGAGCATAATGGAATTGATATAATGGCAACATTTGGAACTCCTGTATATTCTCCAGTTAATGGTACTATGGATTATTCAGAATGGGGTCATACTTCAAATAAGAGCGGTAATGAAACATCTTATACTGTTTCAATTAAAATGGATGATTATATAACTATTGATGGAAAATCAGTAAATAAAATTTTTTTAACTCATATGAGTGGAATAAGATATAGATGTAATCAAGGAAGTTGTAGTAGAAGAGTAAATATGGGTGAACTAATTGGTTTTACTGGAAATGCTGCTGGTAGTACATGTGGAGCTTCTGGTTGGGCCCCTCATTTACATATGACTCTTTATCCTGAAAATAATTATAGTGGTGGTCTTACTACTTCTCAAATTGAAAAATTATATGGTCTAACTAGTGGAATGTCTATAAAGGCAGGAGGATAGTAATGAAGAAGATTTTAATATTTTTAATAATTTTATCTTTATTAACTGGATGTGGTATTACGAAAAATGATGAATATTATAAGAATGTATCAGATACAGTAGTTTCTTTTTATCGAAATCCTAATTATAAAAAAAGTGAATTTAGTTCAAATGATGTAAAAGTAATTGAAAAATATTTAAGTACTTTAACTCATAAAAATCAAGAAGTAGATATTACAAAATATGTTAATGAATCAACTACTCCAACTTTTGAAAAAGATACAAATGGTGTTTATACTAAGAATAACAAATGGTTTATAAAATATAGTGATTTAAAATTTGCGACTAATAGTGAGATGGAACCTTATGTAGTTGTTAATTGTAATAGTAAAACATTTACATTATTTAGTAGTTTATTTTATCCAAAATATGAAGAAACTAAAAATAATAGAGTTTATAATTATGTATATCTAGGAAGTCAAATAGAAAAAAATACTAAAAAATATGCTTATCGTTCTAGTTATGATGGTTCTGGTTTAATTGTTACCCTTGAACTTAAAAATAAAGATATAGTTAATATAAATACTTCTTATGAGAATGTTAAAAATTTTGTATCAAGTAATAATCTAAATAATGGCAGTAATGCATTAAGATTTATAATAATAATTTTTATTGTTATTGTTGGAGTATTTTCAATTTATAAACTATATAAGAATGCTAAGAGCTAGTTATCTAGTTCTTTTTAATTTTACATTTATATATCTGAATGTTATAATATAGATTATTACGGGGGAGAGTTTATGCACTTTAATGTTTTGAGATTAGAAAAAAGATTAAAAAAATTAGAATTGTTACTAAACTCTACTAATGACATTAATAAAAAAATAGAACTTTCTCGTGATATACGTTCTTTAAGAATTATGATTAATTATGTATCTGGTTGTGAATATAAAAATCCTGAAGAAGTAAAATTCTTTGATGATTGTTTGATTGATAAGAATGAAGAATTAGCATCTTTTTTAAATGTTTATGGTTGGGATATATATAAATCTATGTATTTTTATTCTTCAGGATTTAGGCTTCCATGGAGAATAATCAAAGATAGAAAAATAGATGACAAAGAGTATATAGAACTTTTAGAATTATTTTTAAAAACATATGATAAAAGATTATTAGAAATATATAATTACTTAAAAGAAGAAGAAAGGATTGAACTTTGTCCTAAAAGATTTGAAAGTAATAAAAATGCTTTAGGATTAAATATTCATTTGACTAGTATAGATGAATCATATGTACTTTCTAGATGGAATAATAAAATAAGTTCTGCTTCTATTTTACCTCACGAGTTAGGTCACGCTTTTTTAATGAAAGGTACTAATTCTACAAAAGGTTTAGTTAATAAAAATAGTTCTATCTTTTTTGAAGCTTATTCAATATTTTTAGAATTTATTTTCTTTGATTTTTTAAGAAATACTAAATATTCTAAAAATGCTATAAGAGAGGAATATTATAAATTAGATTCATTTTTTGCTTTAGTAGAGCATCATTATGGAGAAATATTAAGTTTTGGAGATAAAATTATTAGTGGAGAAAATTTAAATACATATTATATTAGACTTCTTCTATCTAATGTTTTAGCTATGTATTTTACTGATTTATATAGAAATGATAAAATAACTTTTATGAAAGAAATATCATGTTTTTTCGAATTGTTTGGATGTGCTTCTGAGGAAGAATTGTTATCTCACTTTAATTTGGGTAAAATTATCGAAGGAAGTAAACATGTTATGAATGAATATATTAGAAGTTATAGAAAATAAAAACATTGTTAGTTTGATAATGTAACCTATAATGTTGATACGTGTTATAAAACTTTTATACATATCAACTAATTAAGGTACTTTATCTTTAACAATGTTTTTAATTTAATTAGTTATTTGATGAAGATTTTGCTTGATTTTCATATTGAAGTATTAATTTTTCAAATTCTTTTTCAAGTTCTGTATCTTCAAATTTCATATTATTTTTTTCTCTTAGTGCTTTTAATGCTTTTACTGAAAAACCAGATTCGTCAGCTATTTCTTTTCCAATAGTTGTTTTGATTTCTTTAGTTAGTTCATCATTTAATTCTGCCTTTTTATCTTGAGAAGTCCTATATACAATGTGATATCCATAACTTGACTTAACTGGTGAAGTAGAGTAACTACCATCTTTTAAGTTCTTTAATGCTTCAAATACTTCATCTGCGTAATCACCTTTATTAATTTTTCCAAGTGATCCACCTTTAGATGCTGTAGTTGAATCTTTAGAATATTCTTTAGCTAATTTAGAGAAATCTTCTCCCTTTTTAAGTTTTTCTATTATATCTTTAGCTTTATCATATGCTTTTTGTTCAGCTGTTTTCTTTTCTTCTTCAGTAGCATTATCTTTTGTATCTACCGTAATAAGAATGTGGCTAGCATCAATGTCTCCTACAACTTCCGTTTCATAGTATTCTTTGATTTGTTTGTCAGTAACTGTTTCTTCGGCATATTCTTCTGCCCATAAACCTCTCTTATAATTTAATGATAAATAATCTCTAAATTCTGATTCATTTTTTAGACCATAGTAATAAGCTAAATATAAATCAAAGTCTGCATTAACTTTTTTAGCTGCTTCTTTTGTAGTTTTTACTGTTTGATTAATATAACTTTTCTCTTCAGTTGAAGTTTCATATTTTTCGTTTAATAGTTTACTATCTATTAAATTCATTAATCTTTCAGCTCCGTATGATTCTTTTAAACTATTATATAATTCATCAGAACTAATTCCTCCTTCAGTAAATGTTACTACTGCATTTTCACCATTAGTTAGTTTTACATTGTTACAACCAGCAAGTAGAAATACACATGCAAGAACAAAAAATAGTTTTTTCTTCATATTTTCTTAATATCCTCCTAACTCTTATTATGATAGCAAAATCTAATATAAAATACAAGTAATTATCATACACAAAAACTGCTAAATAACATACTATAAGAGTGTAAAGATAAAAAAGGAGGAATGTTTTATGAATACAGGATGCGGATGTGGATGTAGTAGAGGTAATGGAATTTCAGGAGCTGCATTTGCTTTAGTATTATTTATATTGTTAGTAATCATATTAGGTGCTTTTATCTAACATAAGGAGGTGAAAAGCATGGGTTGTTGTAATCAAGGTTGCAATATATTCTTCATTATTTTAATATTATTCATCCTTTTAGCTATTATATTTGGTACTTGTACAGGATGGTAATTTTTTTAAAAGAGGGAAACCTCTTTTTTTATTTGATTAATTATAATTTTGTGTTATAATTGTTATAGAATAGATGGGTGTAGGTGATAAAGTTGAAAAAACTATTTAAATTGTCTTTGCTTTTTTGCTTGTTTTTTCCATTGCTTGCTTTTGCTAGTGTTAAGGTTAGTTTTGATGATGCTAAGTGGTCTAGTAATACATATATAACACAATTTAGTAATTATAGGTGGTATATTGATTTTAATACTAAGAAAAAATATGCATATAATGGTTCTACTTTTTCTGAGGTTAGTGGTTTTGATAGAGGTGGACTTGTTAATTTGAATGAATATAAAATATCATTAGAAGATGGAAAATCTTATTTAAGAACTGCTAGGCCATATTGGACTATGACATTAAATGGTTCTAAAATATATAGTATTAATGATGGTACTGCAACGCTTTTAGATAGAACTAGTATTGCAAGTGGTGTAAGACCTACTGAATATATTATTCATCAAACTGAAGTTGCAGGACAAGGAAGTTTTAGAAATCCTTGGATATTTGTAAAACCAGAATTTTATGTTGATGTTGAATATAATAGTCCTCAAATCAAAAGAAATGGTACAGGTGTTAAAGATACTGCTGTTGAATATGGTGATATAGTAACGTATTCAATTGGTCTTAAAAATAATGGTGTTAAAGATTCTGTTATTAATATTCGTGAGGTTGCTCTTATAAGTGCAATTGATAAATTAGTTAAATTAAAAATTGATACTAGTGCTGATGTTAAATTAACAATTGGTGATAAAACAATGTCTTTATCCGAAGCTAAAGCAGCAGCTAATGCTGTTCTTAGTGATAATGGTTATACAGTTACAATTGCTCCTGGAAAAGAGATGACATTAGAATTTAATGTTGTTATTATTGGAAATGCAGGACAAGTTATTAATAATCAATTATTATATGTAATGGATGGATTAGAAGCAGATCCTGGTACTAAAAATTCTATGTATATTGAAAAAGTTGTTCAATATAATGAAATAGCTGAAAATGGTGCAAATGTTATTTTGGCTCTTGATAATTCTGTTAGTATGAAGGGGAGCAAAATAACAAGTCTTAGAAAAGCAGCAACTGATTTCATTGATATATTGGTAGGAACTAATGGTAATGAAAATAATAATGTTTGTATTGTTGTAATGCCAAGTACTATTAATTTAACTGCTTATAGTTCATGTTCTAATAATGCTAGTACATTGAATTCTATTATTTCACAAAAAGTAGATGCTAGTGGTGGTTGGACTCCTTATACTCCTACACTACAAAGTGCTTATGATAATCTAAAAAATTTAATTTCTAAGACCAATAAACTTGTTTATAATAATTTTGTTGTTTTCTTATCTGATGGTGTTCCATCTATAAGTTGGGCTAGTAGTGGAATTTATAATTATGATACAACTTATATGCCTATTGTTAATCAAATTAAGGCTTTAGAGAAAACGAATATATCGACAATTGGTTTTGAAACTACTAGTGCAGCTGATGTTATTCTTAAAGAAATAGCCAGTTCTGATAGTGATTTTTATACCGCCTCTTCAGTTAATTTAATTGAAAGCTTTAAAAATATAGCTAAAAAGATAAATGAAAAATCTAAGAGAACAACTAAAGGTGTTTTAGCTATATCAAGAAATATTGATAAAACTAAGAATCTTATTATAGAAGTTACTTCAAATGGTACAACAACAGAAATAATTAAGACTTATACTGAAGCATTAAATGAAAACTATATTATTAATAAAGGAAGTAGATATGAAATAAATATTAAGAAGTTTAATGCTGCTGATAAGATAAGTGTTACATATTTTCTTGAGAAAAATTAATTAAAATAATTTTTCTCTTTTTATTTTATTTAAATAATGGTATTATATTAAATAAGAAGAGGTGATACTATGATAGATATTAAACTAATTAGAGAAAATAGAGAATTAGTAAAAGAAAATATTAAAAAGAAATTTCAGGATGAAAAACTATCGTTAGTTGATGATGTCTATAATTATGATATTGAATATAGAGAATGTAAATCAAAAGGCGATTTACTTAGAAGTGAGAAAAATAAATTAAGTGCATCTATTGGTGAACTTATGCGTAATAAAAAAATAGATGAAGCTAATGAAATTAAAGCTAAAGTAAATGATATGAATCACGAAATAGAAGATTTAGAGAAACGTGAAGCAGAATTAGAGGAATTAATTAAGACTAATATGATGTCTATTCCTAATATTATTGCTCCTGATGTACCTATTGGTGAAGATGATAGTAAAAATGTTGAAGAAAAAAGATTTGGTGAACCTGTAGTTCCTAAGTATGAAATCCCATATCATTCTGATATTATGGCTAAATTTAATGGTATTGATAAAGATGCAGCTGCTAGGGTAAGTGGTAATGGTTTTTATTATTTAATGGGAGATATTGCTAGATTGCATTCTGCAGTTCTTGCTTATGCACGTGACTTTATGATTGATAAAGGTTTTACTTATTGTATTCCTCCTTATATGATTCATAGTGCTGCTGTAGATGGTGTTATGTCATTTACTGAAAAAGAAAATATGATGTATAAAATAGAAGGGGAAGACTTATACCTTATTGGTACGAGTGAGCACTCTATGATTGCTAAATTCAAGGATCAAATCTTAAAGGAAAATGAACTTCCTATTACAATGACTTCTTATTCTCCATGTTTTAGGAAAGAAGTAGGAGCTCACGGAATAGAAGAAAGAGGAGTATATAGAATTCATCAATTTGAAAAGCAAGAAATGATAGTTGTATGTAAACCTGAAGATAGTGAAGCTTGGTATGATAAGATGTGGAATTATTCAGTAGAATTATTTAGAACACTTGATATACCAGTTAGAAAATTAGTATGTTGTTCTGGTGATTTAGCTGATTTAAAATATAGATCTTGTGATATTGAAGCATGGAGTCCAAGACAACAAAAATACTTTGAAGTATGTTCTTGTTCTAACTTAACAGATGCTCAAGCACGTAGACTTCAAATAAGATATAAAAAAGAGAATGGAGAAAAAGAATTTGCTCATACTCTTAATAATACAGTTATTGCTCCACCTAGAATGTTAATTGCTTTACTTGAAAACAATTATAATGAAGATGGAAGTGTTAATATTCCAGTTGCTTTAAGACCATATATGGGTGGTAAAGAAATATTAATACCTATTAAAAAGTAAGTTTAACTTACTTTTTTTCTTTTATTATGGAATTAAAATTATAAGTATGTTAATATAAAATATTATTAGGGGGAATAATATGGAAATAAATAAGGATAGACTTTGTAAAGAGTTAAAAAAACTAAGAGATTATTATAAAGGTAATCCTAAAAAGGATTTTATTAAATCTGATTATCCTAAGTTTGTTGTTCTTAATAATATATTTTGCACACTTACAGGATTTAAATTTTCTGAAGATAACATATTTCATAACCCTGAAGAAATAACTCGTATGCTTAATAATGATGTTATTGGTGCATGTTATAGATATTGTGATATGTTAGATAAATATTTAGAAACTTTTTTTGTCCTTTTTGAAAATTATTGTGAAGAATTAGATAATGTTGAATTTTGTGATGTACCTTTTTTTTCTAAAATAAGAAAATATAGTGAAAAAGATTTTATTGATATTTTACTTTCTTATTATGCAACTTATGGTGATAAATACTATAAACTTGCTAAAAAGTATGTAGATGAAGGCAGAATAATGATGGGATTAAAAACTGATGAATATACGGGTATGTATGTTGGTACTATGTATACTGATTCAGGATATATATTTAATGCTGATAATAGATTTAATTCTTTGACTATGAATACACTTTCACATGAACTTGGTCATGCAGTTGATAGAGAAATGTTTATATTTCCTCAAAGAAAGAAAATGACTTATTATGATGATGTGTTTTTAGAAGTTCCTTCTGCTTTCTTTGAATTCAATTTTTTAAATTATTTAAAAAAGTTACGTATTGATGAAGATGGAGCAGATATATTAATTAATGATTTACTTCTTAAGATCAGTGAAGCATATGGTTCAATATTTTCTGTTCTTGAAGATGAAAGTGATGAAAAATTTAATGATATAGATTTACAAGGAAATGTAGTTTTAAGTAATGGCACAAAAATAGAATTTAGAGATACTTTATTATATGGATTAGGTTATTATACAGCACTTCATATGCATACTTTATGTGATGGAGATTATAAAAACTATATGAAAGAATTTTATAACTTTATATCTAGCAGAAAAGAAGCTGGTATTGAAGATAGTATAACAAATTTAGGAATATCGTTTGAAGATTATTTAAGTTCTAAAATGATTGTTCCTATTATTGAAGAAAATGCTTTAACTCTTAAAAAGAAATATAATTTATAATTTTTTCTTTAAAGTGTTGACTTTTAAATAAAAAACCTTTAATATGATTATTAAATTTATTATTGAGGTAGTTTATGGAGAAGTGTTTTATGTTTAATAATATAATTGTTAAATGTAATGTTAGAATTGTTTCTAACGATGTTTCTTTATGCTGCAAATTATAAAAAGTGATAACTAGTTTTAGTTGTCATTTTTTATTTATGGAGGTGATTATATGAAAAGTATTACTATTGAAGAGCTAACTGAATCTATTAATTCTTATGATCCTACTATGATTTCTGATGTATTAAAGGCTTATCAATATGCAAAAAATTCTCATAGTGGACAAATACGTGAGAGTGGAGAAGAATATATAACTCACCCGTTAGCAGTTGCCTATATATTATCTAAAATGAATGCTGATAGAGAAACTATATGTGCTGCATTGCTTCATGATACTCTTGAAGATACAAAATTAGAAAAAGAAGATATTGTAATAGAATTTGGAAAAACTGTTGCTGAATTAGTTGATGGTGTAACAAAATTATCTAAAATGGAGTTTACTAACAAGCAAGATAGAAATTATGCGAATACTAGAAAAATAATAACTAGTTTAACGAATGATGTTAGAGTAATACTTATAAAGTTAGCTGATAGGCTTCATAATATGAGAACACTTAGTTTTAAAAAAGAAAATAAACAGAAAGATATTTCTATTGAGACTATGGAAATATTTGTTCCTTTGGCATATAACATTGGTGCTTATCAAATTAAAACTGAATTAGAAGATTTATCATTGAGTTATTTAAAACCTCAAGAATATAAAAAGACTAAAGAAGAAACAGATTTATTACTTATGCAAAGTGAAGGATTTTTAAAAGAAATGCTTAATAATATAAGTAGGTTACTTAATGATAAGAATGTTCCAAATGAAATTAAAATTAGAGTAAGAAATATCTATGGTATCTACAGAAGAAGATGTGAAGGGCAGGAGATGAGAAATATACATGATTTACTTGCTCTTAAGGTTATTGTTAATGAGGTTGCTTCTTGTTATTTGTCTCTTGGATATATTCATAGTTTATATAAGCCTATTAATAGTAAATTTAAAGATTATATTTGCAATCCTAAAACTAATATGTATCAATGTTTACATACTACTGTTTTTGGACCAGAGGATATGCTTGTTCAAGCACAGATAAGAACACATGAGATGGATATGATTGATAGTTATGGTATAGCTGCATATTGGAATTTAAAAAAAGAGAATGCTAGTGAGGTAATGCAAGAAGTAGTAGAAAATAAATGCCAATTTTTTAAATCATTGGTTGAAATAGATGAACAATATACAGATAATAGAAAATTTGTTGAACAAGTTAAAAAGGAACTATTGGGTGGTAATGTTTATGTATATACTACTGATGGAGTAGTTTTACAATTACCAGTAGGTTCTACTCCTGTAGATTTTGCATATATGATTGATCCTATGAATGCTAGTAAGTTTGTAACTGCATATGTTAATGATAGAAAAGTAGCTGATGATTATATTTTACAAAATAAAGATAGAGTACGTATACTTACAAGTAAGAAATCTCTTCCTAAAGAAGAATGGAAAGATAGTGTTCAAACTACAAGAGCTTTAACTCTTATAAAAAAAGATTTATGATGAATAAATCTTTTTTTATGAAAATATAATTAGTATGAAAAATTATTTTAAGTATTTTTTGATTATTGGTTTTGTTTTATTCAGTTTTTATTATACTGATAAAGTTACTAAAATATCTGAACAAAACAATGTAATTATGGCTTCTATAAATGATTATGCTATCAAACATGATTCTAAGTGTATTGAAGGCTCTATTACAGAGGATGGGATTATACTTGGACTTAGTGGTATTAGTGTTAATAAAAATAAAAGTTATTCCAATATGAAAGGTATTGGTTTTGATGAAAAATTATTAGAATATAATAAAGAAGAATGTATTTTATCTACTAATAACAATTATGATAAATATATAATAGCTGGAAATAATTATATTAATAATATAAGCTTAGTTATTGATGTAAATAATGGCAAATACTTTTCTAAAATGGTAAAGATTGCTGAAAATAAGGATGTTTCGATTAATTTATTATTTAATTATGAAATGCTTAATAAATATATTGATTCTATTAGTAACCATAATAATATTTTATTTAAGGGAAAAACTAAAGATGAATTAAATAATTATATTAAAATATTACATGATGAATTTTATTGTACTAATAAAGATGGCGATGTGATTGATATTTGTAAAAGTAAAAAATTAAATTCTATAAATGTTATTAATTATATTGATAAGAATTTACTTTTAAATATTAAAAAAATCCTTAATAATGGTTCTATTATCTTTATTAAGGAAAATGAATTTAATTTAAATGAATTGTCTTCTACTATTAATTATATTAAAAGTAGGGGATATAATATTACTAGTGTATCCGAATTGTTATTTTAAAATATATTGTTTATTATCATGAATTGTTTCTGGACTTATTATTAATTCTTTATGTTGACCTTTAGATAGTGCATAGTAATTTGCTACCGCTAAAGCATTTTCTACTATTCTTTTAATTCCTCTTGCTCCAATTCCTAATTTTTTTGCTTCTTTAGCAATTTCTTCTATGGTTTTAGAATCGTATTTAAAATCTATGCCAATTCCATTAAAAAATTTTTTATAAAGTAATAGTTGGCTTTTATCTGATTCTTCAATTATTCTAATGTATTCACTAATATCTAAGTTATTCATTACTACTATGTTATCATTTCTTCCAATAAATTCTGGAAGTAATCCGTATTTTTTAAGTGTTTCATTATTAAAAATATCTTTATTATCTAGTGATTCTGTGCTTGATGTATTAAAGCCTATATTTCTTTTAGTTCTTGAATATTCTTCTATACCTGAGAATGCTCCTAGAAAAGCAAATGTTAATCTTGATGTATCAAATGTTATTGTTTCTTTATCTTCTGGAGATGTCAATGTATAAACATGTCCTTCCATCATTTTTAATAGTGATTGTATTACAGCTGATGTAAATGTTGCGTGATCTCCTTTTGATATTTTTTTATCTATCTCATCAACTACAATTATTCCTCTTTGTGCTTTTTCTTTGTCTTTACCAGCGTTTTCATAAAGATGAAATAGCATTTCACTTACATCTTTTCCTTTATAACTTGCTGCTGTGTACTCAGTAGAATCTTCTATAGTAATTGGAATATTTGTCTTTTTACTTATTGTTCTAAATATTTCTGTTTTTCCAACACCGGTAGGACCACATACAAGCATATTTGATTTTAAACTTGTATCTTGTAGTCTTTGATTTTTAGCAACAGAAGTGGCTATTTGTCTTATTTGTTCATCTTGACATATTACTGTTTTGCTTACTGACTCATATAATTCATCGGCATATATAATTTTAGGTAATATTATTGTTGGAAATGTTTCTGCCTTTCTTTTTCCTAGTTCTTTTTCTACTGTATGAATTTCGCTTTTTAATTCTTTTATTTTGTCTGAAAATTCGGTACTTCTCATTTCTTCAAAACCATCGTAATTATCAGTATTAACACTCATTTGAGTTTCTAGTCCGTCCATTGATGCAAATGTTTCTAATTCATCTTCACCAACACTATATATTTGAAATAAAAGATATTTATCAAAATCTTCAGCATCGTGTTTTATTTGCTCTATAAGTTTTTCCTTTTTTCCTTCTGATAATTTATCTAAATATACCGGAAAAGCATAAACAAATTTTTCATAAAGATTATAAATGTCTTCTATAAAAGGATAATTAAATTTTTGATCATCATCTATAAATAATCTATTGCCATCTTGACTAAATTCAGTTCCATGTAGAATTTCTGAAGGTTCATATGTGTAACTTTCTGTTTCATCATCTGCTTTTATTTTTTTTCTTTTGTAAATAAAAACTAGTACTTCTCTTTCCATATATATATTACCTCCAAAATAAATTAGTTATTATTATAAGGTAATAGTTATATGTAGTCAAGCAAGGTTATTGCCATTTAAATAAAAAAAATATATAATTAAATTGTAACAGGTGGGATAGATGTGAAAAAGAATTTTAAAAAATTTTTTGATTATTTAAAAAAACACATTAAAGGTATTAATCGTAGTATTAAATTAATTAAAAAGAAGAGTAGTAATAGTAGTAGAATATTTTTATTTTTTGACATGTGGTGGTCATATATAAGATATGGTGTTACTTATGATGAATATAGAGTATTTGAATTTTATTTAATACCTGGTTATAAAAGAGATACTTATATGAGTAAATGTAGACATCAAAATTTGGAAAAACATTTATTTGATAAGGATCATTTGATATTATTAAATAGTAGAGAAAAATTTTATATTAAATTTAAAGACTATTTAAATAGAGAATTTTATAGTATAAAAGAAATGAGTTTTAAAGAATTTGAAGAACTTGCTTTAAAGAAAAAAGAACTTGTATGTAGAAGTAATAGTTTAAAAGGGGAAAGTGGAACACTTACCTTAAATGTTAAAAATTTTAGAAGTCCTGCATTTTTATTAGATAATGCAAAAAAAAGTGGATTAAATATTGTAGAAACTAGTATTAAACAAAATAAATTATTTGAAAGTGTTAATCCTCATAATATGAATACCGTTAGTGTTGTAACTTTACTTTGTGGTAAGAAAGTTGATATTGTTTCAGCATATGTTAAATTTGGTATAACTGAAGAAGATAAATATGATGTTAATTCAGTAAAACATATAACTGGTATTGTTGATATTAAATCTGGGACTATAAAACATAAGCTTGTATGTGATGAAGATGAAGTTTATAGTGAACATCCTATTAGTAAAGTTAAACTTGTTGGACTTGAAATTCCTTTGTTTGATGAAATAAAAAATGTTGCTTCCAAATGTGCTTTAGAATTTGATGAAGCACTAGAAGTAGAATGGAATTTTATTATTTCTAATACTAAGGTATATTTAATAAATGCTAATTTATGGGATGACTATGTATTTGTTCAATTACCAATGTTTTCTAAAAATAAAGTTGGGTTAATGCCTTACTATAGAGATAATGTAAAAAAGAGAAGAATTTAAATTATGTTTTTAAGTTTTTCTCTGTTTTTTATTGTTGAATTTTTTAGTAGAGATGATGCTCGTAGTATAGAAGTTTGTCCAAATCTTTCATTTATTTTATCTATTGCTTTATGATATTTATCGGTTTCAATTATGTTATTTTCAAATAAACTTAATTGTATACATTTTTTATTTGATAATTTTGAATATGCGATTGTAATCTTTCTGATAGGGAGATTTTCTATATTTTTATAATATATGTATTCTAGTACTTCATATATTCTTTCTGGAATATCTTCACTTTCATTTAGTAAAATTGTTTCTTTGAATTTTTTACATAAATCTCTAGAATAATTTATTCCAAGATATATTAGTTTTGTTGTTTTATTCATTCTCCTTAGTTTATTACTAAGCATATCATTCATTTCTTTTACTATAAGTATTGCTTCTTCTTTACTATAGTCTCTATATAATATTTGACTCATACTTATAGATTTATTTTTAGTTCTTTCATTTAAATCTTTTATAGTTGTGAAATCTATACCATTTGCTTTACACCATATATCATTACCTGCAACATTTCCAAAACGTTTTATATAGAAGTTTCTTGTATAATTGTTTATATCTTTTACTTTTTTAATTCCAAGGTTATTTAGTTTCTTTTCTGTGTTTTTTCCAATTCCCCAAACTGAACTTAGTGGTTCTATATTCCATAATTTCGTTTCTATATCGTTAAATGTCCATTTAGCAATGAACTCTTTATTGTGTTTTGCTTCTATGTCCATAGCAACTTTAGATAAGAAGATATTTGGTCCGATTCCACAAGTAGATGTAAGTCCTGTTTTATCTTTAATGGTTTTCATTATTTTTTTACCAAGTTCTATATCGGTCATTTTATAGTATTTTAAATAATCAGTTACATCCATAAATACTTCATCTATAGAGTAGATGTGTATGTCTTCTTCACCTATAAAACTTTTAAATATTTCTCTAACTTTTTCACTATATGTTTCATATAGTTTCATTCTTGGTTTAGCAAATATAATTTTAATATTTTTTGGAAGAGTGAAAACTCTGCTTCTGGAGTTTACTCCTTTATTTCTTAAATATGGTGTTATAGCTAATGTCATTGCTCCATTACCACGTGAGGTGTCAGCTACTACAAGAGGAGTAGTGAATGGATCTAATCCACGATTTACACATTCACATGATGCAAAAAAACTTTTTAAATCTATACTCATTATAACTCTTTCTCTCATACAAACACCTTTTCGTAATCGATTTTATCATATATAAATTTACTATTCAATAAAAAAAGAGCTATTAATTAGCTCTTGGTTTAAATTCTAATATTTTACATTCAGTTTTAGGTTTAGGTTTTAAATTTCTTAATATTTGTGCTTGTCTTTCTCTTGAACTTTCGTAGAGTCTGTCTTCATTTTTTAAAGCTTCAATTAAATGTTCAATTGTAACATTTTCACTTTCATTGAATGCTGCGATAGCATATGCTTCTTTTAATATATCTAATACTAACCTTGGATTACTTGCTCTATCTTTATAATCTCTAAATGTTGGTTTAGTTGAATTAATTAGCCAATCTATAATTATATGTCTTTCTTCAAAATTTACATTTAGTTTAGAATAACTAATTTTATTATAAACTTCGATTAAGTCATCTAGTATTTGATATGTAGTATTATAGTCTGGTTCTTTGATAGCAACTTTTTTGAATCT
Organism: Mollicutes bacterium; assembly: GCA_004552445.1. Classification (GTDB taxonomy): domain Bacteria; phylum Bacillota_I; class Bacilli_A; order RF39; family UBA660; genus CAG-1000. Next base: position 25,806 of record SFOJ01000001.1, read on the forward strand.
TGTTTTGAATGCTGTGTTACTTTCAACATGTTCAGTATATTCTTCTTCAGTAGTTGCTCCTATAACTCTTACTTTTCCATAGTCTAGGTAAGGTTTTAATATTTCAGCGACTGTATTATCATTTCCTTCAGCTCTACCGCCTGATATAGCTTGGTGTATTTCGTCAATAAATATAATTATATTTTTATCTTTACTTGCTTCATCTAGAATATGTTTCATTTTTTCTTCAAGAGTTCCTACATATTTAGTTCCTGCTACCATACTTGCTGTATCTATACTTATTATTTTGATGCTTTTTAAAGCTTCAGGTACTTCTCCTTTTTGTATTCTATAAGCAAGTCCTTTTACTAGAGCTGTTTTACCACACCCAGCGACTCCGGTAATAATAACTGATTTATCTCTTTCTGGGTATAAAAGAATTTTCATTATGCGTTCTAGTTCTTGTTTTCTACCAACTGAAGGGTCTTTTAAATAAGGTAAAGTTGTTAGATTTTCACCATATTTATCTAAATTAGGTGTTTCGCTCATATCAAACTTTTTGTTTGTTACATCTTCCATTTTTTCACTTCCAAACATATCTTCTTTTATAACTGCAAATGTTTTTTCACTTCTGGTATTTATATCATATATAGTAAATTTAATAATTTTATTTTTATCTTTCAACATTTCTATTAATTCTTCAAAATTTCTTTTAGTAACTAATTTATCATTTATTTTTATAATTTCAGTATTTCTTCCTAAAGTAATTGAAGTATTTTCGCCATTTAATGTAGGAATGGTAATTTTATCACCTGAATTTGAAAATAAATATAGTTTACCATCATCAAAAATAATATTAAAATTTTCTGTATGATATTCTTTTATTGATTCAGTATTTGCTTGTTCATAAATATCAATCCCATATTTTTTTGCAAATTCTGCAAATTTATCTTCTCTATAAGTTGTATATTCAAAGAATTCTGTACTATCCATAAAATCATCTATACCATTTGATTTTTTTATTAAGGCACATATTTTTTCATAGTAAAAAGTCATCATGTAATCAAATAGTTGATAAGGCTCAATATCTTCATATCTTATATCTTTATCTTCTAAATAATAATCGTTCTTTAATTCGTCTAGTATAGTTCTATAAATATCTTCTAATTTATATGTTGTAAATTCAGATGTTTCTAAAGCACTTCTTTCTTCGAAAGGAATATTTTTGTTTTTTAAAACATCAAAACATTTTTCAAAAGTAATTCCAAAACTATTAAATGTTTGTTTTACAAAATCATCAGTTTTAAGACCGGCTAAGAAAAATGAAATAGGCAATATATCATTATCATCAATATTTGTTTCATTATTATCAAAATATCTTAATAATGAAAAAACCATATCTAAATATCTTTTAGTACTTTTGCTTGTACTTTCATATAATTCATAATTACTCATAAACTACCTCTTTGATTATTTATACTAGCAAAATATATGTATAATTTCAAGAAATTTTATTTTAAAAATAGTATTATTTTGATATAATTTATTTAAAGTGGTGAAGATGTAATGAGTATATTGAGTTTATGTGATAATGGAGATGTATTATCAGTTTTTAGAATTGTTAATATTGTAATTATGATTATTAAGATTGCTGTACCTATATTACTCATAGTTACTGGTATGATAACACTTATGAAGACCATTAATGTTTGCTTGCCAAAGCTAAGAAACAGCTTGTTAATAATTGTATAGCTGCAGTTATAATTTTTTTAGTACCAACATTAGTTAATGTTTTATCGAGATTATCTATTACGGATGGAAATAGTTATTTAAGTTATCTTAAAAATGCAACTATTGAAAATATAAATCAAGCTTATATTACGCAGGCTGAAGCTTTGCTTGCTAGTTCTGAAGAAAATTTAAATTATAATGGTTATTATAGTGCTGTAACGGTTGTATCTAAAATAAAAGATCGCGAATTAAAGAAAAAGTATAATGAAAAACTTGCAGTTATGTATAAAGCAATTGAAAAAGAATTAAAAGAAAGAAATGAACAGGAGAAACCTACTGGTGAAGGAGGTACTGCTAGTGATGGAACTCCTTTAGGGGATGGAAGTTCTTTTCCAACATATACTCAATGCGATACTAGGTGGGGAAATAAAAGTTATAATGGTACAAACTTATGCAATGCTGGGTGTGGATATACCTCACTTGCTATGGTTTTGAGTGGAATTAAGAGAGATCCAACTATAACGCCATATAGTGTTCATGAGTATATTTATGGTAATCGTATTTCTGTTAATCCAGGCGGTGGTGCTATAACAGATGCTGCACTTTATGATAGTAGAGTTGCTTCTCATTATGGTGTTAAAATTGATGTTTTATTTGGAAGAGGAAGTGTAGGAAAAGATGAAGCTTCTAAACGTATAGTAAATGCTCTTAATCAAGGCAAAAAAGTAGTATTATTAAGACCAGGACATTATATTGCTTTAAGTGGTACAGGAAGTCAAATATAAGTTCATGATCCAGCGTGGTATGGTAAAAATGGTGTATATGATATAAATGGTGTTTATAATACATTTTGTTGTAATAGTACGGGTAGTTGTGGATTTGTTTATGCTGTAGCATACTCTTAAAAATAAGTAAAAGATAAGTTACTTCTAAAAAAATAGATGTAACTTTTTTGTTGAGTCACGATGCAATCATCTTTTTGCTTGACCGGGAAGGGGGGACATATTATAATAAAATAGGTGATAATATGAAGGATAAAAAAATAATATTTGGAATAACTTTAGCATTTATATTTCTTGCCAGTATAGGTTTTTCTTATGCATATTTTAGTATTGCAATTACTAATAAAGATGTAAAAGATCAAGTAGTAGAAACTGGTACATTACAACTTACATATACCGATGGGCCAGAGATAAATATACAAAATATGAAACCAGGAAATACAATAACTAAAACAATAACTGTTAAAAATACTGGTTCCTTAGAAGCAAAATATAATATCATATGGCAAGAACTAACAAATGAAATAACAAATAATGAAATGTTAATTGAAGGAACTTGTACTAGAATTAATGGCGCAACTGAAGAAGTAGATGGAACTTGTGAAAATATAGTAAGTACTCCAATTAATAGTTTAAAGATTAAAAGAAGTATCTCTATTGAACCAAATATAATACATAAATATGATTTAACTATTACTTTTAAAGATATAGATGCTGATCAGAATTATAATCAAGGAAAGAAATTTGGTGGAGTTTTAGGTGTGGAGAATGCTCCTGAAGTTGTTAATTGTACTTTTGATGGAGAGGTAACGCAAGGTGCTGAGTATGTAAATGGAATATATACGTATAGATATATGCAGGAAAAAAGTGATGCTAATGAATCAACACTTACTGTTAATTGGAAAAATATGGATGAACCTGGTTGGGGAGTTGCCTTAACAAATCCATTATCTACTGAAGATGTTAGTGTTAAAGGTGTATGTACATATATTAATGATGTGCCTGTTATATACATGGGAGGAATGTTTGCATTAAGTCAAGCTAGAAATATAGATTTATCTAGATTAAATACTTCTAATGTTATAAGTATGTCTGGTATGTTTGGCTATTCTCAGGCAAGTACTTTAGATTTAAGTAATCTTGATACTTCAAATGTAATTGATATGAGTGGTTTATTCTATCATTCTAATGCTACTAGTATTAACTTAGAAGGACTAGATACCTCAAAAGTAATACAAATGTGGAGTATGTTTGCGAAGAGTCAAGCAACTTCATTAAATTTAAGTAACTTTAATACAAGTAAAGTAACAAATATGGCTAGCATGTTTTATGAAAGTCAGGCAAAAGCACTGGATTTAAGTAGTTTTGATACGAGTAATGTGACTAATATGGGAGTTATGTTTTATAATAATAAAAACTTAGTAACTATATATGCAAGCAATAAGTTTATTACTGATAATGTTACTAGTAGTACAGATATGTTTTATGGTACTTCTAATTTGATTGGCGGTAATGGTACCAAATATAATAAATCTAATGTTAATAAAACATATGCTAGAATAGATGGAGGAACTAGTAGTCCTGGATACTTTACTTTGAAAACTAACTAATCATAAAAAAGTTCTTGATACATATAGTTTAATATGTTATAATACATTTGACAACGAAGAGTGGGCCTAAAACCCACTCTTTAAATTGAATATGAATAAGGAGGTCTTATGGAAGAAAAAATTTATGAAGCAGTAAAAGAACCACTTGAAAATGAAAATATAACTTTAGTTGGAGTTCACTTTGGTAAAGAAGATGGTGAAGATACATTATTTGTAACTATTGAGAATTCTAATGGGGAACCAGTTGATACAGATTTATGTGTTAAAGCTACTAAAATAGTTGATCCAATTATTGATAGTCTAGACTTAGATTTAGAAAATTATGTACTAGATGTTGGAAGCAAAGGAGAAGAAAATGAGTAAAAAAATTAAAGAAGAAGATGCAGCTTTAGCGAGTGCTAAAGAATTTAAAAAGGCATTAGAATTTATAGTAAAAGAAAAAGGTATAGATGAAGATGTAGTTATAGAAGCTATGCAAACAGCATTAAGTACTGCATATAAGAAAAATGAAAAAGCAGATTATAATAGTCGTGTACTTATAGATAGAAATACTGGAGAAATTAAGGTATTTAAAGTTACTACTATAGTAGATGATTATCAAGATGATGATGATGATATAGATCCTGAAACTGGAGAAGTTAAAGTTAGTCATGATTATTTAAACGAAATGACTATTAGTGAAGCAAAAGAAAAAAATAGTGATTATCAAGTAGGAGATGAAATACTTGAAGAAGTTACTCCTAAAAACTTTGGTAGAGTTGCTATTTCTGTTGCTAAACAAGTAGTTTTACAAAAGATTCGTGAAGCAGAACGTGAAAAAGTTATGTCAGACTTTGCTGATAAGGAAGATGAGTTAATGATTGGTTTCCTTGCAATGGAAGATGCTAAAAACTACTATGTTGATTTAGGTAAAGCACGTGGAATACTTCCAAAAACTGAATTAATTCCTGGAGAGAAGTTAACTATGGGTGATTCTATAAAAGTATATATTACTAAAATAGAAAGTACACCTAAGGGACCACTTATTCTAACATCAAGAAAGAATTATGGTTTTGTTAAGAGATTATTTGAACACGAAATTCCTGAATTTAGTGATGGAACATTAGAATTACGTGGAGTTGCTCGTGAAGCTGGAATTCGTAGTAAAGTTGCTGTTGCTTCAACTAATCCAAAAGTAGATCCAATTGGAAGTTGTATTGGTGAAAAAGGAAGAAGAATTGCTAATATAATTACTGAACTTGGTGGAGAAAAAGTTGATAATGCATTGAGTCCAGCAAAAAATTTAAATGTAAGTATTACTGATGAAAAGAAAAAAGAAGCATTAGTAATAGCGGATGATGAAAACTTAAGTTTAGCAATTGGCAAGAAGGGAATTAATATTAAATTAGCTAGTAAACTTACTAAATATACAATTAATATTAAGACGCTTGCAGATATTAATGCAGAAATAAATAAATAATCATAAGGAGGGTAAATATGAAAGTAAAAAAAATCCCTATGAGAACGTGTGTAATAACACATGAAAAATTAGAAAAAAGAGATTTACTTCGTGTAGTTAGAGATAATGAAGGAAATGTATTTGTTGATGAGACTGGAAAAGCTAATGGTAGAGGAGCTTATGTTAAAAAAGATAAAGAAGTTATTGAAAAAGCTCGTGCATCAAAAGCTCTTGAACGTCATTTAGAGGTTAAAATAGAAGATAATATTTATGATGAATTAATTAGTAAAATATAAAATAAGAAAAGGAGGAAATAAATATGAGTATTGAAGATTACGCTTTAGAATTAGGAGTAGATACTAAAACAGTTATTAGTAAACTTAAAGAACTTGGTTTTAAATATAATAACGATGATGATATTCTAGATGATGAAGCAATAATTATGTTAGATAATGAACTTACTGGTGAAAAGGAAAATAATTTAACAGAGGAACTTGCTAGTAAATTCGAGCTAGAGGATAGAGCTGAAGAAGCTGCTTTAGCATATAACATAGAATTAGATGAAGAAGTTAAGGTTAAGGAAAAAATCAAGAAGAAAGATTCTAATAAACAAAGTAATGATGATTTATCTCAAAAGAAGAAAAATATTTATAAAAATAAATCTAAATTACAAAGTAATAAAGAAGAAGTTGAAAGTAATGTAGTTTTATATAAAGAAGGTATGAGTGTGTCTGATCTTGCTACTGCTATTGGTGTTAGTGCATCTGATGTAGTTAAAAAATTAATTGGTATGGGTCTTATGATATCTTCAAGTCAAGCTATTTCTTTTGATGATGCTAGTATAGTAGTACTTGAATATAATAAAGAATTAGTTAAAGAAGAAACTACTGATATTACTAATTTTGAAGAATATGTAATAAATGATAAAGAAGAAGATTTACTTCCTAGACCTGCTGTTGTAACTATTATGGGTCATGTTGATCATGGTAAAACAACATTACTTGATTATATTCGTAATTCACATGTTGCTCAAGGTGAAGCTGGTGGAATTACTCAAGCAATTGGTGCTTATCAAGTAGAAAGAAACGGTAAAAAAATTACATTTATAGATACTCCTGGACATGCTGCATTTACTGAAATGAGAGCAAGAGGAGCTAGTGTTACTGATATAGTAATTATTATAGTAGCTGCTGATGATGGTGTCATGCCTCAAACAAGAGAAGCAATTGATCATGCTAAAGCTGCTGGAGTACCAATTATAGTTGCAATAAATAAAATTGATAAACCACATACTAATATAGATAAGATAATGAGTGATATGAGTGAACTTAATCTTATTCCTGAAGAATGGGGAGGGGATACAATATTCGTTCGTATGAGTGCTCAAACTGGTGAAGGTGTAGATGAATTACTAGATAATATTAATGCTTTAAGTGAATTATTAAATTTAAAAGCAAATCCTAATAGATATGCTAGTGGTTCTGTTATAGAAGCTAGACTTGATAAAAATATTGGACCAGTTGTAACATTATTAATACAAAATGGTACTTTAAGACTTGGAGATCCTATTGTTGTAGGTACAAGTTATGGTAAAGTTCGTACATTAAAAGATGATACTGGAAGAGAAATAGTTAGTGCTGAACCTAGTAAACCTGTTGAAGTTACCGGACTTGAAGATGTACCAGTTGCAGGTGATAAATTTATGGCATTCGAAGGTGAAAAAGAAGCTAGAGGCGTTGCTATAAAGAGAAAAGAACATGAAAAAAGTAAGAAATTTGCTCGTAAAGCATTAAGTTTAGATGAATTATTTGATCAAATTAAAGAAGGACGTAAAGAAATAAATGTTGTTCTTAAAACTGATGTTAAGGGTAGTGAAGAAGCGGTTAAAAATGCTTTATTAAAAATACATGTTGATGGTGTTAAAATTAATGTAATTAGAAGCGGTGTTGGTACTATTACTGAAAGTGATGTAGTGCTTGCGAATGCATCAAATGCAATTATTATTGGATTTAATGTTAGTCCTTCTAAATCTACTAAAGAAACTGCTAAAGGTTATGGTGTTGAAATTAGACTTTATAACATTATTTATAAATTAGTTGAAGAAATAGAAGCAGCTATGAAAGGTATGTTAGATCCTGAATATGAAGAAGTAGTTATTGGAGAAGCTGAAGTAAGACAATTATTCCATTTCTCAAAAGTTGGAAATATTGCTGGGTCTCATGTAACTAATGGTGTTGTTAAAGTTGGTTGTCCATGTAGAGTTATTCGTGATGGCATAGTAATCGCAACTTCTAAGATTGCTACATTACAAAGGGAAAAAGATCAAGCACACGAAGTTAAGGCTGGTTATGATTGTGGTATGACAATTGAATCATTCCCAGATATTAAAGAAAGAGATATTATAGAAGCATTTGAAAATAGGGAAGTGAAAAGATCATGAATTTAAAAGGTGAAAGAGTAGCTTCTGATATGCAAAGAGAACTTGGCAATATTTTGCTTCTAGAAGCTAAAGATGAAGATTTTAAACATGTAACTATTACTGATTGTGATGTAACAAATGATTTAAGTTTTGCTAAAATATATTTTACAACTACTGATGATAGAAAAAAAGTTGAAAAAGATTTAAATAATGCAGCAGGATTTTTTAGAAGTTTACTTGCTGAAAGATTACAAATTAGACATACTCCTGAACTTAGATTTATATTTGATGAATCTATTGAATATGGAAGAAAAATTGAAAAAATTATTGAAAAGTTACACGAAGAAGATAGTAAATAATTAGGTGGTTTATGGAAAAAATTAAGTTTGTGAATTTATGTAATTGTATGACAAAATTAATTATAATTGATTTTGTTCATGAATATAAAGATGGTTTTATTCTTTCAAATTTTGCAAGTGAAGTTACAGAGGGACAATTATGTTTGGTTAGCGATGAAATAGTTGATGAAGGTGAATTTGATCAAGATGGAAACTATCAAACAAATTTTCAAGTTAAAAAAGTTCTTTATCCTATAGAATTTTGTCCTTGTTGTGGAAAAAGAATTGAATATAAACCAGTCATGAATGATTCACATGTACTTATAAAAAAATAATGCTTATATGCATTATTTTTTTATAATAAATTAGTATTTAAAATAAAAATATGGTATTATAAATATAGAGTAGGGATTATTATGGAAAAAGAAGAAAAAATTATTTTTGGATTCATTTTAATATTTATATTTATTGGTACTGTTGGATTTACTTATGGTTATTTTAAAGCTGAATTTTCTTATAAATCAGATGAATTAAATGTTACTACTGGTACATTAAAAATAGATTATGTTGATAATAGTCCGCTTATATATAAGCCTAATTTTAAACCTGGAGATGTTATTACTAAAACAATTACTGTAGAAAATACTGGTACTTTAGATGCTACTTATGATTTAATATGGAAAGAATACAATAATGATATAACAAATGATGAACTTATAATTAAAGCAGTATGTGATAGTATGACAACTAATGATATTATGAGTGGTACTTGTAGTGGTATAGAAGAAAAACCAGTAATAGGAGATAATATTAAATCTGATGTAAGCATTGCTCCAGGTATTAAACATAAATATGTAATAGAAATAATTTTCAGAAATTTAGATGAAAATCAAAATTATAATCAGGGTAAAACTTTTAGCGGAATTATTAATGTAAGTGATAGTAATTAATTGTGAGGTATATAGTATGGTTTTAAATATATGTGATAATCCTAGTGTTATAAGTGTAATGAGAATTATTAATATGATTATTTTAATAATTAAAATTGCTGTTCCAATCATATTGATATTAGTTGGTATGATAACACTTATGAAGACTATTAAAGTTGGAGATGATGATTTGCTTGCTAAAGCAAAGAAACAACTTATTAATAATGCTTTAGCAGCAATTATAGTATTTTTAGTACCTACAATAGTAAGTGTGCTTGTAAAAGTTTCATTTTCAAATGGAGAATATAAAGATTGTTTAAATAATGCTTCTGATGAGTTAATTGCACAAAAATATTATGATAGAGTAGTTGAATCTATTAGCAACGCTGAATCTTCTTCAAAATATAATGATTATTATGATGCGGTTAATAAGTTAAATGAAATAAGTGATAAAGAAACTAAAAGTGCTTTAAAGAAAAGACTCGATAGTGTTAAAGCTACTATTGATAATAAGATAAAAGAAGAAAATGAAAAAGAAAATGAAAAGGAAAATCCTAGTGATGGAAGTAGTGATTCAGATAATTCAGGTAGTTCTGGGACTTTTGTAGCTGATAGCGGTAAAACAAGTGAATGTAATAAAAATGGTAAATATCAGTTATGTTCACCTAAAAAGGGTATTTTTGGTTCTTTTGCATATTATGATAGTGCTGCTCCTAATGACACTTCAAATCGTAATAGTGTTGAAATGGATCCTGCTTGGAGAAGCCAAAATCTTGTTAGAGTATCTACAACATGTACAAATGGAACTACATATAACTGGACTGTTCACGTCTTAGCAAAATCGACATGGAAAAAGGTTCAAGAAAAGTTTTGTCAAATAACTACAACTGGTATAGATGGAATTAAATATTCTCCTAGCGAGATAGTAGTTAGTGGTCCATTATGTATAAGATATATAAGTAATACTAAAATACTTAGTAATCATTCTTATGGTACTGCAATAGATATTAATCCTAGTGAAAGTTATGTAATAAATGGAAAAAAATATCCTACACCATATGGTAGAAATTTACAAAACTATAATAATTTTATTAATGCATTAGGTAGTGAAGATGATAAAAGAAATGTTAACTATATATTATGGAAAAAAATTTTTGAGCCTCTTGGATTCACCTGGGGAGGTAACTGGGAAAGAAATGGTAATGGAACAAAAATAGATGGAATGCATTTTGAAATTAGTTGAAAGAAGGAATAGATTATGAAAAAAATTATAATTACATCTGTTATATTAATTTTATTTAGCATTCTTATAATATTTATTGTTGATAATAATAATAAAAAGATTATATTGGAGAATAAAGAAGATAGTTTTAAATATTATCATTCAATTAATTTTAATGATAATATTAATACTTTAAGAAAAAAAATATACAATAATTCATATTTTAATTTATTTGTTAAAATAAATAATTATAATGGTAAAATAGATGAAAATAATATTGGTGAAATTATGAATTATTATATTGTTAATATTACCAAAAATAAAAATGAAGTATTTGAAACTAGTGAAGACAATTTAAATTTTTGTTTAAGCAAAAAGTCTTTTATATCTTCATTTAAAGAATTATTTGATAAAGATATTACTGAATTTTATCCTAAAATAAATATATTAAATAATATAAATGCTGGTCCTGTTAAAATATGTTTTAATTATGATCAAGATTACTTATATGATTATTCTACATTAATTTATGTTAAAGATAAAAATATAAAAAATGAAATAATAGAATTATCTATATATGAATATATTATTGATACTGAAGATGAGAATATTGAAAATAATTTAAATAGTGAATTTGTTAAGAATTTGAATTATAATAATATGTATAATTATAATGAAAGTTTTATTAATAATTATGGATTTCAAATATTGGAGAAAAAAGTTAAATTTAAAGAAATTAGAGATGGTAATTTTTTTAAGTATCAATTGATGTCAATAAATACTATTTGACAAATAAATAATATAGTTGTATAATCACCATATAAAACGAGGAACAAGAGGAGTAGTATATACTAATTATTAGAGATGAAAAGTCACTGGGTGAAAGCTTTTCTTAAGATAGATATGTGAAGGTAGCTTGGGAGTTAACTTGTGAAATAAAGTAGTAAGTTACGTATATATGCGTTAAATATATAGAGTATAAAATGAGGTGGTACCACGATATGTTCGTCCTTTGGTATTACCTTTTTATTTTGGAGGAAAAAGAAATGAATGAGATGAATGAAAACTTTGATGAATTTGATAAGTATGTTATGGGGTTTGATTTTAATGAAGATATGATAGCTTATAAATATAATCATTCTTATAGAGTGATGCATCAATGCGATGAAATATCATATACATTAAATTTAGATGAAGAAGATAACTATTTAACTTGTTTAATTGGTTTACTTCATGATATAGGTAGATTTGAACAATGGACTAAGTATAAATCATTTGATGATTTAAAAACTATAGATCATGGTGATTTAGGAGAAAAATTGTTATTTAAGAATAATTTAATTAAAAATTATAAATTAGATGAAGAAAAATATAATATTGTATCTAAAGCTATAAAATATCATAATAAATATGTTTTACCTGATGATTTAACTGTTCGTGAAAAGTTGCATGCTAAAATAATTAGAGATGCTGATAAATTAGATATATTATATGCTTTTAGTAGTCCTAGATTATTAGAACTTAAAGAAGATGATTCAGAGATTAGTGAAGATGTTAAAAAAGAATTCTTTTTACATGAACCAGTTAAACGAGTCAATGTTAAAACTGTTAATGATAGAATAATAGTTTTATTATCATTTGCTTTTGATTTATACTATAACTATAGTCGTGGATTAATACTTGATAAAGGATATTATGATAAAATATTTGAACATATAAAGGATAAAGAAAAATTTAAACCTTATTTTGATGAGGTAGAACATTATTTAAAGGAGAGTGAAATAGATGCTTGATAAAAAATATAATCATAAAGAAGTAGAAAATGGAAAGTATCAAATGTGGCTTAAAAATCATTGCTTTGATGCTGGAGATAAAAGTAAAGATGCTTTTACTATTGTAATACCACCACCAAATGTAACAGGAAATTTACATTTGGGACATGCATTAAATGGTAGTATTCAAGATGTTATTATTAGATATAAAAAAATGAAAGGTTTTGATACTTTGTGGCTTCCTGGAATGGATCATGCAGCTATCGCAACTGAAGCTAAAGTTGTTAATAGACTAAAAACAGAAGGTATAAATAAATATGAATTAGGACGTGAGGATTTCTTAAAAGAATGCTGGAAATGGACTGATGAACATAGAAGTAATATTCATAAGCAATGGGAAACTTTAGGACTTAGTGTTGATTATAGACGCGAGAGATTTACTCTAGATGAAGGTCTTAATGATGCAGTTAATGAGGTGTTTATTAGACTTTATAATGAAGGGCTTATATATCGTGGTGAAAAAATTATAAATTGGGATCCAGTAGCTAAAACAGCTCTTTCAAATGAAGAAGTTATTTATAAAGATGATCCAGGTGCTTTTTATCATATAAAATATTTTATTGAAGGAACTGATAAATATTTAGATGTAGCTACTACAAGACCTGAAACATTATTTGGTGATACAGCTGTTGCTGTTAATCCAGAAGATAAAAGATATAAAGATCTAATTGGTAAAAATGTTATACTTCCAATTGTAAATAAGTTAATACCAATCATAGGAGATGAACATGCTGATCCAGAGTTTGGAACAGGTTGTGTTAAAATTACACCTGCTCATGATCCTAACGATTTTGAAGTAGGTGAAAGACATAATTTAGAAAGAATTCTAATTATGAATGAAGATGCTACAATGAATGAGAAGACCGGTAAATATAATGGTATGTCTCGTGAAGAATGTAGGAAAGAATTACTTAAAGACTTAAAAAATCAAGATTTACTTATTAGTATAGAAAAAATGACACATAGTGTAGGACATTCTGAAAGAACTGATGCTGTGGTTGAACCTTATTTGTCTAAACAATGGTTCGTTGATATGAGTGGCATGAGTAAAGATTTATTAGATGCTCAAAAAGGTGGAGACAATAAGATTAATTTTATACCAAAGAGATTTGAAAAAGTATTAAACCATTGGATGGAAGATTGTCATGACTGGTGTATTAGTCGTCAATTGTGGTGGGGACATAGAATTCCTGCTTGGTATAAAGGTGAAGAAGTTAAAGTACAAAAAGAATGTCCAGGAGAAGGATGGATATTAGATACGTGGTTTAGTAGTGCATTATGGCCATTTAGTACACTTGGTTGGCCAAATAAAACTGAAGATTTAGAAAGATATTTTCCGACAGATGTATTAGTAACTGCATACGACATTATATTCTTCTGGGTAGCACGTATGGCATTTTCATCACTTAAACAAATGAATAGTCGTCCATTTAAAGATTGTATTATTCATGGACTTATTCGTGATAAACAAGGTAGAAAAATGTCTAAATCATTAGGAAATGGAATAGATCCTATGGATATGATAGATGAATATGGATGTGATGCGTTAAGATTCTATTTAACAACAACATCAGCTATGGGTATGGATATTCGTTTTGATACTGATAAAGTTGCTTCAACTTGGAACTTTATTAATAAATTATGGAATGCTAGTAGATTTGTACTTATGAAATTAGAAGGTTTCAATAAAGAAGATTATACACTTAAGAATTTAAATAATGAAGATAAATGGATACTTACTAAACTTAATGAAACTATTAAAAAAGTAACTAAATCTATGGATAAATATGAATTTAATAATGCTGGAAGTGAACTTTATTCATTTATATGGGATGACTTCTGTGATAAATATATAGAAATGTCTAAATTTAGTGAAAGTAACGAAACTAAAAGCACACTATTATATACAATAACAGCTATAGTTAAAATGATGCATCCATTTATGCCATTTGTTACTGAAGAAATATATAGCAATTTTGAAATTAAAGATAATGATATTTTACTTATGACTGAATATCCTATTTATGATAAAAAACTAATATTTAAGAGTGAAACAAAAGAAATAGATGAAATGCTTGAATATGTAACTCTATTTAGAAATAAAAAAACTGAAAGTAAAATATCAAATGAATTCGAAGTAATCGATTATAATAATAATGAATTATTAAATAAGATGCTTAAGTTAAATGATAAATTAGTTAGTAAAAGTAAGTATAATGATAAATTAACTATAGAACTTTATAATTATAAGTTTGATTTATTCTTTGATAATTCAAAAAATAGTCTTGAAGAAGAATTAAAAAGAAAAGAAGAAATAGAAAAATTAGAGTCATCTATTGCTCGTCGTAAGAAATTGTTATCTAATGAAAACTATGTAAATAAGGCTCCAGAAGCAATTGTTAATAAAGAGAGAGAAGATTTAGAAAAAGAAGAAAAAAGACTTGAAATTCTAAAAAAGAATTAGTCTTTTTTATTTTATATTTTAATGATATAATTATGATAGGTGAAAGCATGAAAAATAGAAAAGGTTTTACACTAGTTGAGTTACTTGCGGTAATAGCAATATTAGCAATATTAGTAATTATTGCACTTCCTAATGTATTAAATATGTATAAAAAGGCACAAAAAGAAATGTTTTTGACAGAAGCTAAGAAGGTATATAGTGAAGCAGAAAAAAAGTATTTATTAAATTCAATAAGTGGAAAAACTTCTAAAGTAATTAATTCTGAAAATAGTAGTAAACTTGATATGACAGGAAAGAAACTTCAATATTGTATTATTTTGAATAATAGTGGTAAAGTATCAGATATGAAAGTATCTAATGGGAAATGGATTGCTAGTTTAGGTGGAAATGAAAAATTGGAAGATTTAACAATAGATGATTTAGAAGAAGGAAACTTAGATGATTATGAATGTGGTGAGCCAGCAACAAGTGAATCATGTTTTACATATAAAACAGCTACTGAAGGAAAAGAAGATGGCGTTCCAATTGTTACAATATCTGATACAAATAAATGTAAAACATATTTAACTTCTAGTTTGAATGTGCCGAATGAAGCAGCCATTACTATATGTGATGGTAAAAAATATAATAAAATAACAATTGATACATTGGTTAGTGATGAAGAAATTCCATCAGATGATTATAGTAATGCCGGTTTGAATGTTGAATATGTTTTGATTGAAAAAGTTGAAGTAGTAGATACTGGAAAGTGCAAAAATTATTTTCTTCAAGAAATTGGCGATGAAAGTATTTCTGAAGAAGTAACAAACTTTTGTGAAAACAATGGTACTCTTGGTGGTTTAACTATAAGTCAGGCAGTTATTAAAGGATATATATCTAGTTTTTATTATGCGAATTTGGGGCTTAAGGTTTCTTATAGGCCTTTAGATACTGTTGCTATTATTAATAAATATGATATAAGTTGTGGTACCGATGTTGTAATACCATCTAAAATTGATGGCTATATCGTTGTAGGCATAGATGCAAATGCATTTAGCTCTTGTCTTAGTCGATATAGCGTCGTTACTGATGAAAATTATAAATTGCTTGATTATGACATTAGTGATAATTATAATGTTCAAAAGATGGAATATTGTATTACTGAAAGATTAACATCAGTAGTATTACCAAATTCTCTTTATTATATTGGTAGTGGTGCTTTTGCTAATAATAGTCTTAAAGAACTTGTCATACCTAGTAGTGTTAAATATATAGGTGATAATGCGCTGGCTGAAAATCTTAAAATTAAAGTTACTAATAATTCTAGTGTTTCTAATGATGTTCATATGTGGGCTGATATTTTTGGAACTTGTGCGCCTGGTAATGTTATAGTTAATGGTAATATAATAGAATTTTTTGGTAATGTATGTTAATTTTTAATTAAAAGAAATAATGGAAACTTAATATTTAAGTTTCTTTTTTATGACTTATATTGTATAATTATGGTGGTGAAGTTTATGGATAATCCTATAGAATTTAAAAGTGCTAAAGAATTATATGATAGAGTTTTACCTGCATTGTATTCTAAAGTTAAAGAAGTAAGAAATTTGGGTTTTAAATACATTACAGAAAAAGATATATGGAATTACTTAGTGAACAATACATGGAAAACTAAAAGAAATTTACAACTTCACGATCTTATTAGTGATATTTTATATGCTGATAATTATAAACTTAATGATTATGTTATGGATAAGATGAAAAAGTTAAAAACAAGAAATGATAATGTTGATGAGGAGATGCTTTAATGAAAAAAATAATTAAGCCAATAAGTATATTGGTATTGTTAGTAGTTGGATGTTTATTACTTATAAATCCAACACTTAAATCTATTCATTATGGAATAGATTTACAAGGTGGATTTGAAATTCTTTATAATATTGAACCACTTAATAAAGATGATAAATTAACTGATGATGATTTGGATAAAACATATAAAGCTATAGTTAATAGAATAGATAGTCTTGGTGTATCTGAACCAGTTATAAGTTTTGAAGGAGATAATTTAATTAGAATACAACTTCCTGGTGTATCTAGTGAAGAAGAAGCAAGACAAAGAATAAGTACTACTGCAGTACTTTCATTTAGGGATGTAAATGATAATTTACTTATGACTAGTGATATTTTAGGTCATAATGGTGCTTCATTAAGTCAAAATAGTCAAACTTTTCAATATCAAGTTAAATTAGATATTAAAGATACAGCAAAATTTTATGATGTAACTAATGCTTTATCTAAGAAAAGTAATGGTGAAAATTTAATTGTTACATGGCTTGATTTTACTGAAGGGCTAGATTCATATAATAATGAAAAAGAAACATGTGGCAAAAATTCAACTATGAAGTGTATAAGTGCTGCTTTTGTTAATGAAGGACTTAATAGTAGTGAAGTAGTAATTGAAGGAAACTTTACTAAAGAAGAGGCACAATCACTTGTTGATTTAATTAATAGTGGTAGTCTTCCAACTAAATTAACTGAAGAAGCTACTCCTAAGAGTGTTTCACCTTCATTTGGTAGTGAGACTATTACTAAAACTGGTATAGCAGGTCTTATTACTTTTGCAATTGTTTCATTAATTTTAATATTTAAATATAGATTTAGTGGATTTATTGGAAGTATATGTTTACTTGTTTATTCTGTACTTGTGTTTTTAATATTTAACTCAGTTGGTGGAGTTCTTACATTAACTGGTATAGCAGCATTAGTACTTGGTATTGGTATGGCAGTAGACTCAATAATAATATCAAATGATAGAATTAAAGATGAACTTAGAAAAGGAAATAAGTTAGTTACTGCATATAAAGAAGCAAATAAGAGTAGTTTAGTTGCTATAATAGATGCGAATATTACAACATTAATAGCTGGAATAGTTCTTTATTTATTTGGAGAATCTAGTGTTAAAGGTTTTGCTACTATGTTAATAATTACTATTTTTATAACAGTATTTACAACAGTTATTCTATATCGTGTGTTACAAGGAATGTTTGTAAATAGTAAATATTTTAATGGTAAAGAAAAAATATTTGTAGGTAAAATTAGTAAAGTACATAATTTTAATTTTGTTAAATTTGCTAGAAAACCTATTATTACTGCAATAGCTATAATCGCTATAGGAATTGCTTTTTTCCTAGTACGAGGATTTAACTTTGGAGTTGATTTTACTGGAGGAACTAATATTAACTTATCGTCTAATAGTGAACTTGATTTTAATAAATTAACTACAATGTTAGAAGAATATGATGTTAGAGGGTATGATTATTATGTCGGCGGAAAAACTGAGGGATATATTAAGCTAAATGATATTCTTAATGATGAAGACACAATTAAAGTAAAAAAAGAACTAAAGGATCTTGGAATAGAGACATCTATGAGTGAAATTAGTACTCTTGTTACTAATAATTTGACTAAAAATGCTATAAAATCATTAATATATTCATTAATAGCAATGATTATTTATGTGGCTATACGTTTTAATTTTAATTATGCTATAAGTGGAATATTAATCTTAACTCATGATGTGTTAATTATACTTGCTGTATTTGCTATATTTAACATACCAGTAGATTTTATTATAGTAGCATCATTACTTACAATAATTGGATACTCAATTAATGATACTATTGTTGTATTTGATAGGATTAGAGAAAATAGAAAGAAAATGTTTAGAAATAAAAAAATACTAACTGATGAGGAATTGAATACTCTTGTTAATAATTCATCTAATGAAACTATTTCTCGTAATGTATGGACTAGTATCACTACTATTAGTGCTGTAGTTGTATTATTATATGTTGGTCTTAATGATATATATACGTTTAATGTTTCAATACTAATAGGATTAGTGGCAGGAAGTATATCATCATTATTAATTGGACCTAGGGTATGGATGGCACTAGAAAAAAGGAGTCAAAATATACCTGATGATGATGAAGATGAAGTAGAAGAATTAAAAATAAAGGGTATTAATATATAAAAGGGAAGTGAATACCATAAAAAATTATACTTATGAAGATTTAGTTGATGTTTTAAAAACTTATATGGCTCCAGAATATATAGAGTTTATAAATAAGTATTATGAACAAGCTAAGATTATTTATGCTGGAATGAAAAGAGAAACAGGGGAAGATTACATATATCACCCAATCAATGTTGCTTACATTCTTGCAGATCTTAAAATGGATCCAGTAACTATTGCATGTGCGTTAATTCATGAAGCAATAACACTTGGTAAAATGACTTATGAAGAAGTAGAAGAAATGTTTGGTACAGAAAGTGCTAATATAGTAAATTCTATTACTAAGATAAGTAATCTTAAACAAACATTTAAGATTAATAATCCAGAAAAATATAGAAGAATAATAGTAGGGCTTTCTGAAAATCCAGCAACTTTATTTATTAAGTTTGCTGATAGACTTCATAATCTTAGGACGCTTAGAGTTCATGATAAAGAACATCAAAAATATATAATTGATGAAACTCAAAATATATATATACCAATAGCACATAGACTTGGTATGAAAAAAATGAAGAGTGAGATGGAAGATTTGTGTCTTCAATATAGTGAGACTGAACAATATAATAAAGTACTTGATAGAATAAATGCTGATAAAGAAGAATTAGAAAAAAGTCTTGCAAAAATGAAATATGAAATAATGCAAGTTTTAGATCATCATAATATTAAATATGAAATATTAAGTCGTGTTAAGAGTGTTCGTGGTATATATAATAAACTTAAAAATGGTAAAAGATGGGAAGATATATATGATTTATTAGGACTTAGAGTTTTAGTAAATACAGTAGAAGATTGTTATAGAGTTATAGGTCTTGTGCAAAGTAAATATCAGCCAGTACCAAATAGGTTTAAAGATTTTATTGCTAATCCTAAGCCAAATTTATATCAAAGTTTACATACTACAGTTTATGGTGAAGATAAAAGAATTTATGAAGTACAAGTTCGTACTTATGAAATGGATGAGATAGCTGAAAAAGGTGTTGCTTCTCACTGGAGTTATAAAGAAAAAATAGATGGAAGTGTTAAAAATAATTTAGATCGTATATTAGAACAATTTATACTCCTAAAGGGGATATTATTGAGTTGCCTGCTGGAGCTACACCAATAGATTTTGCGTATAAGATACATAGTGAAGTTGGAAATACAACGACTGGCGCTTTAGTTAATTCTAAAATGGTAAAACTTGATCATGAACTTAAAGATGGTGATATGGTTGAACTTATTACTCAAAAAGGACATGCTCCATCTAAAGGATGGTTAAAGATAGTTAAAACTGAAGCAGCTAAATCAAGAATTAAATCATATTTTTATAAAAAAGAAAGAGAAAAATATATAACTCTTGGACATGAAATGTTATCAAATGAATGTAAGAAGAAAAATGTTGATATTAATGATATTATAACTGATGAGAATATAGAAAAACTTAATAATAGTCTTGGTACTAAAGATTTAGATGATATATATTTTTCAATAGCTACACTTAAATATTTACCATCTTCTATACTTAATCGACTTGAAGTACATGAACCTAAGAAGAAAGTTCTTACTTTAAGTAGGAAAGATATTAAGGGTGGAAATGGAATATTAATTGCTGGTTCTAACGATATATTATGTAGTCTTGCTACATGTTGTAATCCGGTTTATGGAGAAGATATAGTTGGTTATATTACGCGTGGATATGGAGTTAAAATTCATTCTAAAAATTGTCCTAATATAGATTTAAATAGTGAAAGAATAATAGATGCTGAATGGGAAAGTAGTAATGAAAATAGATATACTGCTAAATTAAAAGTATATATTGATGATGTGTCAGATATTCTACTTAAAATAATTACACTTTCTACTAAAGATTCTATAATAGTTGATTCAATTAACTTGATAAATAGAAATAAAGAATTATTCTACGATATAAGTTGTAGAGTTAAAAATATAAATGATTTACACTTGTTTATTGATGAAGTAAAGACTATAAATAGTGTAGTTAAGGTTGAAAGGGTATTTATATGAGAGTAGTACTTCAAAGAAGCAAAGCAAGTAAAGTAACAATAGATGGTAAAGTTCATGGAAAAATTGATAAAGGTTATGTTGCATTAATTGGTTTCACAGATGGTGATAATACTGAAATAGTTGATAAAATGATTAAAAAGATAGTTAATTTAAGGGTATTTGAAGATGAAAATGGAAAGATGAATCTTAGTATTCTTGATACTAATGGAAGTGTTCTTAGTATTAGCCAGTTTACTCTATATGCTGATTGTAAAAAGGGAAATAGACCTAGTTTTATAAATGCTATGAATCCAGAAAATGCGTCTAAATTATATGATATTTTTAACCAAAGACTTGGTGAAATATTGCATGTAGAAACTGGAATATTTGGGACTGATATGAAAGTAGAAATATATAATGATGGACCTGTTACTATAATACTTGATAGTAATGAATTATTTAATAAATAGGTAACTTTGTGTTACTTATTTTTTATTGTATTTATAATTTTAAAATGTTATATTTTTTTTATAGGATAGGTGAGATATGAAAACGAATACTAAAACAATTTTATTATTTATTATGAGCTTTGCTCTTATAGGATTTATTAGTTTTACTTATGCATACTTTAGTAGTGATATAGTAAATAATAATGTAAAAGATCAAGTAGTAGAAACTGGTACTTTAAGTCTTAGATATGTAGATGGACCAGAGATAAACATGCAAAATATTAAACCAGGTAGTACTATTACTAAGACTGTTTATGGTGCTAATACTGGTACATTAGATGCAAAATATAATCTAGTATGGCAAGAATTAGTAAATGAAATAATTAGTGATGAAATGGTTATTGAAGCAGAATGTACTAGAATGGATGCTACAACTGAAAGTGAAAGTGGTAGTTGTAATAGTATAGCAACAAAACCAATAAAAGATGAAAATATTAAAAAGAATATTACTATTGAACCAAGTATAGTTCATAAATATGATATAACAATAACATTTAAAGAAACAAATGAAGCACAAAATTATAATCAAGGTAAAAAGTTTAGTGGAGTTTTAGGAGTTACTGAATTTAAGTTACCAGAACCAATATATTGTACATTTGATGGAGAAATGGTACAGGGGGCAGAGTATGTAAATGGACAATATACTTATAGATATATGCAAGAAGGTGCATATTCATCGAGTGATCTATCATGGACAAATATTGAAGAAGATGGTTGGGGAGTACAACTTACAGATAAAACTTCAACTGAACCTGTAACAAGTAAATTATGTACACATATAAATAATAAGCCAGTTACATCAATGCGTAATATGTTTGATAACAGTGCAGCTACAACCTTAGATTTAAGCAGCTTTGATACAAGTAATGTAACAAATATGAGAAGTATGTTTAGTGATAGTAATGTTCAAACTTTAGATTTAAGTAACTTTAATACAAGTAAAGTAACTGATATGGGTCTTATGTTTTATAGAAGTGCAGCTACAACATTAGACTTAAGTAGTTTTGATACAAGTAATGTAACTAGTATGTTTGAAATGTTCGAGAATAGTGCCGCCACAACTCTTGACTTAAGTAGTTTTGATACAAATAATGTAACGAATATGAGTTATATGTTTCGTGGTAGTGCGGCTACAACCCTAGATTTAAGTAGCTTTGATACAAGTAAAGTGACTGATATGCGTGAAATGTTTTAGGGTAGTAAAGCTACAACATTAGATTTAAGTAGTTTTAATACAAGTAATGTAACATCCATGAGTTATATGTTTTCTTATAGTAAAGCCACAACTATAGATTTAAGTAGTTTTGATACGAGTAATGTAACTAATATGGATTCTATGTTTTATGGAAGTACGGCTACAACTCTTGACTTAAGTAGCTTTGATACAAGTAATGTAACTAATATGCATGGAATTTTCTGGAATAGTGCCGCCACAACCTTAGATGTAAGCAAATTTGATACTAGTAAAGTAACAGATATGAGTTCTATGTTTGAGGGTAGTACAGCCACAACTCTTGACTTAAGTAGCTTTGATACAAGTAAAGTAACAAATATGAGTCGTATGTTTGATAGTAGTGCAGCCACAACTATAGATTTAAGTAGTTTTGATACAAGCAATGTAACAGTCATGTTTTATATGTTTGCACAAAGTGCAGCCACAATTTTAGATTTAAGTAATTTTGATACCTCAAAAGTAACTGATATGGGTTGGATGTTTTATAGAAGTGCAGCTACAACATTAGACTTAAGTAGTTTTGATACAAGTAATGTAACAAATATGATAGGTATGTTTAGAAATAGTAATGTTCTAAAAACTATATATGCAGGTGATAATTTTAACACGAATGCTGTTACATCATCATCTAATATGTTTTATAATACAACTAACTTAGTAGGTGGTGCAGGTACTAAATATAATGCTAGCCATATTGATAAAACATATGCTCGTATAGATGGTGGAACTAGTTTACCTGGATACTTTACATTAAAGAATAATTAATAAAAGACATATACTTTTTGGTATATGTCCTTTTTATTTCTTTTTTAATTTTTTAGTTTCTTTTGGTTCTTCTATTTTCGTTTGTTCTGGTGGTAGAGCTACTACTTCTTTTTGTTTTATACCAGTACTAAATATCATTGATACAGCTAATAAAATAGAAGTTACTTCTTTTGTTCTCTTATTCATATTGTTCTCCTTGAATTAATAATACATTTTAATCTATTAATTGTCAAATTTGTTTGCGTTTTTGTGTAAATGTATTATAATAAATTGTATGGAAAGAAAAGATGTAAAACTTGAAGATGTTAGCCCTATGATGAGGGAATACCTTAAGACTAAGAGTGAGTATGAAGGTATAATTTTATTTTATAGATTAGGTGATTTCTATGAAATGTTTTTTGATGATGCTATAACTGCTAGTCATGAATTAGAACTTACTTTAACTGGTAAACAATGTGGACTAAGTGAAAGAGTTCCAATGTGTGGTGTACCACATCATGCTTTAAATGTTTATTTAGAAAAATTAATAGAAAAAGGTTATAAAGTTGCTATATGTGAACAAATGGAAGATCCTAAGACTGCAAAAGGTATTGTTAAAAGAGAAGTTATACAAATAGTAAGTGCAGGTACTTTAACAAGTACTGAAATAGTAAATGAAAAAGACTTTAATTATATTGCTAGTGTGACAGATTATAATTATATATATGCACTTAGTTATGCTGATTTACTTAGTGGTAAAGTATATACAACATTTATAGAAAAAATCCAAGATAAGATAATAAGTCATATAGTAAATTTAAATATTAAAGAAGTAGTTGTTCATGATAATTTTGATGTTGACTTAATACATAAACTTAAAACAAATTATAATATATTTATTTCTTACTATAATGATGAAAGTATATATAAAAAAGATATTTTTGGAAGAGTAACTGATTCTAAATTAATTAATAATACATCATTACTTTTAAATTATTTAACAAATTCTTTAAAGCAAGATTTAAGTCATATACAAGAAGTTGAAGTAATAGATAGTGGATTATTCTTAGAACTTGATAAAGAATGTATTAAGAATTTAGAATTAGTTGAAACTATTAGAAATAAAGATAGACAAAATAGTTTACTTGGATTTATGGATAAAACTAAAACTGCGATGGGTAGTAGACTTTTAAAAAGTTATTTAATAAGTCCTAGTATTAATAAATATGAAATTTTGAGAAGGCAAAATCTTACTGAAAAACTGATAAATGAATTTTTACTTAAGAGTGAATTAAAGTCATACTTATATGAAATATATGATTTGGAAAGACTTACTGGTAAAGTAGTATGTTCTAATTTGAATGCTCGTGATTTATTACAATTAAAAACTAGTATTAAAGTAATTCCTGATATAAATAATATTCTTAAATCTTTAGGAGAGAGAGAATTAGAAACTTTTGATGAACTTTATAATTTACTTGAAAGTTCTATTAAGGAGGATGTACCACTTACTATTAAAGAAGGAAATATTATTAAAGATGGATTTAATAGTGAAATAGATGAACTTCGTAGTATTAAAAGTGGTGGTAAGGACTTTATATCTAAGTTTGAGATGGAAGAAAAAGAAAGAACTGGTATAAAGGGACTTAGGATTGGATTTAATAAAGTCTTTGGTTATTATATAGAGGTACCTAAAGGACAAGTTAGTCAGGTTAAACCTGAATTTCAGTATGATAGGAAACAAACTATATCTAATTGTGAACGTTATATAACTCCACTATTAAAAGAAAAAGAAAATTTAATTCTTAACGCTGAAGAGAGACTTAATAATTTAGAATATGATGTATTTTGCAATATTAAAGAAGAAGTTAAAAAATATATTAGTAGTCTTCAAAAAGTATCTAATTATATTGCTTATTATGATGTTATTCAGTCTTTTGCGACAGTAGCAGAAGAATCTAACTTTGTAAAACCAACTATTAATGAAGAAGGTATTGTAGAAATAATTGGTGGACGTCATCCAGTTGTTGAAAGTGTTATAGATGGTGAGTACATTGATAATGATGTTATTCTTGATGGTAATACAAATATACTTATAATAACAGGTCCTAATATGAGTGGTAAAAGTACTTATATGAGAGAATTTGGTATTATTGCTATACTTAATCAAATTGGTTCATATGTTCCAGCTAGTAAATGTAATTTACCCATATTTGATAAGATATTTACTCGTATAGGTGCAAGTGATGATTTGGTAGGTGGAGAAAGTACTTTTATGGTTGAAATGAAAGAAAGTGCTTATGCTCTTTTGAATGCTACTAGTAATAGTTTAATATTATTTGATGAATTAGGTCGTGGTACTAGTACATATGATGGTATGAGTTTAGCTGGGGCAATAATAGATTACATTGCTACTAAAATTAAATGTAAAACATTATTTTCAACACATTATCATGAACTTACTGATATGGAAAATAAGCTTCCTGGAATACATAATGTACATGTTTCGATAGATGAAACAGATGGAGATATTACATTTCTTCATAAGGTGATGGATGGACCAGTTGATAAAAGTTATGGTATAAATGTTGCTAAACTTGCTAATTTACCAATAAGTGTTATTGATAAAGCAAATGAGTTATTAAGAGAATATGAAAACAATGATTCAAAACCTCATAAAAAAATAACTCAATTTCAACTTGATTTAGATACTAAAAGTGATGAATTAAGAGATTATATTAAAACAATAAATCCTTTGGAAGTTACTCCAATTGAAGCTTTAGTTATTTTAGATAAAATTAAAAAGAAAAGCGAGGAATAATTATGTTAGATAATGTTAATGCCACAATTATAGATGCAACTGTTAAAAGTTATATGTCTGATGAAAGTGTTACTATAGATTCTGCTATTAGTGATGCAAATGATCTTATGACTATTAAAACTACCGTTATGTTAAATATCTTAGAAGAAGCAAAAAAGATTGATAAATACAGAAAAGCAACGTTAAAAGATATGTATGCTAATAAGATTGTACTTATTCTCATTGGAAAAATAAATTCAATTTTGCCATTATCAAGTGATGGAATAAAAGATGAAAAAGAATATAATAGATTAGTAGAAATATTAAAAAGAGATATTGAAGAGTTAAAGAAGGATAAAAAAACTCTTAAAGAAATTAAAAATGCTATAAAAAGATTATTATATGCTGGAACTCTTCAATGTAATTCTAGAATTTCATTACTTTTAAAATTATTGAATGATAAAAGAATTTCTATGGTTGAATATTATAACCATGAACATACTATGGTAGAATGTTCTAGTTCTGGTATTACCTATGTATCTAATAAAGAAGTAACAAATGATATAGAAAGTTCAAATAGAGATATTATGAAATTAAAGAAATCATTAGGTTTGGAGGAGAAATAATATGGATTTTGGTGTTTCAAGTATAATATTAGAAAGTGCTAAAAATAAAAATAGAAGTGCTTTAAAAACTATGTATAAAGCAAAAAGAGAACTTGCAAAACTTAAATTTTCTTCAGTGTTTAGGTCTAATTTTAGGATGCAAAGAGATGTTTTATTAACTTTGGATTCTCTAGCTACTAAGAATTTGAAAGAATTAAAAAAGGATAGAACTAATTTGGATTATTTAGGTAATTTAATAGATTCTGATTCTCTAAGAGGTGATTACATATTTGATGAAAGCTTTCTTTCACTGATAGAAAGTATTGGTATTAAAGATAGTGAAATAGAGTCTAATTTTAATAAAAGATTTGAATCTACATTTTATATTTCTAGAGGTATTAGATATGTTAATCCTGAAGCAAGTAATGATGTGAGTGAAAAAATGGATAAAATGATAGATGATAAAATGAAATTAATTAGAAGTATAAAAACTAGAGCATAGACTTGAACGTCTATGTTTTAAATTGTATAATTAATTGGTAAAATAAATAGAAGAGGTGAATCATATGAAAAATAAAAAGGGATTTACGTTAATGGAATTATTAGCTGTTATTGCTATAATAGGTATTTTAATATTGATGGCAGTTCCTGCTGCTATAAATATATATAATAGTGGAATTCAAAAAGAAATGTTGGTTCAAGAGGGTGAAGTTAAAAATGCTGCTAATATATTTTTAACTGATTATTGTTTAGATCCAATTGATGGAGTTTCTTGTCCATCTACTATGGTTAATCAAAATTATATTTGTCTTAGTGATATACAAAAAGATGGGGTAAAATATATTGGTAAAGTTTTATATAAAAAACAAGCGTGTGATGGTGTAATTGTATATAGTGAAGGAGATACTTATGAAGATGGTAAACCATATTTATTTTGTGGTTATGAAAGAGATAAATTTGAGTATGCAACTGATATGAATTATTATGTTCTTAAGTATTCAAGTTGTTTTGTTAATAATCCTAAACCAACAAATGGTTTAGATCTAGAACCTAGCAATTTGGAAGATTAAGATTCAATTGAAATAGTAGATTCAATAACACCAACTATTTTTGATATTTCAACTGATAAAGAAATTACAATAACTTATATTTATTGATTAAGATAAGTATGGTGCTACAGCTATATAATATTACTATAAAAATTATTATTTTCTTGTTGGATGAGTTCAAGAGTAATAGTAACTGTTAATTGATAAAAATATACAATTAAAGAAGCATTAAATGGTGGTAATGTTACAGTAATATTTTTGAGATGACAAAAAATAATATTATAGATATTATTTTATTATTAATATTATTTGTTTCAATAAATTATTTAACATATAAGGATAAAAATAGGAATATGTTTAGTTTTAAATATTTATTTATATTGTTTATTATTTATTTAATACCTATTACTTTTATGATGTTTGATAGAGATGATGATATATATTCATCTAAAAATTTATATTCTAATATGAATGAATATATAGATGGAAGTATTTCTTTAGATGAAATAAAGGATATTAAACATAATATATATATGAAATATAGAATATCAAGGTTGATGTTAGAAAATGATTATTATAGATATTTATTTAAAGATTAGAGAGTAAATTTATATTGATTTATAGTTCATAAATATTATATAATTAATTCATCAATGGAGGAAAAATGATAGACGAAAATGAAATTAAAAATAAGATGAATAAGGTTATAGAGAACTTAGAGAGTAGATATACTACTATTAGGGCTGGAAGAGCTAATCCAAATATTTTGCATGGTGTTATGGTTGATTATTATGGTACTCCAACACCAATACAATCATTAGCTACTATTTCTATTCCAGAAGCTCGTGTTCTTTCTATTAAACCATTTGATAAATCATCTTTAAAGAACATAGAAAAAGCTATTTATGAAGCTAATTTAGGTATAGCTCCAACTAATAATGGAGAAGTAATTATGCTTACAGTACCTGAATTAACTGGAGAAACTAGACGTAACTATGTTAAGCAAGCATCAGCTATGGCTGAAGAGGCTAAAGTTGCTCTTAGAAATATAAGACAAGATGAAAATAATAAAATAAAAAAAGATGAAGAATTAAGAGAAGATGAAAGAGATATGTGTCTTGATATAGTTCAAGAAATGATTGAAAAATTCAATAAAATAGTTGATGAAAAATTTAAAGAAAAAGAAATTGAACTTACTAGTATTTAGTAAGTTTTTTTGTTATAATTGTTTTGATAATAGAGAGTAGGTGGACTTAAGATATGTATTCTAATGAAAAAGTTAAACCATCTTGCGATAAGTTTACTGCGTATTTAAAAAAACATATTAAGGAATTAAAAACACAACTTGAGGATTATGAAAAAAAAGCTAATTATAGTGAAGTTATTAGCGAACTTAGAAATAATCCTAATTTAGATATGGTATTAAAAGAAAGAATTTTTTTAATATCTTTAAATCCATCTTTTGATTCTCAATTTAAATTAATAGATTTTTTTGTTATGAGAAATGCTAGTAATGCACCACAAGTGGCAGAAACAATCAGAGCAATTTTAGAATCTGATGAAGTTAAAAATTTTGATAGTAAGGTATCTAGTTCATTTAATGTTTCTGCGATAAAAGAAGAACTTGAACAATATACTAGTCTATTAAATGGTGTTAATTTAGATATTGATTTTTTAGTTAGTGTTCTTGATAAAAGTACATTAAGTGAAGAAGAAAAATTAGATGTTTTATCTAAGAATGCATTTGATAGAATTCCTGTTCAAAAATTGGATGAAAGTTTAAAAGAAGAAAAAGATAAAGCTATTGAAGATGAGATGGTTAAGAAAGTTAATGAATCTACTTTAGAAGAAATGGTTGATATTACTAAGTTAAATGATAGATTTATGATTAGTATGCCAGTAATTGAAGATATTAAACAAAGATATCGTTATTTAATTAAAAATAAAACAGAAAAACAGTTAAATTATGGTAATTCTATGCTTAAATTATTTGATTTAGGAGAGTTATCTTTAGAAGAAACTATAAATTATTCAAATGAGATAGTTATGTCTTTATATTTGCAAATAATAAGCTATTCTGATGAAATAAATGGTTTAATTGAAAAAGCTAGTGATGGTAAACTTCCAATTGAAGATTATCAATATTTAGAATTATGTATAACTGAAGAAGAAAATTATATTATGCAGTTTTGTAGTCTTGTTAAAGGAAAAGAAGTTGAAAAGAAACAAGAAGAAAGTAAAACTGATGAAGATAAAAAACTGTTATTTTTAGCTGATGGAAGAGGTAAATGTTTGCTTGATTTTACAGGATTTAAAAGTACTGAGATTGAAACTTTATTTGATAAGTGTAGAAGAGGACTAAAAAGAAAAGAATATAGATTAGGTCCTGGAACAAACTTTATTGTAAGTATGAATAATGTTTCTAAAACTGCTTGTTCATATGTATCTCTTTCAGATCAATTTAATTTAGTTATAGATGTTTCACATATAGCTCAAGCTCATGATAGAGCTATTGGAATAGCTACTAAGAATCAAGCTGTTATTAATGATTATATAGAACTTGTTAGTAAAAATCCTGATGAAGTATATAGTGAACAAGAAGAAATAAGAAAAAAAATTGAAGAAAAATTAAATATACCAATGGAAGGAGATAAAGTATCATTATGAAAATAGAAAATAGCGATGATTTTTTCTATAGTATTAGAAATGATTGCTTAAAGTTAATTTATAAAAAGAATGTTGATTTAGATTTATTATCTTTTGAAGTTGGTTGTAATACTGATACATTAATCAAGTTGTTTGATAAAAAGAATGATAACTTACTTATATACTTTAGGATATATAATACTTTAGTGGAATGGTAGGTGTAATATGACTTTAGAGGAAATAATAAGTTTAAAACTAAAAAGTTTATATGTTGAAATAGAAAGATTACGTAATAATTCACTAAAGTTAGATGAAGAAACTGAAAAATTAACTATGATTTTGTTAGAAAGTGAAGAGTTTATACATACTATGTCAGAAGACTGGGCTAATATTGGTAAATTAGATGTTGATAAAATGACAGATTATCTTATTAAATATGGTTCATTTGCTTATGATAAAAAAGAAGTTAAAGAAACTTTTAGAATTATAAATGTTGTTTATGAAGCAATAGAAGCAGGAATCGATACAACTCTTACTGATTCTCAAAAAGCATTTATAGAGGGTTATTTAGGCAATTTAATACAAATGATAAAGAGTTTAAATGAAAGTATTAACACTAAAGACTTTGAATCTATTGAAAATAAAAATAAAATAAATATATATAATGAATTTGCTTTAGGACTTGAAAATTTATGTGAAAAAGTGAGTGATCCACTTAACGAAGAAATACTTAATGAAAGTGATTTTCAAGCGTTTTATAGTATAATTGAAGATGACAGTATATCTAGTGAAGTAAAAAAACAAGGCATTATTAAATTTATTAAATATAATTCTGATAGACTTAGTAATACTCCAAAAACTATATCTAAAATTAGTATTGATGATATAAAAGATTTATTTGCATCTTATGGATTTAATAGTAAGAAAGATATGGATTTTATTTCTAGAAATAAAAAAGAATTAGAATCTAGATGTGAACTTCAAAATATTAATAGTATTTTGAGTTTTATGAAAGATAATAAAATTCTTCGTAAATTTTCATTAGGTTCTATATTATCTATATGTGTCGCTGGTACAGTAGAAACTGTATCACAAACTTATAAAAAGTTAGAGTCTGAAGGTAAATTAAGTGATTTATATTTTCAAACTCCTGGTGTTTGGGTAAATAATCCTGTGAAAAAGAAATCTCAAAAGCGTAGAGGTACACCAGGGCCTAAAGAAAATCCTCGTTCATTATATTATGCAGCTCGTAAAATTTCTCTTGAAGATATAGAATTAAATGAAAAATTCTTAAAAGATAAAGGATTTGATATTAGCGCTACTGAATCAGATAAAGTAGTAAAATTACTTACTACTCCAAACTATAGAGTAGTGGAAAACTATGATATATGTAGAAGATATGGTTTATATGATGGAAGTGTCAAAAATCAAGCATTAACTCCTTTATATGGATGCAATATTGAAGATAGATTAGATAATTTAATTGAAATTGGATTATTAAATGGTAAGAATATTTCTTTAGATTTCTTTAGTAGTTATGCTAAGAGATATCCATCAGCTATAGTAACAATGGATCAAAATAATATAATGTTTATGTATTATTTAAGAAGTATATATAGCCAAAGAGAATATTATGAAAAAATATTTTCTAGATCAAGAGTTGGTATGTTAACTAAAGAAAATATTCCTAAATTTAGTAGTCATAGTAAAATGCAACAATTTATAGATGATAATTTTGTATCTTTAGATAGAATACCTAATAGTGAATCATATGATAGTATTATTCATGAAAGTGATACTGATGGTTATGATGAAACTATTTTCCACGAAAAAGAAATATTTGATTTAGAAAGACAATTTAGAGTACGTGATAATGATTATGTATATGTAATTGATGATATTGTTGTATCAAGACTTAAAGTTCTTAAAATATGTTCGATATTAAGAGATGCTGGTATTCCAATAACTGAGAATGAAATTATGTATGCTGTTACAAAAGGAATGTATTTAACTAAAAATGTATTTGATAGAGTTGCTTCTAAAGTGGGGTACATAGAAGAGGAGAAAAAAGATGGATTACTTTAAAAAATATGGTTTGAATGAAGAAGATATTAATGAAATAGAAAACTATATAGAAGATGATGATATTAATAATTATTATGTTAATGAGTTAGAAATAATTCAAATATTAGATTATTTAACTGAGATTGGACTTAATAATATAAAAGATATATTAAAATATAAAACAAATATATTTTATGAAAAATTAAATAATATAAAAAAGTCCTTTGAAGATAGAAAAGATGTGGTAAAACTTATTAATGAAGATATTACTAATTTTGAATTAATAGGGTATTAAACTAATTTAGAAATAAATTAGTTTTTTTTATAAATTTGACATTTTATTCATAATATATTAAAATATACGAAGTTTTATAGGAGGTGTATGAATGAAAAGATATTTTAAACTAGAACTTGACAAATGTAACTTTTGGCAAAGTGAAGTAAAAGATGGATCTAAAGTATATGTAAAAAAAGATTTTAAGAGAAGAGATGAACTACCACTTAATGAAGTCTTTTTTAGACAAGATATAGATGGAATGTTTACTGAAATTACTACTGGTAAAAAAATGAAGACTGCTGTTATAAATAATAAATTATTTATAGATGAACCTCAAGGAATTGATATAGTTGATGGTGCTTTTAGTTCTACATCTCCAAGAGAAATTGCTTCATTTTTATCAGAAATCAGATCTAAAAAATTAGGTCAAGAATATATAAATATACTTAATGATTTTTTTGTCAATAGTCCATTATGTGAAAGAGCATCTTTCTTAAAAGAAGAAAGAAAAAAAGAAAATTCTTTGTTAAGAAAATTAGTATCTAAGTTTCATAAAGAAAATTAAACTTCATATTTATGAAGTTTTTTTAATTGATAAATATTATAAAAATGTTATACTTATTATAGTAGGTGAGTTATGAAGAATAAAGATGGTTTTACATTAGTTGAGTTACTGGCAGTAATAGCAATACTTGCAATACTAGTAATTATTGCTCTTCCTAATGTAATTAGTATGTATAATAGAGCACAAAAGCAAACATTCTTAACTGAAGCTAAAAAAGTATATAGTGAAGCAGAGAAGAAATATTTAACAAATGCAATAAGTGGTAAAAATACGAAAGTTATTAATTCAGAAGATAGTTCTAAACTAGATATGACAGGAAAGAAACTTCAATATTGTGTTATTTTAAATAATAATGGTAAAGTAACAGATATGAAAGTATCTAATGGAAAATGGGTAGCAAGTTTAAAAGGAAAAACTATTGAAGATTTAACAATAGATGATTTAGAAGATGGTAACTTAGATGATTATGAATGCGTAAGTGCAACTGATGAATCATGTTTTACTTATGAAGTAATTAATAATGGCGAGGAATATGGGACACCTGCAATTACAATAGAGAATGTTACTAAATGTAAAAATTATTTGATGTCTGATAGTGTTGACGCTCCTGAAGATATAGCTACGACTTTATGCAATGGTGATTTATATAAAACCGATGATGGTGCATATACAATTCAAGATATTGTTCTTAATGACTTTTTAACAAAGGATTACAAAAATATGGGCTTAAGTTTAAATCATATTATGATTGAAAAAGTAGAAGTGGTAGATACCGCAAAGTGTAAAAATCATCTTCAATCTAAATTTGGTTTAGAGGAAAATGAATCAACAACATTGTGTACTACAAATGAAAGTGTTATGGAAATAAACTTATTTCAGATTGTTTATAAAGGTTACATTTCTTTCCTAAGTTATGAAAAAGCTGGACTAAAAGTAACTTCAAGAAATTTAACTATACCGGCTATAATAACTGGGTATAATATTAATTGTGGTACTGATGTAGTGATTCCTTCAAAAATAAATGGATATGATGTTATTGGTATAAATGATGATGCTTTTATAAATTGTAATATACCGATGAATTCTAAAATAAATAGTAGTGAATATAATGTAAGATTTTTAGATTATAAAATAAGTGATGAAAATATTATTAAAAAAACCGATGCGAGTTGTTTTTCCACATCATTATCTTCAGTTGTATTGCCAAAAGGTTTATTATATATAGGAAGTTATTCTTTTGCAGGAAATAATTTAAAATCTATAGTTTTTCCTGAAAGTATTGTTAGTATAGGTAATCATGCATTCGCTTATAATAAATTAATTGAGCTTACTATTCCTTCTTCCGTAAGAACTATAGAGAATTATGCTTTTGCTCACAATAATCTTAGAGCTGTTACTTATAATGGAAATGAGTCTGATATATCATTTGGTTATTGTCCATATTATGGAAATTACAATTATTCTGGAGTGAGTAAAAATTGTGGACCTAGATAAAATTATTATTAAAAAATAGAAAAGATATTAAAAATAATATCTTTTTATTTGAAATAATGATATAATCTTAATAGATTTTTGGAGGAACTTATGAAATTAACAAGAACTGAAGCTAGAGAAAAGATTATGGTTATCTTATATCAAATAGATTTTTATAAAAAAGAAAATATTGAATATAATTTAGAAGATGTTTTTCATGAAAATTTAGAGATGGATAATAAGTATGTTAAAGATATTGTAAATGGTGTTTTAGAAAATCAAGATAAGATAGATGAAACTATTAATAAATATTTAGATAATTGGGATTTAGATAGACTAGGTAAAACTGATAGAGCAATACTTAGATTATCTACTTATGAAATGATATATTATGATACTCCTAAAGTAGTTGTTATTAATGAGGCGGTTGAACTTGCTAAAAAGTATAGTGATGATAAAGTTGTTAAATTAATAAATGCTGTTTTAGATAAAGTTCGTGATAATGAGGAAGTAAATGAATAGAGAATATATTTCTATTAGTGACATTAATAGAATTATTAAGTTTACTATTGATAATAATGAAAGTCTTCGAAGTGTATATATTAAGGGTGAAATAAGTAATCTTAAATTTCATAGTAGAGGACATTTATATTTTTCACTTAAGGATGAAAATAGTAAGATAAATGCTGTTATGTTTAACTACAATAGATATCTTAATTTTGTTCCTAAAGATGGAGATTCTGTTTTAGTACATGGTAAAGTAAGTGTTTATGAAGCAACAGGTAGTTATCAAATATATGTTGATGATATGTTACAGGATGGTCTTGGAAATTTATATCAACTTTTTGAGGAACTTAAGAAGAAGTTATCTAGTGAAGGACTATTTAATACTGAACATAAAAAGAAGATTAATAGACTTCCACGTAAGATAGGTGTTATAACTGCACCTACTGGTGCTGCTGTTAGAGATGTAATATCTACAATTAATAAACGTTATCCTTTAGTGGAAATATATGTATTTCCAACTCTTGTTCAAGGAGAAGATGCTAGTAAGAATATAGTTCGTATGATTGAACTTGCGAATACTTATCCATTAGATACGATTATTCTTGGACGTGGTGGAGGTTCTATAGAGGATTTATGGGCTTTTAATGAAGAAATAGTTGCAAGAGCAATATATAAGTCTAAAATACCAATAATAAGTGGTGTAGGACATGAAATAGACTTTACAATAAGTGATTTTGTAGCAGACCTTAGAGCTCCAACTCCTACAGGTGCTGCGATACTTGCAACAAGTGATAAAGAAGATATACTTAAGTATTTAAAAACTACAAAAGAAAGAGTTAATAATGCTATATTAAATAGGCTTTATTCTTATAATGAGTTAATTAAAAAATATAAAAGTAATTATATACTTAATAATCCAATGAGATTATATGATATTAAAGAACAAAAACTTGATATTTTATATGATAGAATAAATACTAATATAAGAATTAAGCTCGATAACAGTTATAAAATAATTGATAAATATAAAAGCAATTATATACTTAATAATCCAAGAGTACTATATGAAAATAAATTTGATAAATTGAGTAGTCTTAGTGCAGATATTAATTCTAGTATTAAAAGAATTATTGAAAATAATGGTAAGAGACTTGATACATTAAAAATAAAGCTAGAACTTTTGAATCCTAAGAATGTACTTGATAAAGGATATTCAATATTATATAAAGATGGTAAAATAATAAAAAATACTAAGGATATAGTTTTAGATGATAATTTAAATGTAATAATTAGTGATGGTAATATAGATGTAATAGTTAAAGGAGTAAATAAATGAAAGAAAAAACATTTGAACAATCTATAAAAGAATTGGAAAAAATTGTTAATGAACTTGAAAGTGGAGAACTTGATTTAGATAAGTCAATTACTAAATATACAGAAGCTATGAAATTAATAGAATTTTGTGAAACTAAACTTAATAATGCAACTGAAACTATTAATAAATTAGTTAATGAAAATGGTACTGAAACTAAGTTTGAAGTAGAAGAAAATTAGTAATTATTTCCATAGAAATAAGTGGTTATATATTAAAAATATAAAAGTAAATAATAATAAAGAGGTGAAATATGAAAAAAGTATTATTCACGTTCTTTGTTATTTTTTTATTTCCATTAGGAGTATTTGCATATTCTAAATATATTATTCCTGGAGGAGAAAGTATTGGAATTAAAATAAACACTGAAGGACTTGTAGTTGTTGGATTCTATAAAGTAGAAGATGAATATATAGCTAAGAATAACTTTAAAATTGGTGATAAGATAATTAATGTTAATGGTAAAAATGTAAATACTATTGATGAATTAACTGATGCTGTGAGTAAAAGTGAAATGTCTTCTTTAAATGTTAAAGTTACTGTTAAAAGAAATGATAGAGAAGTGGATACATATTTAAAACTTATTGTAAAAGATGGAATATATAAAACTGGACTTTATGTGAAAGATTCTTTAATTGGACTTGGAACTTTAAGTTATATAGATCCTGTAAGTAAAATATATGGTGCTTTAGGTCATGAAATAACTATGAATGAAACTGGCAATAAGGTCGATGTTAGAGATGGAAATATTCTTTATAGTAAGGTTATTGGTATAGATAAAAGTAGAAATGGTAAAGTTGGAAGTAAAAATGCTAATATAATTTTTGATAGAAAAATTGGTACTATACAAAAAAATACCAATAAAGGAATATATGGTATATATATTGATAATTTGCCTAATAAAGAAACTTACCAAGTTGCTGATTTTTCTAATATTAAAAAGGGAGATGCATATATTTTAACGGTTACTAAAGATAATAAAATTGAAAAATATAGTATTAATATATTAGATAAATATTCTAGTAAAAAAGATACACAAAAAGCATTTAGTTTTGAGATAACAGATAAAAATCTTTTAAATAAAACGGGTGGTATAGTTCAAGGAATGAGTGGCTCTCCAATAATTCAAGATGATAAAATAATAGGAGCTGTTACTAATGTACTTGTTGATAATGTTACTCTAGGTTATGGTATATCTATTATAACTATGTTAGCTGAAGGAGAAAAATAAATATAAATTTTTCTTTATCATATAATTAAATATACTTTTAAAAGTATATTTAATTTGTTATAATATTTTTTTCGAGGGTAATATGATACATAATGAAAGATTTGTAGTAAGTAGTGATAAACTAAAACGAGATTATAAAATATGTTCTTTAGCAGATATCCACAATAATTCATGGGCTAGTTTTGATCTTTGGGATAATTTGATAGCTGAAGTATATAAAGAAAGTCCGGATTATATTTTTATATCTGGTGATTTTGTTTATAATTCTGATGATTTTTTTGTCCCTAATAATGATAAAATGTTTAGATATCTTCTAAGAAATTTAAGTGAAATAGCTCAAACTTTTATGTGTCTTGGTAATCATGAATTGAAGCCAGGAAGAAAGTTTAACAATGATGATGCTATACAATATTTAAGAATGTTAGATAGAACTATGGATATACATGTTCTTGATAAGAGAATTGGAAAAGAATTTATTGATATTGACGATATTAGAATAGGAGGATTTTGTCCTAGAAGTGAAACATATTATAAATCCTGTGAAAATATGTGGAATAACTATTTTATAGAAGATTATTTAAATAGTTTGATTGAATTTACTAAAGATAAATTTAATATTTTACTTACACATTCTCCTGATACTATAAGTCAAAAAGAAGTTCTTATTGCTCTTAGAGATAAAATTAAGGAATTAGATTTAATATTATGTGGTCATAAACACGATGGATATATTCCTAAGACAATTCAAAAAGTTGGCATAGTTCATGATGACTTTGGGTTCGATGTTAGTGATGGAAAGGTTGTTTTTGATTATATAATTAGTAAAACTACTAATTGTAGAGGAGAATTTGATGTGTTAAATGCTAAAATGATAGTGAATAGAGGATATAGGAAATTTTCTCATAAAAGTCCAGTTTTTGCGATGTTAGATAAAGTATCATCAAGAGATATGGCTACAATAACTCTTAAAAAGAAATTGTAGTCTTTTTTATTGAAATAAAAATATTTTTTTGATAAAATTTATATATACTAGGAGGCTATTATGGAAGAAGTTAGTAATAAATTAGAAGTTACTATTGAGGATGGTACTACTGTAACTGTTAATGTTTTAGATTTTGTTGATTCTTTAGAGTTTGGTAAAACATATATAATATATACAGTTAATGATCAGTCAGATACAGTTTTTGCTTCTATATTAAATGAAACGGAAGATTCTTATTCTCTTGATACTATAACTGATCCAAAAGAATTAGATTTTATTAATAATGAAATAGATAGGGTTGTTAGTGAATTAAGTGAAGAAGGTGAATAATAATGACTATACAAGAAGCTATTAGTAGAGGTAGATTACCTAATATTGATCCTAAAAAATTAATTAGTGTGTGTTCAAAGCTTGGTATACCAGCTCATGATTTATCTTATGCTCTTACTGATGAGCAATTAAGAAGGCTTCAATATGAACCTTCTCTTCATAGATCAATTGTTACTGCTCAAGTTAAAGGTGCTCATAATACATTAATTTCTGAATATGATGAATTAATTAAAAAATATCAATCTTTATCAGAAAGAATGGGTAATAATCCTGATTTGTCATCTAAAAAAGGGGAGATTGATAAACTTTTAGCTGATTTAATTACTGCTAGAAATGAATATAATGGTGTTGTTAAAAACGTATTTATTTCAAGAGAAAATATGGGATTTGATAGAAATGTTATAAATCCTGTTAATCGTACTATTATGGGAGTTGTTGATAGTAAATTACAAAAGCAGGGAAATAAGTTAAATGTTGAATATGCTAAGTTGGATAAGTTACAATCATATAATTATAAAACTAAATTTAAACAAAAAAGAAACGCTAAAAAAATTCAAAAAGTTGCTGAAAAAATTGCTAAATTACAAGGAAAGCAAGGTAAACTTCAAACTGTTCAGAGAAAAATAGTAAATAAAGGTTCAGGAAAGTATGTAAAATTTAAATCTAAAGAATTTTTAGAATATAGAAATGATTTAGAAAGATATACAGCTTATGCTGATGCAAAAGAAAAAAATATTCAAGCTCAAAGGGATTATGCTAGTGATTTAGCACAAACTAGAATGGAATTACATAATTTAGAGAGTCAAGTTGGTGTTGGTAATGCACTTGATAGGGCAAAAAATACTATTGCTAGAACTAGATTACAATTTGAGCAAAGAAAGCTTAAATCTGATTTAAGTAAATATCAAAAGCAAGAAAAAATGATTGAAAGATTGAAAAGTAAAAGAGGTATGTGTAGACTTTCTGAACAATTTTATAGACAAGTTGTTATGTCTTATGCAATGTAGTTATTAAAAAATACTTTCATTTGAAAGTATTTTTTATAGTCCTAATAAATGTGTCGCTATTTGAAAATAAACTATTAATGATATTGCATCAACTATTGTTGTTATGAATGGACTTGCCATTACTGCTGGATCAAATCCTATTTTTTTAGCAAGTATTGGAAGTGAGCAACCAATTATTTTAGCAATCATTACTGTTACTATTAGTGTTAAACATACAACTAGTGCTACGCTTGTTGTTACTTTGTCTATAAAAAGTAGTTTTATAAAGTTTGCAACTGCAAGTGTTAGTCCTACTAGTATAGCAACTCTTATTTCTTTCCATATAACTTTTAGTGTATCTTTATATTCTATATCATTAAGTGAAAGTCCACGGATTATTGTAACTGATGATTGACCACCTGCGTTACCACCAGTATCCATAAGCATTGGTATAAATGAAGTTAGTACAACATATGATGCTAATGCCACTTCATAATGTTGAATTATTTTTCCAGTGAAAGTTGCTGATATCATAAGAAGTAGTAACCATGGAATTCTACTTTTATATAATTCTAAAACGTTTGATTTTAAGTATGGTTTTTCAGTAGGTGTAATAGCCGCCATTTTTTCAATATCTTCAGTTGCCTCTTCTTCAATAATATCAATTACATCATCGATAGTGATAATACCAACTAATTTATTTTCTGAATCAACTACCGGTACTGAAGTAAGATCGTAGTCTTGAATGATTTGTGCAACTTTTTCTTGATCCATTAATGTATTAACAGACATTATATCATCATCCATTATTTCTTTTATAAGTTTATTTTCATCATTTAAAACTAAATCTTTTAACTTTACTGTTCCAATTAATTTCCTTGATTTGTCGGTTACGAAACAAATATCAATTGTTTCTTTATCATCATATTCTCTTTTTATTTTTTTAATTGCATCGCTGATTGTAATTTCTTCTTTTAAATCCATGTATTCTGTTGTCATAATACTTCCGGCTGAATCTTCTGGATAATTTAGTAATTGATTTATATCACGTCTAGCATCTACATCAACTTTATTTAGTAATCTACTTACTACATTTGCTGGTATTTCGTCCATTAAGTCAGCGGCATCATCACTTGCCATGTCATTTATAATATCAACTGCTTCTTTTTCACTGAGTAGAGTAATTAATTTACTTTGGGTATCAGTTTCCATGTATGAAAATACATCAGCTGCTATATCTTTTTGTAATAATCTAAATATTTTTAATTGTTCTGTGGTCGGTAAGTCTTCAAATATTTCTGCTATGTCATAATCATTCATCTCATTTAAGATTTGTTTGATTTCAGCATATTTTTTTTCTTCAATTAGTTTTTCAATATTTTTTAACATAATAAACACCACCTTTTTTTCTCGTTAATTATACTATAATTGTATTAAAAAGTCACTTAAAAGTCATTAAAATATGTAAAAAGAATTAAAAATATATAAAAATATTATTTTTTTTAGTATAATAATTGTTAGTTATAAGAAAGAGGAAGAATTATGAAAAATGATATACCAAATCATGTAGCTATTATAATGGATGGTAATGGAAGATGGGCTACAAGACAAGGAAAGAAAAGAACTGAAGGACATTACGCTGGATATAAAACTCTTAAAAAGACTGCTCTTCATATATTAAGTAAGGGTGTTAAAATTCTTAGTGTTTTTGCGTTTTCTACTGAAAATTTTAAAAGAAGTCAAGAAGAAGTTGGATATTTAATGAATTTGTTTGTATCTGCTTTTAAGAGTGATATGCATTTTTTCTTAGAAAATAACATTAAAGTAGTTTTTTCAGGAAGAAAAGAACCTCTTAGTGATGAAGTTTATGATGTTATGAAAACATTAGAAAAGGAAACTTTAAATTGTACTGGTGGAATATTTAATGTTTGTTTAAATTATGGTGGTCAATTTGAAATAGTTGATGCTGCTAAAAAGTTAGCAACTATGTATAAAGAAGGAGAAGTTGATTTGAATAGTGTTACTCCAGAAAACTTCTATAGTTATTTATATAATGATTTACCTCCTGTTGATTTAATGATTAGAACTAGTGGAGAACTTAGAATTAGTAATTTTATGTTGTATAGTATTGCTTATGCTGAACTATATTTTACTGATAAATGTTTTCCAGATTTTACAGAGGATGAATTTGATAAAGCTCTTGAATCATATTTCAATAGAAATATTTCTAAGGGAGCAGTTAATGATAGAAAGAAATAATTATTATTTTTTTGATAAGAAGAAAATATAATGAAAGAAATTAAAATAGTATCTATGTGATACTATTTTTCTCTTAATCTTAAGAATAATATTAATCCTAAGAGTATGTTTTTTATATATTCTTTTATATCCATTGATTTAATGTTTGAATAGGCTTCGTTAAACATTCCATTCATTTTGTTAGTAGCATATTCTAGTGCTCCAGATTCTTCAAATAATTGTTGTACTTTTTTAGATTCTTCTTCGTTTATACTTCTTCCATAATATTTAAGTAATTCATCTAGTAAGTCATTTCTCTTAATCTTAATATAAGAATAGAGTATAGTTTGTTTGAATTCTTCTATATCCGAATAAACTGATTTACCCAATATTTCTTTACTACTAT
This sequence comes from Mollicutes bacterium, assembly GCA_004552445.1. Lineage (GTDB taxonomy): Bacteria > Bacillota_I > Bacilli_A > RF39 > UBA660 > CAG-1000. The sequence goes on from SFOJ01000001.1 coordinate 68,605, forward strand.
AAATTCCTAAAATATCATCTTTTATTTGAAATGCTATACCAAGTGGTTCTAATACTTTTTCGAAAGTTTCCATATCCTTAACTTTGGAGTTGCCTAAAATCATACCAAGTACAAATGGACCCACAATTGTATACCAAGATGTTTTAAGCTTGTATATTTCCATTATGTCTTCTTCATGTAGTGTATGTTTTTTATCATTTTTTTCTATAAATGGAAGAGCAACATCTATTATTTCACCTTTGATTGTTTTGATAACTATATTATTATAATAACTCAATAATTTAGCAAGATTTTTATCATTTTTATACTTTTTAGTTATCAGTTCAGTTGTATAAAAAAATCCAAGGTCTCCAATACAAAGTGCTAGTGAATTATTAGTATTATCATTTTCTACATTATATTTTTTAAATTCATTTTTATAGGTTTCATGTATTGTTTCTTTATTACGTCTTAGATGTGCATTGTCAATAATATCATCATGTATAAGTATTGATGTTTCGAATGTTTCATAAGCGAGTGATAATGTTTTAGCATAATCGTCATTTTTATTTAGTTTGTATCCTAAGTCAATTAAACATCCTCTTAAGAATTTTCCATCACCATTCATGTTTATAAATTTATTTATTGCGTCTATTACGATAGGGTTGTCTTTTTCTATAAATGTTTTATTTATTTTTTTTAGTTCAACTTCAAACTCTTTTAGTTTTGATTTGTAGTAAATAAAGAATTCTAAAAGATTTGCGTATTCTTTAATTTGATCTTTAGGAGTAGATGCTCCGCCTGTAAATCCTATTTTTGTATTTAGTGTATATTTTTCTTTTTTTATAAAGTTAAAGAATTCTTTTATATCTGAAAAGTAGTATGTTTTAGTGACTTCATTACATAAATTAAATAGTTCTTTTGTGTTTGAGCTTTCTTTGCCACCAATTACAAACATAATATCCATTTGTTCTGCTAGTGTGATACTTGAAGTTTGTATTAACTTTTGTGCATTACATATAGTATTTTCTATTTCATAACTAATATTATTTTCGTTCATGTAATTTAATAATTCTTGTAGTATTTTATGACTTACAGTAGTTTGACAAACTATAAAGTATTTATCATTTTTATTTAATTCTTTATAATCATCTTTTTTTTCAATAATAATTCCTTCATTGTTAATCCAACCATTTGTACCGATAACTTCTGGATGTGTTTTTTTACCAACTATTATGATTTTGTAACCATTATTTTGTTTATCTATAGCTATATTATGTACTTTTAAAACATTTGTACAGGTTGCGTCATAGTATTCAATATTATTTTTTTCTAAATAGTCATATGTTTCTTTTGGTTCTCCATGTGCTCTAATTATTAAAATATCATTTTTTGTTAGAAGTGATAAATCATCAATACATTTTATATCATCTTTTTCTAATTCTTTAATAATATAAGGATTATGTAATATTTCTTTATAAATATAAATATTCTTATTAGTATTTTCTTTTTTTAATTTATATGCTACTTCAATAGCTTTATTAGCTCCAGCACATGTTCCATATATTTTAGGGTAATATATCATTTTTTTGCCTCCATAAATATTATAACAAGTATAAGTGTTAAATCCTAGAAAAATATAGTTTCTTTGCGTATAATATCTATATAAATATTGTTTAGAATTTAAAAATTTGTTAGAATATATTTAAGGAGTTGAGTTTTATGAATAATATGGAAACTACAGTAGTTGATACTGATACTATAATTGATCATAATACAAGAAGTACTTTACTTAAAATTTGTGATGATTTAAAAGAAAGAGGATATAATCCAATTAAACAAATTGTTGCTTACTTAATTAGTGGAGATCCTGGGTATATTTCTAGTTATAAAGAATGTAGAAATAGAATTTTAGAATTTAAAAGAGAGGATATATTAGAATTAATGTTAGTTAATTTTATTAATAAGAAATGACATATTTAGGATTAGATTTGGGTAGTAAAACTTGTGGTATAGCAATTAGTGATAGAACTGGTCTTATTGCATCTTCTTTAGAAGTCATTAGATATGATGATTATGATGAACTAGTTAATAAACTTAATAATATAGTTATAAGTAGAAATGTTGATGCTTTTGTGCTTGGAAACCCTAAAAATTTAGATGGTAGTCTTTCTAAGAGAAGTGAGATAACTTTAGAATTTAAAAAAATACTTGAAGATAGATTCAAATTAAATGTTATTATGCAAGATGAGAGATTATCTACAGTTGAAGCAGAACGTATGCTTATAAGTAATGATACTAAGCGTAAAAATAGAAAGAAAGTAATAGATAAGATTGCAGCTACAATTATATTACAAAGTTATTTAGATAGGAGAAATCATGAAAGATAATACTCTTGTACTTAAAAATTCTTCTGGTGAAAAGCAGGAATATAGAATACTTTTAGATATAGAAGATACAACTAATAATGTTAATTATGTTATATATACTGATGATATGATTAATAAAAATGGAGATATTATTTGTTATGCTTCAACATATGTTCTTAGTCCTAAAGGTAATATGACTAAATTAAAACCTGTTGAGACAAAAGAAGAATTTGATTTTATAAGTAAAATATTAGACTCTTTAGAAGGTGGAAAATAATGAAAAAAAAGGTTTTTAGTGTGAAAAAATTTATTATATTTTTGTTTTTTTTATGTTTGATTATTTGTGGTGTTTTGGTTCTTGGTTATTTTTATTTAATTACTGGTAGTAAAGATAATGAAACAGTAAATATTTATGTTAAAGAAGGAGATACTTATAGTACAATATCAAAAACACTTAAAGATAATGATTTAATTAAATCAGAACTTGCATATAAAATATATATTAAGTTAAATAAGCCAAATAATCTAGAATATGGAGATTATGTACTTAAGAAATCATATAGTGTTGAAGAATTAATTAATACTTTAGAAAAGGGAAGTGTTGATTTAAGAAAAACTAAGACTGTTACTTTTGTAGAAGGTAAAAATATGAGATATGTTATTTCTAAAATAACTAGTAATTTTAATATTTCTGAAAAGGAGATACTTGATAAATTAAGTGATACTAAATATCTAGAAAGTTTAATAGAAGATTATTGGTTTTTAACTGATGATATTAAAAATAAAGATATTTATTATTCACTTGAAGGCTATTTATTTCCAGATACATATGAATTTTATGAGAGCTCTGATATAGATGATATATTTAGAACTATGCTTAATAATATGGAAAAAAAGTTAGAAAAATATAAGAGTGAAATCGAAAATAGTAAATATAGTATTCATGAAATGATGACGCTTGCATCTATTATAGAGCTTGAAGCAGGTAAAGCTGATGATAGAAAAGGTGTAGCTGGTGTGTTTTATAATAGACTTAATAATGGTTGGAGCCTTGGTAGTGATGTAACTACATATTATGCCGAAAAAATAGATAATTGGACAAGAGATTTAAGAACCAGTGAATTAAATAGTTGTAATGCTTATAACACTCGTAGTAGTTGTATGGCTGGAAAACTACCAGTGAGTCCAATATGTAATCCGAGTGTAGGATCAATAGAAGCTGCAATAGAACCAACAAATCATAAATATTATTACTTTGTAGCAGATAAAAATGGTAAAACATATTTTACCAAAAATGATAGTGAACATGCTAGTAAAGTTAGAGAGTTAAAGAGAAAAGGATTATGGATAGAATATCAAAGTTAATTAAAGAAATAGAAGAATATGGTATTAAAAATAATGTACCAATAATGAGTGAAGACACAATAGAAACAATTAAAAATATAATAACTGTTAATGAATTTCATACAATTCTTGAAGTTGGGACAGCAATAGGGTACTCGACAATATGTTTTGCAAGTACTCCTGGTGTTACTAATATAACAAGTATAGAAAGAGATCCTATTAGAAGTGCTATTGCAGTTAATAATGTTAAAAAAAGTGAACTTAAAAATATTACACTTAGACATACAGATGCATTAGAAATTGAACTTAATGATAAGTTTGATTTGATAATTATAGATGCAGCTAAGAGTCAAAATATGAAGTTTTTTAATAAATTCAAAGATAATTTAAATGAAGATGGAATAATCATAATCGATAACTTAAGTTTTCATGGTTATGTAAATCAAACAGAAAGAATTAAAAGTAGAAATTTAAGACAAATGGTAAATAAAATTAGAAAATTTATTGATTTTTTAAATAATAATGAAGAGTTTACTGTAAAATATATAGAAGTAGGTGACACTTTAGGAGTATGCAAAAGAAAGAATATTTGATAATACCTAATAAAAAAGAATTAGATTTATATACTGAATATGGTTTTAATACATTTATATTACCTCTTGATGGGTATAGTATTGGATTTAACGTATACTATAGTGTTGAAGAAGTAAATAAATTAAGTTTAAAATATAATATATATGTTATTATGAATAAATTTTTACATAAAAAAATAGAAGAATTTAGAAAAATATATAATGATTTTAATTCAAATATTAAATTTATAGTAGAGGATATTGGTCTTACTGATATAATTGCGAAAGATAGATTGGTGTTATATGAAAATCATATATTATCTAATTATAAAGCAATTAATTTTTTAGAAAGCCTAAATATTAAGAATGTTGTTATTAATAATGATTTAACTATTGATGAACTTGTAGAAATAAGAAATAAAACTAATAGTAATTTATATTATTTTTATGTTGGTAAAAATAGTTTAATGTATTCTAGACGTAATTTAGTAAGTAACTATAATAAATATTATAATCTTGATAATACTAATAATTATAAGTTAACTGAAAAAGTTAGTAAAAAAGTTCTTGATATATTTGAAGAAAAAGATGGAAGTATTGTATATTTTGATAAGATATTTTGTGCTTCTAAATATATAGATAAATTAGATATGAATCTAATAATTAATTTTACTAATATAGATAGTGTTAGTGAAAAAATAATACTTGAAGAATATAATAAATCTAATTTATGTGACCTAATAGATAGTGATTATTATTTCTTAGAAAATGATATTAAATATAAGGTGGGTGATATAAAATGAAATATGAGTTACTGTTACCTGCTGGAGATTTAGCTCGTCTTAAGTTTGCTTTTATTTATGGTGCTGATGCTGTGTATATTGGTGGATATAATTATAGTCTTAGAGCTAATGCTAATAATTTTAGTTTAGATGAAATTAAAGAAGGAGTAGAGTTTGCTCATAAGTTAAATAAAAAAGTATATGTTACTGTTAATATGGTATTTCATAATGAAGATTTAGAGGGATTAGATGATTATTTAAAAGCTTTAGATGAAATAGGAATAGATAGTTATATCGTTAGTGATTTTGCTGTTATTGAAGCAATTAAACGTCTAAAAATTAAAACTCCATTCTTTATATCCACCCAAAAGTCTATTACTAATTTAGAAACAGTTAAATTTTATAAATCTTTAGGTGCTTATAGGGTGGTTATGGCTCGTGAATGTAATCGTGAAGATATTAAAAGAATTAAAGAAAATATTGATACAGAAGTAGAAGTATTTATTCATGGAGCTATGTGTACTAGTTATAGTGGAAGATGTGTTATGAGTAATTATGTAACACTTCGTGATTCTAATCGTGGAGGATGTAGTCAAGTATGTAGATTTGCTTTTGATTGTGGTAAAAATGAGGAATATGCATTCTCTTCTAAAGACTTAAATATGATTGATTATTTAAGTGACATGATGGATTTAGGTATTGAATCATATAAAATAGAAGGACGTATGAAGAGTTTATATTATATTGCTACAGTAGCCAATGCATATAGGACTATAATGGATAAAAAGATTGATGGAACTCTATGTGAAGAAGATATAAATTATTATAAAAAAGTATTAAATAGAGTATCTAATCGTGAAAATATACCACAATTTTATAATGGTGTTCCGGGTGTAGAAGGACAATACTATACTGGGCGTCAAGAAGTAAGTAATAAAGATTTTTTAGGACTTATTAAGTCATATGATGAAGTTACTTCTGAAGCAGTAGTTGAACAAAGAAATAAGTTTAGTGTAGGAGATATAGTAGAAGTTTTTGGGCCTAATACTGTGACTAAAAAATTTAAAATTGAATATATTATAAACAGTGAGGATGAAAAGGTAGAATCTGCTAATCATGCACAAGAAATTATAAGAATTAAAATACCATTTAAGGTATATGAAAATGATATTATAAGGGTCAATATTGCTTGACAAAATATACATTTTATAGTATCATTTTTTGGTAATGAGAAAGAGGTGGCATTTTGCTATGAAAAAGAAAGAAATTTTTCTAACAAGTGAAGGTTATTTAGAACTTGAAAATGAATTACATTATTTAAAAACTGAAAAAAGAAAAGAAGTAACTCAAACTCTGAAAGAAGCAAGAGCTTTAGGTGATTTGTCAGAAAACTCTGAATATGAACAAGCAAGAGAAGATCAAGCAAATTTAGAAAAGAGAATAATTGAAATTGAATATACTTTGGAACATGCAACTGTAATAGATAATACTGAAAGTGATGGTACTGTAGGCGTTGGATGTCAAGTTGAACTTAAATATGAAGATGATGATGATATTGAAAGTTATAAAATTGTAGGTAGCCAAGAAGCTGACCCATTCAATAATAAGATTTCTAATGAAAGTCCAATAGCTGCTGCTATTATGGGTAAAAAAGTTGGAGATACTGTCGAAGTTTCATCACCTGATGGTGTTTATAGTGTTCAAATAGTAGCAATAGGATAGTAATATATCCTTTTTTATACATTTAATATATAACGAGGGAGGGAATTTATGAAAGAAAGTTATACATTAAAATTAGAGGGAAAAGAATGGAAAGACTGCTTAAAGGAAGCATTTGAAAAGAAAAGAAAAGATATTAAAATGGATGGATTTAGAAAAGGTCAAGTTCCATATGATATTTATGTAAAAAAAGCAGGAGTTGAAACATTATATATGGATGCTGTTGATATGGCAGTAGATATGTTATATGCTAAATTACTTAGTGATCCAAAGACTATTACTCCAGCTGCTACACCTGCAATTGATATTAAAGATATCGGAAATGATCATATTGAAGTTGAATTTACTTTAGTAGAATCACCAAAAGTTGAACTTGGAAAATATAAAAAATTAGGAATTAAAAAGGATAAAGTAGAAGTTACTGATGATGAAGTTGAACATGAACTTGGCCATTTAAAAGAACAATTTGTAGAAGTTAAATCATTGGGTGATGATGCTGAGGTTCGTGAAGGTGACGTTGCAGTTATTGACTTTGAAGGATTTAAGGATGGAGTAGCATTCAAAGGTGGAAAGGGAGAAAATTATTCATTAGAAATAGGTTCTCATACATTTATTCCTGGTTTTGAAGAAGCATTAATAGGTCTTAAGAAAGGTGATAAGAAAGATGTTAATGTAGTTTTCCCTGAAAATTATCATAGTGAAGAATTAAAAGGACAACCAGTTGTATTTAAAGTAGAAGTCAAAGAAGTTAAAGAAAGAGTATTCCCTGAATTTGATAAAGATTTCTTTGCTGACTTAAATGTTGGTGGAGTTGAATCTTTAGATGATTTAAAGAAATATATTAAAGAAAATAAAGAAGCAGAAAAATCTAAACAATTAGAAGATGAATACTTATTTAAATGTTTAGATAAAGTAGTTGAAGGATCTAAGTTTGATATTCCTGAAGAAATGACTGAAGATGAAACTAATAGATTAGTTAGAGAATTCTCAGAAAAATTACAATATCAAGGATTAAAATTAGAAGATTATTTAAAATATTGCAATACTAACTTGGATGATTTTAAAGCTACACTTAAAGATGAAGCTAATAAAAGAATAGGATATAGATTAATTATGGATGCAGTAGTAGATGCTGAAAAGTTAGAAGTATCTGATGAAGAATTAGAATCTGGACTTGATGAAACAAGCAAGCAATATGGAATGACACGTGAAGAATTTGAAAAACAAATTGGTTCTAAAGAATTATTTAAATATGATTTATTAATGAAAAAAGCTATGAAAGTTGTTACTGAATAGTAAAGTTTATTAAAACGTTCTATATAGAACGTTTTTTTATGTTATAATTTTGTTATGAAAAATATTATTAGAAAAATTTTAGGAATTGTTTTTGTTTTTTGTGCGATTGTTTTGCTTATATGGAATGAAAATAAATTTATTAATAATTTAATTCGAAAAGATAACATTGTTGATAAATGTATTTTTGTTAAATCTACTACAGTTGATAGTAAAAATGATGATAAATTAGTTGCTACGAATGGATATATTATAATAAATGAAGATTTAGTTGATCTTCTATTTAATGTAAGCATTAGGACTTCTAAATTAGAAAGAGTAGTTGAAATGTATCAATATAATGAGATTCAGGAAGATCCAAAAGATGAATCATATACTTATGAAACTGGTTGGTATAGTGAATTAATTGATTCTAGTAAATTTAAAAATCCTGAATATAAAAATCCTACAAAAATGAAATATGAAAATAAAGTATATTATAATGATACTTATTTAGGTGCATTTAAACTTACTAATAATCAAATAGATAAACTTGGAACTAAAAGTAGATATCTTGATTTAGATAGTGACTTTGCGAGTAATAATAATTTAAATATCTCAAATGAATATTATACAACTAGTAAAGATATTGATTTACCTGAAGTAGGTGACATAAGAATAAGTTTTAGATACAATAGTAGTTCTTCTGTTAGTGTTCTTGCAATGCAGAAAGGAAATACTTTCACAGATTATAAATTTAATAATCAACTTATAAATAAGATATATAGTGAAAAGTTAACTAAAGATGAGATAATTAATAAATCTTATGGTATTAATCTTTTATCTATCATCATTTATAGAATTATTTCTTTAGTGTTATGTTTAATTGGAGTAGCATTATTATCTTTTAATATTATTAATAGTTTGATTGTTTTATCATTATTTGTTTCTATAATATATTTTAAATTTAATGTTGTAGTTAGTATAACTTCTTTTATTATCTTTTTAGTACTTATATTTATTGAATATAAAATTATATACAAAAGTGGAAAAAATGTTATATAATTATGGTGGTGAATGATATGGAACAAATAATATTTGGAATTATAATTTTATTAGTTATAGTTGGTATTATATTTTTTATAGTTGTTAGAAAACAATTTAATTCAGACAATGAAAATATTAATGTTAATATATCACCACTTGAAGATAATAAAGTAAGTAATTATAATCAGAGTGATGTTAATATGCTTAATAGTCTTAATGATAATGTAATTACTAATAAGCCTAAGAATAGCAAAATTGTTATACCTGATTTTGATAAAAGTAAACCTATTGGATATAAAGATTTAAGTCATATAAATAATACTTATGGTGATAGGGTTGCTCAAAGTAATAATCAAAACAATAAATAAAAGTTCTCAAACTGAAGTGAACTATTTAAGGTTCATTTCAAACGAGAACTTTTTATTTATTTGGATCAATTAATGATAAGGATACTTTTTCTTTATCTTTGTTTATTTCTATTACATAGCATGTTACTATATCTCCGACACTTAGTAATTCACTTGGATGTTTAATAAATTTATTTGTTATTTTTGATATATGTACAAGACCATCATTATGAAGCCCTATATCTATGAATGCTCCGAAGTCTACAACGTTTCTTACTGTTCCTTCAAGTTTCATTCCTATTTTTAGGTTGTCTATTGTAAGTATATCACTTTTTAATAATGGCATATCATAATCATCTCTAAAATCACGATTTGGTTGTTTTAAAGAGTCAATTATATCATTTAATGTGAAAGTATCAATATCTAATAATTTAGATGTATCTGTTATATTTAGTTTGTCTAATTCTTCAATTAATTTTTTTGTTCCTAAGTCATTAGTGGTAAGACCTAAATGTGATAAAAGTTTTAAAGTTTTATCGTAACTTTCAGTATGTATATTTGTTTTATCAAGTGGATTATCTCCATCTATTACTCTCATGAAACCTATTGATTGTTCGTATACTTTATCATTTAATAATTTTTTCTTTTTAATTTCATCACGTGATTTAATTTTGCCATTTGTTTCCCTATATTTAATTATTTTATCTATTGATGTTTTAGTAAGTCCTGAAATATATTTTAATATAGAAGGTGATGCCGTATTAATATTAACACCTACGTTATTTACACATTTTGTAACTGTAAAATCTAAGGATTCACTTAGCTTTTTTTGGGATACATCGTGTTGGTATTGACCAACACCTATAGATTTAGGATCTATTTTAACTAGTTCATTAAGTGGATCTTGAAGTCTTCTTGCTATAGATATTGCACTTCTTTTTTCGACTGTTAAATCAGGAAATTCTTGTATGGCAAGAGGACTTGCTGAATATACACTAGCTCCTGCTTCTGAAACAATAGCATATTTACAATTATTTAGTTCTTTTAATGTTTCACTTACTAGTTTTTCGCTTTCTCTTGATGCTGTTCCATTTCCTATAGCTATAATATCTACGTTATATTTTTTTATTAAATCTTTTAATATTGATTTTGATTCTTCCCATTTATTATGTGGTTCATGAGGATATATAACTGATATATTTAAAACCTTTGAAGTAGGGTCCACTATAGCTAATTTGCATCCTGTTCTAAAGGCTGGATCAAAACCTAATACTGTTTTTTCTTTCATAGGTGCTATTAATAATAAATTTTCTAAATTGCCTTTAAACACTTCTATAGATGCATCTTCACTTTGAAGTGTTAATTCATTTCGAATTTCACGTTCCATAGAAGGCTTTATTAATCTTTTATAACTATCTTTAATTGCATCTATTACATATGGTTTAACTGGACTTTCTTTCTTTAAAAGTTTAGATTCTAAGTAAGAAATAATATCTTCATCATTTACATCTATGCTTACGGATAATACTTTTTCGTTTTCACCTCTATTAATAGCAAGTACTCTATGTGGTTTAATGTGTTTAACACTTTCACTAAATTCATAGTACATTTCATATACTTTATTTTCATCTTCAGCATTTTTCTTAATTTTAGAAATTATATTTGCATTTTTAAAATAATAGCCTCTTATCCATTTTCTATAATATGCATTATCACTTATCCATTCTGCTATTATATATTTTGCTCCAGTTATTGCATCATCTACTGTTTTAACATTTTCATTTAAGAATTTTTTAACTGAATCTTCTGTAAAAGTAGGTGGAAAACTCATTATTATTTTAGCTAGTGGTTCAAGACCATTTTTAATGGCTTCAGTTGCTTTAGTTTTTTTCTTTTCTTTGTAAGGAGCATATATGTCTTCAACTTCTACTAATTTTTTAGCATTTATAATATTTTGTTTTATTTCATCAGTTAGAAGTCCTTTTTCATCAATTAGTCTTATAATATCTTCTTTTCTTTTTAAAAGATTTACTTCGTATTCATATACTTCATTAATTTTTCTTATTTGTTCTTCGTCAAGTGCTCCTGTTGCTTCTTTTCTATATCTTGCGATAAAAGGAATAGTATTTCCTTCGTTTAATAAATTAAGTACTGCTTGAGCTTGTTCAGCTTTTATATTTAGTTCAGTACTAATATCATCAATAATATTTTTATTCATAAATTATCTCCTTTTAGTCCTTTTTAATTGTATCAAAAATATGTGTTTTTGTAATTCTTTAAAACATTTTGTTTACATTGACTAATAAAATAAATTATTGTAAAATTAATATGATAATAGGTGAGTTATGAAGAAAATTCTTAATAAAATTTTATATTTATTTTTAATGTTATTTTCTTTATTTAGTTTTGTTTTTGCTGAAGTTAATCCTTCATATACTAAATATGAAAAATTAAGTGATACAGAAAAATCTAAGTATGGTCTTATACCTGATGAGTTTATTTCTTATTATGATATAAAACCATCTAATATTTTTACATATAAGAGATCTTATAAAGCTTCTACTATATTACCATCTGTTTATGATCTTAGAAATGTAGATAATAAAAGACTTATAACTGAAGTAAAAAATCAAAATCCACTTGGTTTATGTTGGGCATTTAGTACAAATAGTATGCTTGAAAGTTATCATTTGGTTGATAGTGGTGAATACTATAATTTTTCTGAAAATGCTCCAGATTATCAAGCACAATATTATGGAGATTCTGCTAGTTCTAATAGTGGTAATAGTTTAGAAAATGCTGTTAAATATTGGTTTTTAGGTAATGGACCAGTAACTGAAAGCCGTTTTGGAAGTTATTTTACAAATAGTGTTTCAAAAAATAAATTTGATTATTTAGATTCAAGTAATCTTGCTGTTGATGTGTTAGACGTAACTTTTTTTAAAGCGCTTGATATGTATGATTTGAAAAAAAAATATACAGGAACTAATATAAAAAATATTGTTACAGAATATAATAATATAATAAAAAATCATATTATGAATAATGGTGCTGTTGCAGCTGGAATATATATGGATTATATGAATTATAGTGCAAATTTCTTATATAATCCTGATTATGCTGGTTCAGGTAGTGGTGCTCATGCTATAACTATTATTGGTTGGGATGATAATTTTGGAAGTGTTACAATAAATGGGACAACTTTAAAAGGCTCTTGGATTGCAATGAATTCATGGGGAGAAAATAATTATGATTATTTTTATATTTCATATTATGATGCAGATGTTGTTACTAATATGGTTGGTACTACTAATTCTAAGACTAAAGTATGGGATAATGTTTATTTTAATACAAATTCTTTAAGGGCTACTGTGGATTATAATACTAATAGTATTAATTATGTTGTAAATAAAGGGAATAATACTGAAATTATAGATTCTGTAAAGATATATTATAGATATAGTACTGATATTACATTAAATGTTACAATAAGTGATGGAATAAATACATATGATTTAGGAGAAAGAACTTTTTCTAAAGGACTATACAGTTTTGATGTTACGGATGGTTATTTAGATTCAGAACAAATATATATAACACTTTCAGGTGAAAATTTATTAACTTTATATCCCTATGTATATGTTGGCGTATATACTAATAGCTACGATAATAGTTCAACTTTAGAATTATATGGTAAAAGTAATAATTCTTTTCAGAATAGTACGGATAATACATTATATTTTAATCTTATTACTAAAAATATAGATTCTGCGACAAGTTATAATGTTAAAATATATGATTCTAATAATAATGATGTTACTAGTTCATTTGATATTACTGTTAAAAAAGAATTGATAAATGGATATTCATATTTCACTATTAAGCAAAATAGAAAAATTATTGGTAATATGATAAGTGTAAAAGCAAATATTTCAACATTAAGTGATACCATAAATTATTATATTCAAGGAGATGGTACGATAGATAATCCATATATTCTTTCTAGTTCAAGCGATATGTATTTACTTAGAAATTTTAGAAGTTCATATTTTAAGCTTGGTAATGATATAGATATGTATTATGATACAAATAATAGTAGTGGTAAATACTATAATAATGGCAGCGGATGGATAGGTGAAGAATTTAATGGTACATTAGATGGAAATGGTTATAAAATTAGTGGTTTGTTTTCATTAGAAAGTGGACTTTTTACTGATATTTCTGATGCGACTATCAAAAATCTTCATTTAGATAATGTATCTATTACGACTACTACTGATAGTGGTTTATTAGGTTATTCAATGCTTGGTAGTAGTGTTATTTCAAATGTTTATATTAGTAATTCGAGTGCTATTAATAATGCTGATACAGGTGGCTTATTTGGTTTTATATATGGTGGTACAATTAAGAATATACATATAAAATCAAGTGTCTTTTATTCACAGGGAAATGTTGGAGGTGTTGCTTCTAATGTAATTAATCCAACATCTAATATAGCTATAAGTAATGTTTTTTTGGATGATGTATTAGTTTATACTAATAATAGTGGTATTCCTGGACAAATAATTGCTAATGTACAAATAGATTCAGATATAACTAGTAATTTATTAATTCAATATTCTAGAATAAATATTTCTGAATTTACTGGTAATGTTAATGCTACTAGCATATTTGGTAATATGGAATATAGTGATTCAAGTGTAACATTAAATGATAATATTACTTTAAATAATGAAGAAAAAATTATTCAATCAAACTTTAACAACTATGATTTTGATAATGAATGGGGTTATAGTAAGAGTGTTTATTTAAAATTATTTAATGATGAAATGGTCAATAAGCCTATTCCTGAAATTGATGTCATATTTAATAAATATTTAATAACTGATAATATAGTATATAATATAATGCCATCTACCACTAGGAATGAATTTGTTTCAAATATGGTTATAGATGAAGATTTAACATATAAAATATATAATATAAGTGGTAATATATTATCTAGTAATGAATTAATAGGAACTGGAAGTTATTTAATAATTAGTAATGGTATTAAAACAATGACATATGAAATATCTGTATATGGTGATGTTAGTGGTGATGGTAAAGTTTCTATAAAAGATGTTTATATGATAGCTGATTATGCTGTTGCTACTAGTGAAAATAAAGAGTCAATATTGTCTAGTGCTGTTCAGTTGATTGCTGCAGATGTAAATATTGATGATAGAATAAGTATAAGTGATGTGTTTAGGGTTGCTGACTACGCAATAAATCCTAGTAAAGGTTTCTAAGGAGGAAAATAATGAAAAAAAGGGTTATATTTTTAATACTAATGTTATTTGGCTTTAGTGTAGTTAATGCTGCAAGTGATTTAAAAATAACATGTCCAAGTAAAGCAAATGCTATATCTACTGTTGAATGTACATTATCATTAAAACCTGATAATTACGAATTAAGAGGAGTTCAAATGAACTATAGTGTTTCAGGTGGAACATATTTGGATTTTCAACTTGATAGTGACTATACTTCATATTCATTAAGTAGTTCAGGTGCTCTTATAAATAGAAAAACAAATTATATTGGAACTTCTTATGATGATTTAGGTATTTTAAAAATTAAGATGCCTAGTAGTGGTAGTGCTTCTGTGTCAATTAGTAATATTATTTCACTTGATAAAAATAATGATGAGCATAGTGTAAGTAATGTAAATAAAACTATAAGGGTAACTGATTCTAATAATTATTTAAGCAATATTATATTAAGTGAAGGAACTATTGATTTTGATAAATCAAAGACTACATATGATGTTAAAAATATAAATGGTTCAACCATTGATATAACTGCTACTTTGGAATCTTCTTATGCTAAATTGAGTGGTGATGTTGGTAAAAAGAACCTTAATTTCGGTCTTAATACTTTTAAGATTACTGTTACTAGTGAAGCAGGTGTAAATAGAATATATACCTTAAATATTTATAGAAATGATAATAGAGATAAAACTAATACTTTATCATCATTAGAAATTGAAAATTATAAGATTTCACCTGATTTTAATAAAAATACAGTTAACTATACTCTTACAGTAAAAAAAGATGTTACGAGTGTTAAAATTAATGCTACATTAGATAGTGATAAATCTTCATTTAATAAAGGTTATGGTCCTAGAACTGTTAATCTTACTTATGGAGTAAATACTATACTTATTAAAGTAACTAGTGAGAGTAAATCAACTAAAACATATACTATTAAAATCACAAGAGAAGATGATAGAAGTTCTAATAATTATTTAAAATCTTTAAATGTAAGTAGTGGAGATTTTGAATTCAATAAAAAAACACAAAATTATTCATTTACAGTACAAAATGAAGTAACTTCTATTAAGGTATTTGCTGTTGCTGAAGATGAAAAAAGTAAAGTAAGCGGAGCTCAAACTTATAATTTAAAAGAAGGACTTAATAAAATAAATATAGTAGTAACAGCTGAAAATAAGCAAACAAGAACTTATACTTTGCAAGTAACAAGAATAGTAAAAAATATAAATAAAGAAGTTAATAATAAATTAAAATCTTTAGAAATTTCAAATTATCAAATTAATTTTGATCCTGAAACAACAATATATAATTTGACTATTGAAAATGAAAGTAGTTTAGATATTATTCCTAAAGTTCAAGATTCAACATCTTCAGTAGTTGTAAATGGTAATGAAAATTTAAAAGATGGTAGCGTTATTAAATTAATTGTTACTGCTGTTGATGGAAGTACAAAAGAATATATTATAAATATTTCTAAGAATGAAGAAATAAAAAATGATGATAAAATAGATGATAATAATGTAGTTAAAGTAAATAAAAATAGAAAACTTCAAATAATTGTTGGTGTTTCTTCATTTTTGATTATTGTAGTAGTTGTTATATTATTTAGTATTATTGGAATTAAAAGTTCTTTAAAGAAAAGAGCAACGTTATGGAAATAAAAAGAATATTTATTGTATTATTTGTGGTAATTCTTGCAACCGGTTGTACAAAAAATTATACTTGTTCAAAGGAAGAAAAATCAAATGAGTTTGATTATTCCATACAAATGAATTTAATATTTGATGGTACTAAGATTAAAAATGTTAAGTCAGATATAAAATATAATCTTACTGATAAAGGTATGGAAAGTATTGATAATCTTAAAGAAAATTTAAATAATAAATCAATGGAGTATAGTTTGTATGATGAAATTAATTTTGATTATAAGATTACTGAAAAGTTAATTGAAGTTAGTGAAGAAATTAGTTTTGTGAATAAAAATAAAACTGATATAGAAAAACTATTTAGACATAAAGATTTGTCTATAGTATATTTTGACTCTAAGTATAAACTTGATGATGTAATTAAATCTCTTGAAGAAAATAACTTTAAATGTAATATAAATAAGTAGAACGCAAGGTTCTACTATTTCAGTTAAATAAAAAACTCAAGGTAAACTTGAGTTAATTTCTTATGGCGGAGACAGAGAGATTTGAACTCTCGCACCAGTTTCCCGATCTACACCCTTAGCAGGGGCGCCTCTTCAGCCTCTTGAGTATGTCTCCGTAAGGCACATATAAATAATACCTTAATATTTCAAATAAGTCAAGAAAAAACCTTGTAATATTTGTCAAATTTTGATATTATTGTTTTATAAAGATAGAGGAAGTGATATAGATGGATAACGAAGCTATGTTTCAAACTACTGCTATTATAGATATAGATGAACAAATAAGAAAAGAAGAAGAATTATTAAATACAATAAAAATGGAACCAATTATAGAAAAAACAGTTATAGAAGAAGAACCTGTTGTTACTAAAAAAAGAAAAATGATGAAAATAACTGATTATTGTTTACTTTCATTAATTGTTGTCTTGAGCATTGTATTCATCTTGGTTATAATAAATGTTAGATAAAAAGACGTTATGTCTTTTTTATTTGATTTTAAATATCTTGTTTTAAGTACTAAAATAGTATATAATTTAATTTATTAAAGAGGTGGAATTATGACAAATAAAGATTTAGCTGATTTGATATTTCCAAATATAACAAAAACTATAAAGGATTATGAAAATATATATCCTAATAGAAGAACTAAGGTAGTTACTAGATTTGCTCCTAGTCCTACTGGATATGTTCATATTGGTGGTATTTATCAAGCTATAATTGATTACTTAATAGCAAAAAACAATAATGGAATATTTATACTTAGAATAGAAGATACTGATCAAAAAAGAGAAGTTAAAGAGGCTGTAGATTTAATAAAAAAGGCACTTAAATATTATGGACTTGAACCAGATGAATATGAGATTGATGGTAAAATGGTTGGTGAATATGGACCATATGTTCAAAGTGAAAGAAAAGAAATATATCATGCATTTATTAAGTATTTAATTGAAATAGGCCGTGCTTATCCATGTTTTTGTACTAAAGAAACTTTAGATGAATTAAGAGTTATGCAAGAACATAAAAAACAAAGAACCGGTTATTATGGAAAGTATGCTAAGTGTAGAAATCTATCTGTAGATGAAATGATTCAAAATATTAAAGATGGTAAAGACTATGTAATTAGATTTAAATCTAATGGTGACTTTGAACGTAAATTTAAATTTAAAGATTTAGTTAAGGGTGATTTAGAATTATCTGAAAATGATGAAGATTTAGTTATTATGAAAAGTGATAACTTACTTCCTACATATCATTTTGCTCATGTAGTAGATGACTATTTAATGGGAACTAGTCATATTATTCGTGGAGAAGAATGGTTAAGTAGCGCTCCTAAACATGTAGAATTATTTGATGCATTTGGATTTGAAAGACCAAGATATGATTATATTCATACACCATTAATAATAAAAAAAGAAGGAAACAGTATTAGAAAAATTAGTAAACGTAAAGATCCAGAAGCTTCTATGAGCTATTATACTGATCTTGGATATCCTAAATTAGCTGTTATAGAATCGTTAATGACTATAATAAATTCTAACTATGAAGAATGGCATAGAGAAAATCCAAATTTATCTTGGACAGATTTTAAATATAATCCTGAGAAGATGTCTTCAAGTGGTGCTTTATATGATTTAGAAAAACTTAATAATATTTCTAAAGATATAATATCTAAAATGAGTGCTCATGATTTATATCTTGATAGTTATGAGTGGTCTAAAGAACATAGTGAATCATTAAAAGCATTAATAGAGAAAAATCCAGAATATTATCAAAGCATCTTAAATATTGAACGTGAACAAGAAAAACCACGTAAAGATATAGTATATTATAGTATGATTGAAAATTTAATTTGGTATATGTATAATGATTTATTTGATTCTAAAAATAAAGAATATGAATGGAAAAATATAACAGATAAAGATACTATTAAAGAAATATTAAATACTTATATGGATAAATATTATGATGCTAATGATGACAAAGATACATGGTTTAATAAAGTTAAAACTATGTGTGATGAGTTGGGATACGCATCTAATATTAAAGATTATAAAAAGAATCCAGAGAACTATAAAGGAAGTGTAGCAGATGTTAGTACAGTTATTAGAGTAGCTGTAACTACTAAATCCAATACACCAGATTTATATGAAATATTAAAACTTTTAGGAAAAGAAGAAATACTTAGAAGAATTAACTTAATATAGACTGCTTTGCAGTCTTTTCTTTTATTTTTAATAATAACTAATAGTTATATCAAAATAACTAATTATTATTTGACATTATATCAAAATGATAATATTATATAGGTAGTTAAGGGGAGTGTTGTCATGAAGGATGTTAATTTAAACTCTTTAAAAATTTTTTTAGTAGTTGCTACCTCTAATAGTTTTTTAGAAGCATCTAATAAACTCTATATTTCTCAACCCGCAATAAGCAAAAGTATAAATAAATTAGAAGAAGATTTAGGTGTATCGTTATTTTATAGAGCCAACAAAGGTGTAACACTAACTTCTGATGGTGAAATTTTATTAAAATATGTTAAAGATTCTAGAAAGTTGTTATTAGCATGTGAAAGAATGCTATCTTCAAATAATAGTTTGGATTCTGGAAGTATTGTTATTGGTGCACAATCTCATATAGTTCGTAATTATTTACTTGAAAAAATAAATAATTTTAGAAAATTATTTCCTAATGTAATGTTTAGAATAGTTGACTTATCTACATTGGAACTTATAGAAGGCCTTGAAAAACATGAACTAGATTTTGTAGTAGATGCCTCTCCAATAAATACACCTTATAATAATTTAAGAATACAACCTATATATAAATTAGATACTTGTTTTATAAAATCTAAAGAAAATAATAAAGTATATAATAAAATTACTGATTTAGAAGATGAATGTATTGTTATGCCAATATCTAGAAGTTCTCTTAGAAAAAATTTATTTAAGTCACTTGAAAATGTTATTGATATAAAGCCTCAATTAGAATATGGAACTGAGGAATTAATTATAGAATCAGTTAAACGAAATATGGGAATAGGTTATGTTGTTAAAGGTGAAACATTAAAGATAGATAAAAATACTATAGATATTATTGATTTAAATATTCCACTTCCAACTGTTGAGATTAATCTTGTGTATATAGATAGTTATTTGACTCCACTTGCTCGTGAATTTATCACAAAAGAATTTGATGTTAAAGAGGTTGCTACTAATGAATGATAGCTTTATGTTATATAAGAGTTTATACAAACTTGACAATATTAAAATAAAAAATATAAAGGATAATACAATTAATTTTATATTATTTGATACTAAATTAAGGTTTTATATGATATGTGATAATAGTATACCAAGTTATTCTTTTGATTTGAATCTTGGAATTATTGATTTAATAAATAATATTGAACAAACATATAAGGTTAAAGTTTTAAATTATTTACCAGTTTGTTATGCAAATGATAAATCATTAATTATGGCTTGTAAGATTTCAATAAATAATAGTAAATATGTAAAAGAAATTAATAATGATATATATAAAGATGTTATTAAAATAATAAAAAATAAAGCAGATTATTATTCTGAAGAGTATGATGATGAAAGTGTACTTATAGAAAAATATCATAGAAGATATAAAATATATAATAAATATATAAAGAAAATGGTTTTAACAGATAAAAGAAGAAAGAAAAGAGAATTTCAATCTTTGATTAAACGATTATGTGGAGAATATAATTCAATAATAGATATTTCTTGTGGAGATAATTTGGATATTTATAAAATATCTAGCGAAAATAATGTTATCGTTTTTAATGATATAAGTTTATATCAACTTAGATGTTGTGAGTCCAAATGTAATAATGTTTTATATACAAATGATAACATTTTAGATTTAAGTTTTAAAAATAATATCTTTGATGTTTCTTATTGCAAAAATACACTTCATCATATGAATAATGATGATGAAATAATTGCTCTTTTAAATAATATGTATAATATTTCAAATAAGTTAGTTATTGTAGAAATAGAAGATCCTAAAAAAGTAGGTGGGATTTCTAAAATATTAAATAAATATTTATATGTAGATTATTTAAAAGATTCAGGGAAATATTTTTTAAGTTTTTGTAAGTTTAAAAGAATGATAGATAATAATTTTAAAGATAAGTGTAATATAAGTTATTTATCATTTAAAAATGTTTTGGGTAACTATATGATTGCTGTTGTGGAAAAGAGGTAAGTATGAGTAGTAGAATTGAAACAGAAAAAAAATATTATTGTGTAAATAATAGGGAATTATTGGAAAAAATTAAAATGTTAAATTATAAGCTTATTAGTGTTGGTAATGAAGTGGATGAGTACTTTACTGATATAAATAGCGAATATATTAAAAAAAGAACTTGTCTTAGAATTAGAAAAAGTAATAATAATATGGAGATTACTTTTAAAGGAAAATCTAAAGATTTTAGTAGTTCTTTTACTAAGTTAGAATCAAATTTTAAAATGAATCCTCAAAATTATGATAATTTTGTTAATTTATTTTCTATGTTAGGTTATTATAGTTATACAATTGTTAATAAAAATAGATACACTTATCAATTAAAAGATAATGAATACACTTATAGTATTATGGTTGACAATATTGAAGACTTAGGTGGTTTTGTAGAATTTGAGATTGTTTGTGAAAATAAAATAGTTGATGAAGATGTTTTAAGAAGTAAATTAAATCAATTTGTATCTTTATTTTCTAGTTTAAATTTAGAAGAAGCTAAACTTCCTTATAGAGATTTTGTTGCTATAAAAAAATATAATGACATCTTACCAAGCAAATCTATTAAAGGTATACATATTAATCTAGATGAATTCTTAAAAAGTTATGAAAAAGATTTTTATTGTTATTATAAGTTAGTAATGAAAAAAGAATTTAATACATCTCTTAAATGGAAAGAATTTAAAGATGATATATATAATTCTATGATAAATCCAGATATTGAATATAAATTTAACACTTATTTTGATAATTTAAGTATTCAAGATGGTATGTTTATGGTACTTTTTGAATTATTGAAACAAATAAAAGAAATGGGATTAGAAATAATATTATCTACTAATACAAATGAAACGTTTATTAATAGTTTAGTTTCTAAAATATCTAAAAATATTATAGATAAAATTATATATTTAAATAATAATAAATCTATCTATAACGAATTATTAAAAAGTGGTATAGATATTAAAGAATATTTTAATATATCTAAACATAATCTAAAAGAAACAAATTCATTACTCTTAATTATAATAAATAATTTTGGTATAA
This sequence comes from Mollicutes bacterium, assembly GCA_004552445.1. Classification (GTDB taxonomy): domain Bacteria; phylum Bacillota_I; class Bacilli_A; order RF39; family UBA660; genus CAG-1000. The sequence continues at coordinate 90,816 of SFOJ01000001.1, forward strand.
CTAAATTATAACTTAATATAAACACATTTTTTAATAATTAATAATTATATTTAAATAACTAAAACTTATTAGAAGTTTTAGTTATTTTTATTATGAAAATTATGTATTTTTCTTTTTAATTAATTGGTCATATACTTGAATTAGAAAGGAGAAAAACATTATGAAAAAGAAAACTATTGTTATAACAGGTGGAGCTAATGGAATAGGAAAAAGTATTTCATTGTTATATTTAAATGATGGGTATAATGTATGTGTTATTGATAATTCTAACGATTCATATAATAATTTAAATAAAGAAATTGATTATTATTATGGAGATATTTCTAATGAGTTTCAAATGAGAAATGTTTTTAAAGCAATTGTTGATACATATGGAAGCATTGATATTCTTGTAAATAATGCTGGTAAACAAGAAATATCTTCTTTTGAAAAGATGAATATTAGTAGTTTTAAGCGTATTGTAAATAATAATCTTAATGGTATGTTTATTTGTACTAAATATGCTTACAAATATATGAGAAGTGGTTCAAAAATACTTAATATATTGTCTGTTCATCATTTTAAACCAAGAGTAAATAAATATCATTATGATGTATCTAAAGCTGGAATAAATATGCTAACTAAAGAATTAGCTTTAGAATTTGCTTCTAAAAATATTACTATTAATTCATTATCTTTTGGTGCTGTTAAAACTAATATGAATAAAGAATGGTTAGATAATAATGAAGAGATTGATAAGGTTATTTCTAAAGTACCATTAAAGATTATATTTGAAGCAAATGAAATTGCTTTATTTGCTAAAAATATACTTGATTTATTTGCTTCATATACTACTGGTAGTGACTTTATCATCGATGGTGGAAGAAGTTTAGTATGATGAAAGACTTTAAAAAAACAAAAAAAATAGAAACTAATAAAGGTGAATTTGGATTTTGTAAATACAATGGAAATAGATACTTTTATAAAAAAGTAGATAATACATCTATAGAAATTAATAGATATAAAATGTTATCTAATTACTATAAAGTTCCAAAATTAATTGATTATTTTGACAATACTATTATTTATGAACTTAATGATTCTTTAGTAAATTATACTATTCATGAATATCTTTATAAAGATAATATATATTTTGATATTAATTGTATTTTGAAACAATATAAAAATAATTTAGAGTCTACTTATTTAATATCTGAAGATAAACTTATTAATAAAAAATTTTATTGTGATAGAGTATATTTTCTTCAAAAATATTTAAATAATGCAATATTTAATAAAGTTTATATTTATAATTATAAAGAATTTGATATTTATAAAATAATAAATGATACTTTTATTAAAATATCTTCTGATAAAGAATTATATTCTTTTATAACAAATGGGGATCCTACTGATACTAATATTTCTGTTGATGGTTATTTTTCTGATTATGAATGTGCAGGATATAATAGTATTGTAGGTGAAATCGCAATATTTGTTGTTTCAATTTTATCACATGGGTCATATTTTTATCCAAAATATAATAAAAAAGTTTATATCTTTAGACCATATATTTTAAAAGAATATAATAAATATAAAATAACGATTAATAGAAGAAATAATAAAATTGATGGAAAAATAAGGGTACCATATAAAAATAAGAATTTGTTACTTTCTTATTTAGAATTTTATAATGATATATTAGCTAACAATATTAAAGATAATGTTAATAAGTACTTAAAATATTATCTTATTATGAGAGTATTAACTCCTATCAATGTTCTTGATATGGATGAGTCAGATATAAATACAATAGTTTTTTTGGTAATTATATTTAGTGAAATTAATTCTATCTCAGAACTTATAGAATTAATTAAGGAAAGCGATTTATTATGAAATATTATGAGATAGATTATAGTAGTTTTTTTGATAAAGAAATATATTTAAATCCTAAAATAAATATTTTATTTAATGAAGTAAATAAATATACAATTGAAAATATTGATAAAATATGTGAACTATATAATAGTAAAATATTTAAAGTACCTAGTTATATTAAAGAGTGTGCTTGGGGAAGTGAAAAAATATTTATAGCTTTTTCAAATAAACTATTCAAAGTAATAAATACATATAAAAATGATACTTCTCTTCAATTACATCCATTAAAAAAAGAAATGTGGTATCCAATAAAGAAAAGTATTATAAACGATGGAAAAAAAGATATAGTAGTTAATACTACTGATGAAATAATTATAAAAGAAAATACAGTTCATTCGTTAAGAAAAGGTTCAGTTGTGTTTGAGGTTCAAGATAATACATTATTTAATCACTTAGAAACAATACGTATTTATGATGAATCAAATAGAGAAATACATGAGGATAGATTTTATTCTCATAATATGCCAATGTTTAGAAATAGAATTAAAATTATTAAAAGATTTTATGGTAAAAAGTGTATACTTAAAAATAATTCATTTATATTTAGTTTTAGTGATGTAAGAGTTTTAAATGAAAAAGAATATAAAATCAATAAAAATGAACTTTGGTATTTGTCTAAAGGAACACATATTCTTAATGATGGAGATTATTTAGTAATAAGTTGTAAATTCTTTAAAATATGAGGTTATTATGAAAGTATTTTATATTTTAAAACCAGATATGCTTAGAAATAGAGATGCTCTTAAATATTATGAAAATGGTATTCTTGATAGTTTATTTGTACATGATGCAGAATTCTTTTATATAAGAGATTGGATAGAGTTTTCAAAGCTATTATATGATCAAGATGATGATTTAACTTTAGAACAATTAAAAGAAATGAGAAAAAAGGTTTTAACTACGATTTTAGGTTATAAAAAATATTTTGAAGGGGAAAGTGCTGTACTTAATACATTTGAAATTCCTGATGATGAGAAATGCTTGAAAGAATTATTTGATTTTAAAAAAAGATTAAGACGATTATTTGTATATGGAACAGAACAACACTTTGTGAATATTAAAAATTCAGATATTATTCCTTATGAAGATAAAATAACTACTTATGATTTGAGCAATCTAGATTTAGAGTTTATTGTTTTACCTCCTAATGCCAGTATAAATGATGAGAGATTTAATATGATATTTTTTAATAAAATACATTTTCCGGATCCAGATAGTATTTCATTAAGAAAAGACATGGACTTACTTAAAGATTATGGTGTTTTTGAGGAAAAAAATAAAATATTACGATTGGGGATAAGATGATGAATTATTCATATGTTTTAAAAAAACTTAATAAAAATTATCCAGTAAAATATATAGAACTTATTAATAGAATTGTTAATTTAATGATTTCTATATTTGATGATAATTTAATTACAATAGTATTAGGTGGATCTGGTGGAAAAGGTAATATTATTGATGGTTGGTCTGATATTGATTTATATGTTATTTTAAAGACTTATAATGTTGATGAAATTAGTGATATTACTAAACTTATATCAAAAGAAAAGATACATGTAGGAATTACCTATTATTTGTATGGTGAGATAATTAATAATATTATAGATGGTAAGACAAAAATAATGTTGTATGAAAAACAAATGTACAAAGTTAATCCTACATTATATGGTACTGATAGTATATTTAATAAAATATCTTATAAAGAAGTTAAACAAAATGATAAAAATTCATTTCCTGTAGTACTTCATGATTTAAGAAGAAGATATATGAATCTTTATACAGATAAAAATGAAAAATTAGATAAAACTTATATTAAAAAATTATTAGTATTAGTTAAGTGTATTTTAAACTATTATGATATATTTTCTTATGGATATGATAAAACATTTACTAAATTTAAATTATTATGTGATTTAAAATACGGTGAATTGACTAATATATATGATTTTAATATAATGAAAGTGATTAATAATATTAATAATTCTAAAGATGATGTTTTAAAATTTTCTTTTGAATTATTTAAGTTGATAGAAAGAAATTTAATTTATGAAGGAGAGTTATAATGGAAAAGAGAGTTAGTTCAAGAGCTATTATTATTGATGATGGTAAATTACTTGCGATGTTCAGAAGAAAAATTAAAAAAGATGGTAGTATTAAAGAATATTATGTAATACCAGGCGGTGGTCTTGAAGAAGGAGAAACATTAGAAGAAAATGTTATTCGTGAACTTAAAGAGGAATTTAATGTAGATATAGAAATTGTTAAGTTTTTAGGAACTGAAGAGTATGATGACACTATTGCTAATTATTTCTTATGTAAAATAGTTAATGGAGAACCTAGGTTAGGTGGGGAAGAGTTGGAAAGAATGACTCAGGAAAATTATTATGAAATTAGATATATTGATTTAAAAGATATTGATAATTATGATATAAATGCTAAGGATTTAATTAAAAGTATATTATGAGTGATATTAAAATAATAGATAATATAGAATCTATAGATTTATTTTCTTTAAGAAAAAGTGTTGGATGGAAGGAACTATCTATTAGGTAAATAGAAATTGCTCTTTTAAATACATGGAAATAGAGAGTTTTATATAAAATGTGGTATGAAATATAAACCTGAGAATCAAGATGGTGTATATTTGTGGATTAAAAAATAAAGACTGTTAAATTTAACAGTCTTTATTTTCCTTTTTCTTCTTTTTATTAACTTTTTCAATTTTAAGAGTGTATCCTAAAGGACCTAAGATATCAATCATAGCTTTAATAGTTGGACTATGCATGTCACTCTCTATACGTGCTATTTTAACTCTATTTACTTTAGAATATAGACTTAATAATTCTTGAGTAAGATTATTTTCCTTTCTGAAAGATACAAAATCTTTAATAAATTCTTTATATAATTCTTCAGGTGTTTTATCTACCTCAATATAGTTAATATAGTCATACATCTTCTTCATATGGCTAATATTGTAACAAAGTTGATACATTTTGTCAACAAAAATCTTTAAATTAAGTATCAAAAGTGTTATACTCTAGGCAAATAAAGGGGTGTAAGTATGGAAAAAGATAAAACCGGTTTTCCTTCTATTGATAAAACACATTTAAAAGGACAATCAATTTTTAAGAGAAATCCGATAATTCCAAATATGAGTGTATATAATGCATTGAAACTTTTAAATTTAAGTTGTGGAGATTCTATTGCTGTTGATTGTGGGAATTTACGTGTTTTATATAAAGATTTATTTAATGATGCAGCTATTTTGGCGCGTGCTATGAAGGAACTAGGAATAAAAAAAGGTGATATAGTTATCTCGTGTACTCCTAATTATTATCAAGCAATTGTTGTGTTTTTAGCAGCTAATAAAATTGGTGCTGTTACAACCTTTTTAAATTCATTTGCATCTGATGAAGAAATAAAACATTATATAGAGTTATATCATTCACCTTTATATATAAATTTCAATAAAAATTTTGACTATAATAATGAAATAATAAATAATACTTGTGTACGAAATACAATCACCTTAACGACAAATGATACTTTTGATAAAGGATTTATTGGAAAAGAATATGTTAGTGGATATAATGATTGTATACGTTATTCTGATATTAAAGGTGTTGCAAATTACTATAAAAAGCCTATATTACATCTAGGATCTGGAAATGATGAATCTTTAATTTTGTATACAAGTGGTACTACTGGAAATCCTAAATCTGTTATATTGTCTAATGAAAATATTTTAGCTTCAGGTATATATATGAAAAATACTAGTGTTAGTTCGAGTACAAAAAATCAAAAAAGTTTAAATTGCGTTCCATTTACTTATCCATATGGATTTGCGACTTCAACTTTAATGACATTACTTTGTGGCAGTGAAGCTATTCTTGCTGCCGATTTATCTCCAATTACGATTGATTATTATTTAAATAAAAAACCGAATATTGTCTTTGGAAGCCCGGCGTTACTTGAATTAATTATAAAAAATACAAAAAGTGAAACAGATTTGTCTTCAATTACTAGTTTTATAAGTGGTGGGGATTTTTTATCACCCGGAAAAATTCAGGAAGCTAAAGATTTCTTTTGTAGACACAATGCTCCTTTTGTAAAAATTTGCAATGGTTCTGGTAATGCTGAAACTGTTGGAGCAAGTACTATTTCATTTGGAAATTCAATAAAAGAAGGTACTGTAGGTAAGGTATTAACTGGAAGCACTCCATTGATTATTGACGATGAAACAATGGAAGAAAAAAAATATGGTGAAGAAGGACAACTATGTATTGCTGGGAAACATGTATTCAAAGGATATTTTGGTGAACCTAAGTTAACTGAAGAAAGTATGTTTAAATACAAAGGAAAGACTTATTTTAAAACGGGTACTCGTGGATGCTTGGATGAAGAAAATTATTTTTTACTAACAGGTCGTGCTTCTAGATTTTATATTACATCAACACTTAATAAAGTATATTGTGATAGAATTCAAAATGCTATTTCATCACTATATTTTGTTGAATCATGTGCTGTGGTTAAAGAACCTGATGATGATAAATTATATGTTCCACATGCATTTGTTATTTTGAAACCAGAATATAAGTTTTTTCCAGATGCTCAGAAAAAAATTCTAGAATTATGCTCCAATCCTATAACTTTAAGTTCGGGTGAACAATTTATATTAAAAGAATACGAAATACCTGAAAATATTGAAATTGTTGAGGAACTTCCTAGAAGCAAATCTGATAAAATAGATTATAATGCATTGGAAACTAAAATACTTGATGAAAAGAAATCTAAAAAAATAGTTTTAAAATAGAATGGGTTTAAAATTCATTCTATTTTTGTTATAATAAATTTATTATAGGAGTTGATTTTATGAATACTGGTATATATTTTCCTTTGAGTGCAATTTTATTTAGTCTCCTTTTAATTTTTGCTTATTTTTCAAAGGAAAAGATAGATACTGAAGAAACTCATGTTTATGGATGGTTAATTATAGTTAATTTTTTTGCATTAATTATAGAACTATTATGTTCTTGGGCATCAACTATTTATGCAACTTATCCATTTTTATCAAATTGCATTTATAAAACTTATTTGGCTTGTTTAATTTTATGGATTTCTATATTTACACATTATATATATTATCTCTTGTATGATAGTACCAACATTAAACTACATATGATATATAAATATATTATTTTGTTTGGAATTATAATTATATATTTTTTACCTATTGAATTAGTTTTACTAGGTGGTAAAACTGGCTATACTACTGGTTTAAGTGTTTATTATTCGTATTACTTTGCTGGTGTCTTAATTTTTGTTTCAATTTTAATGATTTTAATGAATTTGAAGAGAGCATTGACAAAAAAATTTTTACCATTATATTTTTTAATTGTTTTTGGTTCGATTGCTACTATATTACAAATTTTTTCTCCTGGTTTGTTAATTCTTTCTTACATTGAATGTTTTGTTGTATCTGTTATGTATCACACTATTGAAAATCCGGATGTTAAAACAATTGAACAATTAAATCAAGCTAAAGATGCTGCAGTTAAAGCTAATCAAGCTAAAAGTGATTTCTTAAGTAGTATGAGTCATGAGATTAGAACACCTTTAAATGCTATATGTGGTTTTAGTAATAGTTTGCTTGAAAATGATGGGGTTAGCGAAGAAGCTAAAGTGGATGTTAAAAATATTATTATGGCAAGTGATTCATTACTTGATTTAGTAAATGGCATTCTTGATATATCTAAGATAGAAGCTAATAAATTAGAAATAATTGAAACTAACTACAATTTCTATAAAATATTTGATGAGTTAGTACTCCTTACTAAGGCTAGAATAGGTGATAAACCACTTGAATTTAAATATAGCTATGATGAATCTATTCCAAAATATTTATATGGAGATGGAATGAGGGTTAAACAAGTAATATTAAATTTGTTAACTAATTCTGTAAAATATACTAAAGAAGGATTTGTTGAATTTAGAGTAAGAAGTGTTATAAAGGATAATATTGTTCGTTTAATAATAAGTGTTGAAGATTCTGGTATAGGAATAAAACAAGAAAATATTGAAAAATTATTTACTAAATTTGAAAGACTTGGTGTAGAAAAAGAAACTACTACTGAAGGAACTGGTTTAGGTCTTGCGATAACTAAAAAATTAGTTGAAATGATGGGTGGTAAGGTTTCAGTTCAAAGTATATATGGACAAGGAAGTTTATTTACATTATCAATAGATCAAAAAATAGTAAGTGGAAATGAACTTGAAAAGTTATTAAAAGATGAGGCTACTGAGGTTAAAGCAAGTGATGAAGTTGTTGATGCGAGTGGTAAAAGAGTATTAGTAGTAGATGATAATCAATTGAATTTAAGAGTTGCTGAACGTTTACTAAAAGCATATAAATGTGATATAGAATGTGTTAGTAGTGGAAGTGAATGTATTACTAAAATCGTTAATGGTGAAAATTATGATTTAATATTACTTGATGATATGATGCCTAAGATGAGTGGTAGTGAAACACTTATTAAGCTTAAAGAAATAGATAACTTTAATATACCAGTATGTGTACTTACAGCTAATGCTATAACTGGTATGAGGGAAGAATATCTAAGTAAAGGCTTTAATGATTATTTGAGTAAACCGATAGTTAAAGAAGAACTTAATAGAGTTATTAAAAAATATTTGAAGAAATAATAAATTATGATATAATAAATTTAGTTAGGTAGGAGACGAATATGAAAGATGTGAATTTATTAACTAGTAATGGAGTAAATGTAGAAAAAGCTTTGGAATTGTTCGGAGATATGGAAATGTATGATGCTACTATGTCTGATTTCTTGGAAATGGTTGATCAAAAATTATCTAATCTAAGAAAATATAGAGAAACGGGAGATATGCCTAATTATGCAATTGAAGTACATTCTTTAAAGAGTGATGCTCGTTATTTAGGATTTGTAAGTTTAGCTGATTTGGCATATCAATTTGAATTAAAAAGTAAAGCTAATGATTTAATGTTTGTTTATGATAATTATAAAACTTTACTTGATGAAGCTCACAGAGTAATTAATTTATCTAAAAAATATTTAGGTCGCGAGGTTACTGAAAATGTAATTAGTGATATGGTAAGTGGACCTAAAAATGGTGCTATTTTAGTAGTAGATGATTCTAATTTAGTGGCAAACTTTATTAAGAAAATATTTGATGATAGATATGAAGTATTTATTGCAAGTGATGGAGCTCGTGCAATTGAAATGGTTACTGGACCAAATGCTGATAAAATTAAAGCATGTTTACTTGATTTAAATATGCCAAATGTAAATGGTTTTGAAGTATTAGAATATTTTAAAAAGAATAATTTGTTTATTAAAATACCTGTATCTGTAATAACTGGTAACGATACTCGTGATCAAGTAGATGAAGCATTTAATTATCCTATTGTTGACTTATTATCAAAGCCATTTAATGAAAGAGATATTAAGAGAATTATAGAAAAAACTATATCAAATTATAATTAAGAGTTGAAACTCTTTTTTATTTGGGTTATTATAATTTTAAGGAGATGATTAGATGGAGGTACCATTTAAAAGATGTAATATACTAATTCCAAAAAAGAATATTGATTATAGTTTATGGAGTGTAATAGCTTGCGATCAATATACTTCTCAAATAGATTATTGGAATAAGGTTAAAGATTTAGTAGGAGATAATCCATCTACATATAAGATTACTTTACCAGAAGTATATCTTGAAGATGAAAATGTTGATGAAAGAATCGAAAATATTAATAAAAAAATGAATGAATATTTAGACAATGATATTTTTGATACTTTAGAAGATACTATGATTTATTTAGAAAGAACTGATTCTACTGGTAATGTTCGTGAGGGACTTATTGGTATGATTGATTTAGAATGTTATGATTATAACATTGGTAGTAAGAGTTTAATTAGAGCTACTGAGAAAACTGTTATAGAAAGAATACCACCTAGAAAGAAGGTTAGAATCAATGCTCCATTAGAACTTCCACATATTATGATTCTTATTGATGATGAGAAGAAAGATATTATCGAATCTTTAAAAAATAAAGTAACTTTAGATGATCTTATTTATGATTTTGATTTAATGCTTAATGCAGGACATTCTAAAGGATATAAACTAAGTGGTCCAGTTATTGATGAAGTAACTAAAAAACTTGAATCTTTAGGTGAAATTAGTTACTTTAATAATAAATATGGTGTTAATGAAGAATATCCATGTGTTTATGCTATGGGAGATGGAAATCATAGTTTAGCTACTGCTAAAGCATGTTATGAAGAAATTAAGCAACAATTAGGTGAAGAAGAAGCTTTAAAACATCCTAGTAGATATGCATTAGTAGAATTAGTTAATATTCATAGTGATGCGTTAGATTTTGAACCAATTCATAGAGTGATATTTGATTGTGATGTTGAACATTTATTAACTCAAATGTATAAAAGATTTGTAATTAATACAAATGGTAATGGACAAAAACTTACTTATATAACCTCAGCTGGTGAAAAAACTATTTATATAGAAGATGCTACTAGTAATTTAGTAGTTGGAACTTTACAAAGTTTTTTAGATGATTATTTACAAGAGTTTGCTGGGAAAATAGATTATATTCATGGTGAAGATGTAACCCGTGAAATGGCTAGTAAACAAAATAATATAGGTTTCTTACTTCCTAAAATGGAAAAGAGTGATTTATTTAAATCGGTTATATTAGATGGAGCACTTCCTAGAAAGACATTTAGTATGGGACATTCTGATGATAAAAGATTTTATTTTGAATGTAGAAAGATTAAGAATTCTTAATCTTTTTTTGTGATAATTTTTATACTTATAAATATACTATATTAGAGGTGGATAAATGAATAGACAAAATTTATGGTTTGTAACATTATTTTCATTAATTCTAATTTTAGGAGTTTATTATATAACACTACCTAGTGATATATTTAGTAAGTCTGCTTTAGAAAATGTTAATAAAAATATTGATGTTGTTGTGACAGAAAACGATAAATTGGTTGCTCTTAGGGTAGAAAGAGATGAAGAAATAAGTTCTGTTATGAGTGAGCTTCAAAATAAGATAACTTCACCTTCATCATCTACTGAAGTAAAAAATGCTGCGTTTGAGGAATTACAGATACTTAATTTAGCTAAAGGTAAAGAAACATATTTAGAAGATAAAATACTTAATAATTTTAAAATTAAATCATTCGTAGAAATAAACAACGATAATATTAAAATTACTATTGCTTCTAGTGAACATAATACTAAATTAGCAAATGATATTATGAGAAGCGTTCAAGAAGAGTTTAAAGATAAGAAAAATATAACAATTAAGTTTGAAAAATAGGCATATCTCTTTCACATTATTTAAAACTGTTTCATAAATTATTTTAGAAACAAAGGTAAATGTTGAAAGAGGTGTTTATGACAGGGAATATATTAACTAAAAGAGAAAAAGATGTTTTTGAACGTCTTGTACTTAATAAAACTACTAAAGAAATTGCTCAAGAACTTGGAATTAGTGAAAAAACAGTTAGAAATCACGTGAGTAATACTATGCAAAAGTTAGGATGTAAAGGAAGAGCAGGAGCGGTAATAGAACTTTTGAAATTAGGAGAAATTTCATTATAATTCACTTTAAAAAGTGAATTTTTTAATTTTAGGTGCATAGTATTTAGTAATATGATTAAAAAATATGCGATGAATAAAATTTTTGTAAGTACTTTGATTTTTGGACTTTTACTTCTTTTCTATTTAGTTCCAAGTCCTTCTTTTGAAGTGGAGATTAATGAAAAAGATGATAATAAAGAATTTGAAAATGTTGTTTATTTACTTGATGATGATAATTATGTATCTAGGGTTATAAGTTATTATGATGAAACTGATATTGATAAAGTAATTAGGAATAAAATTAATATTCTTATTAATGGAGATAAAAATTTAGATAACTTTTATTCTTTGATACCAAAAAAAACTATATTAAAGGATATTAGTGTTAATAAGGATAATGTATATTTAAATTTTAGTAAAGAATTCTTAAATGTTAATAAATATATAGAAGAATCTATGGTTGAATCGATAGTTTATACGCTTACTGAAATAAATGGAATTAATAATGTGTATATAAATGTTGATGGTGAAAAGCTTGTGATGCTTCCTAATTCTAAAAAGGTAATACCTTATCCTTTGACAAGAAGTTTTGGAATTAATAAGAAATATGATTTAGATAGTTTAAATGATATTGATAAAACTATTGTATATTTTGTTAAAAAAAATGATTCTGGTGAATATTATGTTCCGATTACTAAAGTTAGTAATTTATCTAGTTCTAAAATAGATATTATAATAGACGAATTAAAAAGTACTGTCAATGCTCAGGATAATCTAAGTAGTTTTATATCTGATAATGTTGTACTTGAAGAAAATAAAATAATTGATGATAAGATAAATTTAGTGTTTAATGAATATATCTTTAGTGATTCTTCTAAAAAAACTATATTAGAAGAGGTTAAATATGTTGTTTCTCAGAGTATTTTTGATAATTTAGATGTAAAAGAGGTTATTTTCAGTACAAAAGAACATAATAATATTGTAAGTATTAAAAAAAAGTAAAAAAAGTACTTGAAAACTGGAAAATAGTGTTGTATAATTTAGTAGTAATTTCCAGTTGTCCTCGTAGCTCAGCTGGATAGAGCAACGGCCTTCTAAGCCGTCGGTCACACGTTCGAATCGTGCCGAGGACACCATATTTAAAAATAATCGCTTATGCGATTTTTTTATTGTTATTTTATAGTTGAAATGCTATACTACTTTATACGTATGGAGGGGTTATGAGTTTAGTTTCTTATATTAATATTTGTAAAGAAATTAGAGATATTTTGAATTATTTAAGAAATAATTCAGAGAATTTAACTATCGAAGAAATTAAAAAATTATATATTAGATATTTATATTTATTAACTAGAGTTGGTATTAGTAATCCTAAATATAATGATTTTGATATGGATTATGATGGAGGTAATTGTTATTGCTATGCTCTTGGATTTTTAACTCCCAAGGAATTTAATATTCCTTATCAAAGAATTACTTCTAAGCCTATGTCTCATAATATTGGTTTTATTAGTGAAAATCATACAGATATATCTAGTAAAGAAGATATAGTAAAAAATTTTTTGTTAGATTTAGATTATCTTGGTATTAAGCATTTTGAAACTGAAGTGAATGCTAAAAATAGATATGGAGGATACAAGGTATCTTTATATAATACTTATGATGATTTTCATTTTTCAAGACAAAATATAGATGGTAGTTGGTCTCACAAAATAGGTTATACAAGTACAATTTTAAAATGTAGTGATCCTTTAGATAATTTATATTATAATTATATAACTACATTTGAAATAGTTAAACCTGTTATTAGGAGACTAATATAATAAATTAAGTAGTTTTCTATGAATGCTTATGAATATGTATTATTTTTGATTTTTATATTCGTAGTATAACTATAAATATTTGAAATAAAAAAATCTATTTAAGGGGAAAAAATTGACATATTGTATCAATTATGATATAATATGTACATATTTAAGGGGTGATGGTATGTTGTTATATATATTATGGCAATGTGGTTTAGTTTTAAGTACATTTATTAATATTCCTATGTCTGCTCTTGCTTATATGAGATTTAGACTTAAAGATAAAGAATTCTATAATTATTTAAAAAATAGAAGTTTAAAAGATAAGATTTTATTTAATATTAAAAATGCTGTTAGGTTTTTCTTACCAATTTATAATATTATATATCCTATTAAGTTATTATCTTGTGGTGGACTTAAGTATGTTATGGCAAAATGGAAAAAAGAAATATTAAATTCTGAAAAAAATAAAGGTAAATTTAAAAGAAAAATAAAAGGATTTTTTGAAAATGTAAAAACTGAAGTTAAAGAATTTAAAGATGAATTCTTTCCTAGTAAGAAAAAATCTAAAGAAATAGAAACTAGTAAATCAAATGAAATTGATCAAAAGAAAGACGATACTAAAAAAACTTCATCAGTTGAAACAGTTAAACCTGCACCAACTACTTCTAAAAAAACTACAACTGTTCCAACTAAAAAAGTAGATACTGATTCAAGAGAGTTAACTCCTGAAAGAATTAATTTTTACTTAGATCAATACAGAAAAGAGTATACTAAATTAAGAACTCAATATGAATCTCTTAAAGTAAGTAATGCTCCAGTTAGTGAATTAAATAAAATCGTAAGAAATATGAATGCTTTAGCATTAAGAAGTCAACAATTAATTGATTTACGTAATGGTATGAATCAAGAAAAAACTCAAAGTGGTGCTCAAATGAAATTAAAAAGATAATCATAATCTATTGATTATCTTTTTTTTAATTTAAATTATGTTATAATTGTATTGAGGTAATAATATGAGAGGCGTATATATACATATTCCTTTTTGTAAGAATATATGTAGTTATTGTGATTTCTGCAAGTTCTTGTATAATGAGGAATGGGCAAATACTTATTTAGATTTTTTAAATCAAGAAATTAAAGAATATTATGAGGGAGATAAAGTTAAAAGTGTTTATATTGGTGGTGGAACTCCATCTAGTTTAAGTATAAGTAACTTGAATAAGTTATTTGAGATAGTGAGTCATATAAGAACTATAGAAGATGCTGAAATTACTTTTGAGTGTAATATTAATGATATAAGTTTAGAGTTATTAGAAATACTTAAAAATAATAATGTTAATAGATTAAGTATAGGGGTAGAAAGTTTTAATAAAAAGAATCTTAAATTGATGAATAGAAATCATAATAAAAAAGATATTTTTGAAAAAATAAATTTATGTAAAAAAAGTGGTTTTAAGAATATTAATGTTGATTTAATATATGCTTTACCTGAAGAGAGCCTTTTTACTCTTAAAAATGATCTTAATAGTATACTTAAACTTGGAATAACTCATATTAGTACGTATTCTTTAATAATAGAAGAACATACAGTGTTACATAATAATAAAACTATGCCTATAGATGAATTACTTGATTATAAGATGTATAAACATATATGTAGAAAACTTAAGAAAAAAGGTTTTCATCATTATGAAGTTAGTAACTTCTCATTACCAGGATATGAGAGCAAACATAACTTAATATATTGGGATAATAATGAATATTATGGTTTTGGACTTGGAGCTCATGGGTATATTAATGAAATGAGATATGAAAACACAAGAAATTTTAACAAATATTTAAATGGTCAATATAGGTTAAACGAATTGTTAGTATCTACTCAAGAAGAAATGGAAAATGAAGTTATACTAGGCCTACGTAAATTAGATGGTATTAGTATTAGTGAATTTCATGAGAGATTTAAAAAAGATATATTCAAAGTGTTTAAGATAGATGATGCTGTTAATAAAAAGTATCTTGTTATTAAGGATGATAAAATATATATACCTGAAGATAAAATATATGTTATGAATGAAATAATTAATATGATTTTATAGAGAGGAAAAAAGATGAAAGTATTAAAGTTAATAGGGGACTTAAAAAAATATATTTTTATAATGATTGTTTTTTCTATTACTCAAGTATTTTGTGAACTTTATTTACCTAATATTATGAGTAATATTGTTGATATTGGTATAGCTAATGCTGATAAAGCATTTATTATTAAAGAAGCTATCATTATGTTTATTACAACTATTGTGTGTTTAATATCTCATATTTTGGTTATTTATAGTACTGCAAAGTTTTCAAATAATTATGGCTATAAAATTAGAAAGGCTTTATATTCTAAAATTACATCTTTTAGTAAAAAAGAGATTGATGAATTTGGAGCATCTACTTTAATAACAAGAAGTACTAATAATGTTAGTAATATAACTTCTACATTTAGTTTTGGACTTAGACTTATTATATTTGCTCCAATAATGGGAATAGGTGCTGCGATAATGGGATATAAAACTGCTCCTAGTTTAGCACCAATAGTACTTGTAGCAGTATGTATTTTAGTAATAGGCCTTAGTACGATATTTGTTTTAGTTTTTCCAAAATTTGAAGTTCTTCAAAAATTGCTTGATAAATTAAATGCTTCAACAAGAGAGATATTATCTGGACTTAGAGTTATAAAAGCATTTAATAAACAGGAATTCTTTAAAAAAAGATTTGATAAAGTAAATACAGAAAATAAAAATCTTAATATATTTTTAAATAAAGTTTTGTATTTAGTAGAACCAATGATGTCATTAATAATAAATATAGCTACTATTGTTATAGTTTATGTTTCATGTGATTATTTAAGTCTTGGAACTCTTGAGATTGGTTCTATGATGGCTTTTATTCAATATATGTCTACTGTATTATTAAGTTTTATGATGTTACTTGTTATTATATTAAATATACCTAGAGTAATAGTATCATTTAAGAGAATAAATGAAGTATTAAGTGTAGAACCTAGTATAAGTAATACAGGAAAAATTAAACTATCTAATTTGGAAAGTATTGAGTTTAAAAATGTATATTTTAGATATGATAAAGCTCAAGAGGATATGCTTAAGAATATATCTTTTAGAATAGAAAAAGGAGAAAATATTGGTATTATAGGGAGTTCTGGAAGTGGAAAAACTACAATAGTTAATTTGCTTTTAAGACATATTGATCCTACAAGTGGAAATATATTAATAAATGGAATTGATATTAAAGAATATGATATAGAATCCCTTAGAAATATATTTGCTTATACTCCTCAAAAAACATTATTATTTAAAGGATCTATTCGTGAAAACTTAACATTTGATAAGAATTTTGCGAATAATGTATTAGATAATGCATTAGATGAAGCTGCTATTAAGGATTTTATTGACAATAATACTGAAGGTTATGAATTTAAGATTGAACAATCCGCTGTTAATTTAAGTGGTGGTCAAAAGCAAAGAATGTCTATTGCTCGCGCTTTATTAAGTGGAGGAGAGTGTTTACTTTTTGATGACTCATTTAGTGCGGTTGATTATATAACTGATAAAAAAATAAGAAATTCAATAAACAATAATTATAGTGATAAAATGGTAATATTAGTTACTCAAAGAGTTGGTACTATAAAAGATGCTGATAAAATTATAGTAATAGATGAAGGAAAAGTAGAATCTATTGGAAATTATGATACTCTTGAGAAAACTAGTAAAGTATTTAAAGAATTTGTTGATTCTCAAAAAAGGGAGGTGGCGTAGATGAAAAAACAAAATAAAGCTCCTTCTTTTAAAGAAATTGTTACTAAAACATTTAAAATAATTAAAGATTATAAAAATCATTATATACTTATAATATTATTTTGTTTACTTGCTGCCTTATTTAGTGCTCTTGCTCCATATTTTTTAGGTTATGCTACTGATAGTTTATATGACTCTATTAAGAATGGTGTCGATTTTAATTATCTATATATTGTAAAAGTTTTAATAATTGTTCTTGCTTGTTATATAATAGATGCATTATGTACTTATTTTAAAAGTTATATGTCATCTAAACTAGGTCAAGAGATAGGATATGATTTAAGGAAAAAACTTATTAATAAAATAAATGTTACTAAACTTAGAAAATTGGATAGTATGAAGAAAGGTGATATCATTAGTAAAATAACTAATGATGTAGAAAGACTTACTGATAATATCACTGAAATTATACCAGAACTTGTATATAATGTTTCATTAATAATTGGTGTAATTATTATGATGTTTGTGCTTAATGTTAAACTTGCTTTTCTTACTATTATTGCAATTCCAATTACATATTTATTATTGTCATTTGTAGTACGTAAGACTCAAAATTATTTTGAACTTAATCAAAAAGCTATTGGAAATGTTAATTCTTTTGTAGAAGAGAGTGTTACTAATAATGATGTAATAAAGTCATTTAATAAAGAAAAATATTTTAATAAGAAATTTGATAAGGAGAGTAAAACACTAGCAGAGTATGGATTCAAAAGTAGTTTTTATAGTAGTCTAGCTGTTCCTTTTAATAAAGCTATAGGAAATTTAAATTATATTGTTATTGTATGTGTAGGAAGTATTAGTGTTATTAAAGGAAATATGAGACTTGGAGCTATACAATCATTTATACAATATATGAAGGATTTTAATAGACCTATGAATGTTATTGCACAAGTTATTAGTAATTTACAAATGGCTATTGCGAGTGTAGATAGGGTTTATGAAATTTTAGATTTAGAAGAAGAAACTAATGGTAAAATAAAAGAGTTTACTTTTAATGATTCAATTGAATTTAAGGATGTAACATTTAGTTATGTTGAAGGTAAAACAGTACTTAAGAACTTTAATCTTAAAATTAAAAAGGGAGAAAAAATTGCGTTAGTTGGTAAGACTGGTGCTGGTAAAACTACTATAGTAAATCTTTTAATGAATTTTCATGCTCATTATACTGGTCAAATATTAATTGATGGGGTAGATATTAGGGATATAGATAAAGAATCATATAGAAAACTAATAAGCATGGTTCTTCAAGATACTTGGTTGTTTGAAGGAACTATAAAAGAAAATATAGTTTTTGATAGAAGAATTAGTGATGATAAGTTATCAAAAGCACTTTCTAAATCTAAAATACTTCATATGATTGAAGGCCTTCCAAATGGTCTATTATATCAGATTAATGAAGAAACTAATAATATGTCTGCTGGTGAAAAACAATTATTAACTATAGCACGAGCTCTTGTTGCTGACCCTGAAATACTTATACTTGATGAAGCAACATCAAATGTTGATACTCGTCTTGAATATTTAATAAATCATTCTATGAATAGTTTAATGAAAAATAGAACATCTATAGTTATTGCTCATAGACTTTCAACTATAGTAGAAAGTGATAAGATAGTTGTTATTAAAAATGGTCAAATACTTGAAGCAGGAACACATAAAGAACTGCTTAAAAATAGAGGATATTATTATGAACTTTATAGTAGTCAATTTGATTTAAATGAAGAGTAATACTATTTAAATTAAAATATTAGATGTAAATTATATATGTTTTATGAAGAACTAGCAATAGTTCTTTTTCTATTTGACAATAATTTTACGAATTATTTTTGAAAAGGTATTTACAAAAGCGAACAAAAATAGTAATATAGTGGTAGGAAGTGAAACAAAGTGGTAGAAAGTGGGGTGCTTTGAGATGCTTATGGGTGAATTTCATCATAATCTTGATGAAAAGAGTAGATTAATTATTCCAAGTAAGTTTAGAAATGAACTTGGAGAAAAAGCTATTATCACTAAAGGTCTTGATAAGTGCTTATTTGTTTATTCAGAAAGTGAATGGAATAAATTAGTACAAAAAGTAAGTAACCTACAATTTACTAAAAAGAATGTTAGAGCCTTTGAAAGGTCTTTCATTGGTGGAGCTTCTTTAATTGAATTCGATAAACAAGGTCGAATTAATATTACCTCACCGTTAGTTCATTACGCCAATATTAATAAAGAATGTGTAATTATTGGCGTAAATGAACGACTAGAAATTTGGAGTCTAGAAGAATTTAATAATTATATGAAAGAGAATGAAGATAATCTTAGTGAAATGGCTGAAGATATCTTCGATGCAAGTTATGAAGCATAAAAGTGTATTATTAGAAGAGGTAATAAATTATTTAAATGTTAAACAGGGTGGAATATATGTGGATGCTACTGTAGGATATGCAGGACATTCAAGTGTAATATTAAGGAAAATTGGAAAAGAAGGGGTTCTTTTCGCCTTTGATCAAGATGATGAAGCAATAGAATATTCAAACGAAAGATTATCTAAAATAGGTAATAATTTCACAATTTTTAAAAGCAATTTTGTTAATATGAAAAAATATATTAATGAGAATGTTGATGGAATACTTTTTGATTTAGGGGTTTCTAGTCCTCAGCTGGATGAGGCGGAAAGAGGATTTAGTTTTCATAAAGATGCTCCTCTTGATATGAGAATGGACCAAAGTAATCCATTAGATGCCAAGATAGTTGTAAATGAATATAGCTATCAAAAACTTACTGAAATTTTGTTTAAGTTTGGTGAAGAAAAATATGCTAAAAGTATTGCTAAAGCAATTGTAGATGCAAGACCAATTGAAACAACTCTTGAACTTGCAGAAATAATTAAAAATAGTGTGCCAATTAGTTATAGAAATAAAAGTCATCCTGCGAGAAAAACTTTCCAAGCTATTAGAATTGAAGTAAATCATGAACTTGATATATTAGAAAGTTCGATTAGAGATGCGTTTGACTTATTAAAAATTGGTGGAAGACTTGAAGTAATATCATTTCATTCATTGGAAGATAAAATAGTTGCTAAAGTATTTAAAGAATTATGTAGTGATGATATAAGTACTAAAAAACTTCCAGTTGTACCTTTTGAATTAAGTGCAAGAGCAAAAAAAATAGTGAAGATAACACCTAGCGATGATGAGCTAGATGATAATAATAGAAGTAGAAGTTCTAAATTAAGAGTTATTGAAAGGATAAGATAAATGAGACAAAAAAGATATGTAAAAACTAAGGGGGAAGGGTTACTTAAAACATTGACAGTAATTTTCTTCGTTGGATTTTTACTATCAACGTTTGTTTTGAGTGCTAAAGTTCAATCAAGTAATTCTGAACTTCAAAGATTAAAAAGTAAAATTGAATCTCAAGAAAAGATGAATTTAAGTATGCAAATGAAAATAAATGAACTTGCATCTTTAGATAATGCTTTAGAAGTTGCAGATGCCAATAATTTGAAGTATAATAATAATAATATTAGAGTAATTTCAAAGTAGAGGTGTCATAATGAAAAAAACAAGAGTAATTAAGATTAATACAATATTCATAATTATTGTTGTTTTTATTTTTGCTACAATAATTTTTAAATTGTTATGGATTGGTCTTGGAAATATTAAAGTAAATGATAAAAGTTTAGCTACTTTTGCTGATAATCGTGATACTAGAAAGAAAACTCTTACTGCGAAAAGAGGAACTATATATTCTAGTAAGGGAGAAGTTTTAGCAAAAGATGTAAATAGTTATACAGTTATCGCTTATTTAGATTCTAGTAGAACTAAAGATGAAAAAAGGCCATATCATGTTGTAGATAAAGAAAAAACAGCCGAACGTTTAAGTCCTTTAATAAATATG
This sequence comes from Mollicutes bacterium, assembly GCA_004552445.1. Classification (GTDB taxonomy): domain Bacteria; phylum Bacillota_I; class Bacilli_A; order RF39; family UBA660; genus CAG-1000. Next base: position 111,937 of record SFOJ01000001.1, read on the forward strand.
ACTAAAGAGAGAATTTTGAAATTATTAAACACTAAAATTAAATCTTGTAATGAAGATAAAACTGAGTGTACTGAAAGAGTTCCTTATCAAGTTGAATTAGGTCCTGGAGGACGTGGAATTACTGAACTTGTTAAAGATCAAATTGAGGACTTGGATTTGCCTGGAATTGATTTTATAGCAAGTACTAAGAGATACTATCCTAATGGAGATTTTTTATCTTATACTTTAGGTTATGCTAAAAATAACGATAATAATCAATATATTGGTGAAATGGGACTTGAACTTTATTATAATGATGAATTGACTGGTACTGATGGTTATATAGAGTATCAATCTGATTTATATGGTTATCAAATCACTAGTACACCCGCTGTGGAACAAAAGAGTGTTAGTGGGGACGATATATATTTAACTATTGATGATAATATTCAAATGTTTACTGAGCAAGCTATGAATACTTTAGAAGGTGGTAAACCTGAATGGGCTACTATATCTGTTGTAAATGCTAAAACAGGAGAAATATTAGGTGTTTCATCAAGTCCGAGTTTTAATAATAACACTTTAGAAATAAAATCATATTATGATCCGTTCGTAGCTTATGAGTATGAACCAGGTTCAACTATGAAAATTTTTAGTTTTATGGCTGCAATGGAAAATGGAATATATGATGGAAGTAAGAAGTATAAGAGTGGTACTATTAAGGTAGATGAAGCTAAAATTAAGGATTGGAATAATATAGGATGGGGCATTGTTACTTTTGATAATGGATTTATGGCTTCTTCAAATGTTGCTGCTGTAAATCTTGCCATGGAACTTGGAAGGGCTAAACTTAAAGATTTTTATTCATCTTTAGGTTTTGGAAAGAAAACAGGTATTCCTCTTCCAAATGAAAGTAAAGGTATTGTTAATTTTAGATATAATACTGAGGTTGCTGCTGCTTCTTATGGTCAAGGTATGACTGCTAGTGCAATTCAAATGGTTCAGGCACTTACAACTATTGCTAATGATGGAATTATGATAAAACCATATATAGTTTCTAAGATTGTAAGCGGAGAAACTGGCGAAGTTGTACTTGAAAATAAAAGGACAGAGGTTGCTAAAGTAGCAAGTACTGAAACAGTTGAAAAAATGAAAAAATTAATGCGTGGTGTTGTTCAAAATGGATGCAAGATTGCAACTGGTGGTGGATATAATGTTCCTGGGTATGACGTTATTGGCAAAACTGGTACAGCTCAAATCGCATCATCTAATGGAGGATACTTAAAAGGAAGTAGAAACTACATTAAAAGTTTTGCTGCTTTATTTCCTGGAGATGACCCACAAGTAATTATATATGTTGCTGCTAGTAAAATAACTGATGCTAAATATTTAAAGAATTCTGTTAAAACTTTAGTTAAAGATGTAGGAACATATCTTAATATAGTTGGAAATAAGGAAGTTGAAGAGACAGGAACATATACAACAAAAAGTTATATTAATTTAGATACAACAACTGTTAAAAGTGCTTTAGAAGCATCATCTATGGAAGTAATTGTTATTGGAGATGGAAATAAAATAATAAAACAGTATCCTAAAGAAAACACTAAATTAAATGCTCATAATAAAATATTCTTACTTACTAATGATACTAATTATAAAATGATAAATATAAAAGGTTGGTCTAGAAATGATGTTTCAACGTTTGCTAATATGGTAGGATTAGATGTAAATTATGATGGTTATGGTTATATTAAAACATATTCAATAAAAGAAGGAACTTTATTAGATAAAACTAGTAAATTAGAAGTTACATTAGAACCTATATTTAAAGAAGAAGTTAAAAATGAATAAAAAATACTTCTTTTTTTATTTCGACATTTTTTTTAATATTTATGTTATAGAATATATTTGAGGTGAAACATGAGAACATTTTATTTATTTGAAGTAAAAGATAATATTATTAAAAATTATAGAAATAATTATGAAGAGTTATATACTATGCTTGAAAATATACATCACTTGAAAACTGAAGATATAGTCTTAGGTTATAGTATATTTAATTCTATTGTGATGCCACTTAAGAAGGATGATTATAATGAATATGTCAAACAAAATAACTTAGATAATGAAAACTATATTTGTTATAATTATACTCATACAATTAATGACTTTTATAATGATGAAACTACTAAAATGGTTATAAATAATTCTCATATAAAGATTATAACTAATAAGAATGCTCCTTCATTTTTTTATAATATTCGCACGTTTAAAAATATATTTGTTTGTGACTTTGATAATCATGATTATTTTCTTTTAGATAATAATATATATTCTTGCATAAACTCTTAATTCTTGATAGAATTGTTTTAAGGAGATGAATTTATGTTAATATTAGAAACAGTTAAATGTACAGCTAATATATGGATGGATATATTATATTTAGTAATTGGACTTATTGTTGGTGTTTTAGCTGGTTTCTTTATATCTAAGAAATTAGTATCTAAACAATTAAAAGAAAATCCACCTGTTAATGAAGAAATGATTAAGACTTTAATGAGAGGTATGGGAAGAAATCCTAGTCAAAAACAAGTTAATCAACTTATGAAACAAATGCAAAAGTTCCAATAGGAACTTTTTTTTTGTGATATAATTTTTTATGGTGATATTATGAGTAAGTTTTTTAAACATTTACATACAATAAATAAGCATAGATTTGAAGTGTTTAAGTTATGTTGCAAAGTAGGTATTCCTTTTAGAGGGATTGTTCATGATTTATCTAAATATTCTTTTGAGGAATTCTTTGAATCTGTTAAATATTATACAAATGGTACTATTAGTCCATTACTTACTAGTAAAAAAGAAAATGGTTATAGTAGAGCATGGCTTCATCACTTTGGTCGTAATAAGCATCATTTTGAATATTGGTATGATTATGCTGCTCCTGTTAAAACACCTATAATTCCATTTAAATATATGCTTGAAATGATATGTGATAGAATTGCTGCATCTAAAATATATTATAAAGATAATTATAATGATAGTATTCCATACGAATATTATATGGCACGTAAAGATAGCTATAAGTTAAATTCTAAATTAAAAGATTTCTTGGAAGAAGTATTTTATGATTTAAGTAAAAATGGAGAAAAGATACTTAATAAAAAATATATCTATAATTTATATTTAAAACATACTAAATAAAAGATTCTACTTTGCTGTAGAATCTTTTTTAAATATTACTTCAAATATTTCTTTGTTATCTTTTAAGAATAAGTAGCCACCTAAATATTTATAATCTCCTTCAAATTCGTTTAATAATTCTTTATCTTTATAAACTCTTAATTTTTCATCATCTGATATATAAAAGTTATAACCATTGCTGAAGAATTCTTTCTTTGCTGTATATTCATCAATTTGTTTTGAGTTAACTAAATCTATATAATATGCTTTATCAAGTTCATCTACGTTAGTGTATGCGTATATTTGGTAATAACCTTTAGTTTTATTTAATTCATATATTTCATAAGTTGTTTTAATATTTTTATTTCTATCGAGTTCTGTTTTAAAGTATTCATATAAATCGTAGTCATAAAATGTTAATGTTTCTTTATCGTTATTATCTTCAAAAGTAAAAATATATTCTTGTTTAGTATAATCATATAAATCTTTAAATGTTGTTGTTGTACTTATTTTTCTTTCTATATTTTTTGAATCTATTAAATATATTGATGTTTTTCCATTATAGTATGTTCTTAAATATAATTTGTTATTATATGATTTAGAACCAAATGGTCCATCAAAATATTCTTCATCAAATTCTTTTCCATATTCATTATATATTTTACTATCTATATATATTTTCATATTACTGTTGGCAATACTTATTTTATTATCTTTTTGTAATACTATGAAGTTTCCAACTGAATATATGTATGTGTACTCAAATGGAATTATTTCTTCATTTTTAAGATTTATAACTCCGTATTTATTATTTTTAGATGCGAATATGTATTTATCATTAAATACTTTTATATCATCGTATATTAAGTCTATAATTACTTTTCCATTATGATCAATTAAACCAACTTTATTTGTTGTGTTAGTAATTGTAAAATAGTTGAGTGAATTTACTTCAACGTCAAAAGTACTTGCTGCATCAAAATATATTGTTCCGATAGTGGTATCTATATTAGTTATTGTTCCATCATTAGTGTTTAATAGTGCTTGATAACGTTTATCTGTTTTTTCATCATATGTTTCTAATAATACATATGTTCCATATAATTCTTTCATGTGTGGTACTGTTATTGTATCGTAATCTTTTGATTTCTTTTTAGTTTTATTGTTCACATAATAACAGTAATCACCATTAGAATAAAAACTATAATTTTTAGATGTTGCATAAGGCTTATCATCGTTGCTATTATTACGTGAATCATCTAAAATTTTATCATTAAATATCTTTCCATTATTACCAATAATGTAATAAATACTATCTTGATATTCAACTATATTTTTAGTGTCATCATCAAAATATATTTTTCCATCAGTAGTTAGTTTTGAAACCAATTCTATTTCTTTAAAATCTTCAGTTATTTTTGGTATTTCTGGTTCTTTAGGCTTTTCAGGAGTTTTAGGAGAGGATGAGAGAATACCTATAACAGAGGCACTAATACAAAGTAATAGTGTTAATATGATTGCTATAACAGCAATTCGTTTTTTCTTATTCATTTTATAACCACCTTTATTCTAAAAGTATTATAACATACAATTTAGACTTTTAAAATATTCATTTATAATATATAATATTTAATGGAGAAGTAAAATATGGCAAAAGAAATACAAGAATATATAACATACTTATCACCTGAATTTATATATGTTCCATTTGATTCAGTTGATAAATTACAACTATCTAAAAATAAATTAGTAAATCATAATACATTATTAGGTGAAAGAGATAATGGTAAAAAAATATTTAGTCCAGTTAGTGGTAAAGTTATTGGTGCTAAAGAGATGATTTATAAAAGTGGTAAATGTAAAAGTTTAGTTATTGAAAATGATTTTATAGATAAAAAAGAAAAATTAAATCCTACTAGAAACTTAAGTAAAACTAAAAAGAGTGATATAGTTGAATCGTTAAAAAAATATGGATTAGATAATAAAATTAATAGTAAGACTACATTAGTAGTTAATTCTTTATATGATAAAAATTATGATCTTAAAGATATGGTTATTAATTATGAATGTTATGAAGAAATACTTGAAGCTATTGATGAATTTATGAGTGCTTTTGGTATGAAAAATTGTTATATTTGTGTAGATAGAAATGATTTATATTCTATAGAGGCTTATAATAAATATATTAATGCTTTTTTAAATATTTGTATGGTTCATAGTAATAAGAAATTTAAGGACTCAACTTGTGTTTTTTATAGTGTTGAAGAGATTCTTGCGATTCATAAAGCTATATCTTTGGATTATATGTATGATAATACTATTTTAACTATTAATAATGGTAAACCAACTATAGTTAAGGTAAAACTATATACTTCATTAGTAGAATTGTTAGAAGCTTTAAAAATACCTTATAAGGCTAAGAAAATATATATTGATAATAATATAGTAGATAATCCTTCTGACTTTATAATAGATTCTAGTGTTAGAAGTGTTATAGTAAAGGATAATTAAAATGATATACGTATTTTTAGGAAATGAAATAAATATTATAAAGAAGAAAATAGATTCTTTAGTAGATGAACTTAAAATAGATAATATTATTAAATATGATTATGATAGTGTAAGTATAGAAGACATATTAAACGAAATAAATTATGTAGATTTATTTAATGAGAAAAAATTACTTATCGTTTCAAATTTTACTTTTAAGAAAATTAAAGATAAGGAAGAGAAAGCTTTAACTAATTATATTAATCATATGAATGATAATGTTATTATTTTAAAATGTATTGATGAAAAATTAGATGCTAAAAAAGAATTAATTAAATTAATAAATGATAAATGTAAAGTTATAGAACTTAAAAAGATGGATTATAAAACATTACATGAATATGTTACGAAGATATTTAGTGATAACAATAAAAGAATAACTTATAATCAAATTAAAAATATTTTAAATTTATGTGAAAATGATACAGATAGTGTTTTAAATGAAGTAAATAAGTTACTATTATATAAAATGGATAGTGATGTTATTACTGATGAAGATATTGAAAAAGTAATAAGTAAAAATAGTGAAAAAGAAATGTTTAAGTTAAACGATGCGGTTATGTCTCATAATATACCTAATATGATTGAAAGCACTAGAATACTTGTAAGCAGTGGAGTTGATGAAGTAGTTATTATAGATTATTTATCTAAACAATTTAGAACTCTTTATCAAATTAAGGTTATGTCAAAAGATACTGGTATACAAACCATAACAAGTAGGCTTTCATTAAATCCTTTTGTTACTAAAAAGATGCTTGATGTGGTAGGTAAATTTAGTGAAGAAAAATTACTAAATATAATATATAAATTAAGTGATGCTGATATTTCAATTAAGGTTGAGGGGCTCGATAAAAGTAAGGTTTTAGAAAATTTTTATTTATCTATATAATGTATATACTTTACATATTGAACGTAAAATTATTATGTAAACGATAAAAATAAAAGTATAATAATATTGAAAGGTGTGATATTTATGTTAATTCTAGCTAAAAGTATATTAGGATTAATGATAGGTTTCTTTTTATCTGTGATATTAGGTTTATTCTTAATACCAATGTTAAGAAAATTAAAGTGTGGTCAAACAATAAGTTCATTTGTTGCGTTTAGACATGCTAGTAAGCAAGGAACGCCAACTATTGGGGGACTTATATTTATAATTCCAACTTTAATTACTATGCTTGTTTTATATTTGAGGGGTAGTTTAGAAATAACTCATAATTTGCTTATTATAATATTTGTGTTTGTAAGTTATGCATTACTTGGATTTGTTGATGATTTTTTAAAAGTAAGAAATCATAATAATGATGGACTTTCAATAACTCAAAAATTAATAATTCAAGTATTAATAGCATTAATATTTTTCTATATATATATGCAAGGTGGGGGAGATGCTTATTTAACTATAACTTCACTCGGTATTAATATTGATATGAAGTGGTTATATGGAATTTTTATATTATTCCTTTTAGTAGGAAGTTCTAATGCAGTTAATTTAACTGATGGACTTGATGGTCTTGCGGGAGGACTTTCATTAATAGCGTTTTTAAGTTTTGGTATTATTACTTGGGGAACTACTTGGATAGCTGGATACCAAGAAATAGCAATCTTTTGCTTTATACTTGTTGGTTCGATATTAGGATTCTTAGTTTATAATACACATCCTGCAAAAGTATTTATGGGAGATACTGGTTCTTTATCTTTAGGAGCTACCCTTGCCGCTGTTGCTATAGTTACTAAACATGAGCTATCACTTGCTGTTATAGGCGGAGTATTCGTGATGGAAGTATTATCTTCTATAATACAATTGACTGCTATAAAGAAATTTAAAAGAAAAGTATTTTTAATGGCACCAATACATCATCATTTTGAAAAATTAGGTTGGGAAGAAACTGATATAGTAAAAATGTTTTTAATAGTTGGATTTATGCTTGGTATGGTTGCTATATATTATGGTGTATGGATGTAAAAATAAAACTAACACATAAAGACAATCACTTATTCATATTATTAATGAATAGGTGATTTTTATTAAGAGAAATAAACTAATAATTATTACAACTATATTATTATCTTTAATAGGTGTTATAATGATATATTCTAGCAGTTATATATGGGCATCTTTTAAATATAATAATCCATATAAGTATGTTTTTAATCAAGGCATATTCTTTATTATTGGTATTTTTATTATGTTTATATTTTCTAAGATAAATGTTAATATTTATAAAAAGTATTCAAATACTTTTTTAGGTATTTGTTTTTTATTGCTTGTTTTAGTTTTGATACCAGGAATAGGTAGTGTTAGAAATGGAAGTAGAAGTTGGTTTGGCATTATGGGTCTTGGTTTTCAACCTAGTGAACTTACTAAAATATCTCTTATAATATTTACATCAAAATACTTGAGTAATAATGATAAAATAAAAAGGAACTCTTTTAAGTTTATGGCACCAGTTCTTTTTATAATAATGTTATTTTTTGCTCTTATAATGTTAGAGCCAGATTTTGGTACTGGCATGGTTATTGTTTGCTCTTTGATTGGGCTTATATTTATAAGTGGGACAAACGTATCAATTTTTATAAAATTTGGTATTCTTGGTATACTTGGAATAATCATTCTTATTATAATTGCACCATATAGAATGGATAGAATAACATCGTTTTTAAATCCTTGGAGTGATCCATTAGGTAGTGGCTTTCAAATGATACAAAGTTTATATGCGATAGGTCCAGGTGGACTTTTAGGATTTGGCTTCCTAAATTCAAGACAAAAACATTTTTATCTTCCAGAACCTCAAACGGATTTTATATTCTCAATAATTAGTGAAGAGTTTGGATTTATTGGAGATTTAATATTGATATTACTTTTTATAATATTATTTTACAATATTATTATGAAAGCTATTAATACTGAAGATTTATTTTCAAAGTATTTAATATTTGGTTTAGCATTCTTAATGCTGTTTCAGACTCTTCTTAATCTTTCAGTGGTTGTTGGTCTTGTTCCTATAACAGGAGTAACACTTCCGTTTATTAGTTATGGTGGAAGTAGTTTACTTGTTAGTATGATTAGTATTGGAATAATTCTTAATGTAAAAGATAAGTAAAGTTTATTTTATTGATAAAGAATTTATAGTAATATAAAGTATATTATATTTAGGAGTTATTATGGATTCAAAAAAAGTTGGAAAATATATTTCTAAGTTAAGAAAAGAAAAAGGCTTGACTCAGGAGAAATTAGCAGAGAAAATTGGTGTTAGTAGTAAAACAATTTCAAAATGGGAAACAGGTATTAATATTCCAGATACTAATCTTTTATTTGAGTTGAGTAAAGAATATAATGTTGATGTACAAGATATTTTAAATGGAGAAAAGGTAAGTGATAGTAAATCAAAAGGTAAAGTCTTTATAAATAGTATAAATTTTTATAATAATGTATTCAAAAGAAAAATGTTGTTATTGTGTATACTTTCGATTGTACTTATTTTATCTTTTTTCTCAGTATTATATACAATAAGCAATTATAATAAAAACTCATTATATGATATAACATCAAATAATAAAAACTATGCAGTTGAGGGATACCTGATTTTTAATCACAAAGAATCTATTTTTATTATTAATAACATATCTTTTAATTCTAATATTGTTGGTACCAATGATGAACCATTAATAAATCAATTAGATGTTTATATAAAAAATGTTAATGAACATTTTAATTATTATTCTGAATCAAAAACAAGTGATGTAAAAAGAAAAGTTTCATCATTTGTTGAGAATGTTAGCATATCATTTGCTGCCAGCGAAAAAGAAGAGTGCTTTAATGTAAATAAAAAAAATATAAATGATTTTGTACTAGTTGTTGGCTTTTATGATAATAAAAATATATATCACGAAGATAAAATTAGTCTTGAAATGAAAAAACATTATTCCAACAATAAAATTATTTATTAAAATTCAATATAAAAGATGACAAATTCTCCTTAAAGTTTGTTTTGTGTTTTTTTAAAAAATATAAAATATATTTTAAAAAGGAGAGAAAAAATGAAAAATCGATTTATCATTATTTTATTAATGATACTTTTGCTTTTACCGTTTATTACCGAAGCAAAAGAATTGTCTAATGTTGATGATGGCAAACTATTGATAAAAACAACAAAGTATTATAAAACAACGAATAATTATGCTTTTTACAAAAGAGAATTAACTGTTGAAAACTCAAATACTATTGAAATTACGAAAGATGAATATGATAGTTTTAATGTTCAAAATTCAAAAGCTACTACAGTTGAAACAACATATAAAAAGTTAACATCATCTATTTCAAAAAATGGTAATTTTTATAGATATAAAGCAAAATTAGTTTGGAAAAATATTCCGAGCATTAGAAGCTATGATATCATTGGAATAGGTTTTTATCAAAGTGTTAAAATTAAAAATAATAATGTATTTTTTGCACAAAACTACTGCCTAAACGATGGTAGCTGTTATAATAGTTCTATAAACTATCCGCAAATATTTAGTAGTGGTGCAGGTACCTCGTTTCTTTTGCCAAAGGGTAGCTTAAGTTCTTTAAGTCAAACATTTTATTTTGATGTTGAAAAGAATACAACGTCTACTATAACAACTCAATTAGTAGCTTCCGACTATTCACATGCTACTAGTTCAATTAACTTAAAGAATTCAAAAAAATATTCAGTCAGTTCAAATGGGATTGTTCTTAATGGCGTTTCTTCTTATTATGATAGTATTAATGCATCGAAAACATATTGGTCTGGCAACTGGTAAAAACATAAATATGATGTAAACTTTAGTTGGAAGATAATAATAATACAATAAATGCATAATTATTTTAATTATTAATTGAAAAACTATGAGTTATTTCTACTTGAAAGTTGAGTAATTCATTTTAAAAGTGGTTTTTATTATTCGTGTCTTATTATAAAATTATTTTAATAAATATTTTTGATATCATCATATTTGTTTTAGCATTAAATTTAAAATATTTATTTGGCTGGAGGTGTTACAATATGTAAGACACGATTTACTTTTAAAAAAAATTAAATTATTTGGAGGAAATATGAAAGAGAAAAATATTATATGCACTTTAGTAATACTATTATGTATATTTTCTTTTGGTACTTTAAAAGCAAGCAAAATAATTGATGTAATTGATAAAGAAGAATTACAACAAAATGATATTTATTTATGTGATAACTATAAAAAATTTGGTAATATATCTTTTCCGAGAATTGGAAGTATAAATAATAAAGAAGTATACTCATATTGTGAATTTGCTAATCAAGAAAACGCATTACAAAATTTTGTAAAAGAATATATTTATGTATTTGATTATTTTCAAAAAAAATATAAATTGGATACTATAAATGAAGTGAATTGGAAAAAATATTATGAATTATTATATGAAGATGATAACGAGGAATTGTTTGTTCCTGTACAAATACTAAAGGGCTTTTTTGATATTTACGAAAATAAAGAAAAAAATGACGAACTTAAAAATAATATAAAAGAGTATAATGAGTTAAAAAATGTAAAAAATAGTGATAATAGTAATAATATCGATAAATTAGTAGACAGTATTAAAAACAATATACCTTATTATAACAATGAAATAGTGAATTCTGATTTATTGAAAACTAGTGTGATGAAAACTAGCAGTCAATCTTTTAGTAGATCAAATGGTATAAAATATGCAGTGAAATATGCGGAAAATCCAAATAAAACTAAATATGGTGTAGCTAGTAGGGATTGTACTAATTTTACATCACAAATTCTAGAAAATGGTGGTTATAGTCAGGTTTGGGGATTAACTAATAGATTTGGCTGGTGGTATAAAAAAAGCGATTCAACTTTTAAATATTCATGGTCATGGGTAAATGCAGATTCGTTCATTAAATATTGGGGAGTAAAATATTACACTACAAATTTTAATACTTTTTCGAAAAAAATTAAAGCCGGTGATTTTATATTGCAAGACTCAAATAATGATGGAGATTATAATCATGCTGGTTTTGTAACAGCAATAACTAATAACAATAAAAAATATGAAATTGATAATGAGAATCTTGGTGTGTGTACTATGGTAGAATTTAAGGATTTTAAGGTTGCTCAACATACCAGCAATTATAACAGATTGGTAAGCGATACTAAAAATAATTGGGAATATGGTGTATTTACTAAGACACGATATGCTATAGTTGATATTAACTATAGTTAATGGTAATATGTAATATATGAAAAAGAAATGGTTAATATTAATAATTTTATTAGTAATTTGCGTTATAGTAGGTTTATGTATTTTTTTGAATAAAACTAATGATGTTAAAATAGTAATTGATAATCAATCACATGATTTAAAAGATATTAATGAAGTTGTTGAACTAGCAGAAAAAGAATTTTATAATTGGGATATAAAAGCTAAATTATTAACAATTGCGTACTATGAAAAGAATGTTACAGATTTGGAAGAACAACTAAAAAATGAATATTCAGTTAATGATGCAGTAGTAATTAATATTAAATTTAAAACTTTTTTAATTACCGATCAATCTTTAAATAGAAATGAAGAATATACATATTCTATGGAATTTATTAAAAAAGATAATTCATGGAATATGGTTAATTTTGGACAAGGATAGTTTTACAATTTCGTTGGAGAAAATAATAAAAAATCTTCAACGACTTTTTATTTATAAATAATTAGCACTCTATATTGACAAGTGCTAAAAAATGATGTATAATATGCTCGTTGAATAGGAGGTATAGATATGTTCAATATGAATAATGAAGAAAATGAAAACGTTTTAGAAAAGTATGGACGTAATATAAATGAAGATGTTAAGAATCATAAAATTGATCCTATCATTGGTCGTGATGATGAGATTCGTAGTATAACAAGGATTTTATCAAGAAAGACAAAAAATAATCCAGTTTTAATTGGAGAACCTGGAGTAGGTAAAACTGCAATTGTAGAAGGACTTACTCAAAGAATAGTTAGAGGAGACGTACCAGAAAGTTTAAAAAATAAAATTGTATGGGAATTAAATATGTCTTCATTAATAGCTGGTGCTAAATATAGAGGTGAGTTTGAAGAAAGACTTAAAAAAGTTCTTGATGAAGTCAAAAAGAGTGAGGGAAACATCATAATGTTTATTGATGAAATTCACTTAATCGTTGGTACTGGTGCTGTTGATGGAGCAATGGATACAGGTAATATATTAAAGCCAATGCTTGCTCGTGGTGAAATACATGTAATAGGTGCTACTACTTTAAATGAATATAGAATGTATATTGAAAAAGATGGTGCTTTGGAACGTAGATTTCAAAAAGTTACTATTAGTGAACCTACTGTTGAAGATACTATAACAATACTTCGTGGTCTTAAAGAAAGATTTGAGATATATCATGGAGTTACTATTCAAGATAAAGCTCTTGTTAGTGCAGCAACTCTTTCAAATAGATATATAACTGATAGATTCTTACCTGATAAAGCGATAGATTTAGTAGATGAAGCTTGCGCTACTATAAGAGTTCAAATGGATAGTGTTCCAACTTCACTTGATGAAATAACCAGAAAGATACTAACGCTTCAAGTTGAAAAAGAAGCTTTAAAGAAAGAAAAAGATGAACTTTCTATTAAGAGACTTGAAAAGATTGATGATGAACTATATACATTAAAAGGTCAAGAACAAGAGTTAAGTACTAAATGGAAAGAAGAAAAATCTATTAATGAAGAAATAAAAAGAATTAAATCTGATATATCTAAATATACATTTGAATTTGAAGAAGCTAAAAATAATTATGATTTAGAAACTGCTGCTAGAATTAAGAATGGTACTTTGCCAAAGTTAGAGCAAAAGTTGAATGAACTTGCTAATAAGAGAAAAGAAGGAATATTATCTGATACTGTTACTAGTGAAGATATAGGAGATGTTATTAGTAAATGGACTAATATTCCATTATCTAAGTTAATGAGTAGTGAAAAAGAAAAGATGCTTAATTTAGAGGAAAACTTAAAGAAGCGTGTTAAAGGACAAGATAATGCTATTAAGCTTGTAAGTGATGCTATAATTCGTTCTAGAAGTGGTATTAAAGATCCTGAAAGACCTATTGGTTCATTTATGTTCTTAGGACCTACTGGTGTAGGAAAAACAGAAGTTGCTAGAAGTCTTGCATATGAGTTATTTGATGATGAACATCATATGGTAAGAATAGACATGAGCGAATATATGGAAAAATATTCAGTATCTAGATTAATTGGTGCTGCTCCTGGATATGTTGGATATGAAGAAGGTGGACAGCTTACTGAAAAAGTAAGAAGA
>SFOJ01000031.1 GCA_004552445.1 Mollicutes bacterium
AACTGTTATAACTTTAGAAATTGTGTCTCCTGGAACTGCATTTTCAAATTTTAATTCTATTTCATCTTTATATTCAAGTCTTAAGTCTCCTGTAGACATTACTATATCTTTTCCTGTTCCCTCTATTTGTAAGCTAAAGAATGCATATGTATAACTAAATATACTTAATAAAATTAGAGTTATGAATGATACTAAAAGTATCTTTATTATATTATTTCTCTTCATATTCTTCACCTATGTTAATAATAACATTTTTTATGACACAATAAAACTGAAAATAACAAATTTTCAGTTTATATCTCTTATTGTTGAATTGGAGTCTCAGGTGTAGTTGATGCAGCTGCTGGAGCAGTTGGCATTTCTGGAGCTGTCATTGTAGGAGCTACTGGAGCTGATGCTTGAGTTATAGGTTCAACAACTGGTGTGGCAACTGGAGTTGTAGGTGCAACTTCAGGTACTACTGTTTCAGTTGGGGTTGGTGCTACAGGTTCTACTGTAGGTGCAGTCATTTCAGGGGTAGTAGTTTCTTCTTTATCCTCTATAACTAATGTTGGTCCTTCTACAGTTGCAGGATCAGGTGCAGTTGTTTCAACTGCAGCAGGAGCTTGCATTTCAGGAGTTCCAAATATACTACCTTGTTCTTCTTGAACAGATGCATCAAGATTTAATTCTTGACTTGCAGGTTCAATGTTATTTAAAGAAGGTTCTTCAATAACTAATCCAGGTTCAGTTTGAGTTTGTTCTGTTGCTAAAGCTGGTGCAGCTGGTTGTGGTTGAACTGGTTGTGTTGGTGCCATTCCTTGTGCAGCTTGTGCTTGAGCATCAGCATTAGGTACTGGAACTACCTCCTCATTCTTCTTTTTCTTTTTACCATCTACTATGAAACCAATTAGTGCAAATAATAAAACTACTGCGGCTATCATAAAATATTTATAATTGTCTGCTAAAAAACTTAATATACTATCCATAAGTTCCTCCTTATTCTTATCAATATTATTCTAACATTAATAAAACAATATTTCAACATTTTTTAATAAATTATATTCTATCATATTTTTTTTATTCTATTTTTAAATTTTGTCCTTTTGGTTGAATATGTATCCATGTATTACCATCATTGACTACTAACTCTTCTCCACTCATTAATGTGTACTTTGTCTTTGAATCTCTAGATGATTTACTCCATTTTATTTTAATAGCTTCACCATTAGAAATATAATACCCTTCTCCACTACCAATGTTATCTAAATCTTGTCTTCCTTTTTTATCACCTAATGAAGTATTTTTTACTTGATAAGTTATTATATTCTTAACTGTATATTGTTTTTTTGTAATTAAATCATTATGTGCTTTTCCTGACATAAACATTTTATAGTTCATATTTTCTTTATCATATTCATATGAAGTTGTTTGATAATCAGAGTATTTTATTGTTACTTTATTCGCATTTTTTAAAGTACTATCACTTGAGTGGTCTACTTTTATTGGACTATATTTTAATAGTTGTTCTTCTGTGGTTGTTCTATATTTTTTTGATTTTACTACTTTGTTTATTTTTTCTATTGAAGTAAACGCTGTATGTTCCCATGCTCTATTTAATGTTTTATCTCTAAAAAATCCTTTTGCGTCATACATTCCATTAACATTATTAATGTTAAGTGATGACAAGTCTTCTTTTGCTTGAGGTGATTGACCATAGTGAACAAATATTGCATCATTTTCCATAATATAGTCTAAGAAATAATGTCTTGCACTTCTAACTGAACCTATTTTTGTAGTATTTTGATCTTTAAATAAAGCTATAAGTCTAGTTATTCCACCTTCTGCGATTAATTCATATCCTAAATATGCATCTTGCAGACCAGCATGTGGCCAAGCAGCATGATTATTATTAATTGAAACAGCATATGGTCTACTTTTACTTGTTTCATCTATTATTTTAACCTTAAATTTTTCTACATATATGTTTCCAATGTTTACACTTGATTTATTAATTAATTTATATAATTTTTCATTTAATGAAAGAAAATAGGTTAGTGAGCCTAAAATAGTACCAACTACTATAAAACAAATAATACTTCTTAAAAACTTTTTCATATATCATTCTCCAAATTAATTATATCATGCTTTAAGTTAATTTATTATATTTTATATTTTTATTTACAAAAAAAGTACTTAAAATAAGTACTTTTTAGTTTATTTTTTCTAGCATTTTAGATTTTGCTTCTATTGGATTTGCTTTTCCTTTTGATTTTTTCATTACTTGTCCAACTAGATAATCTAACATATTAGTTCTTCCATTATTATAATCTTCTATAGCTTTTGCATTTTCAGTTATAACTTCATTTACTAATGATTCTATAAGATTAGCATCTTCTATAACTTCCATATCATATTTTTTAACTATTTCTTTTGGAGTTAAATTTTCTTCCAACATTTTAGTGAATACTTTTTTAGCTTGATCTGATGATATTTTTTTATCATTAACAAGAGAAACTAATTCTACTATCATGTTTGGTCTTATGAATAAATCATCTATAGTATTTTCTTCACTCTTATTAAGTTCTCCAAGTACTCTAGTTGTTATCCAATTACATGCACTTTTTGGATCGCAGTTTAATTTTACACATTCTTCAAAATAATCAGATATTTTTTTATCTTTTGTAAGTACTCCTGCATCATATTCTGAAAGTCCATACTCATTAATATATTTTTCTTTTCTTTCGTGTGCTAGTACAGGTATTTTGCTTCTTACTTCATCTAGTAATTCTTTAGTAATTCTAAATTTTGGAATGTTTGGTTCTGTGAAATATTTATAGTCAATAGCATCTGCCTTACTTCTCATATGTATAGTAGTTCCTGATTCATCATCCCATCTTCTTGTTTCTTGTACTACTTCATCATATCGACCTGCATCTTTAAGTTCTGACTGTCTTTTTATTTCATAGTTTATTGTTTTTCTAATAGCATCAAAACTATTTACGTTTTTCACTTCTACTTTAGTACCAAACTCTGTATCATTTTCATCCATTATTGATACATTAACATCAGCTCTTATTTGTCCTTTTTTAGTATCACATTCTGAAATGTCAGTGTATTCATAAATGCTTTTAACATGTTCTAAGAATGCTAGAGCTTCATCTGCCGAATGAAGGCATGGTTCAGTTACTAATTCTAAAAGAGGTACACCTGCTCTATTATAGTCAATTGTTGATGTATTATAATAGTGATCAAGTGAGGCTGCATCTTCTTCTAAGTGTATATCATGAATAAACACTTCTTTTTTAGTACCATTTACATCTATTTCTATTTTTCCATCTACACCTACTGGATTAAAGAATTGTGTTAATTGATATCCTTTAGGTAGATCTGGATAATAGTAATTTTTTCTATCAAATTCCATAAATTCTGGTTGTTTACAATTAAGTATCATTGACATCATTAATGCTTTTTTAACACATGTTTTGTTTACTACTGGTAGAGTTCCTGGAAAAGCCATATCTACTGGAGCAATATTTTCATTTGCTACTTTTGAAAAACTATTTCTTGCATTTGAGAATACTTTTGTATTAGATTTCATTTCACAGTGAAATTCTAAACCTATTACTGCTTTATATGCCATTATTCTACCTCCTTTGCAAGTTGATTTTTAAATTTCATATTACTTTCAAGAGCATATGCAATATTTAAAACATTTATATCATCTTTAACTTTTCCAGTTATGTTTACACCTACGGGTAAATTACTAACAAAACCATTTGGTATTGTAATTGATGGAAAGCCACCGAAGTTACCTATTTGTAAGTGTTCTTCTAGAATATTATTTGAACTTGAAAGAGCATTCTTACTTCCTTCAATAAATTTGGCAGGTCCACTTCCAACAGGAAGAATTAATCCATCGTATTTTTCAAATAATTCATTCATCTTATCTACTATTAATCTTCTTACTCTTTTAGCATTTATAAAGTATTTTTCTTGATTTTCTTTTTGTAATACATATGAACCAATTACAAATCTTCTTTTAATTAATGGTGAGAAGCCTTTTGTTCTATGATCTTTCATCATAGCCATTGGATTATTTCCTTCACCTCTTGGCCCAAATATAATACCTGTTAAGTTTGACATATTACTTGTTGCTTCTGCACAAGAAATAACTACATATACACTTGGTATTGCATTTAATAATGTTTTATCTATAGATACTTCTTCTACTTTCATACCTAAGTTTTTACAAAGTTCAATTGTTTTATTAAAGTTTTCTAAGTGTTTTTTTAGTTCTTCACTTGGATTTTCATAGTTAGATAAATCAACTATTTCTTTAATATAAAATAGTTTTTTGCCTTTTACTTCTTTATCTAAATTTTTATATAGTTCAATATTACTTGAATCCCAAGATGTCATATCTTTAGGATCAATTCCTTTCATAGCATCTACTGCGATTGCAGCATCTTCTACACTTCTTGATAGTACACCTACTGTATCAAGTGAACATGCAAATGGAAATAGTCCATATCTTGAAATCATACCATATGTTGGTTTATATCCTACTATGCCACAATATGCTGCTGGTTTACGAATTGAGTCTCCTGTATCACTTCCTAATGCGAATGGATAACATCCACAAGCAACTGATGCTGCACTACCTGCTGAAGAACCTGCTGTCATTCTCTCTAAACACCATGGGTTATGAACTACTCCTGTGTGCCCTGTTGTACCAGTACCACCCATACCAAGTTCATCCATAACTGTCTTAGTAACTCCTACTGCACCTTTTCTCTTTAAGTTTGCTACAGCAGTTGCATCAAAGAATGGTATATAATCTTTTAAAGTATTAGAGCTTCCTGTTGAAAGAATATCTTTAGTGGAAAAATTATCTTTAATACCATATGGAATGCCACTTACTAGTTCATCTGTTACTTCAGTTTCTTTAGCATCATCTATAATAGTTACAAAAGCATTAGTCTTATCTTGTATACTATGACATTTTTCTAAAGATTTATCTATTAATTCTCTTGAAGTAACTTTTTTATTTAATAAATCTTCATGTATTTCTTTTATACTTTTTGTTATCATTATCCCACCACCTTTGGTACTTCTACTTCTCTACCTTCATATTGATCACAGTTTTTAAGAAGTTCTTCGATTGGAATTTCTTCACCTATTTCATCATCACTTCTTAAATCATCTAATACCATTTCAAATGGATAACTTAAAGGTTCTGCGGTTTTAATATTTGGTATTTTATTAATTAAATCCATATTTTTTTCTATTTCATCAAATTCTTCTTGTATATTAGTTCTTTCTTCTTCAGTTAAACCAATAAGTAATTTATCTGCGTAATCATCTATCATTTCTTTTGTGAAATTACTCATTATTATTCCTCCTTTATTTTAATACCTAACTCTTCTAATTGTTTTGGTTCTAAAGTACTTGGACTTCCCATCATTAAGTCTTGACCACTTGTACTTGCTGGGAATACTTGGACTTCTCTTAAATTAGTTTCATCTTTTAGAATCATTAGTATTCTATCTATTCCAAGTGCCATACCTCCATGAGGTGGGCAACCATATTTAAATGCAGTGAATAAACTACTGAAGCGTTTTTCTACTTCTTCTTTAGTGTATCCTACTACTTCAAATCCTCTTACTAATGAATCCAAATCACTATTTCTAATTGCTCCACTAGCCATTTCATTACCATTACAAACGAAGTCATATTGGTAAGCTAAAACCTTATCTATATTATCTTTATTATACTCAATATCTGTTTCATGAGGAAGACTAAATGGGTTATGACAAAAATCATATTTTCTTGTTTTATCATCATATTCAAACATTGGAAAGTCATTAATAATACATAATTCTATTTTATCTTTATCTATTAAATCTAATTTTCTTCCTAGTTCTATTCTTATAAGTCCTGCGAATTTTTGTGCAACTTTTAATACTTTGTTAGCTATGAAGAATACCACACTATTTTCTTTCATATCTAAGTATTTTATTAAATCTTCTCTTTCAGTATCTGTTAAGAATTTATCAATTGGTCCTTTAAATGTTCTTTCTTTTGTTAGTGTTAGATAACCTATTCCTGGCATACCTATACTACTTGCGTAATCAACAACTTCATTAAACCATGAGTTTGATTTTTCTCCAATATCATCTACTACTATTGCTTTTATTGTTGAGTTCTTAAAGGGTCCAAATGTTGTATCTTTTAAAATATCACTTATATCTTTAATGATAAGTGGATTTCTTAAATCTGGTTTATCTGTTCCATACATTTCCATTGAATCTATATAACTGATTCTTCTAAATGGTTTTGGTGAAACTTTTTTATTAGAATATTTAGAGAATACATCATAAAATAATTCTTCTCCTAGTTCTAATATTTCTTCCTCTTCTACATAACTCATTTCTAAATCTAGTTGGTAGAATTCAAGCGTTCTATCGCTTCTTGCATCTTCATCTCTAAAGCAAGGAGCTACTTGAAAATATTTATCTATACCTCCAACCATTAATAATTCTTTATATATTTGTGGAGCTTGAGGAAGAGCGTAGAATTTACCTTTGAAGTTTCTACTTGGTACTACAAAGTCTCTTGCTCCTTCTGGACTTGATGCTGTTAGTATTGGTGTTTGTACTTCAGTAAAACTTAAATCATACATTTTATTTCTTAAATAGTGAAGTATTTCACTTCTAAGTAAGATATTATCTTTTACTTTTTCATTTCTCATATCTAAGTATCTATATTTAAGTCTTATTTCTTCACTTACGCTTTTACTTTCTCTTATTTCAAAAGGTAGTTCATGTAGTGATTGACCTAGTATATCCAATTTGCTTACTAGTAGTTCTACTTCTCCGCTTTTTAATTTTTCGTTTATTGTATCTACACTTCTTTTTCTAAGTGTTCCTTCTAATCTTACAACTGATTCTTTAGCTAGTCCTTTAAACATTGAGTCATCATTTGATACAGTTTGTAATACTCCACTTGTATCTCTTAGGTCTAAAAATAATACTCCTCCGTGATCTCTTATATTTTGAACCCAGCCACTAACTAATATAGTTTTACCTACCATATCGTTTGTTATGTCGCTAATCATAATTGTACGATATCTATTTGTTTTCATGTTTCCTCCTTCTAGTAGTCGCAGTTATTAGGTGTTCTTGGATATGGAATTACATCCCTTATGTTTTCAATACCTGTTAAGTACATAATTAGTCTTTCAAATCCAAGACCAAATCCTGAGTGATAACAACCTCCAAATCTTCTTAAGTTAGTATACCATTCTAAGTTTTCTCTTGGTATATTCATTTCTTTCATTCTATTAATTAATTTATTGTAATCATCTTCTCTTTGACTTCCACCCATAAGTTCTCCAGAACCTGGTACTTCTAAATCTACTGCTGCTACTGTTTCATTATCATCATTTAATTTCATGTAGAATGCTTTAATGTCTTTTGGCCAGTTAGTAATAAATACAGGGCCATTAAAATATTCAGTAATATATTTTTCGTGTTCTTTAGCGATGTCCTCGCCATATTCTGGTTTAAATTCAAAGTCAACTTTAGCTTCTTTTAATAAAGTAATTGCTTCTTTATGAGTAATACGTACAAATTTAGTATTTAATACCTTTGTAAGTTTTTCTTTTAATCCTTTCTCTACGAATTTATCGAAGAAGTCTATTTCTAAAGGACATTTGTCCATAACGTATTTAACAATAAATTTTAACATTTCTTCTTCAATATCCATTATTCCGTTTAAATCGCAGAATGCTACTTCTGGTTCAATCATCCAGAATTCATTAGCATGTGTTTTTATATATCTTTTTATACGCTAAAGCGAATGTTTCTCCATGAAGTTGACCAGAACCTGTTATATATGTTTGTTTACCAAATAAATCTTTCTTAAAATCAACTTTCTTATCTTCCCCTAAAGGAAGATTATTCATATCAAGAGTAGTTATTTTAAACATTTGTCCTGATCCTTCACAATCTGCTCCTGTTATGATTGGACTATGAAAATATACATAGTTATGACTTTGGAAATATTCATGTATTGCTTGAGCTGCTACACTTCTTACTCTAAAGACTGCATTAAATAAATTAGTTCTTGGTCTTAAGTAAGCTACTTCTCTTAAGAATTCTCTTGTGTGTCTCTTTGGTTGAATTGGATAATCTTCTGGTGAATCTCCTAGTACTTCAATATTTTTAACTTTCATTTCATGGCTTTGACCACTACCTTCAGATTTAACAATTGTACCATTTACTCTTATAGCACTTCCAACTCTAATTTTACTAATGCTTTCAAAGTCTTTTAATTCTTTTTCATATACTAATTGTAAGTTTTGAAAATAAGTTCCATCATTAAAATCAATGAATCCAAAGTTTGATTGATTTCTATTGTTACGAACCCATCCTTCTAAAGTAACATCTTTATTTTCATATTTTAAAATGTCTTTAAACAAATCTTTTACGTCCATATATTTTCACTTTCCTTTCTAAAAAAAAGAGAGATGGTACAAGGAGTCTAAAAAATAGACGGTACCATCCCTCTTATTAACTTTATTTTTATAACGGATAACCGAGAACATTTACTATTATTTCAATGTTCCACTCAGTGGTGTTATTCATATATATAGTTTTATTAGTTCACACCCTCCACTAACTCTCTTTAAAACATTTACATATTACTTCTCCACATCAAAGATTTATGGGTCAATTATACTACTCATTCATTTTTTTGTCAAACATTTAAAAAGTATTATAATTATTATTACTAGTATTATTATGAATGGTAATAACCATTTATGAATTAATAGAGAATCTCTTATAGCATGAAA
>SFOJ01000032.1 GCA_004552445.1 Mollicutes bacterium
ATGTTTTATAATAATACTAATTTAAAAACTATATATGTAAGTGATACCTTTAATACTGATTCTATTACATCATAATCTAATATGTTTATAGACAGTAGTAATTTAGTAGGTGGTGCAGGTACTACATATAATAGTTCTTTTGTTGATAAGACATATGCAAGAATAGATGGTGGAACAAGTAGTCCTGGATATTTTACATTAAAAAACTAGTATTATTTAATGATAAAGGTAAATGAAAATTTTAAAACTCATTTACTTTTTTTTATATAAAAGTTATAATTATTATGAAGAATAGAGATGGAAAGGAGAATTATATGTCAGGTATTCATGTATATAGTGAAATAAAACCTTTAAAGAGAGTATTATTACATAGACCTGGAGATGAATTTTTAAATTTAACTCCTAATACTTTGGAAAGACTTTTATTTGATGATATACCATATTTGAAGAAAGCTCAAGAAGAACATGATGTATTTGCTGGTGCTCTTAGAGCTGAAGGGGTTGAGGTTGTATATCTTGTTGATTTAGCTGCTGAAGCATTAGATACACATCCTAAAGTAAGAGAAAAATTTTTGAAACAATTTATTAAAGAAGGGGGAGTTACTTCTCCAATAGTATTTGATTTAGTATTTAATTATTTAAATCAATTTAAAGATAATCGTGAATTAATAAAAAAATGTATTACTGGTATAGATAGTGAAGATTTAGAAGGATATAGACCAAGTAGTGGATTTTTTGCAACTCGTGATATTGGAAAAATGATATTAGATCCACTTCCAAATTTATATGCTCCACGTGATCCTTTTGCTTCAATTGGAGATGGAGTAAGTGTTCATAGAATGTATTCAGTAACTCGTCAAAGAGAAACTATATTTGCTGAATATATATTTAAATATCATCCGGAATATAAAGATACTCCTAAATATTATGATAGATATAATGCTTATCATATTGAAGGTGGAGATATACAAGTATTAAGTGATGAAGTAATTGCAATAGGTATTTCTGAGAGAACAGAACCTGATGCGATAAATTTACTTGCTAAAAATATATTTAGTAGTAAAGGTAATAAATTTAAATATGTTCTAGCTTTTGATATTCCAGATGAAAGAAGTTTTATGCATTTAGATACTGTTATGACTAGATTAGATGTAGATAAATTTGCTGTTCATAGTCAAGTTATGCATGTAACTAAAGTTTTTGAAATTTCTAAGGGAAAGACTGAAGAAGAATTAAATATAGTTGAACTTAATATGCCACTTGATAAATTATTAGAAAAATACTTACATATAGATAAAGTTACTCTTATTAAATGTGGAGGAGGAAAGAGAATTCCTGCTGAAAGAGAACAATGGAGTGATGGAGCTAACTTACTTACTGTTAAACCAGGAGTAGCAATTGCTTATGATAGAAATCATGTAAGTAATGAAGTGTTTAGACAAGCTGGTATAAAAATAATAGAAGTACCAAGTAGTGAGCTATCTCGTGGTAGAGGTGGACCTCACTGTATGAGTATGGCATTAGAAAGAGAGGATTAAAAAGATGGTTGATTTAAGAAAAAAATGTTTTTTAAAAATATTTGATTTTAAAGAAGAAGAAATTAGATATTTATTAGACTTAGCAAAGGATTTTAAAGAAAAGAAGCATAATCATATTGTTCATGATTATTTAAAAGGTAAGAATATTGCTTTAATATTTGAAAAAACTAGTACTAGAACTAGATGTTCATTTGAAGTTGCTGCTTATGATTTGGGTATGCACACTACATATTTAGATTCAAGTGGAAGTCAACTTGGTAAGAAAGAGAGTATTGCTGATACTGCAAGAGTTTTAGGAAGAATGTATGATGGTATTGAATTTAGAGGATTTAAACAAGCATCAGTAAATGATTTAGCTAAATATTCTGGTGTGCCTGTATGGAATGGACTTACTGATACTTTTCATCCTACACAAGTTCTTGCTGACTTTATGACTATGGAAGAGCACTTTGGTCATTTAAAAGGATTAAAACTTGTTTTTATTGGTGATACAAGAAATAATATAGCTAATTCATTAACAGTTATGAGTGCTAAAATGGGAGTTAACTTTGTTGCTTGTGGACCTAAAGAATTATGGGGTGATGAAAAAATTCTTTCAAAAGCTCGTACTATTGCTCAAAAAAATGGTTGCACAATTACACAAACTGAAGATGTAAATGAAGCATTTAAAGATGCTGATGTAATATATACTGATGTATGGGTATCAATGGGAGAACCAGATGAAATATGGGAAAAGAGAATTAAACTATTAAAACCATATCAAGTTGATAAAGAAAAAATGTCAATGGCTAAAAAAGATGCTATATTTATGCATGCTTTACCTTCATTCCATGATCAAAATACTTCAATAGGAGTAGATATTAATAATAAATTTGGCATTCCTGAAATGGAAGTTACTAATGAAGTATTTGAAAGTGAACAATCAGTTGTATTTGATGAAGCAGAAAATAGAATGCATACTATTAAAGCAGTTATGTATGCAACACTAAAAGATTAATAAAAGTTAGGGAGTTTTAAAAATGAGGTTGATTAAGAAAATATTTATAATTACTATTGTACTATTATTAATATTATCATGCTTATCTTATATAGATTATTTTCTTGTCAAAACTAAAAATGTTGTACCTAAGATTTCTTTGAAGGAAGAAAAAAAAGAATTTATCGTATATAAAGCACCATTTTATAAAGTATGGTATTGTAAAGACAGTAAAATAATTGTAATTGGAGGATACGATGATCCTGATGCAGTTTGTCCTAAAAACTATACTTATGATAATGGATATTATACTAATTCTTTAGGAATAAAAATTTCTCAAAGAGATTTAGAGTTAATTACAAAAAATGGTATTTATACAAGTGAAATGGTTGAAGCAATGAAGGATAATAAATCTCTTAATGATGCTGTATATGTTGCTTCTTTATATGGAAAGACAGTTTATAAAAAAATAGTTGACAAAAAAGATAATGAAATTTTGGTAGATGATAATTATTTAGTTGTTTTTCCTGAATTTAAAAAAGTAAAAGGTATATATGATTGGTATTATGATGAAGAAGATGAAACACAAATTTATTGCTTAAAGGAAAAAGATAATGAAATAATTTATTCTAAGTATGAGAATAATAGTTGTGATAAAAATTATAATAAGTTAAAACTTGATGCTGAATGGTGTGGTAAATATAAGGATTCGACACTTGTATATAATGAAGATGTAATTAAGAAATTATGTGAAGAGTAAGATTAGTTACTCTTTTTTTCTTGTTTATGTATATTTAACGTGGTATAATTGATATGGTGAAGTATATGAAAAAAAGAGTTATTAGTGCTATAGTAGCTTTGATTATTGTAGTACCATTATTGATTTTAGGTGGTTATTGGTTTTATATAGGAGCATGCGTTATAGGAGTAATTGGGTTTAATGAATTTTTATTAGTTCGTGAGAAGGAAAAAAAGTTACCGTTAATAGTTAAATGTTTATCAATGGCTGCTTTTATACTTTTAATGATGTCATCAATATCTAATAGTTATATATTTAAAATTGATTATAGATCTCTATCATTAGTTATGTTATGTTGCTTACTACCATTATTATTTTATCCTGATAGGAAAGAATTTGATGCTGATGATGCATTTTATCTATTAGGTGGTGTATTCTTTTTAGGAACTGCATTTAATTTCTTAATTACTATTAGAAATATGAGTTTAGACTATTTAGTTTACATTATGTTAGTAACATTTATGACAGATACATTTGCTCATTTCTTTGGAACTAAGTTAGGAAGAATTAAATTATGTCCTAAAATTAGTCCTAATAAAACAGTAGAAGGAGCTTTAGGTGGTACTTTCTTTGGTACTTTTATTGGAGTTATATATTTTATTACATTTGTTAAGACTGATGCTAATTTATTATCTGTATGTTTAATATCTTTATTTTTATCAGTTATGGCTCAATTTGGAGATTTATTCTTTTCATCAGTTAAGAGAAAATATGGTGTTAAAGATTATGGAAATATTATGCCAGGACATGGCGGAGTATTAGACAGAGTAGATAGTTTATTATTTGCTATATTAGCTTTTACTTTTGCAATAACATTCTTCTAGGAGGGTAAAAATGAATTTCTTGATAACGTTATTGATATTAATTATAATTTTAGGTGTGATAATAATTGTCCATGAATTTGGACATTTTATTGCGGCAAAAAAAGGCGGAGTTTATGTAGATGAATTTTCGTTTGGTATGGGGCCTCAATTATTAAAATATAAACCTAAAAATAGTGAAACAACTTATTCATTAAGAGCTTTTCCAATTGGTGGTTTTGTTTCTATGGCGGAAAAAGAAGATCCAAGTAACAAAGCTCTTAAGAAAACACGAGTACTTGAAAATAAAAGTTTTGGAAGAAAACTTTTAGTATTTATTAATGGTATTTTGCTTAACTGTTTCCTAGCTATTTTCTTATTCTTTATAAGTGGACTTTTTTATGGAAGACCTGTTAGTGAACCAGTAATTAATAAAGTTGTTGAAGGAATGGCTGCTCAAAAGGCTGGACTTGAAAGCGGAGATAAAATTCTTGAAGTTAATGGTGTTAAAATAAATACTTGGGATGATTTCTTATTAGAAGCATCTGCTAAAAAGTTAAAAGAAAAATATATTTTTAAAGTTGAAAAAAATAATGGAGATATAAAAGAATATAGTTTGATTCCTGAAGTGCAGGAAGTTGAAGGCCAAGAAGTTAAAGTATTTGGCATACAATCTAGTGGGACAACTTATTATAAAGGATTTAAAAATGCAGTAATATATGCATTTGAGGGTTTCTATACTAACTTTAAAACTATTCTTAAGATATTAGGAAACTTATTTACTGGTGAAGTACCAGTTAAAAGTCTTAGTGGACCAGTTGGAATATATTCACTTGTGGATTCTGTTAAATCTCAAGGATTAAATACATTATTATATTTAACAGCATATTTATCTATTAATGTTGCAATTATAAATTTAATACCTATACCAGTATTTGATGGTGGTAGAGTATTAATATTATTAATAGAAAAAATAACTAGAAAGAAATCTAGTGAGAATTTAGAAGCAATTTTAAATTATGTTGGATTTGCTCTAATGATTCTTTTAATGGTTTATGTTACATTTAATGATATAATAAGACTTGTGGTGAAATAATGAAGAATAGTTATTTAGATAATAAAGTTGTTTTAAAATATTGTCCTGATTACTATAGAATAATTAATGAGGAATTTAGTGAACTTGATTATATGACTGATAAAATAATAACTATTTTTCAGTCTTATATATTTAAAATTGATATTACAGATAAAGCTGCTTTAAAAAAAGTAAGTACATTTAATAATGCAGTTGCTAGATATATTGATGACAGGGAGTTTAAGACTTTACTCACTTCTTCTTTGACATCTTTAAAAGTTTCTAAAAAAGAAACTGATGTTATTGGTGTAATAGTAAAAACTATTATAGATGAGTATAAAAAGTATATGGAAGGATTTACAAGAAATTTGTATATTCCTAGATGGATTTAATAAGGTGTGGTAATAAAAAATGAATTATGATAAAAGCTTATACTATGAAATTTATAGCGAGTTTTATAGTGTTAATAAGTTTAGAAAACTTAAGTCTATAATTCATCATGGTGATAATAGACTTAATCATATAAATAGAGTCGCTAAAATGAGTTTTTTTGTCTCTTCAAAATTGGGTTTAGATTATATTTCTTGTACTAGAGGTGCGCTTATGCATGATTTTTTTACTACTGATGATTTAAGTAAAACTGATAGTAGATATAAAGATTTTTTAAAGTCTCATCCTAAAGAAGCCTTAGTTAATGCTTCTAAGTATTTTGAAATAAATGAAGTAGAAGAAGATATAATACTTACACATATGTACCCAATTACTAGAGTTAAACCTAAGTATATAGAATCTAAAATAGTTAGTTTTTGTGATAAGTTAGTTAGTTTTTATGAATTTTTTAGATTCGAAGTTAAAGCTAATTTATGTTATGCATTATTATCTATTTATAAATTAATTTAGACTAGTTACTAGTCTTTTTTTGTGTTACAATAAATATGTGTCCCTGTAGCTCAGTAGGATAGAGCAATTGCCTCCTAAGCAATAGGTCGTTGGTTCGATTCCAATCAGGGACGCCAGATGAAATTATATGTCTTGAAATTATAAGAGTTTCAAGGCATTTTTTATTTTTTTAAAAGTGATATAAAGTGATATAACATGATTTGACATAATATTTGTTACGGAACTTTTTACGGCACCACTAAAAGATAACTTAACTATCGGTAATATAAGAGATAAAACACATCTTAAAAATAGCTGCACTTTAAAAAGTGACAGAAAGGAAAGAAAATGGAAGAAAAATTGAAAGATTTAAAGGATGTAAACTTCATTTTTATGGATAACATGAAACAAACTTTATTTGATATGATGGCTATTCAAAAACTTTTAGAGAGTGAGGATTTAGATTATAGAGAACAATCCAGTGGAAGCTTCTATTGTAAGAGCAAATTTAAATGTAAAGGATTCAGACAAATGAAAAAGTGGACTAAACTTTTAATGTTTATATTACTATACCCTTTTAATATATTTGGTAATAAGAAGTAATATAATGTATATTATTAATTATATAATAGAATACTTAACTTAATTTTATAAGATAGTATACAACTAAGTATAAAAATATATAAAGGAGAAGTAATGACATATAAAGATTTTATAAAGAAAGGAAATAATCTAACAAACATAGATACTAAGAAAAGAGCAAATCCATTAAAGATTTTGCTTTTTACTCTTTATAAAATAGGAAATTTGTAAAATAGTAATATTTTGATATAATTAAATTATAAAAATATATGGTATAATGTATATGTAAGAAAATTGGAGGAAATAATATGATTGGACAATATACTTTGAAGATGTTATGTGAAAAATATGGAATTAGTTCCGATAAATTAGTTAATAAAAATAATAATATATTGACTAATGGTGAGTATCAAGATATAGATAGTACATTAGATTATCTTGTAAACATTTTGAAAATATCTTCAAATAATATTGAAAAATGCCCAAGTATTTTATATAGAAATGTAAATAATATTAGAGAAAATGTTGATTTTATTAGAAAATGTAATATTCATTTTTCTAATATTGAATCATGTTTACATGTGTTAAACTCAGAACCTTCTGAATTGAAAATGACATATGAATATGTAAAAGAAAATTATGGATTAGATATTATTAATAGAATAACTTCAATTTTATCTGTTCCAAAAGATATAATTAAAAATGTTGAAAAATTGAATATTCCTTTTACAAATAAAAATGGTAATTTAAGTGTTGCTGTTGGTATTGAATGGGGCTCAACTAATTTAGAAGAAATACAAAATATAATCCAAAGTCAGGAATTTAAAGAACACCCAGAAATGTTTACTTCAACAACATTAGCAAGTGCAAAGTTAGAAGAAATACAAAATATAATCCAAAGTCAGGAATTTAAAGAACACCCAGAATTATTTACATCACAAACATTAGCACGTGCAAAGTTTGAAGAAATAAAAAAGATAATTCAAAGTAAAGAATTTGAAGCACACCCAGAATTATTTACATCAACAACATTAGCACATGCAAAGTTAGAAGAAATACAAAAGATAATTCAAAGTAAAGAATTTGAAGCACACCCAGAATTATTTACATCACAAACATTAGCATA
>SFOJ01000010.1 GCA_004552445.1 Mollicutes bacterium
AGCATTTAACCGTGCTCTCATTTTTAATGCCTATTTTATAAGGGTTTGCAAGGCATCGATATTACTAAAATAATTTTAGGTACAATTTAGGTACAAAAAAATTAGAAGTTTTTTTACTTATTTCTAATACAGCACACATGTTAGAAAGTTTATAAGTATTTATATATAAATTTATCAATATTATTTTTGAAAATAGTTGATCTGGCAATATTATATTCTTTGGATAATATATTTAAAGATGCTTCGTTATTAAAGTATTTAGTAATTATTTATAATTTTATACTTGAATTAAAATGTTTTCCCATAAATAAAATAGTACCTCCTTTTATGAGATACTATTTTACATCTACTTTTTTTAGTGTCCAAAACAGTTTTTTGTTTAAGATATCATTTTTTGTTTTTATTAACTCTTAGGGTGTAGGTATATAATAATTTTGTGGTACTTGGAATAATAAAATGCGTACCAATTTTTTCTTTATTTTCAACCATCAATATAGGTTGACTTAATGTTTCTCTAATTTCCAACATATCATCAAAAGTATCTATTACTACAAGTTGATATCCTTTTAAATCGAATGTATTATTAACTTTTTGAATATATGTGTGATATTCATTTAAAATCTTCTTTAATTCTATATTATAAATATCTCGTTCTGTCCTCGTTCTTTTGATATATATTATTAAGTAAATAATCAATGATATATCAGTAACAATTAAGAATATACTTATAAATAGATATAACATTGTGTGATTATTACTTGGGCAAATTAATATACTATGATTATTATCAACGAGGTCATTTGAAATATCAATTGACATTGTTTTTTCAGTTAATGGGATTATCAAGCTTACTACTGAATCTATATTTTCATCATCTTTAAATTCACTACATGAGCCTACAGCTTTGACATATAACTTAATTATTAAATTACTTTCTATATTGTCTAGTTTATAAATATTTATGAAACTTTTAACAACATCATTAAAATGATTATAATCAATATCAACGCTTGTATTTATACTTACGTTCTTTTGCCCATTAGAGGACATCTCTTTGTCTTTTAATAGTGTTTCACTAAAGTTATACAAGGAATTTTCTTTATTTTTCTCCTTAACATTTACTTCAGCTTTTATTCCATATACATATTGAAAATCAACATTTTCTTTTTCTATATCTATAGTATAATTAAAATCTGCTTTAATATATTCAATTAAGCTTGCTATATATTGCTTTTTTTCTTCTGCATATTCTTTTTCAAAAAACTGATTTTCTTTAAGATAAACTTTATAATTAATGCTGCTGTTTTCCTTATATGTAATATGTTCTGTTATATTACTAGTAATATGTTTATATATTGAATAAATTGAAAGTATAGAAATTAAAATAATTAAGAAAGAAAATAATATGATATGTCTTTTTCTTTTAACTTCATCGATAAATAATTTATTAACGAGATTTTTCTTCATATTCTCATTCCTTTCTTATTATTAAATTAATTTTCAAATAATGATCTTAGCCAAAGAGTTGGTAATCCAATATATTTTATTTTGAACTTTACAATGCCTGATATATCTGAATTTTTTCTATAGCCATTATCTATATTTTCGTTAGCATCGCCTTTTGTAATAAATTGATATACATTATTTATTTTTCTAACTTCATAAACTCTATGAACGGTCTGAATATTGTTATAATTAAAGACAATAACTTGATTTTTTTTAATGACCTGTGAATCATATCTCTCTATAAATACCACATCGCCTCTATTAATAGAACCTGTCATACTTTCAGAACCGATTACTAATACCCTATATTTGAATTGACATGATATTAACATTATCAATGTAATGACAATTGTGAATAGTAGAGTAGTTTCAATAATATCTTTTCTTCTATTTCTTGTTGATATGGTTTTAGTTGCTTTTGAATATGTATTTTCTAAAACTATATATATGATGAATGGATAAATCATCCTTAAAAATGTACGCATAAAAATGTATACATCTGGAATATATGGAATTATATATAAATACAAACAAGTTATTATTCTAAATATAATAATAGGTGTACTTCCATATCGCACAGAAATATAATTATACAAAAGGTTACATGATAAGCTTGCAAATAATACATACCCTATGGCTTTTAAAAAATCATCTAAATTTGATAAATCATATATATCAGTATAAATAATCATATCTATGCAAACCATAATCACAAAAGTAAAAATAATATTAAAATCAAACCTATATTTTTTTAATTTAACAGTTCCATCTTGATTTAGTAATATATTTCTTAATTTTTCTGAAAAATATATTATTAAAGCGATTGGAATAATTATTTTGTAAAAATTGGTAAAGGTAAGTAAATATTTGTTTTTAGTAAAACCAAAGTACAAACCTAATAAATAGAAAATAACTATATGTACTCCAGAGCAAATTAACATCAAAAAAGAAACTTGTTTTTCATAAATTGATTTTTTTTTACTTTTTTTAAGAGTATAACGTGCAAGAAAAAAGGAAAAAATAATTACAATCATTATAAAAAATCTATTAATTTTATTTGATGCAAAAAGTACAAAGAAAAGAAATAACATTAATAATTCAAAAATATACATTTTAAATTTATTAGTATTCATATAACATCTCCTCTTTGTCTATTTTCCATCAAACATTAAGCAACTGGTGATGCAGACATTGCTACAGTAACTGTAGTAGAACCAGCTTCGTCAGTTACTGGTGTTTTAATAAGTTTAACATTAACAGTAATAGTAGCAGTATCTCCAGCATTTAAAGTTGTTTTATCACAAGATGTTGTTACTTGAAAATAATCCCCATTTGTATTTTGTGTAACACTTGGGGCAGCTAAAGTTGCATTAACATCAGTTTCATAGTTTTTAACTTCGAAAGTCATTGTAACTGTTTCGCTTAATGTCATGTTTTCTACAGTAAATGTAGCTTCTCTTGTTTTAACAGGAGATGAAATTGTTGTTACTTTACCTGATACTGTTCCAGAATTAACACCATCATAGAATACTTGTAATTCTTTAGATTCAGCATTAGCTGTACCATTGATATTTAGGCTTACTGATGATACAGTAGCATAACCTACACCTAATAATAGCACTAAAACTATAAGAGCGGTAGTTATCATTTTTTTTCTGTTTTTCATAATATCACCTCCATTCTTATATATTGTGATGTCAATACATAGTAGAACTCCTGAATATAGTGCACTACTATATAACTCAATTATACATAAAAAAATAAAAAAAATCTATTAAATTCTGTCATTTTTCGACATTTTTTTTAAAATATGTTAAAATAATAATATAGTAAAGTAGGTGGTAATATTAATAAGCATAAAACTAAATTATTTCTTGTTTTATTACTGATATCAAGCATAAGTTTATGTATAGGATATGCTAAAGTAAATGATATAATTTTAAATGTATCAGGAATATCACATGCAGGAGAAAATGGTCCAATAAGAATAACAAATGTAAGAATTGTTGATCAAACGGAAAATATAGAAGCTGATGAGCCAACATTTACTGATACTAGTGTTGATTTTGGAGCTAATTTTACAATAAATAAAAATGATGCAACATATTTAGATGAAAGAATAATTACCTATGAAATAACTTTGGAAAATGACTCAATTCAAGCATTTATAATAGGAAATGAAATGTTTAATCCTTATTTGAACACTAGTGCACCTAGTGGAGAAAAACTTGATTATGCATATGAAGTTATAGGAATTAATTCGGGAGATTCAATAAAAGCAAAGTCAACAGAAGTTTTTCAAGTAAAGTTGACTCTTTATCCATCGGGAGGTCAGGGAATTTATATCGCGTCTGTTTCAGCAATTTTAAATGTAGAAGAAGTAGTAGTAGGTATTTTAGCAGGTTCATTTAAAGATAATAATAATACAGGTGATTTGACAAGTCAAAAATTAAGAGATAAATTAGTCGTTTCTATAATGAATAGTAATAACGAAAACAAAATAATTAATTTTAAAACAGGTAATAATAATTTCAAAATTGTTGATCAAAATGGAAATGATTTAAATGATATTTTGATTCCGGGAAATACGGAAAATATGGATTGTGAAATTTATGTTGAAAGATTGCAAACCGCGGTTTTTACAAATTCACCTCAGAAATTTAATATTTTTATTACAAATGAAGAAGAAGGAGATATCAGTGTAGGTGTAGCTCAAATGTTTGTAGATGTTGATGAGAGTTTAAAAGATGATGAACCTCCAATAATAACATCTTTAAATATTTCAAAATCTAATACAAGTAGAACATTGGCTATAACATGGACAGCAACAGATAATATAGGTGTAGATCACTATGATTTAATACTTTACAATCAAGATAATAGTATTGTACAAACTCAAGAAGATTTGGTTGATACATCATATAACTTTCAAAACCTTACTGATGGAACTTATTATGTAAAAGTAATAGCATATGACGGAAAATATAATAGTGGAACGAGTAGTTCAAATGCGACTGAATATATATGGTCTTATAATGTACAAGTTTCCTGTACAAATTGTAGTGCTAATAAAAACGATTTTACTGTCAATGCAGGAGAAACAGTTAGCATAACTTTAACTGGCAATTCAGGGTATACTAATAGTGTTCCTAAAATTAGTAGTGTAGTTTTAACTGATGTAACTACAAATCAAAACACAGATCTAACTACTAGTGATTATTCATATAGCAATGGAACAATAACAATAAATAACGTATCAGGAAATATTACAATAACTGCTGCTGGTGTTGCAAATGAAACCTGTTTAGTAGAAGGAACAAAAGTATTGTTAGCAAATGGAAAATATAAAAATATAGAAAATATTGATTATAATGATTTAATATTAGTTTGGAATCATGATAAAGGTAATATAGGATATGAATATCCGGCGTGGATTGAAAAATCAAATACGACAGATATATATACTCAAATATCATTTAGTGATGGATCAATATTAAAGGTTGTTGGAGAACATAGTATATTTAGTCCTACTTTGAATAAATATGTAACAGTTAATACTGATGAATTTAAAGTTGGAATTGAAGTAATTAAATACAATTATGATGATAATAAATTATATAAAGTTAGTGTTACTAAAATAGAAGAAGTTAATGAAAAAGTCAATTATTATCATGTAATTACTACAAGGTATTTTAATATGTTTACTAATGATATATTAACAACATACGAAATATATAATAATATTTCTAACTTCCCTGGATTTGATAATAATTTAAAGTGGATTAGAAGTTATGAAATAAATGAATCATTATATACAAAAGAAGATTTTCCAAATGTATCTAATTATATATATAATACATTTAGATTGGAACAAACGCGCTATTTGATTGATAATAATTTAATAACAAGAAATGAACTTGATCGACTATTAAGCGAATATCCTATGTTGTTATATGGAATAAATAAAGATTCTAATAATAATAATTTATATATGGTGACAACATCGGATTTTGTAAATCCAGATAATTTAGAATATTTAGTTAAAGAAAATTCAGTTTTTAATATTCCTTATCCTAAAAATCAAAATGGATTCAAATATTGGTATAATCATAGTGATAATAAAATATATTATCCTAATGATAATATTGTTGTATACAATAGTATATATTTAGAAGCAATATATAATTAGTCTAATCATGTATTGGATGGACAGGAAGTAATGGAAAAACACCTAATAAAAATATTTCTATTACTAAAGGAAATTTTGGAGATAAAAATTATCAATCTAACTGGAAAGCAATCCCTTATAAAACCTAGAAAAACTTAATATTGAAGTTATTAAAAATAAAAAATTAGTTTTGACAAGGTATTTAAGGGATTTTTTAAGTAATTAGAAAATTTGAGATTCTTTATTTATCTAGGTTTAAGAATAAAAAAATGTTGTTGCCTCATGGAAGTAGCCCAAGAAAATATGTGGTATAATTAAATTGGTGATATATATGAGAATTATTGATAACGTTATTGATTCGGCAATAGATGCCTTTAGATTTAAAGATACAATTTTTTACAAAGAAAATAGTGACTTGCAAGATAGATATGATGCATTAAAAAGATTAAATGATGAATATCCTAATAACAATGATTTAATAAGTGAATTATTTATTATAAAAAAGGATTAGACGGTGAGAATGAGATAGCCTATCAACTAAAGAAAGCACATATTGGAATGTATGTTTTGAGAGATGTTAAAGTTAAATATGAAGATCTTACGGCACAGATTGATTATGTTATTATTACTCCAGTTTATATTTATTATGTAGAATGCAAGAATTTGGTTGGAAATATAACGGTTACTGATAAAGGAGATTTTATAAGAAAAATTACTATTAATGGCAAAAAAATAAAAAAAGGAATGTATTCTCCCCTAAGGCAAGTAGAAGCGCAAAGAGAAGTAATACGTAAAATTTGGGATAGTAATACCAGCAACTTTAAAAAATTTTTTGCATCTAAATATTTTGAGTATTATAGAAGAGTTTTAGTAGTGGCTGCTAATCAGGATACTATATTAAATACTAACTATGCACCTAAAGATATTAAATATAAGATATTAAGAGCAGATGCATTGGTACGACAAATCGAATACGATTTTAATCACAGAGGAAATGATGAAGTTTTATATTCAAGGAAGTCGATGGAAGAATTAGCGAAATCTCATCTGGATTATTCTTCCAAAGATATAATTGATTATTATGAGTTTTATAAAAGTAAATATTGCAGTAATATTATTGGAAATGATGAATTGAGGGATAGACTAATTGAATTTAGAAAACAGAGATCAAATGAAATGGGAGTTCCAGCATATTATGTTTTCACCAATGATGAACTTGATAAATTAATAGAAGTTAGACCACAATCAATAGAAGCGTTAAAAAAATCCAATATATTAACTCCAATAAAAATAAAAACACACGGAGAACTAATAATAAATGAAATTAATAGATAAATGTTGCTATTTTAATAATTAATTTTGAAGAATTGTTTAAATAAAAATTATCTACACTTTTATCTACGAATTTTCTAAATTACAAGATGGTGTAGAGCGTATTTAAAATGGCGATATGCCGTGTTTTAAGGAATTAAAACGGATGGTGAAGTAATCAAATTGCCCCTAAAATTTTCCCCCTGAAAGATAGGTCGAAAGACCTATCGCTTTTTTTATGTCAATGTTTATAAGAGTTTGTAAGGCATTTGAAAACTTTATAAAAATTCTCGAGAACAAGTCGGGAACGAATTTTATAAAAATAGCCCTCTAAATTTAGTGGATATTACTGACTTTTTAAACAAAATTTGATATAATTTAATCATAGAAATTCTATACAATTATAGAATTTTTTCTTTTTATAAAAGGGAGGATATATGGAAGTTGATAAATTAGATAAAATTAGAGATAATATGTTGACAAATTATATGGAACTTCAATTGGATTATATTGAATTTACAAAGTATGTGGAAAATAAAATAAAAAATATAATTACAGAAAAAAATATAGTTTATCAAACTATAAGTAGTAGAGTAAAAAACTATAAATCATTAGAGAAAAAATTAACTGAGAGTATTATTAATGGCATACATAAAAATATAAAAAATTTAAATGATTTAAGTGGTATTAGAGTGATTTTTTATGATGAACATGAATTAAAAAGGTTTTATGAAATATTAAATAAGAATTTTATAATTAATAATACAAAATATCCTGATAATATTATAGAATATGATGGAATTAATGTAACACTTTCGTTAAAAGAAAAAATAAATAAATTTAGCGACATGAAGTGTGAACTTCAATTAACTACATTGATGTCACACGCCATGAATGAATTTGGACATGATGTATTATATAAAGATGTATTAGAATTAGAATCCAAAAATAAGAATGAGTATAATAATATAAAAAATATTTTTAATGATACGAGAATTAAAGTTTTTGAGGTTATGAAAACATTAGAATTTATAAATCACAGAATCGATAGTTTAAAGAACGGAACGTTAACATTAGAATTAATAGTTAACCCTATGTTTATAGAAAGTATTAATTCTATTAATAATTTAGAAGAAGTTGAAACAATTATAAATAAATTAATTGAAATTATACCATTAATAAATAATGATGAAATTAATATTAATAAAATAATAGATAGTAATATTATATTAGAAATAGTAAAAAAGTTTATATCGTTACCAGATGAAAGTGACTCTGATATAAATTATGATACATATGATTATAAATTTGATAAATTATTTGAATTTTTATTAAGATATATGTAT
Organism: Mollicutes bacterium; assembly: GCA_004552445.1. Lineage (GTDB taxonomy): Bacteria > Bacillota_I > Bacilli_A > RF39 > UBA660 > CAG-1000. The sequence continues at coordinate 8,332 of SFOJ01000010.1, forward strand.
TTGTGGATTAAGGATTATCAAGAAATTATAAATATATTATATTTAAAAGTAATTTCTTTGAAGAAAGCACGTATTAAAGATAATTTTAAAAAATTTCTTAAGGATTGCTTAATTAATGATAAAGTTAATTCTCATAGAAAAATAGCCAATTTTCAAATACATAACTTAGCATATAAGTATATTATGAAATCTCAAAAAGAAACCTATGCTGAGGTGAAAATGATTTTAGCAACAGAATTTTGTAATTTTAAATATAGTTTTTGTGAAGAAACAGGTCCAATGCAAGTGAACATTGTTATGACAGCATTAGAACCAAATAAAGCATATAAAGCTAAGATTAGAAATGTTGTTAAAAAGTGTTGCTCAATATTTATAAAAGAACAAACAATAGATAATTTTAATAAATTGATTTCTATAGTAAAATCAAACATTGATACAGAAACAGATAGTTTTAAAATAATAGAGGTTTATGATTTTTTTGAAAATAACTATGATAAAATTGATGATTATTATAAAAGTGAATTATATAAGAACACATATTTTATTAAAAAAGCAAAAATAAAAGATAGTAATTTTTATAAAAAATTAAAATCTGATAGAACACATATTTTATATAGCTATTTATTTTGTAATTTTATTGATGAAATACCAGGTGCTAAATATACAGAAAGGGAAGAGTATAGAGAAAAATTTTTAAATAACTATATTGATAAATTTGATATAGGAAATGTTGAAGATATAATAAAAATAATTAACATATTAAAAGTTCATAAAAACGATATAAAAAATTTAAATGTAGTATCAAGATTTTTAATCAAAATTGGAGAAAAAATTAAATTCTCTAAAAAAATATATGAAAAAACTAGAAACTCATATATATTAGTTGGTATTGTAAACGCTGAATTAACATATGAAATAAATCTGAGAAGTGAAGAAGAAATAAAAAGTTTAACAGAAGCAATGTATTATTCGCATACATATAACAATGTTTTAATTAAAGCTTTATCAAAGTATGTTAAGGAATCCAAAAATCATTTGTTGTATAGAGAATTTATAAGATTAGTTTTTGATAGTATCGAACTTTTTCAAGTAACAGATTATAGAAATCAAGTTCTTGATGAGTTAACAATTGCTAATAAGAATTGCATAGACGTGATGGGATATATATTTATTAGGCCAGATGTAGAAGAATATATTATTAATAATTTATGTTTAGAAGAAATTAAAATAATTATTAATAATACTAAGTTTAATACTATATCGTATTTAAATGAATCTTTTTATGAAAGTGTTTTTGAAAAGTATCCAGAAGTAATACGAAATTTTATTGAAGAACAAGTAGAAAACGAACAAGAAGATAAATATTATAATAATGATTACTCGTTAAAGCAATGTTCTAATTATAAAGAAGAATTAAAAAATAATCTAATATTATGTATTAAAATTTTAAATAAAAAACCATTTTATAAAGTAAGTCAATTTGTAAGGTATTTATTAGGAGATTTTGATAATGATATAGAAAAAAATTTAATAAATATTTTATCTGATAAAAATGATAATGCTACTTTAAAATCTATTTTAAATATTTGTAGAATATTAAGTGTTTCAGTTAATGGTTGGCTTATTTATGAAAAAATTATTGAATTGGTAGATGCTGATGATAAATTATTAAGAGAAATTAGTTGTTTATTGTTTGATACAGGTGTTGTTTCTGGAGAATATGGGATTGCAAATTCATTTAAATCAAAATATGATTTTTTAAAAACAATAAAAAGTAAGAATGAAAATGTGAATTTATTTGTCAAGGATCAAATTCGAAGATTTGAAACTTTGTATAAAAGTGAAAAAATGGAAACAGATAAAGAAATTATTAAAAGAAGAGTAGAATACGATTTAGATCATAGAAAAGAAGAAAAATCCGATGAAAACTAATCATCGGTTTTATTATCTTCTAAAGTATCTATTACATTTATTATTTCATCTAATGTGCTAATGAATAAATGTAAATAAGTTTTTAATGTTTCTTCTATTTTAGTATGTCCTAAGAATTTAGAAACAGCGTTGATGTTAGCACCTTTATAAATAAGCAGGGAAGCACATGAATGTCTGAAATTATCCAAATTGGAACCAAAATGTATTCAATATAAAATCAAATCCAAATCAAAAATAAAACAAATAAAAAACAAAATTAAAAAAATTAATATCAATGACCTCCTAGGATAAGAATAAGGATAAGGAAAGAATAAGAAAAGAATTAGGATTTTTATTGTATTATTACTACTACAATAAAAAAAAGAGATTAGCAATCACTAATACTAAATTCTTTTAAAATCTAAAGGATCTTCACTTATTACTTCTAATGCATATTTTAATCTAAGGAGTTTAATAACTTCGGCTTTAGTCTTTTTATAATTCTTACTAACTAAATTAAAAATATCAGAAGCTGAATTAAAGTGTTGTAAAAAAATAGCTTCCCACATAGCGTTACGATAAAAAGAATTAGCTAGATAATAAGGAATGACTTCTGGCATAACATATTCTTCTACAAAAGTATGATAATTGTCATAGAATGGATCTATTATCTTTTCACATTCTTCATCACTAATATCTTCGCCAGTACATTTTCTTAACATAAGCACCTCCGTATGTATTAATCACTTAAATTTTAAAATTAGTCAACTTATTCATACAGTATTTTGAATTTTGTAATAAAAAGCAAGTCAAATATCAAAAGTTGGTCGATTTTATGCTATAATTAAATAGATGGGATAATGATGAAAAATGGGAGGTAAAGAAGAATGAATAATAAAAAAGAAAGAGAAAGAGAAGAACTTCATAAAACAATTTGGAAAATTGCAAATGAATTAAGAGGTTCAGTAGATGGATGGGATTTTAAACAATACGTTTTAGGATTGCTATTTTATAGATTTATATCAGAGAATATTGAAAACTACGTTAATGAGAATCAAAGAAAAGCAGGTATTACAGATTTTCAATATAGAAATATTTCTGATGAAGAAGCATTACTTGGAAAATCACAAATACTTGATGAAAAAGGATTCTTTATTCTTCCAAGTGAATTATTCTGTAACATAAGAAAAGGTGCAGATAAAAATGAAAACTTAAATGTTGTTATTTCAAATGTATTTAATAACATAGAATCATCAGCAAGAGGATCAGCATCAGAAGATGATGTTAAAGGTTTATTCGATGATTTTACTATTGATAATAAATTGGGTAACACAGTTGATGAAAGAAATGAAAAACTTGTTAAATTATTAAATGCTATTGGGGATTTAAACTTTGGAGATTATGAAGATAATAACATAGATTTGTTCGGAGATGCATATGAGTTTTTGATGACAATGTATGCTTCATCAGCAGGTAAATCAGGTGGAGAATTCTTTACTCCTCAAGAAGTTGGAGAATTACTTGCAAGAATAGTTATTATGGATAAAACTTCTGTTAATAAAGTATACGATCCAGCATGTGGATCAGGTGGATTACTTTTAAAATTTGCTAAGATACTTGGAAAAGAAAATGTAAGAGAGGGATTCTTCGGTCAGGAGATAAATCTAACAACTTACAACTTATCTAGAATAAATATGTTCCTACATAACATTAATTACAATAATTTTAGTATCGAAAGAGGAGATACATTAATTCATCCATCTCATTGGAATGATGAACCATTTGATGCAATAGTATCTAATCCTCCATATTCTATTAAATGGGCAGGTAAGTCTAATCCAATTTTAATAAATGATGAAAGATTTGCTCCAGCTGGAATATTGGCTCCAGAATCAAAAGCTGATTTAGCATTTACTATGCACATGTTATCATGGTTATCTCCAAAAGGAACTGCAGCAATAGTTGAGTTTCCAGGTGTACTTTATAGAGGTGGAGCAGAACAAAAGATTAGACAATACATGATTGATAATAACTTCGTTGATACAGTTATTCAATTACCACCAGATTTGTTTTTTGGTACATCAATAGCAACTTGTATATTAGTACTTAAAAAGAATAAAGCTGATAATAATATTTTATTTGTTGATGCATCAGAAGAATGTGTTAGAAATACTAACAAAAATAAATTATCGGATGACAACATAAATAATATTGTTAATTTACTTAAAGATAGAAAAACAGTAGAAAACAAATCATATTTAGCCACTTATGATGAAGTTAAAGATAATGATTATAATATATCTGTTAACTCGTATTTAAAAACACATGATAGTGGTACTACCATAGATATAGCTGAAGTTAATAAAATACTTGCTGAAGTAGTTCCTAAACAACAACAAATCAGAAAAGAACTTGAAGAGATAATCAAAGAACTTGAGGTTGATTATCATGAGTAAGATAAATGATTTAATTAAAAAATTATGTCCTAACGGTGTCGTATATAAAAGTTTAGGCTCATTTTGCAATATAAAAACTGGTGCAGGCGTAACAAAAAAAGATATTGTTAAAAATGGTAAATATAAAATTATTAGTGGTGGTATTTTGCCAATGGGAATGTGTGATAAAACTAATCGAAAGGGTAACACTGTTACAATAGCAAGAGCTGGTACTGCAGGTTTTGTAAATTTTATAAAAGATGATTTTTATTTGAACGATAAATGTTTTTCTGTAATACCAAAAGAAAAAATCATGATTGACAATAAATTTTTGTATTATTCACTTTCTAATATTCAAAATAAAATTTATGAATTAAAGAGTTCAGGAACAGTGCCTACTGTTAATACTGAAAAAGTATCTAGAATTATTGTTCCTATACCTCCAATAGAAATTCAAAAAGAAATAGTTAAAATTCTTGATAAATTTGGTGAGCTAGAAGCGGAGCTAGAAGCGGAGCTAGAAGCGAGAAAGAGTCAATACGAGTTTTGGCGTAGAAAATTATTTAATAATGATAGCGAATGCTTAAGATTGGGAGATTTATGTTCTATTAAAACAGGATCTAAACCCAAAGAAATACTCGAAATAGGAAAATATGAATATATAAATGCGGGAACGAGCAATTCTGGGTATGTTGATGAGATTAATTCTAAAGGAGATTGTGTAACCACACCTTCTAGAGGACAGGGTGGTATTGGTTATGTTGGATTTCAAAACAATGATTTTTGGTGTGGACCTCTGTGTTACCAAATAAGATCGTTAACTGATAAATTGTTAAATAGATATTTATATTATTATATGTTAACAAATTCTGATTATATTTTAGGATTAAAACATGAAGGTGGGGTACCTGCTGTGAATGTTAAAGAACTTCAAGAAATGCCGATATTATTACCTTCATTGGAAGAACAAAATCGTATTGTTGGCGTATTAGATAGGTTTGATAAATTAATTAATGATATATCTGTAGGTCTTCCTGCAGAAATAGAATTAAGAAGAAAACAATATGAGTATTATAGAAATAAATTATTAAATTTCGAGGAATATGCTAATGAATAAAACAGTTGATCTAAATGATTTAAACTCTTATCCAGAAGAATTCTTGAAGTTTGTTAAAACTAATTTTGATAAATTGGAAAATTCATTCATAAGTAAAGAAATTAAAATTAGTAATGGATCAGGCTTGTTTGATTTTTTAAACCAAATGATGAAAAATTATTATTTTAAATGCATTCATGCCAGTAGAACTTATAATAAAGAATTATTTTATGAAAAAGGTTTATTTGTTCCAAACAGTTCGGATGAAATTATCGACATATTATTAGAACCAGCAAAAGAAATCTTAGGTAATAATTACATTGCAATATATGAAAAAGTAAAAAAACAGTTAAAAGATGATAAGTATAAGTCCATTCATTTTGTAATTGGGATATTGATGATATTACTATTAAAAATGGATTTTGGATGTTAGATAATTATGGTGGTGAACTATTACCAGATGTATTAGGATATGACAATCCTATTTATAAAAAAATATCATTATTAGGAATTCCAGTTGCGGTTATTTTTAGAATAAAATTCAGCAATATTAATGACTATAATTTATCAGAAATTTATTCATTTATGTTGAATAAAGCGATGAAAGATAAAGGTGCATATTTATTTAAAACAACATATGTTTTTGAAGATATTCCTAAGGAAGATATTATTGAAGTAAAGGAGTTAAAAAATTATGAGTAGTATAGGTTTAATAAGTGAAAATGATAACTCTACTGTATTAGCTGAATATACAGGACTAAATAGAGTAGCAACATCTTTTCAAAGTGAAGATGCTCTTGAAAAAGAATTAATTAAAACTTTAGTTGAACAGGGATATGAAAGATTAAATATTAACTCTGAAGATGAATTAATTCTTAACCTAAGAAGACAATTAGAAAAGCTTAATAATTATCAATTTACTGATGGAGAATGGGATAGTTTCTTCACAAAAGTAATTGCTAATAAAAATGATTACATAATTGAAAAGACAAGATTAATTCAAGAAGACTATAAACAAGAAATAACTCTTGATTCTGGAGAAAAGAAAAATATCTATTTAATAGATAAAAATAATATTCACAATAATAGTCTTCAAGTGTTAAATCAATATGTTAATAATGATGGTAATTTTGATAATAGATATGATGTAACAATTTTAGTTAATGGTCTTCCTTTAGTTCATGTTGAATTAAAGAAAAGAGGAATTGATTTAAGAGAAGCTTTTAATCAAATAGAAAGATATCAAAGAGATTCTTTCTGGGCAGGATCAGGACTATATAACTTCGTTCAAATATTTGTTATATCAAATGGAACATTAACTAAGTATTATTCTAATACTACAAGAGAGTTCCATATTAACAATCAAAAGAAAAAGAAATCTAACTCATTTGAATTTACTTCATATTGGGCGGATCAAAAGAATAATGGTATTACAGATTTAATTGACTTTGCAAAAACCTTCTTTACTAAGCATACATTATTAAATGTATTAACTAAGTATTGTGTATTTACAAGTGAAGAAGATTTATTAGTAATGCGTCCATACCAAATAGTAGCAACTGAAAAGATATTAAATAGAATTACTATTGCATATAATAATAAGTTCTATGGAACATTAAAATCAGGTGGATACATTTGGCATACAACAGGATCAGGAAAGACATTAACATCATTTAAGACTTCTCAATTAGCAAGTAAATTAGATTTCATAGATAAAGTATTATTTGTTGTAGACAGAAAAGACTTAGACTATCAAACAATGAAAGAATACGATAGATTCAAAGAGGGAGCAGCGAACTCTAATACATCAACTAAAGTATTAGAAGAACAATTAAATGATCCTAATGCTAAAATCATAATAACTACAATACAAAAACTATCTCAATTTATTAAGAAGAATGAAAATAGTGAAGTGTTTAATAAACATGTAGTATTTATATTTGATGAATGTCATAGATCTCAATTTGGAGATATGCATAAAGCTATTATTAAAAAATTTAATAAATACTATTTATTTGGATTTACAGGAACTCCAATATTCCCAGAGAATGCTAGAACAATAAAAGGTATCTCTGAAACAACAGAACAAATCTTTGGAGAAAGATTACATACCTATACAATAGTAAATGCAATAGCAGATAAGAATGTATTACCGTTTAGATATGAATATGTTGGAAGAGTAGATCTTCGTGATGATGTTAAAGATGAAAAAGTATATAACATAGATGAAGAAAAACTATTTGATAATCAAATGAGAATTGCTATGATTACTGAATATATAATAGATCATTTTAGTACTAAAACTAAAACATCAGAAAGCTATGTATATTCAACTCTAGATAACGTCGTAGCAGTTGCTAAAAAGCACGATGCAGAAGAAATAAAGTCTAAGAAGAGTATTAATGGTTTCAACTCAATATTCGCCGTATCAAGCATTAAAATGGCTAAAGAATACTATGCTGAATTCAAGAAATTATTAGCACTTAAAAATAGTAATCTTAAAGTAGCGTTAATTTATTCATATGGAGTAAATGGAGAAGATGGAGTTATAGATGAAAACTCTGAATCAACTGAAGCATTAAGCACAGATGATAGAACATTCTTAGAAAATGCTATTAAAGATTATAACAATATGTTTGGAACAAGTTATGATACATCATCAGAAAGATTCCAAAACTATTATAAAGATGTATCTCTAAGAATGAAGAATAGAGAAATAGATATATTAATCGTTGCTAATATGTTCCTAACAGGCTTTGATGCAAAAACATTAAATACATTGTGGGTTGATAAGAATTTAAAATGGCATGGATTAATTCAGGCATTCTCAAGAACTAACAGAATCTTAAATAGTGTTAAAACTTATGGTAATATCGTTTCATTTAGAAACTTAGAAGATAGACTTAATGAAGCATTAGCTAAGTTTGGCGATGAGGAAGCTCATGGAGTAGTATTATTAAAACCTTATAATGATTATTACTATGGATATAAAGAAGAAAATGGTAAATCATTTGAGGGATATAAAACATTAGTTGAAAAGTTAACTTCAAAATTTGCACCAGGAGAATTAATGCAAAGTGAAGCAGAGCAAAAAGAATTTATTAAGCTATATGGTGCAATATTAAAAGTAACAAATATCTTATCTTCATTTGATGAGTTCAAAGATGATGAATTAATCAATGAAAGAGATAAACAAGATTATCATAGTATTTATATTGAACTTTATAATGAATTTAGAAATAAAGCAAAACAAGAAAAAACTGATGTTACTGATGATGTAGTATTTGAAATGGAATTGATTAAATCTATAGAGGTTAATATTGATTACATCTTGGGATTAGTTAAGAAATACCATGATAGCAATATGGAAGATAAAGAAATTCTTGTAACTATTCAAAAGACAATTATGGCTAGCCCAGATTTAAGAAATAAGAAAGATTTAATCATGGCATTCATAGAATCATTAGATCAAGACTCAAATGTATATGCTGATTTTGAATCATTTATGAATAGCAAAAAGAAAGAAGAGCTAGATAAGATAATTGCTGAAGAAAACCTTAATAAAGAAGAAACATATAACTTTATTCAAAGATCATTTGAACAGGGAAGAGTAGAAACTAATGGTACCGAAGTATCAACAATACTTCCACCAATGAGTATGTTTACTCCTAATAATGATAGACAAGAAAAGAAAAATAAGGTTATAGATAAATTATTAGAATTCTTTGATAAATTCTTCAGTATATCTAACAACAAATTCTAATTTGGTGGTATAATATATATAAATAATAGAGTGTGTTTCATTTTTAAGATGGAATATGCTCTTTTTTAGTTAGGAGGAATATCATGATTCCAGAATTAGTTTTTAATAATAATATGGAAAAATTAAATAAAGGGGATACCAAAGTAATAAAACGTTTAAGGGAAGAATTAAAAAATTATAATATGATTGATTTTCTATCACAAATATCTGGATTAATTTTAATTCCTGAAAATCAAAGTAAATCGGTTATTTTTCAAGCAATTATAAGTACGGCTCTATCACTAAAGCACGATGATTTTAAGAGTGAAAATATAATGAGTCGTAATAAGCTTGAGTACTTCATTAAAGAATTTTCAAATCTTAATAGAAAAAATATGATAGATCCTCCTGAATTTCCTTTTGCATTACCTGTCATTTATTATGGAAATTATCATTTGTTTATGGGAGCTAGCACGTTAGCTCCACATTATTTAGATCATATGTTAAAAATATTGGGTGTCCATAAAGAGGACTTTCCAAATGAAGATTATAGAAAATTTAATACTATTGTTAAGGGTTTACTAAATGTATCAGAGTTTGTTTATAATTCATTAAATATTAAACTTAACGATTTAAAATCTTTTAATAAAGATATAGATATCAAAATACCTTCAGCTAACGTTCTTAAATCCAGTAAAGAAACAGTGACTTTTAGTAAAGAAGATATGGTTGAATTATTTGGAGAACAATATGAACAACTTGTTATTGAATTTGGAAAAATAAGTATTGATGAAATAGATGATTTCGATAATCAAAAGTTTTATCGTAAACCATTTGTTAGATATGGTGAGAAATTCGTTTTGGTAGATTGCACTGTTATTATTATGTTATTAATGGATATGATAATAAAGTTTTTTATGTCTTATAAAATTGATGTTCTCAAAGATTATAATCTCTTACTTTTGCATGACTTGCATAGAGATTTTACACGTATGGGTTTTCAATTATTAGATAGTAAACAATTTGAATTGGAACTTGAAAGTAATAATATAGTTGATGAATCTATATATTTGTGTGGCAATGATATAGCTTTTTACAATATTGTGTTATTTGATGATGGAAATGATTATGAAACTAACAAAGAATATAAATATTCAATAAATAATAATTATATTAGTAATCGAATAAAAAATGTCAAAAAGCAATTATTAAAACATGGTTTTAAAGAAGACAAAATTGTATCAATTATTACTCCGACAACTATTGGTAGAAATACGATATGTGCGGTATATTTGAATTCTAATAGAAATTTACTAATGCTTTCTCCATATGAATTAACGTCAATATGCATTAATGAGTCTGAAGAAAATATGTTTTTATACAAGTATATTGTTGCTAGAAATAGATTAAAATATTATAAAAAGAATTTGTTTTCTGAACTAAATTTTGTTGCTCTTTTTTCTGAAAGAGATAAATCATTTTATCTAGGTGATGAATGTGATTCAAAAGAAGCATCATTGTTTTTTATTGGTGAATATAGTAGTGATTATATTTTAAAATCTTATATAAAAAATGGTTATCACTTAGCTCTTTTTAGTAGAACATCTTTATTAGAAGTGATGAAAAAAGAAGATGGGGTTTGTTTTGCTCCTGGATTATTTTACAAGCATCAATTAAACAATTTGCTTGAATTTAATAAATTTAATATATGGGTTTTGAGTGAAGAAAATGTGGATAACAATTCTTATCATGTAAATAATTTAATCATAGATATGATTTCCTACTGGTTAAATCAGTTTTCAACATTATTTAAAGATCTAAATGGAGTGTTTAAAATTAATATTCATTGTGATCCATCAATATATATTACACATTATGATAAAGATAGCAAAGTTGGTAAAATATTATTCAATATTAATAGTAGACAGTTAGACATTACTTTTGAAAAAAACTCTTTAAGGTATTTTGAATCCACTGATAATGATAAAGAAAAAGATTTTATATCTAATATAGTAAAGAGAATATGTGAAATCTATCAAATTGAGTATCCAAGTGAGTTGATTAATCATATTTTTAGTAATAAGTATAAAAAGAAACTAATTATTATGAATTCTAATGATGATGGGTATATGCTTCCTTTTGAAGATGAATGTGTTTTACACGTTAGTAATGCTATTTCAAATTTGATAATAGATGATGTAGGATTATATTTAAAAAATGACAAAAAAATACCCTATGGTAAAATAGAAGATTATAAAATTTTAAATGATATCGTTGGACATCTATATAATAATATTCTGATGAAAATTAAAAAGTATAATAAGCGTCAGTTAATAGATTTTTTATATCTAGAGTTTGAAAAAAATTTATCATCATTATTAATAAGACAAGCAAATTATGCTAGCGATTTAGTATGTTATCCTGATAGAAAAAAAGAGATAGATGAAAAGATAAATGATTTGAATCGAACTTCAGTCGCATTAAAATTTATCATAGAATTAGTTGCATCAATTAAAATAGATGGAACCGATGATATTTCGCTATATGAAATTGAATATATTTTAACAGAAGCTTCCAAAATAATTGATTATGCATATACATGTGATATTTACAACTATAAAATGGCCGATAATACATTAACCTTACTAAATTCTAATCGATTAGGGTACAATAAAGATTTCTTGATAAGAGTAAACCATTTTTTGAAAAATGCAAAGATGGGTAGGATGGGATCCAGAGCAAAAGATAAACGAAAAATGATATCGCAATATGAAACTGAGAAAAAAGATATTCCTGGATTTGAAGAAGCTTTTGAAGATGAATTTGGATTTACATTTAAAGATTTTACTGAAGTAACTGTATCATTGTTGGAAATAGCTGAGGATAAAAATGGTGACTTTAACACATTGTATTCAACGACTATAAAAGAACTAAAAGATCACATAAATAATAAAGTTAGTGATGATACTTTAAATAAAATTATTTTATACTTATCTCAAGTTGAAAGACAAGATTATTTAAATCCGCCTCCACCATATCGAAATGTAGATGTATTTCCATGGAGAAACAACAGGGAACTTTCATTAAATAGAAAACCACTTATTATTTATAAAGACGAAATTATTTATGGTTATAGGTCTCTTTTAAATGCGATATACTTTTTGTTCGAAATAATTAATAATGCTACATTTAAGGCAAGAAGCAAAAAGATGAAAATTTACCTTGGTATTATAAACAAACAAAGTGGAGAAGACTTTAACGAAAAAGTATATAATTATTTGTGTACATTTCCAAATTCCATTGTAGATAAAAAAGTTAGTAAAATTAATGGTATAAAAATTAATGATTCAGATAAGAATACATTAGGAGATATTGATGTGCTTTTTATCTCTAAAAAGTTTAAAAGAATTATTGTGTGTGAAGTTAAAAATTTTGAATTATCAAGAAATATGTATGAAATGTATAATGAATACCATGATTTGTTTGATCCTGATAATGAAAAAAGCTTTTATAATAAGCATATGAAAAGAGTAGAGTGGTGCAAAGATCATATTATGGATATTATTCAACATTATGGCTTAGAAAAGAAAAAATGGAGAATTGATTATTGCTTTATTGTTAATGAACCTTTGATAAGTGATAAAGCCATGAAAGTTAATATAAATGCTTATGTATTAGAAGATATAGATAAATTCATTAAATAAATAAGAGTCGAAATTAATCGGCTCTTTCTTTATGGCTTAAAAATGATATTTTTTCTGCTCTGATTATTAATCCATTTTCATAAGCATCTATTTTGCCCTTGATACCAATTAAAGAATCATCTTCGCAACTATTAATTATTTTATTTGCAACATCTGTGCTAGTAATAATTGGAATAGTTAAATCTCCATCTTCAACATTTATAACAATAACTAAACAAGAAACATTATCATCAATAATTGTTGTTGATCTATATCTTCCAAGTAAAAGACATCTATTTAGGTAATCCATCGTTAATCTCCTTATCAAAGTATGCTATTGATTTAAGAAACTCTATATCTAGATCAAAGTACTTGATGACTTCTTTAGTAGGTATGCAATATGCAGGCATGAACTTATTAGGTTCTTTCTTTCTAAATTCTTTTTCAATTGACTGTTTAATCTTACTAGCTGTTGAAGCAGAAACATTTGCAATTTTCATAATATCCTGATTAGAACACCATGGTTTAGATATTATTTCTAATATTTCTTTAGCAATCACACTAATGCCTCCTTTCAAAAGGTATAGTATTAATCACTTATTTATTGCTAAAAGTCAAGTATTTAGGACTTAAAATATGGTTCCTAGAATGTTATTTATAACAAATACAATAAAGTGGTAATAAAATATCTTGGTCTCATTTGTGGTCTGATTAATTCGGTATTTATAAGTAAAACAGAACTTTTATAATACAAAAAACGCTTTGTTAAAAATGTGACAAAATGCTAAATATTCTTATAATTATAAATCGCCCCCTGAAGAGAGCGAAAGCTCTCATTTTTTATAGGAAATATAAGGGTTTTACTGATTTGATAAATCTCTAAAAATAGGATTAGGTACCAATTAGGTACCATTTTCACTTAAAAGGTATATTTTAAACCATAATTAACATAAAAAAAGATATATGATATAATAATTAGCAATTAAATGAAAGGAAGTAATTATATGAATTTTATTGATTGGTGTAATAATAATCAGGGATTTTTATCTTTTTTATTATCATGTTTAACTCTATTAACAAGTATTATTGCAATAATTTTATCTTTACTAAATTATTTGAAACAATACAGAAACAAATTAAGTATTTTTTCTACTATTTTAATTACTGGAGATAAGAAAGAAAATCTTTGGATCGATATTATAAATTTAGGCAACAAGCCTTTAGGAATACAGCAATTATCTATAGTATATGATAGATGTCATTTAAATTGTAAGTGTAATAACAAGATCAATTATAGAACTCTAGCTCCATTAGAAAGAATATCTCTCAAATACGATTTGGATATTAAAATAATAAATGAATTAAATGGTGATGATTTATCTAAAATATATAGTCAGCATTTTAAAATATATGCTACTGATTTTTATGGTAAAAAATATTATTGCAAAGAGATATTGCCAGGATTATAAGTTGCTTTTTACTCTAATTTATCTATCAGTTCAACAACTTCATTTAAAGTAGAATTAAATAGATGTGTATAAGTGTTTAAAGTTTCTTCAATTTTTGTGTGTCCGAGATATTTTGCAACAACAGTTATATTAGCCCCGTTATTAACAAGTAGGGATGCACAGGAGTGTCTGAAATCATGGATCCTAATTTGAGGTACACCAGCAAGTTTACAGTTGCGATTTTTTCTTGATGTAATAGTATTACTTGCAACAGGGAAAGCATCACCAATAACAAAGTAATCATCATTGAATCCATACTCTTTAGATACCTCATTTTTGAGCATTTTAAGGTAGCTTAAGAGCACTTTATTAAGAGGCAGGGTTCTTATACTACTTTTAGTCTTTGGAGTGGAAAATTGGAACTCTTTAACTGAACCACCACGATCTGTGATTTGCTTTTTAACAAATAAAGTTTTGTTAACAAGATCAACATTTCTCCAAGTCAATCCTCTAAGTTCACCTTTCCTTAATCCATAATAATATAATATTTCAAACATAACTTTGCTTTGTAAATTAGTTTCAACAGAAATAAATTGTTTCCATTGATCATAAGTAAAATACATCATTTCTTTTGGTATATCAGAAGCATTACTAAACTTAGTCATTTTATTATAAACTTTATTAAGATTAAAATCATACTATGTCATAGCAAAGTTTAATACTGATTTTAGAAATTTTAATATATCATTTTTATAACGTGTTGAGATATTAGTTTTATTCATTTGTTTTTTCCAATTATCATAGTGATTAATATTGAAATCTTTTAGTTTAATATTTAATAAACTTTTTAGATGAATTCTTTTATTACCGTAATTATATAGAGTAGTAGGCTTAACCTCAATAGTAGAAGTTCTATTTTCAATAAATATATCAATCATTTCATCAATGGTTATTTTATCCATATTTTCATGTCTATGTATTTTTAATTTAAATTCAGTCGTATATTTATTGAATCTTTGTCCTTTTTCAGCCATAAAATAACACCTCACTTTCATGAGATGTTATCTTACATTAAAAGCCTCTTTTTATAAAGTATCCAAAATAGGGTTCACTTCATAATAATGCTCTTTTTTTTATAAATTATGAATTGTATCTTTTATATGATATAATAAAAATATTTATAGAATGTGTGGTGGTATTATGAAAATTCTTTTAGATACTAATATTGTAGTGTATAGGGAAAGCGATAATTCTTCGAAAGATGGGCTGGGAGAATTATATAGATTAATTGATAATAATATCCAAATGCAAAAATACATTAATCCTACAATAAAATCTGAAATATTGCAGAAGTTATCCGGAAGTAAAAGAGATATAATGATAAACAGACTAGAATCCTATAACATGTTAGAAAACTCATCTAAGCATATTTGTGATGAACTTAAAGAAAAATTTGGTGAAAGAGATAAATTGCAAAATGATATAAATGATAGTTTAATATTAACAGATATCTTTACTGGCAAGGCTGATTTATTAATAACGGATGATAAGCGAATTAAAAGAAAAGCTAATGAGTTGGGAATTGCCCCTAAAGTTAATAATATTGGCGAATTTTTATATAATTGTAAAATAGAGAAGAAAGTTCCTCACAATATATTAGATATTCATAAAAGAAAGTTATCAAATGTTGACATAAATGATATTTTTTTTGATAGTTTAAAAAAGAGCTACCCGGGGTTTGAAGACTGGTTTAAAAGAAAAAAAGATGAAGAAGCATATTGCTATTATGAAGGTACAAAGCTACTTGGCTTATTACTTTTGAAAAATGAAGAAATAGGTGAAGATTATTCTGACATATCGCCAACTATGAGAATAAATAGAAAACTTAAAGTATCAACATTTAAAGTTGATGTAAGAGGAAAGAAAATTGGAGAAAGATTTATTAAGATAATATTTGATCAGGCTATATATTCAAATGTAAATGAAATATATGTTACAATTTTTGACGACGATAATAATAAATTAAATTTGATTAAATATTTTGAAAAATTTGGTTTTGTTTATCATGGCAAGAAGAATGGAAAAGAATTGGTTTATATTAGAAATATGAATAAAAAATTCAATAAGGAAATGCCATTGACGACTTACCCATACTTTAGTAGAAAAAGTGATTCATTTATTATTCCTATCAAACCAAGTTACCATACATTCTTATTACCAGACTCTAAGTTAAGTAAGGAATTATATAAGAATATTCATATGCCTGTTGAATATGCAATTACCAAATATTATATTTCTGCAGCAGGCTGGAATACAAAACCAAAAATTGGTGATAATATTGTATTTTATAGAAGTAAAGATTCTATTATACCGGCTAAATATTCTAGTGTAATTACTACAATAGGTATTGTAAACAATATTTATAACCCGCAAAATATAAATGACCTTGTTAATATTGTTAAAGGAAAAACTGTTTATACTGATGAAGAAATTATAAAATGGTATAAAAATAAAATGCATAATACATATGTTATTGAATTTGCCTATATAACAACATTGGATAATAAAATAACATTTAACGATTGCTTAAACAATGGAATATTAACTGAAGCTCCCATTGGAGTATCACAACTTTCCCAAGATAGTTTTAATAAAATTGTTGAATTAGGAAATGTAGACATGACTATTGTAATTTAACAATTTATGTTATAATGACACAATAGGAGTGTGAAAAAAATGTGTAAAATATTAATGCCTATTAATCCAAAATATGTTGATAAAATTTTGTCAGGAAAAAAGAAATATGAATATAGAAAAATAAAAGCAAAAAGAAATAATGTTGATAGAATGATTATTTATTCTACGTCCCCCATTATGAAGGTTGTTGCTGAAGTGGTAATTGAAAATATTATAGAAGAATCACCTGAAGTATTATGGAAAATGACAAAGCGTAAATCTGGTATTTCAAAAAAGTTTTACAGTAAATACTACAAAAATAAAAAAAATGCAGTAGCATATGAACTTGGAGAAATAAAAAAATATGAAATTCCAAAGAATTTAAATGAAATTGGAATAAATTATGTTCCTCAATCATTTATCTATATAGATTAAGATACCTTTGAAGTGTATCTTTTTAATTCTTTGGGTACAAATGATTAGAACCACCTTAATTATTTTGATAATAAAAAATAAAGAGTTAAAAAATAATAAAAATGATATAATAGTACAAAAATATTTGAAAGGAATCTATTTATGAGAAAAGAAATAAAATATCCAAAATACCATGACGATGCTTTTATATGTCCAAATTGTAATGTGTATTCTAAACAAGAATGGAATGATAGAAGAGTTAATAAAGACGGTCAAATATATAACACTAATCAGGAACCTAATCTTTCTGTTTGCAGATGTCAGCATTGTGGATACTTATCATTTTGTTATCCTAAAAAATTTGCTTGGCCATTAAATTCATTGGTTGAGTCTCCATTAGATGAAATGCCAGAAGACATTAAAGCGTTATATAATGAAGCAAGGAGTATCGTAGAACTTTCTCCAAAAGGTTCATGTGCTATTATTAGATTAGCACTTCAAAAACTATGTAATAGATTAGCAGGTCAGGATGAGAAGAAAAAATTGATGGAGCCATTAAGAAATTAGTTGAAAATGGGCTACCAGAGTCAATACAAAAAGCAATGGACTCTATACGTATACTTGGCGAAGAAGCTGTACATCCAGGGCAAATAAATATTGATGATAATAAAGAATCGGCAGTTGCAATGTTTAAAATGATGAATATAATAGTTGAAAAAATGATACTAGAGCCAAAAAAAATAGATGAATTATACCAATTAATGCCAAAAGACAAAATTGAAGGAATAAAAAACAGAGATAAGAAAAATGAAGATACGAAATAGAATATTAATAGCAACATCATGGTGATAAAGGGATAATTATTAAAGGTGAAAATAAACAGTGTGTTTTTATTAATGAAATAAAAGAAATATGTTATAATAAGCAGTAATAAATAAAGAGGTTTATATGAAAAAAATATTTTTAATTTTATTAATAATAATGTTTTGCACTGGATGTACTTCAACATCAAAAGGTGGAAGAACATATCAAGAATGTTATTATGGTGATAATGGCGAAGAAGTATGTATTAACAAATATGTTCCAGAAGATCCAGATATTGATCAATGGTATGGGTGGTAATTATGTATAATATAGATAGATTTGTAGAGATGCATAAAGAATACTATGAAACTGCATTACAAGAAATAAAAAATGGATATAAAAGAAGCCACTGGATGTGGTATATATTTCCTCAATTAAAAGATTTAGGGAGAAGTTCAACATCAGAATTTTATGGAATAGAAAATATAGATGAAGTAAAAGAATACATGGAAAATGATTATTTAAAAAATAATATGCTAGAAATATGTAATGAGTTATTAAAACAAGATGTAGGTATTAGATATATAATGGGCTATCCAGACTATTTAAAATTAAATTCATGCATGACTTTATTTGAATATGTATTCCCAAAAGAAAAAGTATTTTCAAAAGTAATTGATAAGTTTTATAAAGGCAAGAGAGATAATATGACTTTGAATATACTAAAGAAAATGATGATCGCAAACCATATATAAATAATATACATTTTACACTTCTTTGACTTTCTCTTTACTTTATGGTATAATCTATCACTATTAATGGGGGTTAATTATGAATAGATTTAACAATTCAGTGACACATTCAAAATACATTGTTAAAAACAATATGCCACTACCAAATAGACCAAATTCAGGATACTTATATATTGAAGTATCTTCTGATAACTTTTTAAAATTTATAAGAGATTTTTGTAATGTCAAAGTAAACGCACCAGTTAGATGTGTAATACATGATGAAGGACCTGACGTTCATTCATCTGACCTAACATCACTTAGATTAAGAATGTTAGAAATGTTAAATAGACTAAATATAAGAAGTATAGACTTCAAACTATCTGATGCAGCATTAAAAGAATATAATGCCATTATGCATATAGTTAGATGGAATCATATTTCTGAAACTACATTAGATATGACAATCAATAGACATCCATTTAACAATTCATGTTTAAACTTAGATACAG
>SFOJ01000033.1 GCA_004552445.1 Mollicutes bacterium
AACATTAACAAGAGTTGGAATTAAAAAAATAACTATTGCAGCTATACAATTATTAACAAGTTGTTTCTTAGCTTTAGCAAGTAAATCCTCATTACCAACATTAATAGTCTTCATAAGTGTTATCATACCAGTTAAAATTAATAATATTGGCACAGCAATCTTAATTATTAATATAACCATATTAATAATTCTCATAACTTCTAATACTTCAGGAACTGAACATATACTTAAAATCATATTTTTCACCACAATCATTATATCATAATTATTTTTTTATTATAATATTGTCCATAGATTTTACTATAACATTTTCAGGTATTACACCTCTTACCATAGTAAGAGGATATATATTGACATTAGAATTAATTATTGTCCCGGGACATATAACACTATTACACCCTATCTCAACATTATTTCCAATTATAGAACCCATTTTTCTAAGTTTGGTATCAATAAAATTATCATTATCTCTAACAAATATATTAGTTTTATCACTTTTAACATTAGAAAGAATAACCCCTGCTCCTGTATGAGCTTTACTTCCTAAAATAGAATCACCAATATAATTAAAATGAGGACAAGCTACCCCATCAAATAATATAGAATTTTTTACTTCAGTAGAATTACCTATAACACAATTTTTCCCGATTATAACAGAACCTCTAATATAGGCGCAATGCCTTATTACACTATTTTCATCAATAATAGTTGGACCATCTATGTGAGCACTTTCATCTATTTGAACACTCTTATGGATATAAACATCTTCTTTTAATTTAATATATTCATCTCCTAAAGTGGGAATTACCTCTAAAATATAATTTTTAATATTTGGTAAAACATCCCAAGGATATTCAACACTATCAAATAAATCTTTAGATATCGTATTATTTAAATTTAATAATTTATCATATTTTTTAATCATTATTTTCACCAATATTATTTTAACATAGATAATGATTTTATAATACTTTATATTTTTTAAAATATATCTTTAATATTAGTGATAACTATTTAATTACATTTATTATCTTGAACTTTATTCTTATTTAAAATAAAAAAGTTATTTTAAATAACTCTTTTATAAACTCTTATTAAAACTTTAAGGGACAACCTACATTCTCATTATAAATTTCATTTTCCTCTGTACAAGTATAACAAGGACTATAAGTATGTCTATAAATATGATGATTAATAATTCTTGTATTTACTGGACAAACATGTGGAACTTCATGAATAATTTGTCTATGAACACATCTTTCTTGTGGACATTCATATATTGGTTGACAAATCACACCTGGTATAGTATTACATGACATAACATTTTCATTAATCATCTTTTCAGGAGTAACTTTTAATTCAGCACTACCTTCAACACTATAACCTTGATACATACCCATTGTATTATTCATTTTAACACTTCTCCTTTTCATAGATATTTTATGTAAAAATAAAATCTATGTTTAGGCAATAAATAACAACTATTTTTTATATATCATATAATATTTAAGTTTATCTTCTTTTTCAATAATAAACCCAAAACTCTTATATAAATTATAAGCAACAACATTTTCTTTTAAAACATTTATGAATATTTTATAATCTCCTATTAAAAGAATTTCTTTAATAACTTCATCCAATAGTTTTCTTGCAATTCCTTTATTTCTAAAATCTTCATTAACATATAATCCATCTAATAAGTATCCATTTTCTTGCCTTTTTGCAAAAATATAGCCAATACCAATATTATTTTCTTTATATAACAGTAATATATTATCTTTATTTTTAATTACATTAATAAAATAATCTTTAACAATAAAATTTTCGTCAATAGTTTCATCATATTGTTTTTCATCATGAATTAATAATGTTAAAAAGTCATCACAAATCTTACAATCATTAATATTATCTACTCTTATAATCATACTTCACCTTCTATAAAAATTATAACATAATAAAAAAGATATTTTATAATATCTTTTTATTGATTATTTTTAAGGTAATCTATAACTTCATTATATACATCCATTCTAAGTCCAGAAGTTACACTTGTTATTTCTTGAGGTATTCCTTTTATAGTACCACTAATCTTACTAACATCATAGTTTCCACCAGTAGTACCTACTCTAAATCCATACCTTTCCCAGCTTTTTTGAGCAACTTCTTTATCATTAAATGCTTCTAATAGTTTCTTACCATTTTCATTAAATGCTGCAATACAATGACTATTCCATATAGTTGGTGTTGGATATAAAATTCTAATTTTATCTTTTACTTGATTCCATCCATCAGGATTTGCATTAGCAAAATCAATAACACTCTTTTCATAATCAACTATCATAGGCTTAGCACCCATACCAGTTTTTAAGAACATTGAAAACAAATCAGCAGGTGTATTATTCATATATCCACTCTTTAAATAAAATTCTTTTAATTTAGGAAGTGCTTCTTTAATGCTTACATTATTAACATCTCCACCAGCCATTATAGAAAGTAGAAGTCCATAATATGTTGCGCCTGGTGATGAAGTTACAGGGTCAGTAGAACCTATATTAACTTGACCATATATATCTAAACCAAGTTCACTCCATTTCTTACCATTTAATATATAATTTATAAGTTTATTCATATCAGTAATATAATAAACATCATTTTTAACTGTTACTATATTTTCTTTAATTAATGCATCAGTTACTTCAGCCCAACTATAAATAACAATTGGTGTATTAAGTACTAAATCTCCATCAATTACATAATCACGAGATGCTTCATCTGCTTTAGGAGTAGTTTTAAAATAATCATAATATCTTTGATCAGAGAAAAAAGCTAAATCATATTTACTTCCATCTTTACGAACCAAACTTTCCTTTACCGTTTTTCCATTACTCCATGAGTCTTGTACAAATTTAAATTTATACTTTTTAGCAAATATTTTATTAATTTCTTCATCAGCTAGTAAATCTTCTTTACCACCACCAACTGCTCCATAAATTTCATCAACTTTATTAGTGAAATTTCCATTCTTAATTACTATTACTAAAACAACAATAACTACAAGTAAAACAACACCAACTATTTTTGATACCATTCCTTCTTTTTTAAACATTTTTTTCACTTCCTTTTAATTCATCTTCATTTATATCTAAATCAGATGTTTTTTCAAAGACTTTCATTTCAAAATCTAATTCTTTATCTTTAGATTTTACAATTTCCTCAAGTAATCTATCACACTCATGTTCAACTTCTTTAATATAAACTGACATCTTAAGTATAAGTTTATTTTCTACAAAAGTTTTTTCTTTTTTACTTTCAGCTTCAATATACTTAGTAACTATTCTAGTTGTAAAAGGTAAATAATAATCTAAAAAATTATATATCTTAGTAGCATTTCCAGGTCTTGATTCTAAATGTTTTGTTATTTTTTGAGAAACATTAACTATTTTAGTAAGTTTTTCTTTTATAGTTTTATCTTTTATTTTTTCTTTATAATCATTTAGTTTAGACATTTCAAAATTGTATCTAGCAAGAGCTTCTCTATCATATATTCTTATATCTTGAGATTTAAATAAGAATATACCTGCTATATAAATAAGTATTGTGAGTAACAATGCCATCCATAAGTAAAAATCTAAAAATACATATAATATTATAAATGAGACCCCTGATACTAAAGCAGAAATTAAATATCTTTTTTGTATATTAATCATTAGTTATAACTCCTTACTTCTTTAAACGCTCTTATCAAACTTGTTCTTCCATCGAATACTTTAGCATTAGTAAGATTTGCCAAACCTTCAAGTTCATCTTCACTAGATTGACCAAACATAATACTATAAACTGGTATTTTTTCAGTCATTCTTGAGTAATAACTAGCAACATCCTCAATTCTTCCCATATTTGAGTGACCATCAGACATTAATATAACTGATTTCACATAATCTTTACCTGTTTTTTCAAGTTGTTTAAGAGCTTCAACAGTACATCTATAAATATTAGTTCCACCACCTGGTATAGATTGATTAATTTTAGATATTAAGTCCCCAGTATAACTTCCATTTCCAGTTAAAACTGTTCTATTCTTTGAATCAAATGGAATTACAATTATTTTATCATATTTTGAAAATTGAAGTCTCTCTTCACTAGCTTTATTATAATCTAATATAAAGTCCATCGCAGATTTAAGTTCCCTTTCACCATTTCCAGACATACTACCAGAATAATCTAAACAAAATGCAACAGCCGCTGGCTTTCTAAGTTCGGCAATATATAGTGCAATAGCTTCATTCATAACCTTTTTTGATGGATATTTAAGTGGCATCAAATATTTAGTTGTATCAATACCATAAGATGTTTTAAATACTGATTTATCAGCATTATTATTAGTTCCTCCATACCAAGTTCTCTTACCAAGTTTTTCTAATTCTTTTTGAGTAGATGAACTTAATAAATATGATTGTAAAATATTAAATTTTTCTAATTTTTCCTGTCCCCTATCTACATATGCAAATGGAGAATCATTAATAGCAACTCCATCACTTGGATATAGTAAATATAATGTTTCTTTATTACTACTCTCTAACTGTTTATTTATATTTATTAATGATGACTCAGTAGCAATAACTGCTTCATAATCATCACTATTTACAAACATATCTTCTAAAAATGAAGAACTACCAGAAACTCTCTCAACTCCACTAAATAAAGATTTTAAATTAGTAACTAAAGTTTCATTATTAAGCATATCACTCGTTAGAATTTCAGGACTGCCAGCAAGAGAATTTAAAAATCCTAAGTAAGCAGTAAGACCAGTATTTGTTTTAGTAACAGAAGTCATAACATATTTAAGTTTTCCACTACTAACAGCATTCAAAATATCCTTGTTTTTAATTTCATTATCAACAAATCCTAATTCTTTAGCTTTAGATTTTTTTATACCCATAACTACAGGATTAATACTAATTGATTTAGAATTTGATACTCTAGCATTATTAAGCATATATAGCCATACTGAATTAGACATCCATACAGCATCATAATTGTTATCTTCTTCTAACATATCAACAGCTTCTAAATCATCAACATACTCTACACTAACATTAATATGTTCTTTTTTCCCATACTTAACAAGTTCGTCCATAAAGTCCTTATTATCAGGATTTGCTAAAATCCTAAAACTTTTCTTATCACTTATATTTGGTAATTGCTCCTTAATAAAATCCATAGAAAAACTAAAAATAAATAATAAAGCAACTACGATAACAATAATTTTCTTTTTCATATAACCAACACCTTATCTTCATAATTAGTATATCATATTAATTTTTATAAGTAAATTATAGAACCTCTGGTTGTAAAATATTTGTAAAAAAGCTATATTCTATATTATATGTTTTAGACCCATCTTTATATTTAAATAACACTCTATAATAATCAGTATCTTTTATATAAGAATATATATTTTTACCAAACTTTCCTTTATATACTACTTGATTATATTTACCACAACTTATACCAGTCTTTCTAATCTCTACTTCATCAATTTTAATATTTTGCTTCTTAAAATCAGTTACTTCATTATCACAACTATTAACAGATTTATTTTTATAACATTTATATACTTCTACATTAAGTATTAACTCATTAGTATTTTCTGTATTAACTAGTTTATATTTATTATGAGTATACTTCATATTATTATCATAAGTCATATATTCACTACCATTCTTATTAACCTTTACAAATCCAGGAATTAAATTATATGTTTTAGTTACATCAGTTTGTCCATATAATACTTCATCATTAATAGTAACTCTAAAATATAAATCTACTTTCTCTTCTAATCTAGATTCAATTACTTTAATACCATTTACTATTCTAAGAATAATTATAAGTGTAATTACAAGTATTAAAATAATTATAATCTTCTTTTTATTAATTTTCTTAGTCATCAGTAACCTCAACATAAATTTGAACTTTAGTAGTAATAAATTTCTTTTTATAATATAAAATTACTTTATATACACCTTTATCCTTTAAATAATAACTTATGTCCTCAATATACTTTCCATCATATAATACTTCATCTTTAGGAAACTCTTCTTTAATAATTTTAATTTTATGTTTTATATCTATTTCTTCATATTTAACAGTATGTTTATCACACTTTTCATTAACAAGTTTACCAGCATAATTACTATAACAATTATAAACTTTATATTTAATTTTAAAGCCATTATTAGAACTTATAACTATTGGATCTCCATTTCCTAATGAATCACTATCATAATCTATCATATCCACTAAAAAAGGTATAATAGGAAATTTAAAATCTTTTTCAATATAATAATCAAGATTATTATTATCATTAACACTTATTTCATACTTTTCTTTAGTTTGAATATCCTTAATAGGTATTATTTTAAATCCTAAAAAATCAGGATTTTCACCAGGTAATACTCCTATAATAGTTTGATATACAATAACAAGAAGTAAATATATTATTAATATTGAAAGAATAATTCTGTTTCTCTTTTTTCTATCTACTTCTAAAGATTTATTTAATTCTTTAAGTGCTTCTTTTTGTGCTTTCTCATCCATGATCTTCCTACCTTAAACTAATTTTATCATAAAAAAAGATTATTGAATATCAATAATCTAAAATTTCATATTTTTCATTTGTTTCATCATTTGTTTCATTTGATCAAATTGTTTAAGTAAACGATTAACATCTTCTACTTTTTGTCCACATCCTTTAGCAATTCTAACTTTTCTTTCAGCTTTTATTATATCAGGATTACGTCTTTCTTCGGGTGTCATTGATAAAACAATTGCTTCAGTTCTAGCCATTATTTTAGGATCTATATTTACATTATTAAGTCCCATTTTAGATGCCCCAGGAAGTAACTTAAGTAAATTTTCAAGAGGTCCAAGTTTCTTAATTTGTTTAGTAGTTTTTAAGAAATCTTCAAGATCAAATTTACCTCTTTGCATTCTTTTAGCAGTACTCATCATTTCATCTTGATCAAGTTCTGCTTCAGTTTTCTCTATTATTGAAAGTAAGTCTCCCATACCAAGAATTCTATCAGCAATACGTTCAGGATAAAATTCACTAATACCATCTAACTTTTCAGAATCACCAATTAATTTGATTGGAATATTGGTAAGATGTCTAAGTGATAAAGCAACACCACCCTTAGTATCTCCATCCATCTTAGTAAGAACACAACCAGTAAGTTTAAGTTTTTCATTAAAACCTGTTATTACATTAATAGCATCTTGACTGGCTTAACTTCATTTTCTATATTAACTAATTCATCCATTAAAGTTTCATCTATTTGAAGACGACCAGCTGTATCTATTAATATATAATCATAACCTTTACTTTTAGCATACTCTATACCACGTTTAGATATTTCTACAGGATTACCTTTTCCTTCTTCATAAACTTCAATATTAAGTTGCTTTCCAATATCTTTTAATTGATCTATAGCGGCAGGTCTATATACATCACATGCAATAAACATAGGTTTTTTATGATGTTTCTTGCGAACCATATTTCCAATTTTACCTATAGTAGTAGTTTTACCACCACCTTGAAGACCAACAACCATAACAATAGTTGGTTTTTTATTTACTTCTAAAGGAGCACTATCTCCTCCTAAAAGATTAACTAGTTCATCCTTTAAAATTTTAACAAACATATCTCCTGGTTTAATACTTTTTCTAACTTCTTCACCAAGAGCTTTCTCTTTAACACTATCTATAAATTCACGAACAATTTTAACATTAACATCAGCTTCTAATAAACAAAGTCTAATCTCACGAGTAATATCACTAATATTATCTTCATTAATTACACCTTTGGATTTAATATTACTAACTACTTTTTGTAATCTTTCACTTAAGTTTTCAAACATTTATATCACCTAAAAATTATTATAACATAAAGGTATAAAAAAAGAAAATGAATTAAGCATTTTCTTCTTCGTCACTTTCTTTTTCTATTTCAGCCATAGCATCTACAACTTCTTCAGTTTTATCATCAGTTAAGAACTTTTCTTCTAACACTTCAGCAGCATCATCATCTAAAAGTTCATTCTTTAATATAACTTCAATATTATTGTATTGTTTAGCACCTGTACCAGCAGGAATTAATTTACCAAGAATAACGTTTTCCTTAAGTCCATGTAACATATCCATCTTACCACGAGTAGCAGCATCAGTTAAGATTCTTGTTGTTTCTTGGAATGATGCAGCTGATAAGAATGAATCTGTTTCTAATGAAGCTTTAGTTATACCTAACATAATTGGTTTTCCAGTAGCTGGAACTCCACCTGATAGGATAACTGGTTTATTGATTTCGGCAAATTCTCTTAGAGGAACTGTAAGTCCTTCAATTAAGTTTGTATCTCCTGGATCAACAACTTTAATCTTAGTAATCATTCTTCTAACAACAGTTTCAACATGTTTATCTGAAACATCAACACCTTGACTCTTATAAACTTTTTGAATTTCTTTTAAGATGTAACCTTGTACAGTAGTTGGGTCAGTAACAGCAAGTAATTCTTTTGGAGAAATACTTCCTTCCGTTAATGGATCTCCTGCATTTACAACATCACCCTTTTCAACTCTAAGTTTAGCATTGTATTGAGTAACATGTTCACGAGTTTCAACATCATTAGTAATATATATTTTAAATCTATTATTCTTATCATCGGTAATCTTAGTAATTTTACCATTGATTTCAGCAATAGTAGCTTTAGCTTTAGGAATACGTGCTTCGAAAAGTTCTTCAACTCTTGGAAGACCTTGAGTGATATCAGCAGCTGATGCAACACCACCTGTATGGAATGTACGCATTGTTAATTGAGTACCTGGCTCACCTATTGATTGAGCAGCCATAATACCAGTAGCTTCACCAACTTCTACTAAGTTACCAGTAGCAAGGTTAAGACCATAACATTTTTGACATACACCATTAGCACACTTACAAGTAAGTACACTTCTAATTTCCATCTTAGTAATTCCAGCTTTATCAATCTTATCAGCAATCTTTTCAGTAATAAGTGCACCTTTATCAACTAATACTTCCTTAGTTTCAGGATTTAACACTTTTTGATTTGAGAAACGACCTGTTATTCTATCTTTAAAGCTTTCAATAACAGCTCCACTCTTTTCATCAGTAAATGCTTCAACTTCAATACCTTGAATTGTTCCACAGTCTTCTTCACGTACAATTATATCTTGTACAACATCAACTAAACGTCTTGTTAGGTAACCTGCATCTGCAGTCTTAAGAGCTGTATCAGCAGTACCTTTTCTAGATCCATGTGTTGATAAGAAGAACTCTTGAACATCTAATCCTTCACGGAATGAAGCTAAGATTGGAATTTCTACTTGACCACCATCTGGTTTAGCCATAATACCACGCATACCAGCAAGTTGTCCTAATTGGTTTGCAGAACCTCTGGCTCCAGAATTAATAATCATTGATAATGGATTTTCTACATCTTGTTTTAGTAATTCACCTAATTTACCCTGAACATTGTTTGTAGCATCTGTCCATAATTTAATAACTTTATTATGTCTTTCTTCATCAGTTATAAGACCACGTTTAAATTGTTTATTGATTTTT
Organism: Mollicutes bacterium; assembly: GCA_004552445.1. Classification (GTDB taxonomy): domain Bacteria; phylum Bacillota_I; class Bacilli_A; order RF39; family UBA660; genus CAG-1000. The sequence goes on from SFOJ01000033.1 coordinate 9,635, forward strand.
TCAATAGTTGCATTTGTTTCAGCAATAATAGCTTCTTTTTCATGGTTAACTGGTATATCAGAAAGTGAAATTGTTATACCAGATTTAGTACTAAATTTAAATCCTAAATCTTTTAATTTATCTAAGAAAATTGATGTTTCTGTAGTTTTATATCTCTTAAATATTTGAGCAATTATTTTTCCTAAATCTTTTTTTATTAAAGCAGGTACTACAGGCATTTTAGCAACTTCTTCTGGTAGATTCTTACCCTTCTCAATAAAGAACTTATCAGGAGTCATAACTTCGATATTTTCTTTACTTCCTTCATTAATATAAGGATAAGTATCTGGGAATATCTCATTGAATATTATTTTACCAGCAGTAGTTACAATATATTTTTCTTTTTGTTCATCTGTCCAAACTTTATGTTTAAATTCTTTTGTTGGAATACATACTCTAGTATGAAGAGTAATATCACGTCTTTCATAAGCCATTAATACTTCATTTGGATCTTTATAAGCTTTACCTTCATTAGGTTCACCAGCTAATTCTAATGTTAAATAGTAGTTACCAAGAACCATATCTTGAGATGGTGTAACGATTGGTTTTCCATCTTTAGGATCAAGAATGTTATTAGCACCTAACATTAATAATCTTGCTTCAGCTTGTGCTTCTTCGCTAATTGGAATATGGATAGCCATTTGGTCACCATCGAAGTCAGCATTGAAACCACTACATACAAGTGGATGAAGTCTTAATGCTTTGCCACTAACAAGAACTGGTTCAAATGCTTGAATAGAAAGTCTATGCAATGTTGGAGCACGGTTTAACAATACTGGATGCTCACGAATAACATCTTCTACTACATCCCATACTCTTTCATCTTGTACATCGATTATTTTCTTAGCAGCTTTAATATTATGAGCTATTCCTCTTTCAACTAATTGTTGCATAACATATGGTTTGAAAAGTTCAAGAGCCATATCTTTAGGTACACCACATTGATACATTTTAAGACTAGGTCCTACTACAATAACTGAACGACCACTATAGTCAACACGTTTTCCTAATAGGTTTTGTCTAAATCTACCTTGTTTACCTTTTAACATAGATGATAATGATTTAAGTGGTCTATTTCCAACACCAGAAACACTTCTACCACGTCTTCCATTATCAATTAAAGCATCTACTGCTTCTTGAAGCATACGTTTTTCATTTTGAACAATAATTGTTGGAGCTTCAAGTTCTAATAATTTTTTAAGACGATTATTTCTATTAATAATTCTTCTATATAAATCATTTAAATCTGAAGTAGCAAATCTTCCACCTGGAAGTTGAATCATAGGTCTTAGATCTGGTGGTATTACTGGAAGTACATCTAGTATCATCCACTCAGGTCTTTGACCACTTTCAAGGAATGAATTTAAGCAGTCAAGTCTCTTAACTAATCTAATTTTCTTTTGTCCTTGAGCTTTTTCTACTTCTTTCTTTAATTCTTCTACTTCTTTTTCAAGATCAACTTCAGTAAGTAATTGTTTAATTGCTTCAGCACCCATACCTACTTTAAATTCATCACCATATTTTTCATAATATGCTCTATATTCTTTATCAGATAATGTTTGCTTTTTAGCAAGAGGTGCAATTCCTGGATCAAGTACTATATAGCTAACAAAATATAATACTTCTTCAAGTTCACGAGGACTAATATCAAGTACAAGTCCCATTTTAGGAGGTACACCTTTTGCATACCAAATGTGGCTAACAGGACTAGCAAGTTCAATATGTCCCATTCTTTCTCTACGTACTTTTGCACGTGTTACTTCTACTCCACATCTATCACAAATAACATTTTTATATCTTAATCTTTTATATTTTTTACAACTACACTCAAAGTCTTTTGTTGGACCAAATATCTTTTCGCAGAAAAGTCCATCTCTTTCAGGGTTTAAAGTTCTGTAGTTAATAGTTTCTGGTTTTTTAACTTCACCATAAGACCATTCACGAATCTTTTCAGGAGAAGCTATACCAATACGAATTCCATCAAATTCATTAACTTCCATCATTATTCTTCACCCCTTTCATAAGCATCATCTTGATAATCATCAAGACCATACTCTTCTTCATATTCAAGATCTTCATCAGTTGGTTCTAAATCTTCTAAGTCTTCATCATCCTCATCTTGAACATCTTCATAATCAGACTCATCTATATTATCACTTTCAGTATCATCGACTTTACTAATTTCTTCAATTGATACTGGAGTATCTTCTTTATCTTCATCATCTTCAAGTTCTTTAACATCTTTTAGTGATCCATCTTTATTAACAATTTGAATATCTAAACCTAAAGCTTGGAATTCTTTAATTAATACTCTAAATGATTCTGGAACACCTGGTGTTGGAATTGGTTTACCTTTAACAAGTATAATGCCCAAACTTCCATCTCTCCAAATCTTTGACCACCAAATTGAGCTTTACCACCTAAAGGTTGTTGTGTAACCATACTATAAGGTCCTGTAGCACGAGCATGAATCTTATCATCAACCATGTGTACAAGTCTTATCATATACATGACACCAACAGATACTCTCTTATCAAATCTTTCACCTGTACGTCCATCATACAACCAAGTCTTATAATCAGGATCAAGTCCTGCTTCAGCTACTTCTTCTTGAATATCTTTTTCAGTAGCACTATCAAATATTGGTGTAGCATAATGAACACCTAATTTCTTACCAGCCATACCTAAATGTAATTCTAAAATTTGTCCTAAATTCATACGAGAAGGAACACCTAATGGGTTTAAAATTACATCTACTGGAGTACCATCTGGTAAATATGGCATATCTTCTGAAGGAAGAATTAATGAACAAACACCCTTATTTCCGTGACGTCCAGCCATCTTATCTCCAACTTGAATCTTTCTCTTCTTAACAATATATACACGAACTACTTTTGAGACTCCAGCAGGAAGCTCATCAGAGTTTTCTTTAGTAAATATTTGTACATCATGTACAATTCCTGAACATCCATGACTAACGCGAAGTGATGTATCACGAACTTCACGAGTCTTTTCACCAAAGATTGCATGTAATAATTTTTCTTCACTTGATAATTCTTGCATTCCTTTAGGAGTAACCTTACCAACAAGAATATCATTTTCTTTTATTTCAGTACCAATTCTTCAGTACCAATTCTTACTATACCATTTTCATCTAAATTTTTACGAGCATCTTCACTAATATTTGGAATATCTCTTGTGAATTCTTCAGGTCCAAGTTTAGTATCACGACACTCTATTTCTTTCATTTCAATGTGTATTGATGTAAGAACATCATCACGAACTATTCTTTCATTTAGAATAACTGCATCTTCATAGTTATAACCATTATAAGTCATGAATGCTACAACTAAGTTTTTACCTAAAGCTATTTCTCCCTTATCAGTAGAAGGTCCATCAGCAATTATTTCACCTTTATGAACTTGTTCACCCTTCTTAACAATTGGTCTTTGATTATAACAAGTTTCATTATTACTTCTTTGATAACTAATTAATTCATAAGTACGCTTTTCTTCTAAACCTTTAACTATGATTTTTTTAGCATCAACGTATTCAACTACACCATCAATATCACATACTACTGAGCAACCAGAATCACGTGCAAGTTTGCACCCATTAGTGTACGGTTAGCATCATCATGTTCCATAAATGGAATCATACTTGTTGTAACTGATACTATTTGTGATGGTGAAACATCAATATAATCTACCTTCTCACGAGGAACAATCATATTATCTTTATTATATCTAACTGGAACTGTTTTTGAACTTATATATCCTTCATCATCTACATCAACTGTAGCTTGACTGATATAATAATCTTCTTCTTCATCAGCAGTCATATATACTATTTCATCAGTTATTTTATTATCAACAACTTTTCTATATGGAGTCATTATAAATCCATATTCATTAATTCTAGCATAACTAGCAAGTGATGTAATAAGTCCAATATTTTGACCTTCTGGAGTCTCGATAGGACAAATTCTACCATAGTGAGATGGATTAACATCACGAACTTCCATACCAGCTCTATCTCTTGATAAACCACCTGGACCTAAAGCACTAAGCCTACGTTTATCATTTAATTCTGATAATGGATTTATTTGATCCATGAATTTTGATAATTGACTGCTACCAAAGAATTCTTTTAAAGAAGCAGTAACTGGTCTAATATTAATTAATGATTTTGGAGTAACAGCATCAATCTCTTGAGTAGACATCTTATCTCTAATTTGTCTTTCCATACGTGCAATACCAATTCTAAATTGATTTTGAATTAATTCTCCAACTTGTCTTACACGTCTATTTCCTAAGTGATCAATTTCATCATATTTACCAATACCATATAATAAACAAATATAATATGATAGAGATGCATAAACATCAGATATTGTTAATCTCTTAGTATCAATAGTTTGATCATTACCTATAATCTTAATAACTTTTTCATCTTCATCATTAGAATATACAAGTACTTCTTGAATTTTATTGTATGTATCTAATTCTTCATTAATAGTAACCTCTTTTACTCCATATCCATTTTCAAAATATGGTTTAATAGTTTCAAGAATTTCTTTAGTAATTACTGTTCCTTTTTTAACAATAACTTCACCATCAATTTCTATATCTTGAGCTATTTTAGAATTAAGAAGTCTATCTAATACATTAAGTTTTTTATTAAATTTATATCTACCAACTTTACCTAAATCATATCTAAATTTATCAAAAAATCTAACGATTAATTGATTTTTAGCTGAATCTAATGTTGCTGGTTCGCCTGGTCTTAATTTTTCATATATTTCAATTAATGCTTCATCAGTATTCTTAGTAGAATCTTTTTCTAAAGTATTAATTAAATATTCATCTTGACCAAATAATTCTAAGATTTCATCATCACTTGAAAGCCCTAAAGCTCTTAATAACGTAGTAACAGGAACTTTACGAGTTCTATCTATTCTTACATATAAAATTCCTCTAGCATCAAGCTCATATTCAAGCCAAGTACCTTTATTAGGTCTAACTTCACTTGTAATAATATTTCTACCACTCTTATCTACTTCATTTTTGTAATAACAAGATGGTCCCATAACAAGTTGTGAGTTAATAACTCTTTCTGCTCCATTAATTATGAATGAACCAGTATCAGTCATTAAAGGCATATCGCCTAGAAATACTTCTTGTTCCTTAACTTCACCAGTTTCATTAATAAACAATCTAGCTTTTACTTTTAAAGGTGCAGAATATGTAACTTTTCTTTCACGACTTTCTTTTACAGAATATTTAGGCTCATCAAAATAATAATCACCAAATTCTAGTGATAATGAACCTGAAAAACTTTCAACAGGAAAAATATCTTCGAATACTTCCTTAATTCCTTCCTTTAAAAATAAGTCAAATGAACTTTTCTGAATTTCTAATAAATTAGAAAGTTCTAGCGTACTACGCTTTGTTGAGAAACTTCTTCTTTCTCTATGGTCACCAAATTTTACTGTTTTGTATGCCACTTTTTCACCCCAATCCTAAATTTTTAAAGAACACAAATTTTAAAAATAAAACAAATGTACTGCAATATAAAATTTTACCACACTCTATTTCAACAAGTCAATTATTTTTTATAAAAAATGTCAAGCAATTTTATATTATTTTACCTTAAATATAAAGTATCCTTTATCTTTGTTAATTATTTCTACTTGTCTTTGCTCTTCAAGAATCTTCTTTATTGATAAAGCTCCTTGATCCTTACGAATTACAAAATATAAAATTCCATTATCTTCTAAATGATCAAAAGCTCCTTCTAATATTTCTAATAATTTAGTTTTACCTACTCTAATTGGTGGATTAGTAATAATTACATTGTATTTATTTTTAATATTTGCATATGCATCACTTATAAATGCATTTCCATTAAACTTAGGATAACGTTTAATATTTCTATTTGTTAGATGAATAGCTCTCTTATTAACATCAATCATATCTACATATGAATTTGTAAGAATACTTATTACTATTCCAATAAATCCATAACCACAACCAACATCAAGAATATTAACATTAGTTATATTTTCTTTTAAATATGTTTCTAATAATAATTTACTTCCATAATCGACATTCTTTTTACTAAACACACCATTATCGCTATAAAACGTAAAAAAAGAAGAATCATATTTATAACTTAATTCTCTAATCTCACTCTTTAAGTTCATATCATTTTCAAAATAATGACTCATATAATTCTCCTTCTCTTATATACGCAAAAAAGCCTTTTAACAAGGCTCATAATTAAATTAAGCTAATTCTACAGTAGCGCCAGCTTCTTCTAATTTAGCTTTTAATTCTTCAGCTTCGCTAGCAGGAATTCCTTCTTTAACATTTCCACCAGCATCAGCAATATCTTTAGCTTCTTTAAGACCTAATCCAGTAACTTCTCTAATTACTTTAATAACTTGTAATTTTTGAGCACCTGCTTCTTTTAATACTACAGTCTTAACTCCACTTCCTGCATTGTCCTCAGCCTCAGCAACTGGAGCAGCAGCAACAGCAACAGCACTAGGATCAACACCAAATTCTTCTTTCATCATATCAACTAATTCTTTAACTTCAAGAATAGTTTTTTCTTTTAAAGCTTCAATAATATCTTTGTTTTCAATC
>SFOJ01000034.1 GCA_004552445.1 Mollicutes bacterium
GCAGATTCTCCATTTGATTGTTCAACTATATTATTGTTACCAAGTCTATCTCTAACATAACGAGACATAGTTTTTCTTTTAGAATCATATGTATTTCTTAACGATTCATAATTATCAAAATTGTTATCACTATTAAATTTCATATCTAAGTATTCACGACTTAATCTTTCTTTTCTTCTATTAACATTAGCATTTATACTTCTAATATCAAGCAAATAGTCAAATACATCATCACTAGTTATTGTTTTGATTTCTATAGGTTTTTCAAAACTTAAATCGTATTTACATTTTGAAGAATACAAATCAAAAAAACTTCCCTTATCAAAATTTTCTTTTCTATTTGAATGAAGACATTCTGATATTATATTAATCAAAGTACTTTTACCACTACCATTTCCTCCATAAAAAATTGTTATGTTACTAAATATAATATTTTTAAATCCTTTTGTAGAAAATAAACCTACAGGATAATAAGAATTAAATATTTTTCTTTTTTCAGTATCAAATAGATAATGTTCTTGTATTTCATCTAATAACTCAAATTTTTTTAAATAAATCATAAAACCTCCTTAATCTTTAATAATGATACCTAAGTATCTTGCTAACATTGCAGCTTCTATCATATTAACACTAATACCTTTTAACGATTGTAAATCAATGTTAATATCTTCAATGCTAGAATTTGATAAATCAAATCCAATATGTTTTAATCTTAAAATAGTTACTTTATTAAGAGTGCATCTATCAAAATCAATATTTTTAAAATGGCATTCTGTTATATATGATTCTTCAAGAGTACATTCACTAAATAACAAGTTATCAACATTAACATCATAAAAATTAGAATATCTCAAGTTACAATTATTAAACATAACATTCTTCAGATTCACTTCACTAAATGAAACACCGATTAATTTAGAATTATTAAATATTACTCTATGAATACCAGCATTTTCAAAAGATTTATTAGATAAATCACAGTTATTAAAAATACAATCGACAAATTCAACATTCAAAAGTTTAATATCATTAAAATCAATCTTATTAAATATACAAGAATTAAAAGTAATATTAGAGAAGTCTTCTATATTGTTTTGATCAAACTCTTTATTATCGATAGAATATTCATAATTATCTTTAATAAAATAATCAGTAAACTTAATTTTTGGTTCAATAATTTTCTTCATGGTTTTATTATACAATACAAATGTAATATATTGTAAAAATGTTTATAAATATTTCTTTCTTATGATAAAATATTGTTGTGATTTATATGAACGACATAAATGTGTTTTATGATGAAATAATTAATGAAGCAAGTGCTGGTAGAGTAGATTGCTTTTTTATGATGAATTTACTTTTTAGTACATATATAAGAGAAGAAAATAAAACTATAGAAGCTAAGAAGAATGATGATGGAAGATATTTAATACCAAGACTTGTTATTAAAAATAAAGAAAGTTTTAACAAGTTATTAACAGAGTATTTAGCTTTAGCTAGGAAGAAATACGATTTATCTATATATCAAGATGAATTAATATTTGCCGGTGTTGAAAATTATGAACAAATTATTAACAAAATAATATTAACTACACTATGGGCTAATGCAACTTATGATGATTTCAATGAATCAGAAGAATTCTTAAGAAAACAAATAGCATTTTTAAAAGATGAGACATTTAGTGAATACGAAGAACCAACTATAATAGGGTATTCTGAAACTTTAGGTGGATATGTAGAAGTTGAAAATATTCAAGAAACTATATTAAATGAAACACCTAACTCTTTAAAAATATCAGTTATTGAACCTGAAACTAATGAAAGATATACTTTTCCATTAGTAAGATATGGTATTGAAGATAATAAATGTTATATATATGCTGTTCAAAAGAATAAAAAGTATGACGAGGAAAACAAATTTAAAAAGAGAGTAAATCGTAGATTGTTTCAAATAGGAGAAAACTTTGATACAAAAAACGACACTTATGAGAATTATGGTGAAGGCAATTTAAAAGATGTTAGTGCATCATTTGTAGTAGCATCTAACATTGCTCTTGGACTCTTAGCATCTAAAGGAATAACAGATATAGTAGTACCTTCAATTCTAATAGAAAGATGGAATGCTAAAGAAACAGGAATAGTAGTAAAATCAAAAAGAGAAGAAAATAGTCAAGAATATATTGATTCAAATAAAGAAGAACACAATAAAATTCAAAACAATTTAACTGAAAAATTATTACGTACATTCTTAAGAATAGTTAGTCATAATAAAACATTTGGAGTAACTGCTTACCCATTTGATATAGATTCATCACTTCATATCAAAACCAATGAAGAATTAGATTGTAACAACACATTATTAAATGAAACATTTCTTATAGGAGAAAAAGTAAATAGTAAGAAAATATGATATAATATATATAACGGAGGAAAATATGCTTGTAAGTAAAGATTGGAAAGATTATGAATGTATTGATGCTGGTAATGGTGAGAAGTTAGAGCGTTGGAAAAATGTAATTTTAAGAAGACCTGATCCATGGGCATTATGGACACATAAAGACACTAAAGAATGGCATAGTTATCATGCTATATATCACAGAAGTGATAAAGGTGGTGGCAACTGGGAAAATAAAAAGACATTTCCAGAATATTGGACTGTAGAATATAAAGACTTAAAATTAAAGGTAAGTCCAACTGGATTTAAACATACTGGCTTATTTCCTGAACAAGCTGCAAATTGGGATTTCATAATGAATAAAATTAAAAATGCTAATAGACCTATAAAAGTATTAAATCTATTTGCATACACTGGTGCAGCAACTATGGCCGCATCATTAGCAGGAGCAGTAGAAGTAGTACACGTAGACGCATCTAAAGGAATGAATGATTGGGCAAAAGAAAATGCTAAACTTTCAGGACTTGAGAATAATAAGATAAGATATATTTGTGACGATTGTTTAAAATTTGTAGAACGTGAGAAAAAAAGAGGAAATAAATACGATGCTATAATTATGGATCCACCAACATATGGAAGAGGCCCATCAAAAGAACTATGGAGATTTGAGGATAGTTTAAATAAATTAATTGATTCATGTATCGACATATTATCAGACAATCCTTTATTTCTACTTATAAGTTCATATACAAAAGGTATAACACCTGAAATATTAAAAAACATTTTAGAAACAAGTTTTGAAGAAAAATTAAAAAATGGTAAAATAAAAACTGATGAAATAGGACTACAAATATCAACAAGAAATATGATACTTCCTTGTGGAGTCTATGGAAGGTGGGAAAAAGATGAAACTAAAAATGATAATTAAAAGTATTTTTGTAACAGTATTATCTTTAATATTAGTAGCACTAGCAGTAATAGCATTTATGAAAATAGACAAGACAGATGATTTATATAGTTTAACAGGTAAAAAAGATTATAGAATCTTAGATAATATTGATAGTTGTGAAGAAAAATTTATGGATTGTTTCTATAAAGAAGGAGAAACATATTATTGTTTTGAATGTAGAAAAAGTACAGAAGTATTATTAGAATGGTCTGATGGTTCACAGACTAGAATGATAGATGATTTAGAAAAAGGAAATGTAACCATAGAATCATTAATAGCAAAAGGACTTAAGGTAGTTAAAAGTAATGATTAATGTAATATATGAAGACAATCATCTTCTAGTAGTTGAAAAACCCATAAACATACCAACACAAGAAGATAATACTAAAGATAAAGATCTTCTAACAATATTAAAAAAATATATAAAAGAAAAATATAACAAACCAGGAAATGTTTATTTAGGACTAGTACATAGATTGGATAGACCAGTAGGTGGAATTATGGTTTTTGCAAGAACATCAAAAGCCGCATCACGTTTATCTGAACAAGTAAGAAATAAAACATTTAAAAAAACTTATAATGCAGTAGTTATAGGAAATATAGAGAATACTGGAAAATTAAAAGATAATTTATTGAAAGATGAAAAAAGAAATATAGTGAAAGTAGATAAAAATGGTAAAGAAGCAATATTAAACTTTAAAAAATTAAATTATAAAAATAATATGTCATTAGTAGAAATAAATCTAGAGACAGGTAGAAGCCATCAAATTAGAGTTCAAATGGCAAATCATGGATATCCTCTTTTTGGTGATCAAAAATATAATAAAACTGCCAAAGTAGGTGAACAAATAGCACTATTTGCTAAAAAAATTGAATTTATTCACCCAACTACTAACGAGTTATTAACATTTGAACTAGATTTACCTAATCGTTACCCGTTTACTATATTAGATAAGGAGTAAATGTGAAAAAAAAATTAAATATTGAAGTAGATATAAGTGAGAAAAAATATTTTACAAGTAAGTACAATGAAAATACTTTAGCTCCCGAATTAAAAGATTATTTACTTAATGAAATAATCGGATATGATATAAATACTAAAATAAATATAAATATTAATGCAAAATTTAAACTAACTGATGAAGAAAAAGAACATTATAAAAAAATAATAATAAAAGAGTTTAAAGAAAGCAATGATGAACTTGAATATGAAATAGAACTAGGAAACATTAAAAAGTTGACTTTATTATTAATAGGAATATCATTCGTAATTGCATCTTATTTCTTTGGACATGCAATTGGAGAAATTTTAGAAGAAATTCTCATGGTATTTGGTTGGGTTGCATTATGGGAAGTTGCTTATGCAATATTCTTCACAGATGCATCAAGAAGAAGAAAAATAAAAAGAAATAATCAAATAATAAAATCAAATATAAAATATATAGACAAGTAACAACTTGCCTTATTATTTGTAAAATAAATTAAATAGATTAAAAAATAATAAAATAATTGATATAATATATAATAGGTGAGAATATGGAATTTGAAAATGATACTAATTATTTAGATCAACATTTTTTAGTTGATAAAAGCATCATAAATTTATTTGTTGATTCAGCAGAATTGAAACCAACTGATAACGTCGTGGAGATTGGACCTGGTAAATGTGAAATAAGCGATATAATTGCTAAACGTTCAGGTCATTTAACATGCATTGAAATTGATAGAAATTTAGAACATTTTATTAATGTATTAAAAGATAAACATGATAATGTTGATGTAATCTATGGAAATGCATTAAACGTATATATTCCACCATGTGATAAAATCATTTCAGCACTTCCATACTCAATAACAGAACCATTTATTGAGAAATTATTAAGATGCGAATTTAATATGTGCATTTTAATAGTCGGAAAAAAATTTGCTGATGCAGTGGTTAACAAATCATTAACAAAATTATCACTACTTACAAATTCATTCTTTGATGTATCTAAAATAATGGATATAACTCCAGATGCATTTGACCCTGCACCAAGAGTTATGTCATCAATGATAAGATTAGTACCAGTAGAAAGAGATAGTCTAAAATTTAGTTTTAAAAGATTTATATTTAGAGAAATGTTCTTCCATAGAGAAAGAAAATTAAAAAATAATCTAATGGAAGCCCTAATAGAATTTGCAAAATTACATGATAAGAAACTTACTAAAAAAGAAAGTAAATGTATCATAGAAGAATATCAAATTCCAAAAGAAACATTAAATAAATTAATGGAAAATATTACAAACGAAGAATATGAATTAATTTATAACAATTTGAATTAAAAGGGTGATATTATGAAAAATACGTGTAATAAATGTGGAAATAAAATTAAGAAGAATTATAATGTATGTCCTAATTGCGGTACTAAAGTTGTAACATCTGACAATGAACAATTGCAAGATAACAGCAAAAATGTAGTTCCTATTGCTATTTTTGTAACATGTACAGTAATATTAATAATATATTTTTGTAATAATGGTTTTGAAAATTTATTCAATATAATAAAAAATACACCTGATTATAATACTCAAAAAATATATAATTTAGGTGAAACATTACATTGTCCAAATTTTGATGTTATAGTTAATGATTTTAAAATTAAGAAAAAAGGTTATAAAATAGATAGTTTTACTGCTATAAGTGATCCTGAATGGATCGGAGTTATTGTATCTGTAAAAAATATAAGCAATGAAGATAACACTTTTTATACCTCAAATATTAGTTTAACCAATACTAATGGTGAAATTTTAAGCTATTCATTGTTGACATTCAAAATATGGGGGGTAGAACTTTTTGATAGCCCAAAACTTGTTAGTGGCGGAACAAAGAAAGGATACGTTCAGTTCTCTAACAATCAAACAGATAATAGCAATTTAATATTGAATGTTAAATGTCAAACTGAACTATTTAAAGATGAAATCATATATAAGGTTAAATTGTCAAAATAAGAAAAAATGATTCTTTATCATTACAAACTGTTGACAAGATAATTTTTACCAGTACCTTTTTTGCTTTTTTTAATATAAGATAATTAATTTGCGAGTGATAATCAATTTTCAATAGAGGTATTATCATAACTCGCTTTTTTTATTAAAAGATTATAGAAATAAACTAGTTCTTATTTTCTTTTATAAAATTAAAAATTTCATCATAATATTTTTGGGGATTGACTATACTAGATTTCATATGTTTTGCACCATCGATTATTAACAATTTCTTTTTACCATTATATAATTGATATGCATCATAAGCGTTTTTAGGAGGAACAAGTTTATCTGCACTTCCGTGAATAAACATAAAAGGAATTTTACCTTTCATAAGTATTTCTTCAGGCTTAAATTTATATATATTAAAACCAAAAAATAAAAAAGAAAATATATTGAATGATGAAATTATTGGACCGGGTAATAACTTTAGATATTTAAGTTGATTATAAAACTGATCATAATTAGATATAAAGCCACAGTCTTCAATCGCACATATAACATTGTTTGGAAGATTTTCACCAACTGTTCTCATTATAACTGTTCCACCCATAGATATACCATAAAGTATAATCTTAGTTTTCTTCTTTTTATTTATATAATCTATCCATGATAACATATCTTTTCTTTCATAGAAACCATGTGTTGAATAAACCCCATCACTCTTACCATGAGCTCTTTGATCAATAAGTAAAATACTATATCCTTTTTTATAAAAATTATATGCTACATCTAACATCTCTAAGGCATTGTTAGTGTAACCATGAACAATGATTACCCAAGTATTTAATTTATTTTTAATTTTTATTATCAAAAGATTTAATATAAACTTCTTTATAGTTAGAATTTTTAAACCAAGTTTTAGATTCACTACTAGTTAACTTAAAAGTACCTTTTCCTTTGAACAACCTTTTTGTAGATATTTTAGTACAATTTGAAAAGTGAAAGAAATATACTCCAATCAATAAGTATAAAACTAATATGATAAATAGAATAATAATTAAAACTTTCATTA
>SFOJ01000011.1 GCA_004552445.1 Mollicutes bacterium
TTAAAATATGCTTTTAGTTCTAAAATATATTGTAAAGAACATAATACTAGTTTTCAAAGATCACATGGTAATAAAAATAAAACTAGACCGATATGGAGTTGTGGTATGTATCTACAACATAGATTAGCAGCATGTAAATCTCCAATTATTGCTGAAGTAGATTTATATAATATTATGTCATCCATAATGAATAGTATCATCCCACAAAAGATAAACATTATTGAAAATATGCTAAAGCTATATGAAAATATAGATAAAAATGATTACTATAATAAAGAATTAAAATTACTTAATACTAAAATAAAAATTATTGAAGAAAAGAAATCAATGACTCTTGAATTAGTTTTTAACGGAGATATAAGTAAAGAGTCTGTTAAGGTTCAATTTGACAAGTATGAGCAGGAAATTAAAAGTTTGAATGAAAAGAAAACTATTATAATTAAACAAGTCAAACAATTAAATAATAGTAATAATAATCTTAATGTAATGGCAGAATTAATTGAAAAAGAACTTAATTGTGGTTCATTAAGCGAATTTATTAGAAAATTTGTTGATGAAATAATTATCTCTAAAATAGATGGAGATAGATATAATATTAAGCTTGATATATATTTAGATTTATTAGGAGAAGAAAAATTAAAAATTAAGGGTGCAAGACATATTAGCGGTCCTACTACTGATTATATTCTTTATAAAAAAAATCAAACTTGTAACACAGTTGAATCTAAGAAATCACTAGATAATGCTAATATATTTACATATGATGTCTATGTAAAAACATTTTAATTTTAACTTTTTTATTTAATTAAATTATTGTATAATATTTTATAAGGAGGAATAATGTGTTAAAAAGATGTAATAAATGTGGTTTACTTATAAAAGTATTAGAAGACTGTAATTGCGATAACTGTAAAATTACATGTTGTGGCGAAACACTAGAGGATATTGAACCTAATAGCGTAGATGCTTCATTTGAAAAGCATGTCCCAGAATATCAAATATCTGGTGAGAATATTAATGTAAAAGTTAATCACGTGATGGAAGATGAACATTATATAGAATGGATTAGTTATGTATATGATAATAATGAACAAATAGTTTATTTTGATCCAGGTGATGAACCAATTGCAACATTTAAATATGTAAAAGGAGCAACAATATACTCTTATTGTAACAAACATTCTTTATGGTCAAAAGTAGTTGAATAGATAAAAATTATATGGGAGGAATAATATGTTAGAAGGAAAAGTTGCTGTAGTAACAGGTGGTACTCGTGGTATTGGTTTTGCTACAGTAGAAAAATTTTTAAAAAACGGAGCTAAAGTATTTCTACTTGGTTCCAAAAAAGAAAGTGTTGATAATGCAATTAACACACTTAAAAATATAAATGATAATTATGAAGTAGATGGAGATTGTCCAAATTTATGTGATTTGACTTCAGTTAAAAAAACATTTAGTCATATTATAGAAAAGTATGGCAAAATTGATATTCTAGTTAACAATGCTGGAATGAGTGCAATGGATAAGATTTATGATTACAAAGAAGAAGATTTTAAAAAAATAATGGATTTAAATGTAAATGCTGTATTCAATTGTTCTCGTGCAGTTGTAGATTATATGAAGGAAAATGGTGGTGGAGTAATCTTAAATACTTCTTCAATGGTAAGTATTTATGGACAGCCATCTGGTTGTGGTTATCCAGCAAGTAAATTTGCAGTCAATGGTCTTACAAAATCATTAGCCAGAGAATTAGGAAAAGACAATATAAGAGTTAATGCTGTTGCTCCTGGTGTTACACTAACAGATATGATGAAAAATGTACCTGATAGTGTTATTGAACCAATTATCCAAGGAATACCTTTAGGTAGAATTGGTACACCAGAAGATATAGCTAATGCATTTCTATTTTTAGCAAGCGATATGGCTAGCTATATAACAGGAGTTGTTTTATCAGTTGATGGAGCAGCAAGGAGTTAACTATGGATAAGAAAGTATTAAGAAATCTATCTTATGGTGTTTATGTAGTAACAAGTAAAGATAAAGATAGAAATATTGGTTGTGTTGCCAATAGCATTATGCAAGTTACTTCAAACCCTTCTGTAATAGCAGTTAGCATTAATCATGATAATTACACTAACAAAATAATAAAAGAGACTAAAAAATTTGGAGTTTCAATATTAAAGGAAACAACAGACCCTAAGATCATAGGAACGTTTGGTTTTAAATCTAGTAATGATACTGATAAATTTGATGGTATCAATTTTAAAGTTATTTCAGAAATACCAGTTTTAGAAGATACTTGTGGATATATGGTTTGTAAAGTAATTGATATGATGGAAACTTCAACTCATACAATATTTTTAGGTGAAGTTGTTGAAGCAGACGATTATAGTAATGAAAATGCTATGACATATAAATATTATCATGAATACTTAAAAGGAAGTTCACCTAAAAATGCACCAACTTATGAAGAAAAAAGTATACCTCAATCTAATAAGGAAGGTAAAACAAAAAAATGGAAATGTTCTTTTTGCGGATATATTTATGAGGGCGATGAGTTACCTGATAATTTTGTATGCCCTATCTGTGGTGTTGGAAAAGAAAATTTTGAATTAATTGAGGATTAATAATACTATCTTAGAAAGGACTATAATATATGTTATTATTTGAATATCCAAAATGCAGTACTTGTCAAAAAGCTAAAAAATACTTAGAATCTAAAAACTTTAATTATAAAAGTAGAAATATAGTTATTGATAAACTAAATGTTTATGAGTTAGATAGATTAATCCAAAAATCCGGTAAAGATATTAATAAATTCTTTAATACTAGTGGATTAAAATACAAAGAATTAAAACTAAAAGATAAGATTCAAACTATGTCCTATGAAGAAAAATTACAAGTTCTGAGTAGTGATGGTATGCTTGTAAAAAGACCATTACTAGAATTAGATGATTCAGTTTTAATAGGATTTAAAGAAAAGGAATGGAATACCATTTAAGGAATATAATAAATATATTCCTTTTTTATTTGGATTATTTTATTTGGATTATCGCTAAATGGTAAGTACGTTCAAAATTGTTACGCTTGCTGCTGCTATAAATGAAGGAAAAGTTAATATTTTTGAAGACCATTATTACGATTCTGGAAAAGTTAAAGTTGCTAATGCTACTCTACACTGTTGGAAAAGAAAAGGTCATGGAAATCAAACATATGTACAAGTAGTTGAAAATTCATGTAACCCTGGATTTGTATCTTTGGGACAAAAACTAGGTAAAGAATTATTATTTAAATATATTACTGAACTTGGTTTTGGAAAAAAGACTGGAATTGACTTAAATGGTGAGGGAACTGGTATACTCTTTAAAATGGATAAAATTGGACCTGTAGAACTTGCTACTAGTGCGTTTGGACAAGGTATTAGTGTTACACCTATTCAACAAGTTACTGCTGTTAGTTCTATAGTTAATGGTGGTACTTTATATGTACCATATATTGTTAGTGAAATTGATAGAAAGACTATAACACCAACTATTAAAAGAAAAAATGTCATAACTAAAGAAACTAGTGATGTTGTAAAGTATGCTCTTGAAAGTGTTGTTGCAAATGGTAGTGGGCGTAATGCATATATAGAAAATTATAGAGTTGGTGGCAAAACTGGTACTGCGCAAAAGGTCGGTAGTGATGGAAGATATATGAGTGGTAACTATATTCTTTCTTTTATAGGATTTATGCCTGCTGATGATCCAGAATTTGTCATATATATTGCTCTTGATCATCCTAAAGGTGTTACTCAATATGGTGGTGTCGTAAGTGCCCCTATAGCTCGTAATGTGCTTAAGGATATAATATCAATTTATGGTTTAAAAGAAGATATTAATGGACTTCCTAAAGTATATAGATGGGATGATATTAAATATATAATGATTCCTGATATAATTGGTAAAACTAAAAAAGAAGCTCGTAAGCTTCTTAATGGATTTAAAATAGAATTTGTTGGAGATGGAGACAAAGTAATTGATACTACTCCTAGTGTTAAATCTAGAGTTAAAGAAGGAAGTATTATTAAAGTTTTGTTAAATTAAAATACAAGCTTATAGTTTATTTACTAAGATTATTAATAACTTCTTTCTTTGCATCTTCAAATGATGTATCTTTTGATATAATGTGATATTTTCCTGTAATTAATCCTGAACTTTTTGTTATAACTTTATCAGATAACTTAATTTTATTTCCTTGACTGTCCATGAATTCTTCAAAAACATGAAAATCACTGCCAGCCTCATTATTTGATTTATGATATTTTAATCCAGCTTTATATCCGATGATGTAATCATTAACTATTTCTCTACCTGAATAACTTGAAACTTTATTTAAATCAATATACTCATAATTAACGCCCAAAAAGTATAGTATTTGAACTGGATAAACAGCATCTGCTACATCAGCAAAAACATCATTTTTAGAGCATATTACAGCCATAGTTGCACTTGTTGTATTACCATATGTATATTGATATAAAATAGGAACATAGTTGTCGCTAGCTATATCATCCCATGAAAAATTTTTTGTTATTGAAACATATAATGTAGTATATGAATCATCAGCACTTATTTTTCTGTTCTTTAAGTCCATTATTTTATTAGTATTGTTATCACCAATTATTATTGCACCATCATAGTCCTCAAAATAATATTGTGTAATTGAATCTTTTATAACTGTTAATCCTTGATTTTCATCAAGATTTTTTAAAAAGTTTTCTAACGTTGTTCCTTCTTCTACTTTAAAAGAATTACCATTTAGAGTAAAAGTTATCGTTTCTGTGGATAGATTACAATTTTTTGCATCAACTTTTTCACTAGATACATCTCCACTACTTTTAACACTTACACAATAACCACGAATATACATTTTTCCATAGCTACTTCCATCTTTATTAATTGTTAGTTTTCCTTTTGTAACTTTTTCTCCTGTATATTCAAAATCAGGATTAGTTAAATCGATTTCTTCAACGTTTTTTCCATTCATTTCATTTTTAATGTAATAATTTTTAGCTGTATTAACTAAACTTTTTGCACTAGTTTCGGCAAGATTTTTTCTAGATTTTTCTACCAAACTTATAATATTCGGTATCGCTAGAACTACTAAAATTGCCAAAATTGCTATGACAGCAAGAAGTTCTATTAATGTAAATCCATTTTTATTTTTCATATCTTATCACCTATAATATATATTATAATATGTACTCCCCCCTTGGTCAACATTTTTGTTAATAGCTTTAAAACTTTTTATTTTTTACTATTTATTAATTTTATAATTAATAATTGATTTTCTATGTTAAATGTTGTATTATACTCTTATTTATAGGGGAAAGTATGGAAAAGATATTTAAAACTGAAGAAGAACTAAGATTATATCCTACTCTAAGAAGTTCAGTTCATCATGAGAGTGATATATATATTTCTGATGATGAAAATCTATATAAAATTCTTTTGTATGGAAATAGAATTACTAGAGAAGTAACTGTTCAAAGATTATCGTTATACAATAATCCTAATTGTGTTACACCTAATGGTATTATATATACACCACAATATGATTTTCTTGGTTTTAGAATGCCTTACTTAAAAGATTATGTCCCATCAACTAAATTAATATTTAATGATAGTATTTCTTATAAGGATAAGTTAAAATTTGCTAAAAAGATTGCTGTTGCCATTGAAAGATTAAGTAAAGATGGAATTGTATTTTGGGATATACACCCTGATAATAATATGATTAACAAAAATGGTGATGTTAAGATAGTTGATATGGATTCTGTTAGATTTAAAGATGAATATGATGGTGATGAATTTCAATTTAAAGTTGCAGCTTCACATAAGCTTCTTTCACAATTAACCCTATCCTATTTGTCAAAAATGAATATTATGGAACTTGCTAAAATATTGCCAGAGGAATCATTAAAAGAAATGTTTAGTTCTGTATTTAGAGGTACACTTTATGAATATTCTGATGTTACATTCGGTTTTCCCGATGAAATTATTTATCCAAGTGAATTTTTACCATATATAGAAGAAAATGATTTAATTAATTTAAGAGAAACTTTAGTAAAAAAACTTAGAAAATAACATTTACAAACAAATATTTGTGTGATATTATTTATTTAGGAAGTGATTTTATGGAAAAACTTACTAATAAACAAGAAATAATTCTTACAAATATTAAAAAATTTATGGCTGAAAAAGGATATGCACCTACTATTAGAGAATTATGTAAAATATGTAATTTAAATAGTACTGCTACTATGTTTGTTCACTTAAAAAATCTAACAAAAAAAGGTTATATAAATCAAACAGAAAGTAAATTTAGAACTATTGAGTTAAATGTTCCAAATGAATATGCTATTAAGGATGAAGAAGTAGTGTCTGTCCCATTACTAGGAAAAGTTGCTGCTGGAAATCCGATTGAAGCTATTGAAAATCCTAATGAATACTTTTCATTACCTAAAGAATTTGTTCCAAAAAATCATGAAGTATTCACTTTAGAAGTTAATGGTGAATCTATGATTAATGTTGGTATATTTGATGGAGACATTGTAATTGTTAAAAAACAAAGTAATGCTAATAATGGTGAGATTGTGGTAGCAATGACTGATGAAAATGAGGTAACATTAAAAAGATTTTATAAAGAAGATGGTTATATAAGACTTCAACCTGAAAATGATTTTTTAGAACCTATTATTTTAAATAATGTTACTATTCTTGGTAAAGCTATTGGTTTGTATAGAAAAATTTAAATATTTAAAAAGCTGATTTAAAAATCAGTTTTTTTGTATTTTCTTTGATATACTTCTGTGTCATGGTATTGATAATAACTAATTACATCATCTAGTTCTTCACTTAATCCTTTAAATAATTTTAATTGTTCTTCTGTTAATCTCATTCTTTCGAGTAATCTTTTTTGCCTAAATATATTTTTTGAAGTCAACACTTCTCTTAATATTTCTTCTCTACTCATAACTCTTATAATTTTGTATTCACTACTAGCAAACATATCATAATATCCATAATACTCGTCATCATATTCTACTATATTTCCTGAAGCCTGTATAAGTGCTATTTCTAATTTATTATTAAAATCATCAAAGTTTCTTAGAGTATCTTCTGGTCTTTTACAAAAGTGAAAACCATTTTGACTCCACTTTACTTCTCCATCAAGTTTGTACTTTGTACCTATAGTATGTTTATTTCCAAAACTATCTTTTAAACCTTTATAAAAAACTTTGTATCCAAACATTTATTTAACGAAAACCATGTATAGCATTGCAAGAGTCATTAATATGAATACTATTATTCCATTTATTTGATCTGCTTTTCTTCCTTTATCCCCTATTCCAATTCCCATTGATACTAAAATACCACCAATAAGACCGCCTATATGACCTGAAATATCTATTCCTGGTACCATAAATCCTATTGCTAAGTTTAGTAGTATAACTGGTACTACTTGACTTCTTAATAAACCTTGAAGTGTTGCTCTATAGTAATAAGTAAAATAAGCTATACTTCCTAAAAGTCCAAATATTGCTCCAGAGGCTCCAATACTTATAGTATCAGCACTCATGAATGCACAACTAAATATACTTCCTAATAATCCACTTAATAAATATATAAGCAAGAATTTAGTTTTACCATAGTATCTTTCTACTTGTGGTCCTAAAATATATAAAGCATACATATTACAAGCAATATGTATAATATCTGAGTGTAAGAACATTGAAGTTAATAATCTATAAATTTGACCATTTTGAACAAATTCATAATTATTAGCAAGTGCATAAAAATATGTCCCATCAACATCATATAATACCATAAATAAATATACCATAATATTTAGTACTATTAATGCATAGGTAATAACTGGTTTCTTTTGACTGAATATTTTTGCAAGTTTCTTTTCATTCTTTATTGTTTTTTGATTCATGTCTTCAGTTAGCTTAAAAAATTCTATGGGGTCCACTTGATCTGTTAATTCAGCATTACTTACTTTTGGAAAGAATTCTTTAACTACTTTATTCTTTTTAAAGTCACTAATTTCATCTACTTTTATTGTTTCAATATTTTTAGTATCCATTACTTTTACATTTTCTCCTGTATCTAAAAGTAGATTTAGCATATTCATTCTAAATGAAAAAGTACTTTTTTTTATGCTTCTCATTATACTTTGTGCTTTGTACATATCTGTTTTTAATTGTTCTTCATTATGTATATAGTTAGTATTTATTCTTATTAACTTTAAATCACTTTGCATATTTTCAAGCCATATTTCATTTTCTAATCCATTTATAATTATTGGTTTATAATCTTCTTCTGTTATGAAATAATGTAATATTTTTAATATAACATCATCTTTTTTATCTATTTTTATATTCATAATTCTTCCTTTCAATAATAATATTTTACTATTAATCATAGTATTAGTAAAGAGGTGATAAAATTGAAAAAATATCTTATTATTTATTATTATACTATTTTTTTGGTTACTTAGTGGACTTATCTTTAAATATGATGCTGCATTTTATAGTATGCTTAAATTACCTGTTTTTTCTCTAAGTGGTAAATTGATAAGTATTATTTGGTTTCTCATATATATATTAAATACTATAAGTATAATTATCATTAATAATAAAACTAAGATTCTTCAAAATAAAGATTATTTATATATATTACTTACAAATTATTTTGCTAATCAATTATTTATGTATTTCTTCTTTTATTTGATGAGCCCATTTCTAGGATTTGCTATCACTACTATCGTAATGTTGTCAACAATATTCTTATTTATTGAGACTAAAAAGATATCAAAAACTTCTTCATATTTTTTGATACCTTATATTATTTATGGTATATATGCCTTTATATTAATGGCAACTGTTTATTTTATGAATTTTTAAACATTTCTAGTATTTCAATGAATTCTTTTTCTGGAGGGCATGAAAATTCCATGAATTTTTTAGTTATTGGATGATTAAATCCTAAGTATTCTGCATGTAACATCTGACCATAATTATTTATTAATTTTCTTTTTCCATAAATTGGATCATTTACTACTGGATGGCCAATATATTCCATATGAACCCTTATTTGATGTGTTCTTCCTGTTTCTAAAATTAATTCTACTAATGTTGCATTTTTAAATCTTTCTAGTACTGTAAAATTAGTTGTTGCATTTTTTGCATTTTCATCAGTAACACACATTTTCTTTCTATCGATTTTGCTTCTTCCTATTGGTGCAACAATTTTACCTTTATTATTATCAATAACTCCATGTACTAATGCTATATATTTTCTTTTAATATTTTTATTTTTAAAATCTTCTGAAAGTATTCTATGAGCTTCATTTGTTTTTGCTATTAATAATATTCCTGAAGTATCTTTATCAATTCTATGAACAATACCACATCTATTATCTCCACCCTCATTTGATAAATCTTCAGTATAACCCATTAATGCATTTACAAGAGTGCCTGTGTAGTTTCCATTACCGGGATGAACTACCATACCACTCTTTTTATTTACAACCATAATATATTCATCTTCATAGAGAATATCTAGTGGAATTTGCTCTCCTTTAACAGTAGTATCTACACTTAAATCACCAATTTTAATTTTATCTCCAACTTTTAAAGTATATCCACCTTTAACAATCTTATCATTAACAGTTATCTTACCACTTTTAATATTTTTTAATAAGAAATTTCTACTTTCATCTGTATTCTCTGTTAAAAATATATCTAATCTTTTTGAATTATCTTTTTCTTCTACTACTAATTCTTTCACTTCTACCATCCCTTAATATAATATAAATGAGTAATATAACACCAAATGTTATAAATATATCTGCTGCATTAAATACAGCCATTTCTCTATTAAATAATGTAAAAGAAATATAATCTATGACATACCCTCTAAATACTCTATCTATTAAATTTCCTATAGCTCCACTTATTATCAATGAAAGAGATACAATAGATAATTTTGAATCTATTTTTCTTCTTATTTCGTTAATTAAATAGTAAAGAAGTATTACTGTTAATATTACTAATAAATTTGTACTATTTCCAAGGAATCCAAATGCTGCTCCAGTATTTTTAACATAAATAAATTTTAAAAAGTTATCTATAATAATAACTGGAGAATTAACTATATTTTTTAATACTAATAATTTAATGCCTTGATCAAATAATATTAATAATAAAATTAATAAACTAATAATAATATATTTCTTTTTCATAACATGTATTTTAACATATTTTTTAAGATATATCTATAAGTATTACATCTTCTCCTAATTTTTTTATTTGAGTAAACTTTATTGATAAATTTTCATTTGTACTTAGTAAGTTTCTTACAAAATGAGTTCTTTCAATAACAAACTTTATCATATAACCATTAGATGGATCAAATTCAACATCTATAATTCTTCCAACTTTTTTTCCATCTTTTATATTTATAATATCTTTTCTTTGTAACTCTGATAATTTCATATTAAAGTATATTACAATATTAATTTTTTAATACTAGATAAAGCACTATTTTCTATTCTTGATACTTGTGCTTGACTTACTCCTAGATAATCAGCTATTTCTGATTGATTTAATCCTTCTAAATATCTTTTTTCTATAGTTATTCTTTCTCTATCTTTTATTTTACTTAGTGCTTCTCTAAGAGCTAAAAGTTCGTTTAAATCCTTTGTTGTTTTATCTTCTAATTGATCTAGTAAATATATTGTATCTCCTCCATCATTATATATTGGTTCAAATATACTTATTGGTTCTGTTAGAGAAGACAATGTATTATAAAGTTCATAAGGAGTAATATTAAAGTGTTCACATATTTCTTCGTTTGTTGGATATCTTCCATTATTTTTTATATATGTTTCTTTATAATTTATTATTTGATAAGAAAGTTCTTTTATAGTTCTAGATATTCTTATTTGATTATTGTCTCTTATATATCTTTTTATTTCTCCTTCTATCATTAAAACTGCATATGTACTAAATTTTACTCCAAAAGATAAGTCAAAGTTATCTATTGCTTTTATTAAACCAATTGTACCTATTTGAAATAAATCATCTAGATTATCACACCTATTTTGATATTTCTTTAATATACTTAATACTAACTTTAAATTTCCCTCTATAAGGGTATTTTTAGCACTTCTATTGCCTTTTTGTAGTTCAATAAATAAATTATTCATTTCATCTGTATTTAATGTTTTAAGAGTGCTTGTATCTATTCCCGTTATTTCTACTTTATTCTTTGCCATAAAAAAATCCTTTCAATTATATATTGAAAGAATTTTTATTTTTTTATTCATTAATCTAGTTTAATATTTTTTGCTAATACTTGAAGTATTGCAGGATCTTTAACTTCTTTTACTAAAGATTTACCATCCCTCTTAATATCTTCAAAAAATACGAATTGATTTGTAAAGTCTTCTCCATCAGGAGTAATTTCAGCGCCTAAAAAGTATGTAACACCTTTATATGATGCTTGTCTTAGTACAAAATACTTTTTACCACTTTTTAGATTTAAAACTTGATTTGTTAAATTTTCCATTCTTTTTTCCTCCTTTATACATTAACGCATAAGCGCTTGTCCATCATTTAATGCATCGAATATTCCATTACTTGAGAAGAAATTAGCAATATCAGCATCAGTTTGTCTATCTAATTCTGATTGTTCACTTGCTTGTGTATAATCTTCTCCTGTTGCAGGAACTGCATGTGCTTCAGATACTTCTTCGTCTAAAGCATCTTCACCACTTATTCCACTTAGTGCATCTTCTAATGCGTCTTGTTCACCTTGTGTTAATTCAGCTTCTTCAGCTGTTTTTTCTTCACCTGTGATTGGTGGATATAGAGGAATTGATGGTTTTAATTCATCCTCACCTACTATTGTTGAACCAGATTTAGATTCTTCTAAATCTTGATTTCCTATATGTGTTAGTGATCCATCTTCATTTTCTTTATATGTATCTCCATCATGATTTACTGATATTCCTGTACTTTCATCAATTACTACTTCACCTTCATCTAGGTGTACAGGTAGTCCATTTTCTTTTTCATATTCACTTTGTCCAGGAGCTGGTCTTCCAGGTTCCGGTCTTCCAGGTTCCGGTGTTCCAGGTTCTGGTGTTCCAGGTTCTGGTGTTCCAGGTTCTGGTGTTCCAGGTTCTGGTGTTCCAGGCTCTGGTGTTCCAGGTTCTGGTGTTCCAGGTTCCGGTGTTCCAGGTTCTGGTGTTCCAGGTTTTGGTGTTCCAGGTTCTGGTGTTCCAGGAGCTGGTGTTGGTTCTTCAGTAGGGGATCCAGGATTTACATCCTTATCCCCAGAACTGGGATTCTTGCCTTGTTCTTGATTTTTTTCTTCATCATTGTCTGGATCATTGTTTGGTTCTTTTTCTTCATCTTTAGTTTCACTTTGGTTATCAACATCAACCATTGCTATATGTTCTAGGCTATCAGCCATTCTATCTTGATCATGAGCCATAAATCCTGTATGAGCAGCAATTGCTCCAAGGAATAAAGTTGCAGCACCCATTAATCCTAATGTAATCTTTTTCCATAATGGAAGTGGAGCTGGTGTTGGTTCATACTCTTCTTCTTCCTCTTCTTCTGGTTTAGTTGGTTCTTCTGTAATTGGTTCTTCCTCAGGTTCCTCTGGAGTTTCTGGGTCAACTGGGAATGGGACCGGTGTAACTGGCTCTTCTACTTCTGGTCCTTCTGGAGTTTCAGGTCCAACTGGGAATGGAACTGGTACTACTCCAGGGTCATCCTCTGTTTTCTCAGGTTCCTCTGGAGTTTCAGCTCCAACTGGGAATGGAACTGGTGTTACCTCAGGTTCATCCTCTGTTTTTTCAGGTTCCTCTGGAGTCTCAGTTCCTGTTGGGAATGGAACTGGCGTTACCTCAGGTTCTCCCTCTGTTTTTTCAGGTTCTTCTGGAGTTTGTTCTAAACTAGGTTCTTCTAATCTTCCACCATGTTTCAAAATTCCCATTTCTGTAGTTAATCTTTCTTCTTCAATTCTATACATTTCATTTGCATCTTTAAAAGATTGTAATGAAGCTTCTTTTGCCTTTAACTCATTTTCTAAATAATATTGTTTTTCTGGAGATAAGTTACTTGGACTTGGTGTATATTTAATTCCACGACTTGCTAAGTCTGCAATCATTTCATCTGTTAAACCTGGATCTCCAAGTTGAGTCTTAAGACTCTTTATTTCTGCTTCTAAACTTGCAATCATAGAATTATTTGTTCTAATTAATTGTCTTACTTCGTTTCTTCTTTTACCTTTTTCAAAGAATAAATCTTTTTTATGTCTTTCTTCAATTGAAATTCTATGTATTTCGCTGTAAGCTCTATCAGTTAATTTATCTATGCTACTTGTTAATTCAGCGATTTCATGTATATCAAATTCTATATCTGATCTTGATTTGAATCTTCCATTTTCTTGTCTTGTTGCTCCAACTAATAAATCTTCTACTAGGGTGCTTGCTTCTTGTTTTACTTCATCAATTTCTTTCCAAGCAGCATTTAAATCATCAAATCCAATTTCTTCTAGATCAACAAATCTAGCGACTATTTCATTTAACTTAGTTTCTAGTTCTCTAACTTTATCCATTATTGACTAGCCTCCTTTTTGTTTCTTATTATCATTTTGATATCATATTTTAATTCACCATTGTTATTAATATCTTGTAGTGAATTTACATTGTATTTATTTTGTTTATAAATATTGATCATTTCTTCTTCACTTACATATGTTGTACTTAAATCTTCCCAACTTGAATCAGTTGTTCCTTTAATTTCTTGTAGTTTGATTTTTGTTTTAGTTTCAATTTGTCTATTTCTTCCATCTGATACTTTTGGATTTTTAGTACTGTATTCAGTCCAAGCTCCCCATTTAGATTTATTTGTTTTAGTTGCATCAGCGTATCCTTTTGGTGCTACTGCTGTATATTCTGTTGTTTCTGTTTCAGTAGCCTTATACCATTTGTAAGCTGTAGCTTTAGTTGAAGAATCTTTTGTAGCTCCTGCTACAGGTGCGCCAGTATAATATACTTTTTCTCCACTTGCATTAGAACTTCCTGATGGATAATAACTCTTTGTTCCACCTGTTAATTTATACCAGTTATAATAATATACTGGTGTTATTTTTCTACAAGTTGGTAAACTTACATCACAACTTTTTGAACTATCTTTCCAATCACCATAAGTATAGCATTTATCACCTTTTTTAACTCTATCTGCTTCAATTGATTGATAATCGCCTTTACTACATGAGTAAAATTCTTCAAATGTATATGATAATTGTGGATCTTCTGGATCCTCTCCGCATTTAACTCCTAACTGATATTTTTTTACTGTTGATGTTGAATATTTACCGCAAACATAGAAATGATATGGTTCACTTCCACTACCTGTTTTTGTTCTTGTTTGATATTCTATTTTTATACCACCATCAGCATAAACATAGTCCTTAATAGCTGTTTTACTAAACACTTTTTCACCTTTTGAATTAAGTGCATAAGTTTTAGTTCCTCCAGTAGTTGTGAACCATTTATATGCTTCAGTTGTTTTATCACTTGATAAGTTATAATTACTATTTGGAGATACTGTATAGTATTCTTTTACATCACTTGAATTTTTCTTTTCACCAGTTGATGTATAGTATGTTTTATCAGATATCTTCCATATAAATAATTGATCTCTATATCTATAGTACTTTGTAGTTGCAACTGTTTTATAAGATGCGTATTTTATTTCATCTTTCCACATTTCTTCTACTGGTCCAAGATTTTGTGCTCCTGCTTTTAATCTTTTTGGCATGAAAGTGAATCTTACTAAACTTTCATCAGGCACAATATCTGATATAGTTCCTTCTTTTTCATCTGCGTATTCTGTATCAGAATTTTTTTCTGTACAACTTAGCCATGGTGTGTATTGTTTTGTTCCATTTGGAAGTACACATACTTTAACGTATGTAGTTGACTTATCACAAGTACTAAAATTTTCTGGATTTACTAATCCAAGTGATTCTAATGTACTTAGTTCAACAATTCCACATTCACCATTTGCTATTGGTAATAAGTCAATATTATTTTCATAATATTTTTTACCTGCTTCTAATAATGTTTTTTCATAATTAAATGTTGGTTCAATTGGTGTTTTAGGTTTTTCATTTTTAGAACAACCTTTTAATATTAGAAGTACTACAATAATGATTGCTGCAACTATTAAAAAGCCAATTAATATTCTTTTCTTTGCTGCACTACCATCATCATAATCTTTATCCTCGTAGCCATAATCATCATAATTATTTGACATTTCTATTCCTCCAATTCCTTTTATGTCATATACTATAGTTATTTTAGCACAACTAACTATTTAAAAACAAGATATAAATAAAAAAATATAAAGTATTTTCTTTATATTTTCATTATAGTTTTTAATTTTTTTATTACTTTCTTTTCTATTCTTGAAATATATGATTGAGAAATTTTTAATTTTTCTGCCAGTTCTTTTTGAGTTAATTCCTTTTTTCCAGATAATCCATATCTTAATTCTATTATTTCTTTTTCTCTTTCATCTAACTTTTTAACTTCTTCTTGTAATAATGTCTTATCATCTTTACATTCTATTGACTTTTCTACTAAATCTTCTTCTGTACCAAATATATCCTCAATATGAAGTTCATTTCCTTCACTATCTAAGTTTACTGAATCTTCAAAACTTACTTCGCTCATTCTTTTTTTGTTTTTTCTTAAAAACATTAGTATTTCATTATCAATGCATCTTGACGCATAAGTCGCTAATTTAATATTTTTATCTAACTTATATGTTTTTATCCCTTTTATTAGTCCTATTGTACCAATAGATACTAAATCTTCTAAATCGTACATTGTATTATCATATTTTTTTGCTAAAAAAACTACTAATCTAAGATTATGTTCAATTAGTTTATTTCTTGCTTCTAAATCTCCTGTATTACTTCTTTTTACTAAATCTTCTTCAACTTCCTTTTTTAATGGTGGAGGTAGTATGTCTGTACTACCAACAAAAAATACTTCTTCATTTTTAAAAAACTTATTTAATATTTTTTCTAACATTATTCCTCCATAAGATTATAATTTAATAAACAATTAAATCCATTAAATTTTTTGTTAATAACTCCTACTACAATATCATTTCTTTCTCCTATACCATCTATATATACTTTTTTTGGCATAAAACATTTTAATAAAGATGAATTTTCTATTGTTTTAAATGGTACTAAAAAGAATTTTTCTTTTATATCTTTATTTATAATTATTACATTTTTATTTGTATATGGTTCAACTAATCTATTTCCTGTATCCATATAACCATTCAGATATAGAACATTTCCATTTTTAAGATATATTGTTACTTTGTGTCTTAACTTCATTACATTCTTTAGATTATATGTTAATTTCTTTAATATATTCATAATTAATGGTATTAATATTAAATAATATTTATATTTTACTAAAGATTCAATTTTTAAATAATAAAGGGTTCCTCCCAAAAAAAATGAAAACATATAAAAATATAATAAGTTCTTTAAAAATTCTTTTAAATTTATATATCCAAAAGATATAAAATTCATAATAACTCCAATTGATAGTTTAAAAAGAGTTAATTCTATATTATTTAAGTTTATGAATAAATATAAAAGTGATATTTCTCCTACTATTGAAGAAATAATTAATCTTGAATTTTTAACGTTTAATTTCAATATTGAGCTTGTAGTTTTAAGTATTATAAAATCTATTATAAAGTTTAATATTATAAGTTCATCTATGTATATCATTGTATCACCATAATAATTGTATAAAAAAAGAAGCAATTTTTTTGTCGAATTATTGCTCCTTATTTGTTTTTTTTAATTTCATTTCATTAGATTGAATTTGTGATTTGTTGTATCTTGTTGGTAATATTCTTTTTGAATCAGGCATGTTGTAATCTCTTATAAAGAATCCAAAGTCCCTTAACCTTCTTCTACTTATTTGATAGTCTCCATTTGATAATCTAATAATTCTTCCTTCACTATCTCTTTCTACTATTAAGTTATTAAATAGTCTATAGGCATATTCAGCCATATTCATAGGATCATATCCTTGAAACCTGCATTTATCTACTATTTCAAATAAATCTTCTATATTTTCTATTACTACTCTATATATACAAAATTCATTTGCTAGTGCTTTGAAAAAGTCATAATCTAATGATTTTGCATGTGATACTAAACAGTTTTTAATAAAGTTTTTATCTAAGTATTTTTTATCTTCTTGATATAATATAGGTATATATTTTATTCTTCTTTCGTAGTGTATATCTCCTGGCTTTTCATCTACACTATTCTTATTTTCAAAATAACATATGTTTATATCTGGTTTAAAGCCTTCTTTTGTTTTTGTTTGATTTTTTAAATATTCGATTAAACCTTCTTCATCAAAACTTTGTGTAAAGTTATCTATTTCAGATATTGTCATTTTTGGTGTTAACCTATTATATACATGAACTAATACTATATATTTTCCATTACTATCTTTTTCGCAAGTTACGTTTCCAAAATAATATTTAGTTGTTTTTTTTCTATTATTTTTTTCTATTATATCAAGTGTCTTTCTATATTCATCTAATGAACAATACTCTCTTCTAGTTACACCCAAATATTCTACTATCGAATATCTTTTTGTCTCTTTCTTTTCCATACCCTACCCCCAACTTTACCGATTATTCTACTAAAAAAAATATAAAAAGTCAATTTTCACTTTACTAAAATCTAAAAGTATGTTAAATTATATGTGACTTAAAAAGAGGAGGCAAGTTTAAAATGGCAAAAAATGTATCAAATAGAAAAAATATGAGTGCTCAAAATAGACCTTTTTCATTAAAGGCAACTAAAAAAACTCAAAAAGTTAATTTACAAACAGTTGTAGTTGATGGAAAAAAAGTTAGAATGTCAACTAAAGAAATTAAATCTTTAAATAAGTAATTAAAAAATGATTGATTATTTCAATCATTTTTTTGTATCATTTTATTATTTCTTGTTCTAGAACTAAATCTATATTGTAGTTCTTTTTTATTTTATCTTTAATCAAATGTATTAATTTAATTATGTCTTCACTTGTAGCATTATCATAATTTATTATAAAGTTTGCATGTTTTTCACTTATCCTTGCTCCACCTTCAGTAAAACCTTTTAATCCAGAGTCATCTATTAGTTTTCCTGCAGATACTCCTTCTGGATTTCTAAATACACTTCCACAATTTGGATATTCTAGTGGTTGTGTTTCTATTCTTTTTAGTGTTCTTTCTTCTATTGTCTTTTTTATTTCTTCTTTACTACCCTTTTCAAGTTTAATGTTGCAAGATAATACGATTAAATCTTTTTTATGTTTTAACAGTGAATCTCTATATTTAAATTCTAATTCTTTGTTTTCAAGTGTTACTATTTTTTCGTTATCAAGTAATGTTACGTCTACTAATATTTCACTCATTGATGATTTGTATGCTCCTGCATTTCCATAGATAGCACCACCTATGGTTCCAGGTATACCTGTTGCCCATTCTATTCCAGTATAGCCTTTATTTGATAATTCGTTTGCTAGTTTATTAAGCATATATCCACTTTCAACATATATCATATTATCATTAATAGCGCATTTATTTAAATTATCTAATTTAATTATTACTCCATCATAATACTTAGGTAATATTATATTAGATCCATTACCTAGAACAAACCATTTATAGTTATTTTTCTTTATTATTTTTAATGATTCTATTAATTGTTCTATATTACTTGGAAATATAATTATTTTGCAATAACAATCTAATTTATATGTATTATATTTTTTTAAACTTTCATTTTCTAATGTTTTACAAATTTTGCTTAGTTCTTTTATCATTATTTTAAATATTCTTCTATTTTGTCAGCACCAACGATGTACTTTGAAACCTTTCCATTAGTTATTCTAATCATTGTTACATCATTTATTTTTAAATCACTATCCTTTTTTACGTTAGTATTTTCTTTATCTGACTTATACTTTGAATTTTCAGATTTACTCATATCAACTTTGTATGCTCTTAATTTATAGTTTTCAGCTAAAGAGTTTACATAAGGATTTATATTTTTTGAATAATCATCAAAAATTACTATATAATCTTTTTCCGGTCTATTAAATACAGTACCAATCATTATATACTCTGTACTTATTTCTGTTGCTTCTTTTGATGGCTTTGTATATCCTGCTTCAAATACTCCTAGTTTTTCTAATCCTAATACTCCTAGATATACAATTCCAATAAATACTAATACTGAAGCTAAAACTATAAAGAAATTCTTAAAGCCATCTGCTTCATTCATACTATGATTTGTTTTATTTCTTTCTCTTTTTGGTCTTTTATACTTAATTCCCATATTATTTTTTGACATTTTATCACTCTCCGTACTAAAATTATAGCATATTTATGGGAAATGTACTAATAATTTGTTGATTTTTAATAAAAAATATTATATAATTTACTAAGTATTTATTTGGCAGTGCCTAAATAAATTGTAATGTGTTTCTTTGAAAAAATATAAGTAACTTCTGCCAAGGCGAAAGTAATTAAGAAACTCCCTATAATTTATATGGTGGCCTTTAATACAAATATTTGTAGAAGGAGGAACAAATACTATGTCAAGATATATCGGACCTGCATTCAAAAAATCTAGAAGATATGGTTTTTCAACACTTGAAACTGGTAAGGAATTAAGACGTAAACCTACAGCTCCAGGAATTCATGGTACTAGTAGAAGAAAACTTAGTGAATATGGTGTTCAATTACAAGAAAAACAAAAAGTTAGATTTATGTATGGACTTTCTGAAAAACAATTCAGAAAAACATTTGATGCTGCTGGTAAGATGCAAGGAATTCATGGTACTAACTTATTAATACTTTTAGAAAGTAGATTAGATAACTTAGTATATAGAATGGGATTTGCTAAAACTAGAAGAGCTGCAAGACAAATTGTTAATCATGGACATATCTTAGTTGATGGTAAGAAAGTTGATATTCCATCATTCAGAGTTAAAGTTGGTAGTGTTATTTCTGTTAAAGAAAATTCACTAGATCATCCAGTAATCAATGAATGTGTTAATATGGATATTAATATTCCTGCCTATGTTTCAGTTGATAAAGCTAAGAAATGTGGTACTTATGTAAGATATCCAGAACGTGAAGAATTAAATTCTGAAGTTAATGATGCATTAATCGTTGAATACTACAATAGATAGTAAACTAAAAGACTTGATTGAATCAAGTCTTTTTTATTGGTTTAAATCGGATATATCAACTATTCCATTTTGATTTTTATATGCTTCAAATGTATTTTTTAAAAGCATTGATACTGTCATAGGACCAACTCCTCCTGGAACTGGTGTTAGGTATTCACATAGTTCTTCTACATTTGGATTAACATCTCCATAAATTTTTCCATCTTCTCTATTTATTCCTACATCAATAATAATAGAATCTTTTTTTATCATACTCTTATCAATAAGATATTTTTTACCTACTGCTACTACTAGAATATCTGCATCTTTTGTATAACTCTTTAAATTTTTTGTTTTACTATGACACATAGTTACTGTTGCATTTTTATTTAAACATTCTAACATTAATGGTTTACCTACTAAATTACTTCTTCCTACTATTACTACATGTTTTCCTTCTAAATCAATTTTATATTCCTTAAATATTTCCATTATACCTTTAGGCGTACATGGAGTTAAGCATTTTTCATTTTGAATTAGTTTTCCAGCTTGGATATTTGTAAGTCCATCTACATCTTTTGATGGATCAATAGTATTAATAATTTTTGATACATTGAAATTTTCAGGAATTGGTAATTGTACTATAATTCCATTTATACTTTTATCTTTATTTAATTGCTTTATTTTTCTAATAACCACTTCTTCTTTTACACAGCTTGCATAGTCTAAATGTAGAAAACTCATTCCTACATACTCACATGCTTTCTTTTTATTCTTTACATAAACTTCACTAGCTGCATCATCTCCGATGGTAACGACAGCTAATATTGGTGTTTGAAAGTATGAATTTACATTTCCTTTTAATTCATCTTTTATCTTTGCACTTAAACTTTTTCCATCTAATATTTTCATTTTATTCCTCATATAAAGTAACAAATCTTATTGAATTCATTTTAATATCATTAAGTGGTTTATCATTTTGATCAGTAGATGTTGTAGCTATTTTATCAAGAATATCATAACCATTTAATAGTTTTCCAAATGATGCATAGCTTCCATCTAAGAAATTTGAATCTTGATGAACAATAAAGAATTGACTTGATGCTGAATTTAATGTATCTTCTGTTTCAGGATTACTTCCACGTCTTGCCATTGAAAGAACTCCTCTTGTATGAGATATATTGTTTTTTATACCATTTATTTCAAATTCACCTTTGATTTCTTTTTCACTTCCACCCATTCCTGTACCAGTTGGATCTCCAGTTTGAATCATAAAATCTTTTATAACTCTATGAAATATAATTCCATCGTAGAATTTTTCTTTAATTAATTCTTTTATATTTTCTACTGTTATTGGAGCAATTTTTGGATAAAGTTCAGCAATCATAATTCCATAATTATTAACATCAATCTTAATATAATTTGTTACTTCTTCACTTTCTATATATTTTTTATTTTCAATATTGTATATTGTTTTTCCATTTACTTTTTCAGTAGTATAATTCATTTTCTTTTCCTCCTCACTACATCCACAAAGCATAAATAATAAGCATAAACATAAAACATATTTTAAATACTTTCTCATTTTAATCACCTTCCAATTATAAATTGTAGCATATATATTTTAAAATAAAAAGCACTAATTAAATAGTACTCTCTATAAGTGTTATCATTTCATCTATTTTAATGTTTCTATCTTTTGAACTTTTTTTAATTGTTTTGTATTTATTTAATAGATGATTTAGATATTCTTTATATAATTCATTATCTACTTGATTTAAACCAACTAGTAATTCTTTTTGTGAATATTTTTTTACTCCTTTGGTAAATAGTATTAAATTATAGTATTTATTATTTTCTTTTATTATTAATTCTTTATCTACTTTATAGTTTAATTCATTCATTTTATCTCTTAAAATATCGTGATAATTATTAGAAATAGTTATTATTTTATTAAATTTTATTTTTGTACTATTTAATATTTCTAATATTGTATGTGTACCCATTCCTGATAATACTAATGTATCAGCTTCTTTTTCTTTTATATTTTGAAGACCATTTGATACTCTTAAGTCTATTAAATTATCTAGTCCTAATTTTCTTATATCAAGCGATGCTCTTTCAATCACTTTTGGACTTTTATCACTTGCGATAGATTTTTGATTTCTTTTTGCTAGTAGTATTCCTAGTTTTGCTTGATCACACCCTACATCTACTACTCTATCTTTTAAGTCTATGAATGAATATATTGCTTCGATTCTATTCAATTAAAAAGTCTTTTAGTTTTTTAGCTCTTGATGGGTGTCTTAATTTTCTAAGAGCCTTTGCTTCTATTTGTCTAATTCTTTCACGAGTTACTTTGAATTGTTTTCCTACTTCTTCTAACGTATGACTTGAGCCATCAAATAGACCAAATCTTAATTCAAGTACTTCTTTTTCACGAACTGTTAATGTATCTAATACTTCACGTAATTCGTCTTTTAGTATTTCATAAGTTGCGAATTCTTCTGGTGACATTGTTCTTTCATCTGCAAGGAAATCTCCTAGATGTGAATCATCTTCTTCACCTATTGGAGTTTCTAGAGATACTGGGTCTTGACTTATTTTTCTAATTTCTGCGATTTTATCTACTGATAATCCCATCTTCTTAGATAATTCTTGATCAGTTGGTTCTCTATTTAATTCTAAAGTCATTTGTCTTTCTATACGAGCCATTTTATTAATAGTTTCTACCATATGAACTGGTACACGAATTGTTCTTGCTTGATCTGCAAGTGCACGAGTTATAGCTTGACGAATCCACCATGTCGCATAAGTACTAAATTTATATCCTTTATCATAGTCAAATTTTTCAACTGCTTTCATAAGACCAATATTTCCTTCTTGAATTAAATCTAAGAATAAAAGTCCACGTCCAACATAACGTTTAGCAATTGATACAACTAAACGAAGGTTAGATTCTGCTAAAATATTTTTTGCTTTTTCATCACCTTCTGCAACTCTTTTTGATAATTCTTGTTCTTCTTCTTGACTAAGTAAGCTTATTTTACCTATTTCTTTTAAATACATTCTTACATTGTCATTAACACTCATATCTTTACTTTCATCAGGTACATCATCAATTATAATATCATTTTTTAAATCTATTGGTGATCCATCTTCTTCATCTTCGGCTCTTACTTCAATGCTATTCTCACTTAATGTATTATATAATTGATCTAATGCATTAGCATCTAAATCTAAATCAATAGTTTTTTTTGCTATTTGTTCATAAGTTAAATATCCTTGTTTTTTACCTTCCGTTACTAATTCTTTTAATCTTTCTTCAAATGTTTTAATATTATTTACCATTTTAACACTTCCTTATTTATATTCTCTATTTTTTTTGCAATTTCTATTTTTTTATTTATATCTAGGGTGTCTTTCATTTCTTGTTTTAACTTTTCTATTTGTTTTTTTACTGAATATTCTTTTATAGTATTTATATAATCTTCTAGTTCTTCGTTTGAATATTCTTTATTATTATGATAATTTAATACTTCATTTAGTGTATCATTTAATTCTTTATCTTCTAATATAGAATCTTGAAAATCAAATAGACTAAAGTATCCATTATCATTTTTAAATTCAAGTATTTTATATGCAAGTTTTGATCTTTTTGAATTTATCAAATATCCTAAAGAATTCTCAAAATAAAGGATTACATCATCATAATTTAACATTAGATATAATATTCTAATCTCACTTATATCATACTTATTGTATTCTTTTGTTTTTTCTTCTTGTTTTGATATTTCTTCTTTTTTCTTTTTTACTTCTTTTATTTTTATTTTATTTCTTATTACTGAGTCGTCAATACCAAACTCTTTAGAAATCTCTGTGATTTTTAATTCTCTTAATATATCATCATCTATTTGTTCTAGTGAATCTATTGCCTCGTTTATATATTTACTTATTTCTACTGAATCTTTCATATTCTTATTAGATTTTAAATATTTAAGTTTAAAATCTATGAATGAAATTCTATTATTATAAGCTATTTCAAATGCATTTTTTCCTTTTTTACTTATAAATTCATCACTATCTTTATAATCTTCAAATACTATTACTGTTATGTCAATATTATGTTTTATTAGTTCATCACCAATCTTGATAGTATTTGTAACTCCGGCTTCATCTTGATCGAGATTTAAAATTACTTTACACTTATATCTAAGTATCTTATCTAGATGTTCTTTTGTAAATGCTGTTCCCATTAAAGCAACTACGTTTTTATATCCTATTGATGACATTCTAATAGTATCCATAAAACCTTCAGTAAGCACTATTTCCTTACTTTGTCTAATATAACTATCAGCATTATTAATATTATAAAGTATTCCACTTTTCTTAAATATTTCACTTTCTTTTGAATGAAGGTATTTAGGTAAATGTTCATCTTTTAAATCATCATTTAAATATTTTCTTCCAGAGAATGCTACAATATTATTATTTTCATCTATTATTGGAAATATAATTCTATTTTGAAATGTATCATAGAAGTTACCATTTATTTGTTTAATAAGTCCTAAATCATATAAATCTTCTGTCTTATATTTTTTTGATAAGATATTATATAGTTTATTTGAACTAGCAAGACCTATGTTAAACTCATTTATTAATTCTTTTGACATATTTCTTTCAGTTAAATATTTTAATGCTTCGCTTCCTTCTTTAGACAAAAGTGTATTTTTGAAGTATTTATTTACGGTATCATTAATTTCATAATAAGTTTGAAACTTTGTATTTATTTTTTTAACTTCAGTATTATCTAATTTAATTCCCACTCTATCAGCTAAAATCTTTATTGCTTCTAATCTTGACACACCCTCTTTTTTTTCAACAAAAGTGAATACATCTCCAGTAAAATTACATTTACCAAAGCAAGTAAATATTTGTTCTTCTGGTTTGACACTAAATGAAGGTGTTTTTTCTTTATGAAATGGACATAATGCTTTATTTCGACTATCAAGTTCAACCCCATAGCTTCTTAAAACATCTTCAAGTCTATTTCTAGATTTTACTTCTTGTATGATTTTAGGACTAATATGTGCCATTTTCCCTCCTAATAATATATATACGAAGAAAAGTTTTAAAACACTTCTTTTTTCTGCAATTTCTTTTAAAAACGTTCATATTATATCATTTTTCTTCATATAATTCAATTTATATTGTATTTTTCCAATAAAAAAAAGTGTTTTAAGCACTTAATTTTTTTCTTTTCTTCTTTTATTAATTAGTATTATAAGTATTATTGAAGTAATTGTTATAGATATTGCACTTATTATTCCAATTATTAAATGTTTATTATTTATTTTATGTATTTCTTTTATTGCTTGATCTATATCACTCCTATTAGGTTGGCTTATATTATTATTGGAATTGGTAACTGGTGCTAATATTTTCATTTTATAATTACCTTTTTCTATAATTGCACTTGTGTAAATAATTACCTTTTTTTCAATATTAGTATTTAATTCAATTTCTATTTTCTCTAATGTATAATCACCTGTTTTAAATTGATATGGGCTAAAACGTATTGACGTATCATAAGGATAATCTATGCATCCTGTTTTTACATAATTTCCATTTGCGTCTTTAAAAATTAAATAAATACTCCTTATATCATAATTAGTCTTATTATTTATTTTAATATCAATTTTTGTAGCACTGTTAAGATTTGCTTTATTCCAAGTAAATTTTAACTTATCGATAGTTATGTCATCCATCATATATCCAGGTGGAGTTGTATAGTCTTTAATATATTTTTCTAAATTATCGCTGGTTAATAACCAACCACTTTTTTCACCGATAGTTGTGTGATACCAGCCATAATGATAATTACAAAATTCTTCACCATCAGTTGGTTTTTCATTTTCTTCACATTCCGATTCTAAATTTGTATCATCTTCACCAATATAATCATAATTTATTTTTTGACCCTTTTTTATTTTATCATTTATTAACTTCTTTGAATCCACGTCTTTTTGTTCATATAATATTCCATCATATTTAAGAATTAATGTGCCTTCTTCTTTTTCGTATAGATCATCAATGTATCCATCTATACCATTATAATTTATGTAGAATCCGCTTCCATAATATGGATTTTTTATAATTGCATTTGCTGGTATTATTCCAACTATCTCTTTTTCTCTTTGATCTTTATAGATTTTTTGGGTTACTGGATTAATATATTCTTTATTTTGTTTTATCATCAATAAATGGTTTTCTACCCAACCTTTAACATTCTGTGTTTCAATATAATACCAATCCTTGTATTCCTTTAATCGTCCCAGTACTTTTATTTCTGAATTTTCTTTTATTTTTTTCTTCTCTGCATACATTATTGATGGACCACTATATAATGGAATATATTCTTCATCATATGCAGCAATTGGAAATGCTTCTATGTCATTCGTAAAAATAATATCATTTTTGTTTTCTTCAACGTTAAATTCTAAATTCTGGATGTGTACATTTTTTATATTATCTTCTTCGAGTTCGCAAACTTTATTATTTTTCTCAAAACAAAATTCAGAAAAACCATTTCCATTATAACCACCATAATATTCAATACAATGTCCTTCGCTACTTATCTTTAAAACTTCATCTTTTTTTATTGTTATTTCGCTTTCTATTCCATTTTCTGGATTTATACAATTGGCGTTAAATTTTTTTTCAACAACAACATTAAATGCATATATATCAACTATAGTAGGATCATAGTTTGCTTTAATATAATTTGGCGTTAACAAAAACATTATTCCAGTTAAAACAATTAACAATTTCTTTTTCATTCTTACTCCTTTAATAAATAAAATAATTTATAATTTCACCAATAAAATATGATGAAAAGTTTAAGATAAGTGCTAGTATAAATGGATTTATTTTTTTAAATTTTAATACTTTTTTATATGTAAATCCTTCAATAATAACTATTAAAAGTTCTAATATTACTATTGATGCAATTCTATTAAAAATTCTATTATAAGTAATATATACCGTTACTGATACAAGTAAAGGATTTGTCATGATATTAACAAGTATTATATTTAAAATGTCTTTCTTATCTCTTACTCCTAAAATTAGTGCTACTATAAGTTCTATTAACATTGTGAATAATAAACATCTAGCCATTACTATTGGAAGTTCATCTATAGTCACTTCTACTCACTCCTATTATATTTATAATACCACTATTAATTTTTTTTGTCATTAAAAAAGTCAGTTTTACCTGACTATTTATTTAACTTAGCAAATTTTTTAAATTCACTTGAATCTTCTAAATTTGTATCTTCTAATTCTTCTAAGATTTGTTTTTGTTTTCTAGAAAGGCTTGTTGGAATTATTAATTTAAGTACACAATAGAAGTCTCCTTTTTTCCATGAATCTGGATTATTAATACCTTTTCCTTTTATTCTTAAAATATCACCTGGTTGACTTCCATCTTTTATTTTTAAATCTACATATCCATCTATTGTTTTTATTGTTTTAGTTGTACCTAAACAAAGGTCTGTTATTGTTACTGGTACTTCTAGATATATATCATTTCCTTCTCTTTTATAATTATCATCTTCTATTATTCTTATTTCAATATATAAGTCTCCGTTAGGTCCTCCATTAATACCTGGTTCACCTTTTCCACTTAATCTTAGCTGTTCTCCGTTATCTATTCCAGCTGGAATATCTATTGTAATGGTTTTGTTTACTTTTATTTTTCCATTTCCTTTGCAAGTATTACATCTTGTTTTATACGTTTTACCTTTACCATTACATTCTGGACATACTGTTCTACTTTGCATTGCACCAAATATTGTGTTGGTTTGTCTTATTACATAACCAGAACCATTACATTCTGAACATGTTGTCTCACCATGACCGCCCTTGCCATCACAGTCATCACAGTTTTCATAATATTCAAGATCTATATCTTTTTTGCATCCATAAACAGCTTCCATAAAATTAATTTTCATTCCATATAGTGAATCACTACCTTTACGGGCTCTAGTTGAAGACTTACTTCCTCCTCCAAATCCACTGAATGAGCTGAAGCCTGAACCACCAAAAAGGTCATCAAAGATATCACTAAAATCGAAGTTACCGAATGGATTAGCTCCTCCACCATAACTTGCTCCGCCTGCATTTCCATATGGATTTTCAAATGCTGCATGACCATATTTATCATATTTAGCACGATTTTCTTTATCAGAAAGACACGCGTATGCTTCTTGTGCTTCTTTAAACTTTTCTGGTGCGTCAGGACTTTTATTTAAATCTGGGTGAAATTCTTTTGCTTTCTTTCTAAAAGCACTTTTTATTTCTGCTTCAGTTGCATCTTTTGATACACCTAAAACTTCATAATAATCTCTTTTTGCCATAACTACTCTCCATTCATATATTCACTTAGTAAATTTTATACTTCTCTATAATTGTATATAAATTAAGGGCTCAAAATATGAGCCCTTAACTCAGTATTAGTGTTTACTATTTTTCTTCAAATTCAGCATCTTTTACGTTGTCTTTCTTATCTTTTTTGTCTTCAGTTTCTTCTTGATTTTCAGATGCTTTTTGTGCCTCAGCTGCTTGTTCTTGATATATTCTACTTGATAATTCCATTACTTTCTTAGAAAGTTCTTCACTTGCACTCTTAATTTCGTCGTTATCATCTTTTTCTAATGCATCTTTTGTATTTTTAACAAGTTTTTCTATTTCTTCTTTTTCATCATCTTTTACTTTGTCACCAAAATCTTTTAATGTTTTTTCAGCAGCAAATACCATTTGTTCTGCATCATTTTTAATTTCTGCTGCTTCTTTACGTTTATTATCTGCTTCTTTATTTGCTTCTGCTTCTTTCATCATTCTATCGATTTCTTCTTCACTTAAATTTGATGATGCTGTAATTGTGATTGCTTGTTCTTTATTAGTTCCTAAATCTTTAGCTTTAACATTAACAATACCATTTGCATCAATATCGAATGATACTTCAATTTGTGGTACTCCTCTTGGAGCTGGTGGTATGTTAGTTAATTGGAAGTGTCCTAATGTCTTGTTATCAGCGGCCATTGGTCTTTCACCTTGTAAGATATGAATATCTACAGCTGGTTGATTATCAGCAGCAGTACTAAATACTTGACTCTTAGTTGTTGGAATAGTTGTATTTCTTGGAATTAATACTGTCATAACGTTTCCTAATGTTTCAATACCTAATGATAGAGGTGTAACATCTAATAGTACTAAATCATTAACTTCTCCAGTTAAAACTCCACCTTGAATAGCAGCACCCATAGCAACTACTTCATCTGGGTTTACTTCTTTACTTCCTTCTTTTCCTAATTCTTCTTTAACTAAATCTTGAACACATGGTATTCTAGTTGATCCACCAACTAATAATACTTTATCTATATCATTCTTAGTTAATTTAGCTTCTTTAAGTGCATCTCTAACTGGTTTTCTTGTAGATTCTACTAAATCACTAATTAACTCTTCAAATTTAGCTCTTGTTAATGTCATATCAACATGTAATGGTCCATTATCTCCTTGAGTAATGAATGGTAAACTGATTTGTGTAGTTTTAACACCACTTAAGTCTTTTTTAGCTTTTTCTGCTCCTTCTTTTAATCTTTGCATAGCAAGTTTATCTTTTGATAAATCTATACCATTTTCTTTCTTAAATTCAGAAATAATGTAATCCATGATTATCGAAGTCATCTCCACCTAAGTGGTTGTTACCACTTGTAGCTTTAACTTCAAATACTCCATCACCTAATTCTAGAATTGAAACATCGAATGTTCCACCACCTAAGTCGTAAACTAGAACTGTATGAGCATTTTCTTGTTTATCAAGTCCATATGCAAGTGCTGCAGCTGTTGGTTCATTTATAATTCTTTCTACATCTAATCCTGCGATTTTACCTGCATTCTTAGTAGCTTGTCTTTGAGCATCATTGAAGTATGCTGGTACTGTAATAACAGCTTTAGAAACTTCTCCACCTAAATAAGCTTCTGCAGTTTCTTTTAAATTCATAAGAATTTTAGCACTTATTTCTTCTGGTGTATATTTCTTTCCTTCTGCTTCTACTTTTTCTTTAGTACCCATTAATCTTTTAATAGAACTAATTACATTTGTTGAAGTTTGAGCTTCACGTTTTGCAACATCTCCAAC
This sequence comes from Mollicutes bacterium, assembly GCA_004552445.1. GTDB lineage: Bacteria > Bacillota_I > Bacilli_A > RF39 > UBA660 > CAG-1000. Next base: position 30,554 of record SFOJ01000011.1, read on the forward strand.
TCTAACTTCTCCATTTTTAAAACTTACTACTGAAGGTGTTGTTCTATTTCCTTCAGCGTTTGGAATAACTTTTGGTTCTCCACCTTCTAGTACAGCAACACAGCTGTTTGTTGTTCCTAAATCTATACCTATAACTTTATTAATTTTTGCCATAAATTTATCATCTCTCCTTATTTATTTACTTTAACCATTGCTGGTCTAATTAATTTATCTTTATATTTATAACCTTTAGTTAGTACTTCAAGCACTACATTTTCAGGTTTGCTTTCATCGTGTTCTGTAAGTACAGCTTCAGCTACATGAGGATCAAATTCTAGTCCTAAGCACTCTACTTCACGAACTTCAAATTTGTCTAATAAAGCAGTAAGATTTCCAAGTATCATTTTAAATCCGCTTAAGAATTTACTTACTTCATCAGATAAATCATTGTCATCCATCATAATGGCTCTTTCTAAGTTATCTTTAACAACTAATATTTCTTTAATGAATGATTCACCTTCATATTGAAGCATTTTACTTATTTCACTTTGAGTTCTTGTTTTGAAGTTTAAATATTCAGCTTGTAAACGCATATATTTTTCTTCTAATTCTTTATTTCTACTTTCTAAAATTTGAATTACCATTTCTGGATCTATTGTTCCACAACCTGAACATCCTTCGCATGAACCTGCGCAGCCACTTTCTTCTGTCTTAACTTCTTCATGTGTTTCTTCGCAGTTACATTCGTTACCTTCATTGCATCCACAATTGCAACTTTCGTCACAATTTGTTTTCTTTATTTTTTCGTCTTTTGATCTTTTAGCCATTTATTTTCTCCTTTAAATCATTTATCATTGTTATACTTTTTTTCTATATTTTCTTTTAGATACTCAAGCATATTTACTACTCTTTCATATTCCATTCTTTTTGGACCTATTACAGCGATAGTGCCTTCCCTACCACCAGCATTGTATTTTGTTTTAACAACTGTTACATTGTCATCTATTTCAGATTCGCTACCAATATATACCTTAACCTCGTCATCACTTTCTTCAATTTTACTCACCATATCTTTGCTTTCAAATTTACTTATAATGTTTTTAACATCATCAACTGTTCCGAATTCTGGTTGTTTTAATATATTAGCTTTACCTGTAAATCGAACATCCCTTTCATTAGCAAAATTTGTTAGTGCATTATAAAATGCATTATATACAACTTCATAATTTTGAATATAATTACCAATTATTGGTTTTATTTCAAATTCTAACTTGCTAGGAACTTCATCTATAGGCGTCCCAATTAACATTTTGTTTAACAATTCTGTGGTTTTAGATATTTCTTCTGCTGGAATGTTTTCTTCAAGATTTATATTCTTGTTTTCAACATGACCTTTATCAGTTATTACTATAGCTACTAGTTGTCTGCTAGTTATAGGAACAACCTCAACTCTTTGTAATTTGTTATCACTTGATTCCTTGCCAAGAATTACTGAAGTGTAGTTTGTCATATCACTTATAATTTCTAAACTTTTACTTATTGCATCACTTAAAGCTAGTTCGTTATTATTAAAAATAGTTTGAAGTTTAAGCATATCTTCTCCACTTATTTTTCTTGGTTCCATCAAGTTATCAACGTAATATCTATATCCATTTTCAGATGGAACTCTTCCTGAAGATATATGTGTTTTTTCTAAGTATCCTAAATCTTCGAGAGCAGCCATATCATTTCTGATAGTAGCACTAGAACATTTAAACTTTTTACATAAAGATTTACTTCCAACAGGTCTTGCAGTTTTTACATATTCTTCAACTATTGCTCTTAATAGTTCTCTTTGTCTACTTCCTATCACATTATACCTCCCTTAGCACTCTTTCTTTTTTAGTGCTAGTAATATTATAGTATGCATTATTAGCAAAGTCAATACCATAGTGCTAATTTTTTTTGAAATTTTTGTGTAATAAAAAAGAACTTTAAAAGTTCTTAAATTTATGATTCAAATGGTATATTGTATATCATTGGTAAGAGTTGAATTATTGCAATTCCTATTGCAAACATTGCTAATATAATTATTAAACTATATTTTTTATCTCTGATTTTTTTACTTACATTGTAAAAAATTGTTGATATAATTCCAATCACTATCAATCCTACTCCTAATACCAATAAATTTTGTAAATTTGTTGGATTGTCTGTCATAATTGGACTTTGTAAAATTTTATTTATTTTTGTAAAACACATAATACCTAATCCAGTGCCTCCGTGACTAAACAAAAATATTATTCCAAATACTGGGACATTTAAGCCAATAAATAATCCAGCTAGAAAAAATACTGTTCCAAAAAAATACATCATAAATTGTTCAGAACCATAGTTTATATTAGTGATACTTATTAAAAATATACACACTGCAAATAATCCGCTTATTACGGCTCTCCTTGAATATTTTTTTTCTGGAACATCTTCATTTGTTTCATTTTTCAGATTGATAATTGCTTTATTTATTTCATTTATAGTTTCAGTAGGTTTTTCATTATAAAGCACTCTTAATTTTTCTATTTGACTATCAAACTCTTTCATACTTACCTCTATTATAAGTATATATTATTTATTACTTTTTGTAAATTAAAAAAGTAGTTTTAACTACTCTATTTCTTTTAAGAATTTTTTACTTTTTAGTCTTGCACCTGAATATTCATCATAGTATTCACAAAGTATATGATTTATTGTTTTTGATGTTACATCATCTATATCTAGATTTGATATTTTTGATATATCTACGTAATAATAAAGTCTTAATAGTTTAAGTACTTTTTCATCTATAATAGGCTCATTCTCTCTACAGTTTGAACAAATGTATCCACCCATTTTCATAGATAATGTTACTACTTTTGAATTACCACATTTAACACATTCATCTAGATTCAAATTTATTCCAATATAATTTAAATATTGAAGTTCTAGTATGTTAGTTATTATCATAGGATTAAATCCTTCTTCTATTTTTAAAATTGCATCTTCCATTAATTTATATACTTCTTTAGTTTCAGACTCTTTATATGCATATACAGCTAATTCACAAATGTAAGATAAATAACTGATTTTTAAAATATCACTTTTAATATTTAGAAAATAGTTTTCTATATCTCCTTCTATAAGTGTAGAAAGTCCTTTTTCATTATAGTAAAGATGAAAGGTTCCATATGCAAATTTTTCACTAGGTAGTCTTAATTTGCTTTTTAAGTTTTTACATCCTTTGGATATACATCCGATTACACCCATATTTTCAGTAAAAATGTTGATAATCTTACTAGTTTCTTTAAATGGTGTTGTGCTTACTACTATACCTTTAACACTTATAATCTTCATACCTTCATAAAAGCATAAAGACTATTTCTTTATGCTACTTTCCTTTCTTATATTCTAGGTAATATTCTATCTTACCTGTTTCTTTAAATTTTTTCCATGCTTCTTTTTTTGTCATTTATATTCTCCTTACAATATTATATTGCAGGAAAATTAAATTATTTATTCATCTTTTAATAAATATCCTAAATCTTTTATATATTTATCTTTTTCTCTCCATTTTTTTATTGTTTTACAATAAAGTTCTAGGTATACTTTCTTACCTAATATTTTTTCCATATCAAGTCTTGCTTCATGTCCTATTGTTTTTATCATATTACCATTAGAACCAACTATTATTTTACGAAGTGAATCTCTATCTACGATTATATCTATATAGATGTATGCAATATTATTTTTTTCTTCGTAATCTGTTAGTTTACAAGATATTGAATGTGGAACTTCTTCGTTTGTGTGAATAAATATTTTTTCACGTACAATTTCAGATAATCTAAAATCCATTTCGGCTGTTGTTGTCTCATTACCTGGAAAGTATTTAACATTATCTGGTAAATATTCTTTTAATACTTTTATCAATCTATCAACATTATCATTATTTAATGCTGATACTGGTATTATTTCTGCAAATTCATACAAGTCTTTATATTCATTTATTTTTAACAATATATCATTGTCACTTAATTTATCAATTTTATTTAATATAAGGAATACTGGTTTATTTATATTTTGAAGTTTACTTATTATAAACTCATCGCCTTTTCCTTTGTTTGTACTAGCATCAACTACTAAAAGTAGTATATCAACATCGTTTATTGAATAATATGCTTGACTATTTAATGCATTACCAAGTTTATCAATTGGTTTATGAATACCTGGTGTATCTACAAAAACTATTTGCGTATCCGGTTCGTTATAAATTCCTTCAATTAAGTTTCTTGTAGTTTGTGGTTTTGGTGAAATAATAGCAACTTTTTCTTTTATGATTTGATTTAATAATGTACTTTTTCCAGTGTTTGGTCTACCTATTATACTTACAAAACCACTTTTCATACTAAGTCCTCCTTGGTGAATGTTGTATTCATCACTTTTTCAAATGTCATTACTTCCATTTTTCCACTTTTAGTCATTATATTGAATATAACATTATTGTCGAAAAATTCTAAAAATGTTTGTTTGCATATATTACATGGGTAGCATATTTCATCACTGCTTGTCATTAAATATAATGCTTTAAACTCTCTTTCTCCATGAGTTATGGCATTGTTTATTGCATTTCTCTCTGCACATATAGTTCCACCATATGATGCATTTTCTATATTAACTCCTTCGTAGAAATTTCCATTTTTTGTTTCTACAATACATGCAAAATGCATATTTGAATAAGGTGCATAACTATTTTCTAATAATTTTTCTAATTTTTCTCTCATACTACTCCTTTATTAAAATAACGCTACTACTTTTGGTAAAAATATTATTAGTCCTACTATAATAGCTACTATTGCAAATACAAATACCGCAGCTGCTGCTGTATCTTTTGCTACTTTAGCAAGTGGATGGTAATCTTCCGTTACTAAATCTACTACTGCTTCTATTGATGTATTAATTAGTTCGCAAGATATTACAAGTCCTATTATTAATGCAAGTATTGCCCATTCGATAGGGTTAACTTTAAATATAAATCCGGCTATAACTACTAATAATGCAATACCTACATCTACTGCTAAATTTTGTTCATTTCTATAGGCATATTTCAGTCCTTTAATTGGATAAGTGAAACTTAAAAGAAATTTTTTTATTCCTTTTTGACTCTTTCTTTCATCTCGTGATATCATACTCATTTAAAATACTCTCCTCTTCAGCTCTCATAACTTTCTTATCTTCTTCTGTCATGTGATCGTATCCAAGTAGATGTAATAGTCCATGTACTGCTAAATAACAAAATTCTCTTTTTACACTATGTCCATATTCACTAGCTTGTTCTACACATCTATCATAGCAAATATATATTTCCCCTAAGAATCTAATATTATCGTATTCTACATCATCTACTTCTTCAAAAGCAAATGAAATAACATCAGTAACAGCATCTTTATTTCTATATTCTCTATTAATTTCTTGTATTCTTTTCTTATCTACTATTACTATATTTAACATTGGATTATTAACTTTTAAATGTTTGCAAGCAAATTTAATTACTTTATCTAATTCATTAAAATCAATATCTTCATGCTCTGTTGTATTTATTATATAATCTTCCATAACCCCTCCTAAATAATTTTATATGTATATAATACTAACGCTATTAAAAGTAATACACTAAGTAAATTATAAAACCAATCTCTTTGTAAAAATTTTGGCATGTGATTTCTAATTGCATTAAGTGCTGTGTAAATTAAAAATCCTACAATCCCACCAACAACATTTAATATTATATCATCTATATCAAATGTTCTACCAATATAATGTTGTGTTACTTCTATAGTTATGCTTGATAAAAGTGAAACTAAGGTAATTGTTCCAAGCCCTTTTATCTTACAATAACTAGTAGCGAAGTAACCAAGTGGTATAAATAAAAGTATATTTCCAAATACTTGTTTATAAAAAGCTTTAGTACCCACATCATATCTAAGTATTTCTCTAAATGGCATCAAGTTAGTTCCACCACCGGGTAAATCTTGACTAGTTACAAGTTGGAACAATAATACTAGATATGCAAGAAATAATATTTCAAAAATTTCTTCATAAAGACAAAATTTTCTCTTATCACTAGTCATAATATAAGTTACTCTTAATATAACAACAATAGTTAAAACTATAACTAATGTTGGCCATGACATTTTAATTACACTTCTAATTGCTGACTCCATTTAAATCATCCTTTTCTACTATATTAGAAGTAACCCCTATATTTTCATAAACCTTGAAAAATACTTCTATATTCATTTTACTACGAAATACCTCTTTTTTCAAAACTTTTTTAGAAATTATATACTCATTATCATTAAGTTTACTCTTGATTTTATTTTCACTTCTTTTAAGCGCTTCTTTGTATGCTTCATTTTCATTTATATTAAATTCTTTATATTTATATTCTCTTTTTGTTTCTTTATATAATTTAAAAAATAAATATGGCTTTTCTAATACTAAATCTTTTGTATTCATAGTGAAATTACTATCATATTTTCCAATAAGTGTAAATTTTTTGCCAGCAATATCTAAATAATAGTGATTTATAACTTTCCCTGTTTCAACATATTCTACGTAATTAAATGGTATTGTAATATTTACTGTATACCATACTTCAGCATATACTTTTCCCTTTGCTCTAACTTGTGTTATTAAAGTGTCTTCTCCTTTAATAATATTACCACTAATTAATACTTCTCCTTTTTTAACATAATCATTTACATCTTTTAATTTAACTCCAGAAGAAGATGTAATATATTTAATAAGCCCATCTTTAGATGCAACTATATCTTTTGGATTATTGTCACTATTATTTTCTTTATTTTTTACTCTTGCTGTTAATTCAACATTGTAAATACATCCTTTTTCTTTTATTTCAATCCATTCTAAGCTATCTTCATTATTTTTTAATATTTTATCTTTTATTTTCTTTAATTCTTTGAATGATTTTTTTCTTTTATAAATTGATATATTATTTTCTTTTAAACTATTATTAATTAAATTATAAAGTTTTTCATCATTAGTATTAATATTTATTTTAAATATAGTATTAGTAAGAAGATATAACACTAAAAAAGAAATAAATAAAGATATTAACATATATTTATTTGTATCAAGATAATTAATAATAAATCTTTTACCATAGTATTTAATTATTTTGGTTTTATATCTTCTACTTATTTTTTTATAATCTTCATAATCTATTGTTAAAATATAATTATCATTTAATGTTAAATCTTCATAATAGATAGAATGATAAACTAAATAATTTAGAAATTTATTACTATTTTCATATACAATTATTTTGACTTTATTATTGTTCATTAATAAATTCTATTCCTTTAATATTTCCTATTATTCTTAAATCATAGCTATCTAATTTATTTATTATTAAATTTTTTCCTTTTATAAGTAATTTAATATCATTAAATTTTATTTTAATATTTAATGGTGATATATCTTCTATTCTTATATAGTTTCTTATACATATGGTGTTTTCTTCTATTAAAATTTTATATTTATTATCTTTTATAAATTCTTTTATCATATTTAATTTTATGATTTAAAGTGTGTTTTTATAAGTAAAAATCAAGGACTAGCCTTGATTAATTTTGAAATTGTGAATTGTAAAGTTCTGCATAGAAACCATTTTTTTTCATTAATTCATCATGTGAACCTGTTTCTATAATATTACCATCTTTCATAACTAGTATGATATCTGCGTTTTTAATCGTTGATAGTCTATGTGCTATTATGAATGATGTTCTTCCTTCTGTTAATTTATCCATTGCTTTTTGAACTAATTCTTCTGTTCTAGTATCTACTGATGATGTTGCTTCATCAAGTATTAAGAATGGAGCATCTTCTATCATACCACGTGCTATTGTTAGTAATTGTTTTTGTCCTGCTGATATTGATTCATTATCTTCTATTTTATAATCCAATGTTTTTGGAAGTGATTTTACAAAGTGATCTACACCAACTACTTTTAATGCATCCCATATTTCTTTATCACTTACATCATCTTTATTGAATTTAATATTATCTCTTATTGTTCCTTCAAACAACCATGTATCTTGAAGAACCATTATAAATAAATCATGAATATTTTCTCTTGTAAGATTATTTATGCTCATTCCATCTATTTTAATATCTCCACTATTAATTTCATAGAATTTCATAAGAAGATTTACTATTGTAGTTTTACCTGCTCCCGTAGGTCCTACTATCGCAACTTTTTGACCTGGTTTAACTTTACAATTAAAGTCTTTAATTATTGTTTTATCATTATCATAGCCAAATTTAACATGTTCAAAGTCTATATTACCTTTTACTTTTTTAGGTTCTAAAATTCCTGTTAGACTACTTTCATCTTTCATTTCAGCTTCTTCAATAAATTCAAATACTCTTTCTGATGCAGCACTTGCAGTTTGAAGTTGTGTCATGCTTTGAGCTATTTGTGAAAGTGGACTTGTGAATAATCTTACATATATCATGAATGCTACGATTGTTCCAAATGTTGTATTTCCTTTTAATGTAAGAACTGCTCCTACTATACATATAGCTACATAACTAAAGTTTCCAATAAATCCCATCATAGGTTGCATTAATCCTGATAAGAATTGGCTCTTTCTATTACAATCATAGACCTTTTTATTTAAATTATTAAATTTTTCTAATGATTCTTTTTCACCATTATATGCTTTAACAACATTATGTGAACTATATATTTCTTCAATATGTCCATTTAAATTGCCTAATTCTATTTGTCTTTGATTAAAATATTTTTGAGATTTACTTAATATTATGCTCATGAATGCAAAACCAAATAGTGAAGATAATATACATGTTATAGCCATTATGTAATTAGTTACAAACATCATTATGATACATCCTATAAATAATGATACTGCACCTACAAATGTACCTAAACTATTTTGAAGAGACATATTAATTGTATCTACATCATTAGTTACTCTAGATAATACATCTCCATAACTATTTTTATCAAAATATTTAAGTGGTAATTTATTAATCTTTTTAGATATTTTTGTTCTTAAACTTTTAGCAAAATTATTTGAAGCAATTACCATTAGATAGTTTTCAAAATAACCAAATATTGCACTAATTAAATATAAACAAACTAAGAATATAGTAATATCTTTTACTTTATCTAAATTCATTTTTGGTTTAATTAGTTCATTAACATTCTTTGATAATTTATCTAAATCTTTATAAATCTTAGTTGGTTCATCCATGTTAAAATTACTCATTATATTAACAAATTCTGATTTATCTTTATTTGTAATTATTGAACCTTTAATTGTTGTATCTTTAAATATTAGTAGTTTTACACTTTCAGGTAGTTCTAATATCAAAGTTTCTTTATTTTCACTATTATTCATTTTAGCTAATACTTCATAATATATTACTTTATCTTCATTTGATAGTGATTCTAAATCTTTTTCATTTAAAACTATATTTTGTTTTATATCTTTTTGTATATCTTCTACTAATAATTCAATATTAGATTTATTAACTATTAATCCTTGTTGTATTTCGTTTGTTAAATCTTTTATTTTATTTGGACCTACTATTGATAAAATACTACTTAAAGCAGAAAGTATTACTGCTATAATTATTAAATGCATGTAAGGTTTTAAATAGTTTTTTAACTTTAATAATGCTTTTTTGAAATCTTTTGGTTTTTCACCTGGTCCTCTTCCTGGTCCATGCATTCTTTTTGGAGTTTTATTTTCTTTTTCGTTATTCATTTTCAAGTTCCTCCTTTGATAATTGTGAATATGCTATTTCTTTATATACTTTACATTTTTTTAGTAATTCTTTATGTGTTCCAATTCCTACACATTTGCCTTTATCAAGAACTATTATTTTATCAGCATTTTTTATTGTACCTATTCTTTGTGCTACAATTACACTAGTTGAATCTTTTGTATATTTTTTTAATTCTTTTCTAAGTACATAATCTGTTTTATAATCTAGCGCACTAAATGAATCGTCAAATATATATATTTCTGGGTTTCTTGCAATTGCTCTTGCAATACTTAATCTTTGTTTTTGTCCGCCTGATACATTTGTTCCACCTTGTGCTATATATGACTCATATTTTTGTGGCATTTTTTCTATAAATTCTTCTGCTTGGGCTACATTTACTGCTTCTTTTATTTTTTCCTTTGTTACCTCATAATTAGTTTTAGAACCATATCCTACATTGTAATTTATGCTTCCACTAAACATTACTGCTCTTTGAGGAACATATCCAAGTCTATCGTGTAGAGCATCTAAAGTATAATTTCTTACATCTATTCCATCAACTAATACCTTTCCTTCTGTTACATCATAAAATCTTGGTATTAAATTTATTAGAGTACTTTTACCACTACCAGTTGATCCTATTATCGCTATTGTTTCACCTTTATTTGCTTTAAATGAAACATCTTCTAAAACATACTCTTCTGAATCAGGATATTTGAAAGAAACATTTTTAAATTCTATCGTTCCAATTTCTGATGATTTAGTTTCTTTACCATCTTTTATTTTAGATTTAGTATTTAATACTTCATTAATTCTATCTGCTGATATTGATGCTCTTGGATACATAATAAATATCATTGCTAACATTAAGAATGACATTATTACTTGCATAGCATAACTACTAAATACAACCATATTACTAAATAATGTTATTTTATCAGTAAGTAGTGCTTCATTAATTAAAGATGCACCTACGAAATATATTCCTAGTGATACACCATTCATTATTAGATACATCATTGGTGACATTAAACTCATCACTTTTTGATTAAATAATTGTGTGTTTGTAAGTTTTTTATTAGTTTTTTCAAACTTGTCTTCTTGATATTTTTCAGCATTAAATGCTCTAACTACTCTAATACCTTTTAAGTTTTCTCTTGTTAAACCATTTACACTATCAATTAGTTTTTGAACAATTTTGAATCTTGGTAAAACTATAATCATAAGTGTTATTACCATTGCAAGTAATACAAGTACTGCTCCACCTGTTATTGCTGTCCATTCAAAACTTTTTCCTAAGATTTTTCCAATCGCCCATAATGCTGTAATTGGTGCTTTAATTATCATTTGAAGTCCAAATATAAGCATCATTTCAACATTTCCTATATCATTTGTCGTTCTTGTAATAAGACTACTAGTTTGGAATTTTTTTATTTCTTCCATACTGAAACTTTGTACTTTAGTAAATAATTTTTCACGGATATTTTTTGAGAAATTAGATGCTAGATTTGCAATTATATAACCTACTACTACAGAGGATGCAAAACTAAGTAAAGCACATAGAAGCATATATCCACCTTGTACTAATATTTCTTTTATTGTTCCATTTAATTGGACGAGCTCGGTTATTTCACTCATATATTCAGGGATTTTAAGTTCTAACCAAACTTGTAAAACTATAAATATAAAACTTATGAATACATATAACCAGTCTTTTTTCTCTAAGTTTTTAAATAATTTTAACATATTTTTTCTCCTTCTAAATTTTTTTGTATTTGTTTAGTTACTTTGTAGAAGATTTCTAGTTCCTCATTACTAATATTATTTTGTAATATTTTTTCAAATTCAATAGCTCTCTTTTTCATTGTTTTATCAAGCTTATACCCAGTTTCAGTTAAACTTATTTCTTTACTTCTTAAATCATTTGATGAATCAGTTCTTATAATAATACCATTTTTTATCATTGTACCTAATATTCCAGATACTGTTGACTTTCTAAGTCCTAATTTCTTTTCTATGTCTTTTTGGTATACTATACTATTTTTATTCTTTATTAAATATTTTATTACAACAATTTGTACTGGAGTAAGTTGACAAAGTGAATCTTTATTACAAGCCATAATTTTTCTTACTATTAAACTGTCAATTTTTTTTATTTCTAAACCAATACTTTTATCTTTCATATTATCTTCCTTTAGTTAGGTAACTAACAAAACAATTATAACTATTTATTATTATATGTCAATAAATCTTTTTATTTTTTACAAACTTTTCACACAAAAATATAGTTAGCTTTTGCTAACTATATTTACATTTATTCTTATCTTTTAATCTTCTTAGTGCAGAACCAAGACTACGTCCTAATTCTAGTGCTAAAGTAACCGATCTTACTATAGCATTTATTATAGTGCCAGATATGGCTCCACCTTTTATTTCTTTTAATTCATTTATTTCCATTTGTTACATTTTAAAGGTCTTAAATAACCATCTACTAAACCAATTAGAAATGACACTAATGTTGATCCAATTCCTAATGCTACCCAATTTGCACCTCCTTTAATATTAATTAGTTCTTCTTTTTGCATTAAGCCTTACTCCTTTCTAATTTATATTTTTCATTAAACATTTCAATAATTTCTTGTTTATGCGAAATATAAATAATTGTTTTCTCTTTAAAATAATTGAATAATTTTTTAATTATTTCTTTTTCTTCTTCTACTCCTATTTCACTTAGTGCCTCATCTAGAATAATAAATTCACTATCTTTTAAAATACTTCTTGCTAAAATAATTTTTTGTCTTTCTCCACCAGATATATTAAATCCATCTTCTTCTATAATCATATTATTTCTTAATTTATTACTATTTCTTAAGGTATCTAAATTACAAATATGAATTACTCTTTCATATTCTTCATCATTTATTCTTCTTCCATATATAATGTTATTTCTTAGAGTATCATTTAATATAAAATTATTTTGTGATACGTAAGTCATACTATTAGATATAATATTAGAATCAATATCTTTAATATTTTTATTATCTATAAAAATATTACCTTTATAATCATTTAAATATTTTAATAATATTTTTATAATTGTACTTTTTCCATTTCCACTATTTCCATATATTAAAAATTTACTTCCGTATTTAATTTTAAAAGAAACATTACTAAAAAGTTCTTTTTCATTAACTAAATAATATAAATTCTTAATTACTATATTGCCTCTTATAATTTTGTCTGTTTTATTTGTTTCTTCACTTGATACTAATAATAAATCATTAATTCTTCTATATATATTTTTTAAATAATTAATATTTGGTTCTAATTCTAATATATTTTTTAATGGTTCAGTAAAATAATATATAAGGGAATTAAATAATAAGAAATTTCCAAGTGTCATAATATTTTTGTGTATACAAATAGTACTTATAAATAAAGATATTATATAAGTTAAATTACTTATTAATTCTTTTAATAATATTTGAAAATTTATTGAATAATCATATATTTTATGAGAATAGTCATTTTTAATATAAGATATTTCTATGTTTTTTAATGTGTTATTATTTAGGTTGAGGTTTTTATTAATTTCATAACTATATATACTATCATTTAATGTCTTATTATAGTTTGATTCATTTATTAGTATTTCATCTATATGTTTATTGTTTTTATTTTTATATATCAATGTTATTAATATATAAATAGTTATTTCTATAATATAAATTATAAATAGTTTTATATTTATTTTTAAGAGTAATATAAAACTTATAAAAACTAGTAATATATTTGTGGATATATTTATTATTATTTCTGAAAAACTATCTTTAAATTCTTTTAAATCGTTTATTCTAGATATTACTTCAGGAGTAGATTTATTCTTGAAGAATTGATAAGGAAGATTAAATAGTTTTTTGATAATATTATTATTTAAATTAATAGTTAACTTTGAATTAACTTTTATTATTAATTTACCCCTTATATAATTAATAATATTTTTTATTATAGATGTTATTAAAAATGAAATAGTTATTTTAATTAATAGACTATAATTATAATTTGGTAATATATAATCTATTATTATAAGTGTAAAATAATTAATTAATATACTAAGTATTATAAGTATTGTTGAGGTGGATATAATCATAATCAAATTCTTTTTTTCTAATTTCAAATAATCTATTATTACATCTAATAACTTATTTTTATTAACTAAATTATTTACTTTCTTTACTGGATATATAACTAATGATGTTTCTTGATATATTTTTTTGAATTCATCAAATGTCATTTTAGTTATATTACTTCCTGGATCCATTATAGTTAAAGAATTCTTATTCACTTTATACACTACTATGAAATGATACATATTATTTTTAATAACATGACATATTATAGGGAAAGATACTTCTGAATTTATTATTTCTTCATATGTATAATGTATTCCATAACCATCAAATCCATATAATCTACTTCCATTTATTATGTTATATGCATTAGTTCCATCTACTCCAGTTTTAAGAGTGAAAGTAACTTCTTCATGAGAGGCCTCGCATCCATAATATTTCATTATAGATAATAAACATGAAGCACCACAATCTTTAAAACCATTTTGTTTAACTATTAACTTTTTATTTAACATTTAACCCTCCTATTATTATAGTTGGATATAAAATATCAAATCACTTCTTTTTTTAAAATTTTTTTCAAAAAAAATAGATCATACGATCTATTATTGAGGGCAAATATTTACAGGAATACTATTAACTTTGTCTGAATGATTTGCGCCTCTAAAAGCTCTGCAACCTATATTTACATTATAAACGTTTCCATTAAATGTAACGTTTTGCAACTTATTTTGGTAAAATGCTTCAGAACCGCTATATCTAACAGAAGATGGAATAGTAACTTCAGTTAGCTCATTATTATAAAATGCAGAATGACCTATATCAATTAAAGTATTAGGTAAAACAACTGAAGTTAATCTTTCAAGATTGCAACGTGCGTCCATTTTTTTGATATAAGATTCATCATTATTTTTATAATCTAGAAATTTTACTTTATATTCGTTATTATCTGTTTTTGAACTTGTTACCCAATTACAAGTTTGAAAAGCATAACTATTTATAGTGGTAACATTATATCCATTTATTTTTGAAGGAATTACTACATCAGTACCACAACTAGTATTATATCCGGTTATAGAAATGATAGTATTAGGATTTCTTTTTGTTACCTTTAATCCTACTTTTTCATAAAAATCCTTTTAACCATTTTTTTCATAACGAATTCTTATTTGCACACACCACCTATGCTATTAACCTCCTTTGAATGTTCATCACCTCTAAATGCATCACACTCTATACTAATATTATTAACATTCCCTTCAAAAGTAACACTTTGAAGTTTATTGTTCGCAAATGCATTATATTTTATCTCTTTTACTCTTTTAGGAATTGTTATGGATTTTAGATTATTGCCAAAGAAGGCTTTATATTCAACTATTTCAAGAGTATCTGGAAGTTCAACACTATTTATTCCCATTCCTTCTATTCTACACAACATAGGTTTTATCTCGTATTTATTTTTACTACTTGTAGGTTTAACAATACTGCTACTGCACCCAACTGTAAATGCATTTGAACCAATTTCAGTAACATCTTGACCATTTATTTGTTTTGGAATGGCAACATTCATTGGACATCTTGCTTGACTTGAGTCATTGTTTACATAGTAATAATAATGTTCTATGGTTCCATTATTAAATGCAAAACATCTACTATCAGTTTCATTGAAAACTGTTATCTTTCTTGTTAATTTTCTTATTCCTTTGTCAGTCTTAATAATATAATTGTATTTATAAGTACCAGGTATATCTTTTAATCTTGTATAACTAAAATATTCATCACGATTTAACTGCTTTCCATTATTCATAATACCAGCATCTTTATAGTCTTTAACTTTATTTGTTTTGATAGAAATTTCTTTATTTCCAATCAAATTTAATGAATTTTTGCTTTCTATTTTTTCAATTTCAAATCCCAAATTTTTATCTCCACTATTTATTTTTGATCCGAAATAATAATTTTGTGCTTTTGTAACATTAATAATTCCCTCGATTTTCATTTCTTCTCTATTGACATAGTAACTTTCAAACAGTTTTGTTGGATTAAAGTTGTTGTTATTAATCATATCATCATTTAATCCAAACTCGGTAGCATTATGCCAAACTATTTTATATTTTCCGAGCATATTATTGGTAAAATTAATTTTAAATAAATATTCTGAACTATCACTTGTATTGTTTAATATCATATTATCACTATAACTAATTTTGGAAATACTATCATTGTAATATGTTTTTGCTTCATCTTTTTCAGTATCACTTGGTGTTTCATCTATAACTTTGGTAAACAAATCAATGTATTCATCTGCTGTTAGCATTTTAAATAATGGTACATTTATTTTGCTGTTTTTTACTAATGTTTCATCTAATGATTCGTCCTCTACTTTTATTTCTTTTAATTTATCTAAATCAATAAGTGTACCAGATTCTCCATCATCAGTTACATCTACCATTAGGTAATTGCTGTATTGTCCGTTTCCTAGTGCATCTACTATTACTGTAGAACCTTCAATACTTGCAGTGCAATCTTCAAATGAATTACCTGATAATAAACTATTGCAATCAAATGTTTTTGTATTATTCCCGCTAACAAATAACTTTTGTTTGGATACTTGTGCTACCTTTCTAACTTGTGTTTCGAACGCGTTTCTTTTGGCATTATTAAATAAATTTATTACATTAGGAAGTGCAATAATTACTAATATTGCTAATATTGCTATTACCGCAAGTAATTCAACTAATGTAAAACCTTTTCTATTTTTCATTTCTTCAACTCCTATTATATATAAAGTATATCATATATTTATTTTTATTAAAACACCTGGCATATTAAAATAACGTGACAAATAGATTTAAATGTGTTATAATATGCATCGTCATGAAAAAGGGGGAATTTAAAATGAATTTAATGCCAACAATAGATAAATATATAATGACATCGATTAAAGTTAGTGAACTTGAAGATTTAATAGTAGATACAGAAAGACAAATAGTTAGAACTACTGTAAAAAGAGGTATAGCTTATAGTAATGGTCAAGTTAGAACAATGGATTCTTTAGATGAAACTTTAGATTCATATAAAGCTACTAAAAAGCAAGCATATAGAGAATTAAATGATGCTGCTAGAATACAAGATCAAACTAGAAGAACTTATATTAATGCTTCTAGTAAAATGACTGAAAGTGAAATTAAAGAATTAGTTCGTGCTTTACAAGAAAAGTTTCTTGCTAATGAAAAAAGAAAAGAAGAATTAGTTAAAAGAAGAAATTGGGCTATTATTAAAACTACTGAAGTTAATGTTAATGGAGATGAAGTTGGAGCTAATAAATATACTCAAGTTAGTGTTAGCTGTTTTGTTGAAACTAAAAGAATCGATGATATGCAATTACATTATATAGAAGTTATTAATAATTTAAATCAAATATTAAATAATTCTAGAAGATTAGAACTTACTAGTCCTAGAAATAATTAATCATTCACTTGTGTGAGTGATTTTTTTATAAATAAAAACTAGCTTATGCTAGTTTCTTTAACGTATTTATATTGTTTACTATGTCTTTATGAATATATGAAGCAGATACTAACATGTCTATTCCTTTTTGAAGACATAGTTTTCCAGTTTCATCATTTATTCCACCATCTACAGATATAATTGTTTTTACATTTTGTCTAAGTATTTCATTTTTTAATCTTTCTATTTTATCAAGTGTACTTTCTATAAATGATTGTCCACTTTTACCTGGATGTACACTCATTATTAATACTTCATCTATTCTTGATAAATATGGAAATACTACTTCTTCACTTGTTTCAGGATTAATAGCAATTCCAACTTTTAAACCATATTTTTTTATTTCATTAATCATCTTATCTATATCTTTTACTGCTTCATAGTGAAATGCTATATAGTTTGTATTTAATAATGCAAATTCTTCTATATATTTAGATGGATTTTCTACCATTAAGTGTACATCTAAAGGTAATTTTGAACAACTTGTTATCTTTTTTATTTCACTTACAGTCCAAGTTTTGTTTTCAACATATTTTCCATCCATTATATCAATATGTATATAATCTGCTTTTGTATTATCTAGTTTTTTAACAATATCTACTGGTTTTATACTATTTGATAGTATTGAAACGCTTACTTTCATATTTTGTTTCCTCCATGAATTTTAAATAATTTTCATATCTCCATTTTGGTATTTTACCATTTTCTACCATTTTAATTATTACACAACCATCTTCTTTTACATGTGTACATGTTCTATATTTACATGGTTTGTTAAAATCACTATAATATTTTTTTATTTCTTTTGCTGGAATATTTATTTCAAGTGAACTAAATCCAGGAGTATCTGCGATAAGTCCATCATTTACTTCTAAAAGTTCTACTAATCTTGTAGTATGTTTACCTCTTCCTAAAGATAATGAAACTTCACCAGTTTTTAATTTTAAAGAAGCATCCACTTTATTCAATAAAGAAGATTTTCCACTACCGGTTTGTCCACATAAAGCAACTGTTGAATTTTTAAATTCTTTTTTTATTTTTGCTATACTTGTATTTATATATACTTTTATACCTATTTTTCTATAATAGTTCATATATTTTCTTACTTCTGCTTTTTCTTTTATAGTAATCATATCTGTTTTTGTTATTATTATGATTGGCTCTATATTATTATAATTTGCTATAAGTAAGAACTTATCTATTAAATAATCAGAAAAAACTGGAATAGATGTACTCATAACAATAAGAAGTTTATCTATATTTGCTATAAGTGGTCTTTCCAGATAGTTTTTTCTAGGTTCAACTTTTTCTATTGTTTTATTATTAATATCTACTATTACATTATCACCAACAACTGGGGAAACTTTTTGATTACGTAGTTTTCCTCTAGTTCTAGTATCTATTATTGTGTTATTTTCTAATAAAACTCTGTGTATGTATTTATTAATACATATTATTTTACCTTTCATATTAGTCCCCTGTTTCGTCGTTAGGGTCTCCTTCAGTAATTGATTCTGGTGCTCGTGAAATAGTTATTACTAACGTTGCTCCAGGTGTTACTACTGATTTAGCTGCCCTACTTTGTTTAATAATTGTTCCTTCTGGAACAGTTTCACTTTCTTGATATTTATATTCTAATTTTAATTCGTGCTTACTTGCAAATTCTTCTATTTGATCAAGAGTATAACCATTAGTGAAATCTGGGTATTTGTATTCTACTTTAGGAATGAATATTTTTATTTGACTTCCTAGTTTACTTGATTCACCAGCTGCGGGTTCAGTTCTTAAAACTGTGTCTTCTGTTACTTTTTTATCTTCACTTACTATTTCTTCTTCAACTGTTACATTACACTCACATTGTGCTTCTATTTTTCCTTTAGCTTCTAAATAATTCTTTCCAGTAAAATCTTCAACAATATAAACTGCTGCTCCTGAAGAAATGTAAATTATAACTCTTGTTCCTGATTTTCTCTTTGAACCTATTTCTGGACTAGTTTTAACTACTTTTCCTTTTTCTACTGTATCACTTGGTGCATATTTATATTCAGGATCAACATCGAATCCTAAATCAGTTAGTTCATTTGCTGCTTCAGTTGGTTCTTTATTAACTACATTTGGTATTTCTACATTTTTAACTTTAGTTTTTTCAAAGTAAATTGTCATACCTATTGTTACAGTTAATACTAATGCAGTAAATATACTTGCAATAATTATTAATGTTTTATTGCCTCTTTTATCTTCTTCTAAGAAGTCATCTTCTTCAGATGCTTTTGTTTTTTTCTTCTTAGTTGGTTCTTCCTTTTTTAGATTTTCTAATTCTTTATCTAGAACTTTTGTTTCTTCTAAATCGTTCTCTGGATATGGATAAACATATCTTTTTTCACTTTGTCTTGATTCATCTAATGCAGTTTTTAAGTCTTCATGCATTGCTCTTGCATCAGTATATCTATTCTTTGGATTTTTGGCTGTTGCTTTAATAATAACATTTTCTATAGATTGAGGTATACTGCTATTAAATTTTCTTACACTTGGAAGTGGTTCTTTTAAATGTTTTAAAGCTATTTCTACAGCATTATCTCCTTTATATGGAACAAGTCCAGTTAAAAGTTCATACATCATTATTCCCATTGAATAAATATCACTTCTTATAGTTGATCCTTTTCCATTTGCTTGTTCTGGTGGTAGATAATGAACTGTTCCCATTACTGAGTTTGTTTGTGTAAGTTGTGTTGAATTTAATGCTGTTGCTACTCCAAAATCAGTTATCTTTATCATACCATTTGAAAGTATCATTATATTTTGAGGTTTTATATCTCTATGAATAATATAGGCATCATGTGCATGCGCCATTCCATCTGTTACTTGTAACATAATATCTACTACTTCAGTAACTGATAAATGTCCTCTTTTCTTTAATACTTGTTTTAGAGTCATTCCATCTACGTATTCCATTACTATATAATATTGACCGTCATCTTCTCCAACATCATACATTTCTACTATATTTGGATGACTTAAACTTGATGCTGAAAGTGCTTCTCTTTGGAATCTACGAACAAATTTTTCGTCATTTGCTAAATCCCCTCTTAATACTTTAACAGCAACATTTCTATCAAGGATAGTGTCATGAGCTAAATATACATTTGCCATTCCACCTTCTCCAAGTGTCTTAATAATTTGATATCTATCGTTTATTTTAGAACCTTTTACTATCACACTATTCACCACTCATTCTTGCATAAGCAATTGTAATATTATCATTTCCCCCACGAGTATTAGCTTTCATAATTAATTTATCTACTTGCTCCTCTATATCTAATTCATTATCATTTAATACTTTTTCCATTTGTTCTACAGTTAACATATTAGTAAGTCCATCACTACATAAGAAAATTCCATCTACTGTACGTTCTACATCGAAAATATCCATTTCTATTGTTTCTGCTGCACCTAATGCTTTCATAAGTACATTCTTTTGTGGATGATTTTTTGCTGCATTTTCTGTTAATTCTCCATTTTCTAATAATATATTTACTAATGTATGGTCCTTAGTAACTTTGTAAAGTTTACCTTTTTTATATACGAAACCACTTGAATCACCAACGTTTCCAAATAGTAAGAAATCATTAGTTAATATTGAACAAACACAAGTTGTACCTAATCCACTTGCATCTATATGTTCTTCAGAATATTTTAATATTTTAATATTTACTTCATCTATTATTTCTTTTAACCAAATTACTGCCTCTTCTTTAGTACCTATACTTGATAATTCAGCAAATCTTTTACCAAGCTCAGTTACCACTAAGGAGCTAGCAACTTCTCCAGCTTTATGTCCACCCATTCCATCAGCTACTACTAATAAATACTCACCACTCATATTTTTAATAATTGTTACTGAGTCTTCATTGTGGCTTCTAACTTTTCCTGGGTCAGTTTGATAACAAGTCTTCATATTTCACCTTCTTTTGTTAATGTAAATTACTTTTCTAAGCATTTCATTTCATTAGCTCTTAATTGGCCACAGGCAGCTGATAAATTTCCACCCATTTCCTTCCTTATCGTTACATTTACATTATTCGATTTAAGTATATCATAAAAACTTTTTATTTTAAAGTCATTACTTCTTTTCATTGTAAAATTAGATGTTTCATTATATGGTATTAAGTTAACATACATAAGTTTTCCTTTTACAAGATGAGATAGTTCTTGTGCACATTTGTCACTATCATTAATTCCAGCTAACATTATATACTCTATTGTTACTCTTCTATTAGTTTTTTCTATATAGTAATCTAATGCTTTCATTACTTCTTCTATTTTATAAGCATGATTTATTTTCATTATCTTATCTCTTATTTCATTATTAGGTGCATGTAAACTAACTGCTAAATTTACACCTGTTTCTAGGTCTGCAAATTCATATATTTTAGGTACTAGACCACATGTACTAATAGTTAAGTGTCTTTGACCTATATTAATCATTTTATTATTAATTACAACACTTATGAATCTTTTAATATTAATAAAATTATCGAATGGTTCTCCAATACCCATTACTACAATAGAATCTATTCTAATATTTTCATATGTACTTACACTTATTACTTGTCCAACCAATTCAGATAAAGTCAAATCTCTTACTTTTTTAAGTCTTCCACTTTCACAAAAAGAACACCCCATATTGCATCCAACTTGACTAGATACACATAGACTATATCCATAGTCATGATTCATTAAAACACATTCTATTTTATTATGATCAGATAACTCTAATAAATATTTATTTGCTAAAGTACTTTTTTCTACTTTAACTACTTTTAAATCATTAAAATGAAATTTTTCATTACAAAATTCAATTAACTTTTTACTAAGATTGGTCATCTTATTAAAGTCATAAACTTTCTTTTCATACATCCATTCTATTATTTGTATAGCATTATATTTTTTAAATCCATTTTCTATTAAAAGTTTTTCCAATTCTTCTAAAGTAAAATCGTATATATTCATTTTCTTCACCTATTAAATTATATCATATTTTCATATTAAAACCATATTCTTGTGAATATGGTTATTTTTAGTATCCTATATTTTTAATTATTGATTTTACTTCATCTTTATCTTCTGCGTTAGCACTAACATATACAAGTGTATTTTTAACTCTACAAATATAATTATACATTGCATCAATAATTAATTCATATATCTCATAATCATCAGCTTTTATTGTATATTTTTTTGTTTCATCAGCATCTTGTGATTCAAATTCTTCTTTGTATAAGCGAAATAAATCAATTGCTTGTGCTGGATTACTCAAAACATAAAAGTTAATGTTGAATGCTCCATTTGTTATATATGCTCCTCTTTCAAGCCCTTCAATAATTGTGTCTATTTGATCACTCTCATATTCTCCAACTATGTATTTGTCAGTATCAACAGATGATGTGAATTCTTCTATAGTTATTGCTTTCTTAGAACATCCTGTTAACAATAACAACGAACTCATTAATACTAATACTAAAAAGACTTTCTTTTTCATATATTATCCTATCTTTTTTATTCTAGTGTGATTTCAATTTCACCCATAGAATTCTTTACTATGCCATTGCTAAATACATAAGGTGAATTGTCTGACCAGTTTAATATTTTCCCCCAATCAAATTCATTTTTACTTAAATTAACAATTTTTGTTAATTTTGGATTTGATATTCCTGATCTATAAAAAGTACAATAATTCATGCTTTTCAATGATTTCGGCAATATAACTTTACTAAGGTTGTTTTTATTGTATTCTTCTCCATAGAAGGCAAATCTACCTATCGCTTCTAGGTTTGTTAGATAACTTAAATCTAATTCTCCGCTTACTAGGGTATCGGAAAACGTTTTTTCTCCAATGGTGATTAAACTTATCGGCATTTTAAATTCTGTGATATCATTGTCGGAAAAACCAGAAACATATTCCAAATTGGTATATTGACTAAGATCAAGTTTATCGGATAGAAGATTGTTTGAAAAGCTTCTATTTCCAATTAATTTTATGCTTTTTGGAAAAATAACCTTTTCTACTTTATTTGAATAAAATGGTCCTACAATTGCTGCTGAATAATTTTCTGTTATTGTATCGCCCAATTCTATTATGCTTGTATTCGATAAATCAAGTTCTCCTTCAATATTGTTATACGCAAATGCACCTGCAAGTATTTTAGTTACATTTTTTGGCAACAATAATTTTGAAATAGTGTTTGTTGATTTTTTAGTGTCCCCCATAAAACTCGCACTACCAATTACCTTTAGTTCTTTCAAGTTTCTCATATCTAAAGTACCACTTAGTTTATTTTGATAAAATGCATATGATTTTATTTCCTTAATTGTGTTTGGAAAGTGTACACTTGTTATATCTTTACTTTTAAAGGCTGATGACCCTATTGACACAACAAATGTATTATCTATCTTTTTAGGAATAATTACATTCCTAGAACATTCATTTTTCTCACTATTATTGTCTTCATAGTCATAATAATCTAATATTTCAATTCCATCATCATTTTTTTGATATTTAAAACATGATGACTTTATTTTTGAATTTATTTCTTCTATATCATAATCATATATAGTGTTTTCACAAGAAAAATTATTAATATTTCCTTCATATATTTTATCGATATCCAAATCTTCAATTTCATTCTCAGTTATATCAATATAATAATTTCCATTAGTTGCCTTTATACTTTTTACATCACCATTATTATTTAATTCTATGCAATATTCCATTTTATTACCTGTCATACTTAGTTTGTTTTCTCCGTATGATGAAAATTCTTTAATTGTATTCCCTTCATTTGATTTTAGTATAAATTCATTCTTTGACATTTTGTATAAACTTTGTATTTCTGTGACAAAAGTTTTTTTCTTCGCTTTCGTGTATAATTCTATAACGTTTGGAATTGCAATTATTACAAGTATCGCAAGAATTGCAATTACTGCTAACAATTCTACTAATGTAAAACCTTTTTTATTCTTCATATCATTCTCCTATTCTTAAATTCATTTTATCATGAAAAAGAAAAAAGTACCATAGGTACTTATTCTAATATTGCTTTTATTCTTCTTACTCCTGCAGATGATGCTTCTTCTTTTACTATTTTGAAGTGTCCAAGTTCATTAGTATTTTTAACGTGTGGGCCACCACAAAGTTCTTTAGATATATTATCTCCGATAGTATAAACTGTAACGATATCAGGATATTTTTCAATGAACATACATTCTGCTCCTGATTTGATAGCATCTTCTTTGCTCATTTCTTCTACTGTTACTTTAAGTCCATCTTTAATCCATTCATTTACTAAATCTTCTGTTTTTTGTTTTTCTTCATCACTTAGTTTATGGTCACAACTGAAATCAAATCTCATTCTTTCATCGGTGATATTACTTCCTTTTTGATGAACATCTTTATTAACTACTACTTTTAATGCTGCGTTTAATAAGTGTGTTGCTGTATGATATTTAGTTTCTATTTCATTGTTACCACTAAGGCCACCTTTAAATTGACCGGCAGATGCTGTTCTTGATAGTTCTTGATGAGCTTTAAATTTATCTTTAAATCCTTCTTCATCTACATTTATATTTCTTTCTTTTGCTAGTTCAACTGTTAACTCTATTGGGAAACCATAAGTATCATAAAGTTTAAATGCTGTAGTTGCATCTATATCTTTATTATCTTTAGTTACTTTTTCAAATTCTCTTAAACCTTTTTCTAATGTTCTATTAAATTTTTCTTTTTCATTTTTTAATACTTCTAATACAATATTTTTATTATCTATTAATTCATTATAATATTTTTCATATTTAGAAATGATTAATGTAGCAATTTCTTCTTCCCAATTACTTGAAATATCTATTCCTAGTTTTTTAGCATGTCTAATAGCACGTCTAATTAGTCTTCTTAATATGTATCCTTGACCTACGTTGCTTGGCTTTACACCAGCATAATCAGCACTAATAAATACACTTGTTCTTAAGTGATCTGCTATTATTCTCATACTTTGTTCATTACCTTTATATGGTAAATTACTAATTTTACTAATTAATTCAATAACGTCTTTCCAGATACTTGATTCATAGTTATCATTAACACCTTCTAAAATTGCTGTTACTCTTTCTACTCCCATACCAGTATCTACGTTCTTTTTAGGTAGTTCTGTTATAGTTCCATCTGAACTTTTATTATATTGCATAAATACATCATTCCAAATTTCTACCCATCTTTCATCTTCTGTATCAAACTTTTCTGGAATTTCATCATTACTTCTCCAATAAAACATTTCAGAGTCTGGACCACATGGACCTGATTCTCCTGCTATCCAGAAATTATCATCTACTGTTTTAGCAATTCTTTCTTTCTTAATTCCTAAACTTAACCATTTATTATATGAAACTTCATCAAATGGAATAGTATCATTACCTGCAAAAACTGTAACAGCAAGTCTTTCAATTGGTATATTTAATACCTTTGTTAAAAATTCAAAACTCCATTCTATTGCTTCTTCTTTAAAGTAATCTGATATGTATCACCAATATTATCTAAATCGTTTGTTCTAATACATTTTTGGTAATCACATAGTCTAGTACCATATGGATGTTCTTGACCCATTAAATATGGTATTAGTGGTTGCATGCCTGCTGTATTAAATAATACACTTGGATCATTTTCAGGTACTACTGGAGCACTTGGTATTTGTTTATGTCCTTTACTAATAAAAAAATTAATATACAAATCTTTAATATTCATAATTTCCTCCCTATAAAATAAAAAGAATGGTACACAAGGAGTCTATAAGACGGTACCATCCTTTAATTAACTTAATTAATGTAACGTATTTCCACGTGAGTTATTAACTCATAAGTGAAAGTAGCTTCAAATATAGTACTTATTAGTTTCCACCAACCACTAACTCTCTTTAAAGTATTTTTATCCTACTCGTCTTTCAATGTATTAGATTCTATCAAATTATTTAAATAATTTCAATAGTTTTAATCACTTTTATTATTTTGAAGTGAAATATCCAGGACTACTCGTTCCACCATCTATTCTTGCATATCTTTTATCAATATAAGATCTATTATATGTTGTTCCTGCACCACCTACTAGGTTAGTACTATTATCAAACATACCATCTGATGATGTAACAGCATTAGTATTAAAATTATCACTTGCATATATAGTTTTTAGATTAGAATTTAAATAAAACATTCTTTCCATATCAGTTACTTTACTTGTATCAAAACCACTTAAATCTATGGTTGTTGCTGAACTATTATCAAACATAAAACTCATATCATTTACATTTTTTGTATTAAAACTACTTAAATCTAGGGTTGTGGCTTTGCAACCTTTAAACATATTCGCCATATTTGTTACTTTACTAGTATTAAATTTACTTAAATCTATCGTTGTGGCTGCACTTTCACTAAACATACCACTCATATTTGTTACATTACTTGTATCGAAATTACTTAAATCTAGAGTTGTGGCTGCACATTCTGAAAACATAGAAAACATACTAGTAACATTTGATGTATCAAAACTACTTAAATCTAAGGTTGTTATTTCATGACTTCTTTCAAACATTCCTGTCATATCAGTTACTTTGCTTGTATCAAAACTACTTAAATCTATAGTTGTTGCTTCACTCCCAGAAAACATATAACTCATAGATGTAACTGGTTTATTATTTATGTATCTACATAGTTTACTTGTTACAGGTTCAGTACTTGTTTTATCTGTAAGTTGTACTCCCCAACCATCTTCTTCAATATTTACCCAAGATAATCCTGTGTCTACAGACTTTACCTCTTGCATATACCTATATGTATATTGTCCATTTACATACTCTGCTCCTTGTAGCATTTCTCCATCAAAAGTACAATATATTGGTTCTGGTTCAATATATTCTTTTATACCTATTTGTCCTCTAAATGTTTCATTTTTATTATTGTTCTGGTTGTAATTTTTATTATCAAATTTTAATGTTACAGTGTATTCATGAGTAATATTAGGATCTATTGAAATATTTCCTTTTATATTACCTGTAGTTACAGTATCACTTATTGGTACTGCTCTATAAATATTTTCACAAGTTCCACTTTCAGTTTGTGTTTCTTCTCCATAATTTGTATAGCTTTTACAGTCAAGTGTTACATGTAGTTCGTAGTTATCAATTGTATTAATTAAGTTTCCCCAATATAAAGAATATGATACATTTTTTGTTCCAATATTTTTAACTGTTATAACTTTAGAAATTGTGTCTCCTGGAACTGCATTTTCAAATTTTAATTCTATTTCATCTTTATATTCAAGTCTTAAGTCTCCTGTAGACAT
>SFOJ01000035.1 GCA_004552445.1 Mollicutes bacterium
AACCTCTAATACTTCAGGAACTGAACATATAGACATAATTAACATATTAACACCTCTTATCATTATAATTAAATTTTAACATAAAAAATATAAGTATTCTATACTTATATTTCTTCTATCTTCATAAAATTAGTTTTTTTATCTTTTGTATTATTTGGAAAACCACCAGTTACTATAATCATATCACCTTTATTAAGTTTTATAAACTCCATAGATTTTGCTTTAGCATCTTCTATAATTCTATCAGTAGAACTATATACTTCAGTAACTACTGGATATACACCACTATTTAAAGATAAACCATAGGCAACTTTTTTACTTGGACACGCAGCTAATATTAAATTTCTTGGTCTCAAATTACTAATTAATCTAGCAGTTGTTCCACTCATAGTAGCTGCAACTATTAATTTAGTATCAAGTAAATTAGATGCATCAAATACACTATTAGCTATAGCACCAGCTATATCTTTAGTAATATATTTTGATGAATATTTGTAATCAAAATGATTTTCTGCTTCAGTACAAATATTTGACATGTATGTAACTGTTTCAACTGGATATTTACCAGTAGTAGTTTCTCCGCTCAACATAACAGCATCTGTACCATTTATAACAGCATTAAATATATCAGAAACTTCTGCTCTTGTAGGTCTTGAATTATGTTTCATACTTTCAAGCATTTCAGTTGCAACTATACAAAATTTATTTTGACGTCTACATTCATCAATAATTTCTTTTTGAAAATATGGTATTTGTTCCATAGGAGCCTCAACACCTAAATCTCCACGAGCAACCATAATTCCATCAGATACACTAACTATTTCACTTAAATTTTCTAGACCAGTAGTACTTTCTATTTTAGATATAATTTTTATATTAGCATTTTCTTCTTCAATAATCCTTTTAGCTTCTAATACATCTTCCTTAGTTGATACAAATGATAAAGCTAAAAAATCTCCTTCATGATTACACGCATATCTTATATCTTGATCATCTTCTTTAGATATGAATGGTATATCTAAATGAACACCTGGGACACTTAAACTTTTCTTATTTCCAAGTACTCCACCATTAATTATTTTACAAGTTACTCCATCTTCCTCTACAGAAATAACTTCTATTTTCATAAGGCCATTCTCAAGTAATACTGTGTCTCCTATTCTTAATGAATCAATTGCATTAGGATGATTAACAGAAAATCTTTCTTCATTTCCAAGAACATCTTCTTTAACCATTCTAATTGTTTTACCTTCAACTAAATTTATAGAATCGTTTTCTAACATTCCATTTCTAAATTCTGGACCCTTAGTATCATATAATATTCCTATATAAAGTCCAGTATTATTTCTTACTTCATTTACAACTCTAACAACTTTTTCTCTTTCCTCCAAAGTCGCATGAGAAAAGTTTATACGAGCAGTATTCATTCCATTTTGAACCATCTTAGTCATAGTTTCAGTATTACAACTAGCTGGTCCTATACTACATATAATTTTAGTTTTTTTCATATTATCTTCCCCTTTTTAGCCACATTATCACACTAAAAAATAAGTGCTTAGATATATTACCATAACACTTACTTTTTTTCAAGATTTTCTTCACAATAATTCCATAAACCAAGTTTACCTTTACATGGTATTGGATTATCATATTTAACAACATTTTCAAGTTTCCAAGCATATGTTTCAGTATGATTACTTCTACCATACACAACAGGATCAATATTTCTAAGTTCCTTATTAAATTCCTCATCGACAAGTATACAATCAACTATAGTAGCATGCCCAATAATATACCCAGGGTTAACATTAATATTATAATCACTGAATCTCTTCATCATATCTTTTTCAACACTACATCCTGCATGTATAAGTATTTTACCTCTATATTTTGTTTTCCAACTACGAAACTCATATTTTTTATATTCTTCAATTATTAAAGATGCCCAAGGTTCTTTTATAGTTAATGCTTTCATATTTCACCTCACATCTTTATTATAACAACACCTATTATAATAAGTATAGATGCAATAACTTTTTGAATAAATTTACTTTTGTTTTTACATACAAAATATTCATACATAGTATTTAATATTGATGTTAACGTTAAAAGTGGTGCTATTAAAGTAACATTTCCAAGTTGATATGAACGAACTGATGCAATCAACATCAAACACCAACAAAATGATGCTAATAAGAAATATTTTTTATCGTAATAATTAAATTCACATTTTAATTCTTTTAAACTATGTTTACCAAATATAAATATTAACATTGATGGTGTAAAAACAGTAAGAATTGTATAAAAAGCTAAATTAAAATAATTAGAAATATTAACATTTATAAGCATTGCAACAGCAAATAAGAAATTAGATACAAAACTCATAATAAAGTATTTATTAAATTTTATTTTACCTTTATTAAAAGCAAGTAACACATTGGCAAATATTATTATAACAGAACCAATAATTTTTTTTAGTACAATTTGCTCTTTTAAAAATATAAATCCAAGTATTATTAAGAACACAGTAGATAATTGTTTTAGCATACTAAACACAGAAGGATCAAGCCCATATCTTGCTTCTATATTAAGTCTATCAGTAATAGCATATATACTCACAACTGCAAGTAATGTTAAATATACGCTTGTATCTGTAGGCCAAGTAAAATCAAAAAATGGTATAAAAAATAATGCAAAAAATGCAGTAAACACTTCAAGTAATATTGTTAATGCTCCAGCACTTTTCATATTACGATTTGCTTTTTTAAATGCTTGAGCAAACACAACCGCAGAAACTAAATATAACATTACCCAAAATTTCCAACTATTTAAAATTTCCATATTACTTAATTAACTCCATCTCTATACCAACTACGCCATATTTAGATTGTTCTTCACTACTATAGTATTGTTCCATATCCTTAGGATCTGCTTTTTCATCTTCTTTGTATCCCATTGATACTTTATCGAAATGGTTATAAAGCTCTTCGAAACTAGGATATTTATGTAACCCTAGTACTTTAACCTGAATCTTTTCTCCATCACTTCTATTTTCAAAAGTAATTTTATCTCCTACATTAATCAATTGTCTTTTTTCATCATTAAGTCTTAACTCTATTGTTTTACTTCCACTTTTTATCAATTCAAATGGTTCTTTGTGTAATCTCATCATATGTTCCATACTTATCACCATAAAAATTATATCAAAACAAAAGTACTATTTCTAGTACTTTACTCATTTACTCTTAATATTCTAAGTGCATTTAATATTGCTATTACTGAAACACCAACATCAGCAAATACTGCAGACCACATAGTAGCAATTCCTAAAGCAGATAATACAAGTACAGCAATCTTAACTGTTATTGCAAATATAATATTTTCTTTTACTATTCTCATCGTTTTACGTGATATAGAAATAGCCTTGCTAATCTTAGAAATTTCATCAGTCATAATAACCACATCAGCAGCTTCAATCGCAGCATCACTTCCAAGACCACCCATCGCAACACCTATATCAGAAAGTGCAAGTACAGGAGCATCATTTATTCCATCCCCTACAAATAAAAGTTTTCCATCTTTTGATTTTTCCAACATAAGTTTTTCAACACATTTAACTTTATCTTGAGGAAGCAATTCACTATGATATTCATCTAATTTTAACTCTTCACTAACAACTTTACTTATATCTTTTTTGTCTCCAGTGAGCATAACTAACTTTTTTACATTATTTGCTTTTAAACCTTTAACTGCTTCATAAGAATCATCCTTTATCTTATCAGATATAACAATATAACCAAAATATTTATTATCAACTATAACGTATACGATAGTACCTATGTCATCACATTTATCATACTTGATATTCATATCTTTCATTAGTTTATCATTGCCAACTAATACTTTTTTACCATCTACTTTAGCTTCTACACCTTTACCTGATATTTCTTTAGTATCTATTACTTTCTTACTATCAATTTTCTTATGATATGCTTCTTTTAATGATATAGCTATTGGATGATTAGAAAAACTTTCAGCATAAGCAGCATACTTAAGTAAATCTTCGTCACTCATAGATATAGCATTTATCTTTTGTACTTTAAATACTCCTTCTGTTAAAGTACCAGTTTTATCACATACTACTATTTCTATATTAGATAGTGCTTCTAAATAATTACTTCCTTTTACTAATACTCCTACACTAGAAGAAGCGCCTATACCACCAAAGAAACTAAGTGGAATTGATACAACTAATGCACAAGGACAAGACACTACTAAAAATGATAATGCTCTATATATCCAAGTATTAAATTCTTGATTTAAAATTATTGGTGGAAACACTGCAAGAACTAAAGCTATACCACATACTATAGGAGTATAATATTTGGCAAACTTAGTAATAAATGCTTCTGAATTTGATTTTCTACTACTAGCATTTTCTACTAAATCAAGTATCTTACTAACAGTAGACTCACCAAATTTCTTAGTTACTTTTACTTTTAAAACGCTTTCATTATTAATGCATCCACTTAATACTTCATCTCCTTTTTCAACTCTTCTTGGAACACTTTCACCAGTAAGAGCAAGTGTATTAAGCATAGAACTTCCTTCAACTACAACACCATCTAAAGGAATTTTTTCACCAGGTTTAATGAGTATTATTTCTTCTATATTAACTTCATTTGGATCAACCTTAATATGTTTATCATTTCTAATTACATTTGCATAATCAGGTCTAATATCCATTAAACTAGCAACTGATTTTCTACTCTTATTAACAGCATAACTTTGAAATAATTCTCCCACTTGATAAAAAAGCATAACACTTACTGCTTCGGGTATATTTCCAATACATAAAGCACCTATAGTAGCAACAGACATCAAAAAGTTTTCATCAAATACTTTTCCTCTTTTAATATTTTTAAATGCCTTTAATAAAATATCATAACCTATTATTAAATAAGCTATTATAAATATAATACTATTTATATACTTAACGTTTATATCTACTAATATAGAAAATAATAAAAGTATCCCAGATATTATAATTCTATATAGTTGTTTTTTCATCTTCTTATTCATTATAATTCCTCCATAGTTACATCTGGTTCTTCTCTTTTTATAATCTTTTTAACTAATTTAATTGCTTGATCTATATTTTCACTTTCACAATCAAAGGATAACTTCTCAGTCATAAAACTAATACTAACATTACTAATAATATCTATTTCACTAAGAGCACTTTCTAATTCATTAGCACA
Organism: Mollicutes bacterium; assembly: GCA_004552445.1. Taxonomy (GTDB): domain Bacteria; phylum Bacillota_I; class Bacilli_A; order RF39; family UBA660; genus CAG-1000. The sequence continues at coordinate 5,262 of SFOJ01000035.1, forward strand.
ATTAGCACAATCTAAGTTACAAATTTTAAATTTATAGTTTTTCATAATTCCTTCTTTCTAACATCTATGTTTTATATGTTGAAGTCCTATTTCAAATAATTTAACTATATGATCGTCATCTAAAGCATAATATACTTCTTTACCACTTTTTCTACATCTTACTATTCCACTTCTTCTTAAAGTTGCAAGCTGATGAGAAACTGCGGATTTAGTCATATTAAGTACATTTGCGATATCACACACACACATTTCCTTTTCATCTAAAGCAAATAGTATTCTACATCTAGTAGTATCACCAATTAATTTAAATAAATCTGCTAAATTATAAAATGTATTTTCATCAGGCATATTATTAATAACGTTACGAACTGCATCTTCATGTATAATATTACAATCACATATAAATTCATTCCTTGACATATTAACTCCTTTAGTTGAATATTATTTCAACTATTTATAGTATAGTTGAACAAACATTCATTTGTCAATATATATATGAAAAATAATTTAAAACTTTACAAAAAAAGTATTATTTATAATAATACTTTTATTTATTAAACCATTCTATATAATCAGAACGTTTATTATTATTTTCGTCTAAATTAAAAACGTAACTTCTTACATTACTATGACACATTTTACCAAGATTAACAAAATTATTTGGAATATCTAAAGCATTAAATGCACTAGTCATAGCACTAGATGGTGACCAATTTGTCCAGCCACTACATTTTTTTCCATTAGCATCATATTGCCCACCTTTTTCTCCATAACCTTTAATGTTTAAAGTTTTTAGGTATGATAAATTATCTGTTAAGACTTTATTTTCCCCTGACACTCCGGAACTTATTGGAACCATACTATGGAAATATCCTTGATTGTTTACAACTAAATGATATACATACGTTCCACTTGAACTAAATCCAGAAGCACCAATTTTATTTTTATTTATTTTATATTTACTAACTACTTCATCAGCCGTAGATTTAATATCGTTATATGTTTTTGTATTATAATTACCACTAGGATAAACAACTATTATAAATGCTAAATCATTTTCAAGTTTCATATTTTTAAATTCATTTATAGTTGCACTATAATCACCATTACTAGCAGGTAACATAACAATTAATGGCATATTTTCTTTAGCATTATTAGGAATAAATAAAGTATATTTAGTAATACTTCCTACACCTGTATATTCATATGAACCAGCACTAATATTCAAATTATTTCCTGTATTAGAAGTGGTACTTCCTCCGTTAGTATTTTCAATATTATTATTATCTATATTATCTTTTATAGTTTTATATAAATTTTCTAATCTTTCTTCTAAACTAGCTCTCTCATTTCCATCTTTAATTTTAGTAACAGCATCTTTTGCTGCATAATAATCATTATATGTTTTAGAACTCTCAGCAATACTTACTAAAGTTTCCGCTTT
>SFOJ01000036.1 GCA_004552445.1 Mollicutes bacterium
TGAATTAATAAATAATGAGCAAGGAGAATTTTATAATGTCTTTTCTGAAAGATTGAATAAGTATTTGACTAGAAAAGTTGGTGAAATTGCTAAAGCAGGCGCTAATGTAATTTTTGAAAGAGGACTTTGGTCAAGTAAAGACAGAAAAGAAATAAAAGAATACTATAAAAATAATGATGTAGATTGTGAAATACATTATGTATGTGTCGATGATGATACTTGGAAACAAAATATTGCAGAAAGAAACCAAAGAGTATTAGATGGTAACGGTGGCTCTGATTTCTATTTGGATGAAGGATTAATGAAAAAACTAGAATCTAAATGGGAAGAACCTACTGAAGATGAATACGATGTAATTTATAAAGTAAAAAGATAAAAACAATATTTATGACACTATGACATTATAAATGCTTGAGGAGTATTCACAAACAGTGTGTCATTGTGTCATATAATAATACAATTAAAAGATTTATGATATAATGGTTATATAAAAGGGAAGCGCTAGTACAGGCTTATATTTTATAAGTTTTTGTATTGGCGTTTTTTAGTAGTAAGGAAGTGAACAAAGTGACTAATAAGGATGAAAATATTGTAAAAAAATTAAATAAAGTAGATTTTCATATACATAGTATTGCAAGTACAAAAGATGGTGATAAAGTAAAATTTAATACTATTGATAATATAAATATTTTAGTTAATAAATTGATAGAAAATGGTGTTAGTATGGCTGCTATTACCGATCATAATGCATTTGATATAGATATGTATAATAAGTTTAAATCCTTTGAAGGAGACAAGTTAAATAAGGTTTTACCAGGAATTGAATTTGATGTTGAATTTGAAGGAAAAAGAATACATATAATTACTATATTTAATGATACTGATTATTCAAAAATCAAAGAAATACCTAGAGTATTGGCAGAAACACCTTTTGATAACAAAAAGAAAAATGCATATACAGAAAAAACATATAAAGATATTTTAAAACAAATCGATACCAATGTTTTATTAATAGCACATCAAAAAAGTGGGATAAGGGCGAATAATCAAAATGAAAATTTATCAAAGATTGGAGAGAGTGAATTTGACTATATTATTGGTATTGATTATTTTGATGCAGTTGAATTTAGAAGTGGAAAAGTTGAAGGAATATTAAAAGATTATAAAAAGGAAAAAGATTTGGATAATTTGAGATACATTACTGGTACAGATTGTCATGATTGGTCTGTATATCCTCAACAAGATAAAAAAGATAAAAGCGATATAAAATATAGTTATTTAAAGTGCTTACCAACATTTAAAGGCTTGGTGATGTCTCTAACTGATTCAAAAAGAGTTACTACTGCATATTATGAATTAAAACAACCGTTCATTAATAATATTAATTTATCTGTAAATGGTAGTCAGTATACTATACCTCTATCTCAAGGTTTAAATGTAATAATTGGTGATAATAGTATTGGGAAAAGTTTAATATTAGAATATTTAATTGATCCAACATTTAGCAATATAAAATCTATTTCTAAAAAAAATGGATATAAAAATTATATGAAAAATTTAAAATTAAAAATTGATTCATTTAGTAAAGAAGAAGTAAAAAAAATTCATTATGATTCTCAGGGTAAAATTAGAGAATTATTTCAATCTGGTACTAAATTATTAGATATACCTTTCTTTAAAAATAAATTTAAAAAATTGGATAATACAGAAATAGAAAATAAAGTAATGGATTATGCTAATAGGGTAATTAATAAGATAAATATTAATCAGAATACAGAAGCAATTAATACTGAATTAGATTATGATGTATCAATACCTTCAGAAATAGAAGATAAAACTTATCTATTAAGAATTACGGACAACCTTAATTTAAAAACATATGATTATAAAACCATATGTACAAGTTTAAATAACATAATTATTGCATTACAAAAAATTAATGATTTAGAAGGTTTTAATGATTCAAGAATAATAAATAGTATTATAAATAAATTAGTTAAATTAAAAATAAAATATACTATAAAAAATCAAGAACAATCATATAAACAAACTATTGCTTCCAAAATTAAAAATATATGTTCAAAATATGAAGAAGACAATAAAGAAAAAGCTGAATCTCAAGAAAATTTACTAATAGAGTATAAGCAAAATATTGTAACTGCAAAGAATAAAATCATAAAAAAAATAAAAGATTATAATAAAAAAGAATATAAAATTTTAGATTTATTTGAAACAATTGAGATTAATAGAGAGGTTAATCCAGAAGGAAAATATAGTTTTGTGACCAAAACTTTAAGTGAAAAAATCACTAAAAGTGATGTTAGCAAAATATTGACTTTTCCATTTTCAAATCTTTCATCCGTAGAAAGACTTGAAAAATTTAACAAGAGTGATTTTGAAAGTAAATTAAAAAAATCATTAAAAAATACTGGAGATGATTTTGAAACAGTATATAAAGAAGCAGTTAAAGATTATTTGAATAAGAAAGTATTAAAACAAGAAACACATATATATATTAACGACCAAAAAATTCCAAATGGTAATTCTCAAGGGAAAAATGCTTTAATTTATTTAGATGTCATGGCAGATGAAAAAACTAATAAACTTTATATTGTTGATCAACCAGATGACGATATATCTCATTTAAAATTAAAATCTGATGTTATAAATATTATGAGAAGAATGAGTGATAATAAGCAAGTTCTATTTATAACTCATAAGCCAGAATTGGTTGTAAATTTGGATGTAGATAATGTTATAATATTGAAACAAGTGGATGATAGTATTGAAGTAAATAGTGGTGCATTAGAATATGAAAATGAAGAAAAAAATATAAATATTTTAAAGGATGTAGCAGAAATACTTGATGGTGGTGAAGAAATTATAAGAAAGAGGTGGAAAAGATATGATAAATAAAGTTATATTTTCTTTAGATATAAATGGTGATTCATTAATTATTAAAGTAGATGATAAAAAAAGTAAAACGATATCTTTAAAAAATAAAAATATAAATACTATGGAAATATATAATATGTTGAAATATGATAAATCTAACGAATACATATTAAATTCTTCTAAAATCCCAGATGAAGAGATAAATGGTAAAGATCAAGAAATAAAAAGGTTATATAATTATACATATGATCTTCTATCACAAATCATTGATGCTGTAAATGATGAAAACAAACGAATTGCTAAAGAAGAAAAAGAATTATCAAAAAAATCCTAGATACCAAATCTAGATACTAATTACAAAAAATAAAGTTATTTTAATAAACTTTAGTAAATTTAAGAAAATGAAAAAGCCTTATTTTATAAGACTTTAGATTATTATTAAATTGTTGCGAACTGGTATTAAGATTTCCCCCTGAAGAAGATGCTGTCAAAGGCATCTTCATTTTTTGTGCGATAAAATAAGGGATTGTGAAATTTGAAAAAGTTGAGTTTAGGTCCAGATTAGGCTCAAATAATGTAAACGAAAAACGTGACTTTTCTAGGAATTATAAGGGTTTGAAGCCCTTTGTTTAGGTACTCAAAAATTGTAATATTTTAAGAATGATGCCAAGAATTATTCGTATGTAATTTGTATGTAGAGTAGAATAATACCTTTTAAAGTCTTTTAAATAAAGGAATTGTAAGTGTTTTAATACTCTTCAAGAAGAAGTGTACGTATTTTATCAACCCAACCATATAGTTCTCAATGTTAATCGTTCATATTATTAGCGGCATTTGTCCAATCTTCTAATGAAACTCTACTAAATGCATCAACAGCATGTTTTGCATAAATATCAACTTCTTTATTTAAATATTCTTTTGCAAATTCATAAGCTTCAGATATTGAACATTCTTTGTTGAATCTTTCTTCAAATTGTTTTTTGTAATTTGAATATATAGCAGGGTCAGCAGAACCTTCATCAGCAAATATAAAAGGGTTCATATTGCTACAAAATTCACCTAATTCTTCTTCTTTAGTTTCATCAAAAATTGAATCTAATGCGTAATATAATAATTTAAATGATGTATAAGTATTTAACATATTTAGTCTCCTTTCTAATTTATAGATAATTCTACAGATGAGGCTTGTATTTCTAATTGAATATAATCATCATTTTTATCTATGTTTAAATTAAATACAATTTTGTTTTCATCTATTTTTGTATCTATGATTGTATTAACTTCAATATTTTCAATATTTGTTGATGCTCCATTGAAAGTTAGTTCTAATATGCAATTTTCTTTAGTTCATTCAATGTAGTTATCTTGCATAAATAAACAAAAGTCTATTTTTAATTTAATAACATCATTAGTTTTAACTATTTCTAAAATAGAACTATCATGAAAATAATATTTGTTTAAATCTATGAGTTTCATAAATATCACTCCTTCTTTTTAAATGGATTTTTATCATATCCTGTATCTTTGTCTAATGGTCTAGGTATTTTATTTATTCCACCATTACTTAAAGTTCCATTATGAACTTTTCCCCAAATTTGGCAACCATCTTCATTAGTTTTGGAATACCAAGTATTTCCGTTTTTATCTTTTTCTAGTGAGATGTTTTTATCGTTATTAATCAACTTCGATATAATTTTAACATTTTTTTCACTAAAAGTTAAGTGACCTTCGTCTTCTCTAAATATATGATCTATCTGAGATACTTTTTCAGGAATTTTGTTAACTTTATTTTTATTAATTGATTTAACGATATTTTCTTTATTATTTTTCTTTAGTGCTTTAGTTCCAGAGGTGTTTTTATAAAGTCCAGATGATGATTTCATTCTAATTCCTTCTTTCTAAATGCTAGACTTGTTTGACTTTCATATTGATGAATAATTATTCCTTTATCTTTGTATTTTTTAAAGAACTTGTCTGGTGATCTTCCATATACAAGAATTATTTTAGGTTCTAATCTTTCAATCATTTCATCTAAACCTTTTTGATATAAATCCCAATATGAGCTATCTTTTATACAACCAATAGTACCAATTGAAATAATGCTGTTTTTAGGTATACCATCAAAACAATAATTATAAGAATTAGGTTCAGACCATCTAACATTATTAATTACATTAATTCCATTAGATCTAAGCCAACAACCAAATGCTCTCATTTTATATGTATTAAATATTTTTAATGATACAGGAAAATCTATATTAGTTGAGAAGTCTGGTGTAATAACACCTTTAAATTTTCGAAGTCGATCTAAAGCTTTCTTTGGATTATTCCATATACCTTGTGGACCATCAAACTTTTGGTCATCAATATAAAAATGAACATATGCTTCATAATCGGTACTTGATTTAGTTAAATCATAAGCAATAACTCTTTCAGGTATTTCAATTTTGTCAGTTAAACATACGGGTATATCGAATTCACCAGTAAATATTGCTTCATTAACCATATATGCATTAAATACATCTTTACAGCCTTTTCTAGGTTTTTTATCTTCAAAATTAGTCATTTGATAATTCCTCCTAAATTTTTTCCATATTTGGCCAGAATATAGGAAAAATCTGTTATAATATATTATCAAGAAGAGTGCACATCCTCTTGACTGGTTTCATTATCACACAAATTGAAACTTTTATCAGGATTGGGAAGGATTTGTTGGAACTGGAAGGAGTCCGAAAGGAGGTTTTATATGGATTTTTCAATATTTTCTAAGATATTTAAAAAGATATTAAATTGTAGTAGTTCGGTAATAGTAAAAGAATTATCAGAAGCTATTACTAATACTAAGATAAAGTATTTAGAAGAGATTAACGATGATTCGATAGGTAGATATTGTACTGGCGGTACTAAGTTTGATAAATTAGCGAAAGAAATAAAACCTATTATGAATAAAGAATTTTTTATTGATTACCTAGATGATAATTATGATGACAGATCACAAGAGTTAATAAATGAATTTATAAAGGAAGGTCAAATAATAAGTTCAAATAATTGGGCAAGTGAAATAGCTGATATATTTATTAGTATTATTAACAAAGCATCAGGATTTATAGAACAAGAAGTTATTAGTACAAAAAATGAGTTATCTATACTTAAAGAGACAGTAGTGGATTTCGCTGATCCATCTATAGAAGATGCGGATAAGATGATAAAAGATTCTGTTAATAAAACATTTTCAGCAATTGAGAAAATTCAATCATCAAAATTGCCAGATGAATTAAAGCCTTATTATGAAGTTAAATATTCTCATGATGATGATACATATGAACATATAGTAGCAAAAAATAAAGAGGCTTACGAAAAGTATCCTTTTAATACTAAAATAATATTTGATGTTTCAGGTATGACTGAAGAAGAAAGAAACAAAATGCTAGATATTAATTGGTTATCAGGAGAAGCTAATGTGACTAATAAAGCTGTACTTATAGGAAAAATGTTAGATGCTAAAGATTATTATGGGACTATACCATCACCATTTCAAAAAAACAAAAAAGGATCGATGTTATATATACTACCAAAACCATCTGACGAGTTACCTATAAGAAGATTTACACTAATTATGAAAAATGATTTTATACAATTATGTTTTAATAATATTGATATGCATCTTTTAAAATTTACAGAAAACGAAAGTGTGGTATCTAACTCTAGATTTGATGAGCCATATTCTTTAACATTAAAA
>SFOJ01000037.1 GCA_004552445.1 Mollicutes bacterium
AAAGCACATATTAAACAAATAATAAACAACTTATTAACAAATGCCATTAAATATACAGAAAAAGGACATATAAATCTTAATGTAAAGTGTATCAATAAAGATGACATTTGTAAATTGATAATAACAGTTCAAGATAGTGGAAGAGGTATTAAAAAAGAAGATATAGAAAAACTTTTCACTAAATTTGAAAGGTTAGATATTGAAAGAAACTCAACTACAGAAGGAACTGGTTTAGGACTTGCAATAACTAAAAGACTAGTAGAAATGATGGGTGGAAAAATAAATGTACAAAGTCAATATGGCTTAGGTTCAATTTTTATGGTTAATATTCCTCAAAAGATAAGTAAGATATCTAAACCATATAAAGAAATAACTACAAACGAAAACATTAAAAGCAATATAGATTATATTAATAAAAAGATATTAATAGTAGATGATAATAAACTAAATATAAAAGTGGCAAGAAGAGTAACAGATGCACTTAATATTAAAAAAGTAGATGAATGTTATAACGGAAAAGAATGCTTAGAAATGGTCTCTTCTAACAACGATTATGATATTATATTAATGGATATAATGATGCCAGTAATGAATGGAGAAGAGGCGTTGAAAAAATTAAAAGAAATAAATGGATTTAATACACCTGTAATAGCATTAACAGCAGATGCAGTCGCAGGTTCTAAAGAAAAATATATAAAACAAGGATTTGTAGACTATTTAGCTAAACCATTTAATAAAGAGAGTTTAAAAGAAAAATTAGATAAAATATTTAATAATAAAGAAGAAACATCAGAAGATAGATGGAAAAATGTACCAAAGTATGAATTTGGAACAACCATGAAAACTCTTGATGAAGAAATAAAAGAAGAAACAAATGATAGCGAAAAAATATTAGAAGATGCCGCCATAGATTATAAATTAGGTCTTGAAAACTTCGGAAGTACGGAAATGTATAAACAAATGTTAGAAGATTGGTATAATGAAGTAACTGAAAAGTGGGATAGAATAATTTCTAACAAAGAAAATATGAAAGAATATTCTATAGATGTACATTCATTAAAAAGCGATTCTAAATATTTTGGTTTTACAGAGTTAGCAAAACTATCTTTAGACCATGAACTTAAAAGTAAAGATGGAGATAAAGAATACATAAGTAAACACTTTAATGAATTAGAAACAGAATATAAAAGAATACTAGAAGTAGTGAGTAAATATCTAAACAAAACAAGTAAAAACTAATTACTTGTTTTTTAATATATCAAAATGATATAATATGCGTGAAAGGTGATATTATGAAATACATCGGCACTAAAATCATGTATAGTAGTGATATCACACTTTAGTTATTCCTTTGAGTAACATGAAGTGTGATTTTTTTTAACATGCAACAAAAAAGGAGTAAAATTAATTATGATAGAAATAAGTATAAATAAAATAAATAAAAATTATGGATTTAATCCAGTATTAAAAGATTTTTCAATTGAAATTAAAAGTGGACAGAGAATAGCTCTTATTGGAAATAATGGATGTGGTAAAACAACTACACTTAGACTTATTATGGGTTTAGAAACAGTAGATAGTGGAACTATTAATATAAGAAAAGGTTCAAAATTAGGTTATTTAACTCAAATACCACCTATGGAAAAAGAAAATATTAAAGCTAATGATGTATTCTTACGTGGTATTAAAGAATTACTTGACTTAGAAGAAAGTATTAATTCTTATGTGTCTCATATGGATTCAAGTGAAAAATCTATTAAAACACTAGACAGATTACAAGAAGAATTTAGAATTAAAGGTGGATATCAAATTAAAGAAAAAATAAATAAGATTAAAGCTGGTTTTAAGCTATCTGATGAGTTATTAGATACAGAGTATAATAAATTATCGGGAGGAGAGAAAACCATCGTAAATCTAGCTTCTTTAGTCTTATCTGAACCTGATGTACTTTTATTAGATGAACCAACTAATCATTTAGATATAGATACACTTGAATGGTTTGAAGAATATTTAAATAACTACAAAGGAGCAGCCTTAATAGTAAGCCACGATAGATACTTTCTAGATAGAGTAGTAAATAAAATAATTGAAATTAAAAATGGTAAAGAAGATATTTATCATGGAAACTATAGCTATTATTTAAAAGAATCGGAAAGAAGATTCTTAAGTCAGTTTGCAGCTTATAAAAATCAACAAAAAGAAATAGAAGCAATAAAAGAAGCTATTAAAAGATTAAAAGAATGGGGAACTAAAAGTGATAATCCTATGTTCTTTAGAAGAGCAGCTGCTATGGAAAAAAGACTTGAAAGAATGGATATTATAGATAAACCAAAAGAAAAAACGGAGTTAAAAGTAAATCTAACTACAGAGTCTAGAAGTGGTAATAATGTACTTACCATAGATAATTTAGATTTAAATATTGGCACTCGTTCTTTACTTGAAAAAGCAAATATGAAAATATATTATCAAGATAGAATTTGTTTAATGGGAAAGAATGGAACAGGAAAAACAACATTAATTAGAAATATAATAAATAATACACATGATAACATTAAAATAGGTGTAAATATCAAAATTGGATATATACCTCAAGAAATAAGATTTGATAATGAAGAGTTGACAGTTTATGAACATGTACGTAGTTTCTTTGTAGGAAGTGAAAGTGAACTTAGAAGTAAATTACATCAATTTTATTTTGGAGAAGAAGAAATATCTAAAAAACTTAAAACAATAAGTGGAGGAGAAAAAGTAAGAATAAAGTTATTAGAACTAATTCTTTCTAAATCTAATTTCTTAATTTTAGACGAGCCAACAAATCATATAGATATAGATACTAAAGAAATATTAGAAGAAGCCCTTTTAGATTTTGATGGAACGCTACTTTTTATATCACATGACAGATACTTTATAAATAAAATAGCTACTAAAATAATTAGAATAGAAAACAAAAAATTAGTTAGTTATGATGGCAACTATGATTCTATTAAGGATAAACAAATTATTAATGCTATAGATGAAGTGAAGCATCAAGAAGTTATTAACATTAAAGGTAGTAATAGATTAAATGAATTTTTGAAAGATACAAATAGAATAGAAGAAATAAATATTGGTTGCTCTGGGAAAAAAGTATATAAAATAAGAAAAAAAAGTAAAGTATTCTTTCTTAAAATCGCAGATCATCTATCGAAAGAATCTATTAGTTTAGACTATTTAAAAGATAAAATAATAGTACCAGAAAAAATATTCTATGAAAAATATAATGGTAAAAGTTATATATTAACTAAATCTTTAAAAGGTACTATGCTTTGTGATAAATACTATAAAGAGCATCCTTTAGAAGGAATAAAAATTATTATTGAAGCATTTAATGCACTTTATAATATAGAATATAGTGATTGTATAATAGATGAAACAATAGATACTAAAATTAAAAGAATTGAAGAGAGAATTAATACCATTAAGAATGAAGATATCAATCCTGATATATTAAAAAGATTCATAACAAAAGAAAATATACTTAAATATTTAAAGGGAAATAAACCAAAGCAAATAATAGGTTTTACACATGGAGATATGTCATTACCTAATATATTTGCAGATAATGGACACTTTAGTGGTCTTTTAGATACTGAAGATGCAGGAATAGGGGATATATTCTTTGACTTAGTAATATGCGAAATGTCTATTGAAAGAAATTATGGAAAAGAATATATAGATAAATTCTATGAAGAAATTGGTATTGAACAAGATGAGTTTAAAAGTGATTATTACAGAATTTTAATGAGTTTATAACATAAAAAAAGAAGTTTTAACTAGATAAACTTCTTTTCTTTTAACCATTTTTTACCATCAACAATTCTAGCGACTAACATACTTGATGCAGAATCCCCTACAACATTTAACATAGTAGCAGGTGGATCTATTATAGTAGCTATTATAGTAAGTATTGGTAAGGCTGTTACTGGGAAACCTAACATAGTAATTATTAACATTTCTGATATAGTTCCACCACCAATAGGTACAGCAGTAACAAGTAATGTAGCTATTAATGCAACTCCTAAAACTTTAAGAGTACTTACATCTGAATTAAATAGATATACTAAGAACATAATCTTAAATACACTACCTATTATTGAACCATCCTTATGGAAACTTGTTCCAAGTGGAATTGTTGTATCTGCTATATCTTCAGGCACACCAATTTTTTTAGCACAACTAGTATTAACTGGTATTGATGCAGCACTACTACAAGTTGCAAGACTTGTTAATGTAGCAGGTAGTATATTTTTCCAATAACTAACAAATCCTTCTTTACCCCCAGCAATAAATGCATAAAATGAATAAACAATAAAGTAGAATAATACTGAAACAATTGTATATATTAGAAAAGTTTTACCATAACCAAGAGCAATCTCACCACCAAAGGTTCCTACTAAAGCAGCAAAATAACATCCAAGTCCAATAGGAGCATAGTACATTATAATTTTAATAAAAGATTGAACCACTTCATTAGCACTTTCTAAGATACCTAAGAATTTATCTCCTTTACCTTTACTCATATTAATGCTAATTCCCATAAGTATTGAAAATATAATTAAAGCAATCATATTATCTCTAGTAAGTAATTTACTAAAATCATTAACACTAACTGCTTCAACAGTTCTTTCTAAGAAATTAACATCTTCATTTGTTATTTCTTCAGCACCCTTTAATACTTCTTTTATAGCTGCCTCATCTTTAACATCAACTAATCTAAATGCTTTAGTTGAAACTATACCAACAAATACACTAACTATAGAAGTAAATGCAAATACTAGTATTATAGTTGTAAGTATTTTACCAATTCTTTTTGGTTGCTTCATTTTTCCAATAGATGTACTAATTGTTAAAAAAATAAGTGGTACAATAATAACAAGTAACATATTTAAGAATAAATCACCAAATGGACTTAATACAGTAGCTTTTTCTCCAAATATTAATCCAACTATAGTACCAATAATAATTGATGCTAAAAGTATTAATGTTGATTTATAGTTTTTTAAAAACTTCTTCATAATTTTCTCCTTCCTTATTAATTATATAATTTTAAATATTTAATGTATACCTTTTATATTCCACAATAATTCCACATGGCTTGCATAAAATTTGATTATAATTATCAGATATGATATAATACAAAACAATTAAAAAAAAGGGGGGGAAAAATGAGAAAGAGTTTAAGAATTATAATGTTAGTGATTATGTGTGTAATGCTTACAGGATGTGGAAAAACATGTGCAAAATGGGTTAAAACTGGCACGGATTGCTCACAAAAAAAAGGATATGAAAAAAAATATTGTGAACAATTTTTAGAACCAGAAGGACAAACATGTGTTGAATGGATTAACAATTAAAATATAACAATATATAACATTTAATCTCAATAAAATTTTATGAAATAAAACAAAAGGCAATTAAAATAGAATGATATAATTATGTTAATATAAGTCATATGTTTGTTATAAATATTCTATTTTCAACACAAATACAAGCTTGTTTCTTTTGTTTGAATACGTTCGTTATTGCATTATTGAACGTATTTTTTTGTTTTATATTTAAAACATATATAAATTTTAGCATTAAAAAACACCTCTTTCAGAGGTGCATATTTGTTTTTTAAATAAATTATTTATTCTCTAAATCTCTATAAGCAACTTTACCAACAGCAGTTTTAGGAAGTGATGTTCTAAATTCATATTCAGTTGGTACAGCATATTTAGCAATATTTTTATAACAATATCTTCTTATTTCTTCTCTTACTTCTGGTGTGTCTTGTACATTTGATTTAAGAACTATTACAGCTTTAGGAGTTTGACTCTTTATTTTATGAGGTATTCCAACTACTGTACAAGTATCAACATATTTACATTTATTTATTATATCCTCTAATTCAATTGGATAAACATTATATCCATTAGTAATTATCATTCTTTTAAGTCTAGAAGTATAGAAGATAAAACCATCTTTATCCATATATCCAAGGTCACCTGTATGTAACCAAGTTCTTCCATCATTATGAATTACTAAAGTTTTTTTTGTTTCTTCATCTTCATTAATATATCCCATCATAAGAGTTGGACCAGTTATACATATCTCACCAACATCGCCAACTGATTTTTCAACATCACTATCTGGTTCAAAAATTTTAACAATCATATCAGGATTTGGAATACCTAAAGTACCCTTGTGATTATTAACATGTTTTTCATCAACTTGCGCAGTACAGCAACAAAATCCACATGCTTCAGAAAGTCCATATCCT
>SFOJ01000038.1 GCA_004552445.1 Mollicutes bacterium
AAGGCAAAAAATTAATATTTTAAGAAAAATAAAGACTAAGATGACAAATATTGTCGCAAATCTTAGTCTTTTTTTGCTTTTATGCGACGGAAAATGGAGGTAATGAAAAATGCGAATTTTATATATAAAGCCTGAGGTATTAAGGTTTTAATGATTACTGGGGATCATCCACTTACTGCATTCTCAATTGCTAAAGATTTAAAACTTACAAATGATTATAGTGAAGTAACAACTGGTGTAGAAGTAGATGAAAAATTTGAAAAAGGTGAAAAGAGCTTTGATAATTTCATTCGTCGAAAATTTGTATTTGCTAGAGTTACTCCATTACAAAAATTAAAAATAGTAGAATCATTATCCTAATGTTTTGAAAAAAAATGTGATGAATTTAGGATATGGTGCAGCATTTAATGGGACAAGAACTATTAGAGAAAATAGAGAAAAATATAAATGTAATATTCCATGGTTAATATTATTTGATCCTACTTCAGCTTGCAATATGCATTGTATTGGATGTTGGGCAGGTACTTATGGGCACAAATATAGTTTATCTTATGATGATATGGATAAAATTGTAAGAGAAGGTAAAGAACTTGGCGTTTATATTTATATGCTAACAGGTGGAGAACCATTAGTAAAAAAGAAAGATATTTTAAAATTAGCTAAAGAACATAATGATGTAGAATTCTCTATTTATACAAATTCATCATTAATTGATGAGGATTTCTGTAAAGAAGTTCAAAAACTTGGTAATATAGTTTTCCAATTATCTATTGAAGGTTTTGAAGAAACTAATGATGGAAGAAGAAATGGTCATTATAAAAATGTTATGAAAGCAATGAAGTTGCTTAAAAAATATGGTATCTTGTTTGGAGCATCTATATGTTATACAAGAGATAATGTTGAAACAGTTACTTCAGATGAATTCTTAAACATGTTAGTAGATAATGGTGTAAGATATTCATTTTACTTCCATTATATGCCAGTTGGAAATAATGCTGTTCCAGAACTGATGCAAACTGTAGAACAAAGAAAGTATATGATTAAAAGAATTAGAGAAATTCGTTCGGATAAATCAGATATTGGATTATTTCCAATGGATTTTCAAAATGATGGTGAGTTTGTTGGTGGATGTATAGCAGCAGGAAGAAATTATTTTCATATTAATTCTGCTGGAGATGCTGAACCATGTGTATTTATACATTATTCTGATTCAAATATTCGTGATAAGTCAATTTTAGAAATTTTACAAAGTCCATTATTTATGGCTTATTATAATGAACAACCATTTAATAGAAATCATTTGAGACCTTGTCCAATGCTTGAAAATCCAGAAAAATTAAGAAAGATAGTTAAGGATACGGGAGCGAAAAGTACGGATTTAGAATCACTTGAAGATGTTAAACATTTATGTTCTAAATGTGATAAATATGCTGCTTGTTGGGCAAAAGAAGTAGATAAAATATGGAATAGTAAAAAACATAATAATAAAGGTAAATATCAAAACTATGCACCTCATAGAAGAGATAATTTATAATAAAATAGTGCAGAATAATAAAAAAATAAAATATTCGTGGTATAATGTTTGTAAATGAAATACTAACAATTTTATAGAATGGAGTAGAGCAAACATGAAAATACCAGTTCAAGCACAAGTTATAAAAAAATTATATGATAATTCTTTCGATGATTTAAGAATTAAGTATGGATTAACAATGAATGAGATAATGTTTCTATTATATTTAGATAAGAATAAAGCAAACAATACAGCATCTGAAATAGTTGAAAATTTAGTTACAACAAAATCACATATATCAAAATCGATAGATTCACTTGCAAAAGGGAATATAATTATTAGAATTCAAGATGAATTAGATAAAAAAATAATACGATTATATATAAGTGATACAGCAAATGATTTATTAGATGATTTAAGAACAAGAGAAGAAATTATTAATCGTACTATAACAAAAGGAATTCCTAAGGATGATTTAGAAACTTTTGATAGGGTATTAGAACAAATGAAAAAGAATGTTTATGATTTGATAAATAAATTTTAAAAATTAGCACTCTAATATTGACATTGCTAATTTAAGTGGTATAATTAAATTGTACTTAAAAAGAGAGTCTTTGAAAAAAGACTTAAAATTTAAGACAATAGTTCAAAATTGAACAAAAGATTATTTGTAATTATTCTAGAGAAAAAGTGTTGTAATATGAATAGTATTATAGAAGAAAGAAGGTAATAATTTATGAATGTTAAAATAATAGGTAGTGAATCAAGTAATAGAATAAAACTTTTGAAAAATTTAAATAAAGCAATTGATAGTTTAAAAATGCATGTAACTCCAACAATAGAGGAGGATGAAAGAAGTATAAAGAATTATAATATAACTAACACTCCAGCTTTAATTATAAATGATAAGGTAATAAGTCAAGGAAAAGTGTTAACTGAAAAAGAAATCGTTAAATTTTTAAAAGTATTAAGTTAAGAACATTTGGAGGAAAATATGAAAGTAAAAGAATTTAAAACAGAATCAAAAAAGTTAATGGATTTAATGATTAACTCTATTTATACTAATAAAGAAGTATTTTTAAGAGAAATAATATCAAATGCAAGCGATGCATTAGATAAACTTCATTATGAATCACTAACAAATAGCGAAATAAAAATTGATACAAGTAGTTTTAATATTCGCATCGATGTAGATAAAGATAAGAGGACTTTAACAATTTCAGATAATGGAATCGGAATGTCTAAAGAGGAATTAGAGAACAATTTAGGTACGATAGCTAAAAGTGGTTCTTTAGATTTTAAAGAAAATAATAAAAAGAAAAAAGATATTGATATCATTGGGCAATTTGGTGTTGGATTTTATTCAGCATTTATGGTTTCATCAAAAGTTAAAGTTGTATCTAAGAAGTATGGAAGCGACGAAGCTTATTCATGGATGAGCGAAGGTGTTAAAGGATATAGCATTGAAAAAGATGAAAGAGAAAACTATGGAACAGATGTAATTTTAACAATAAAAGAAGATACAGATGATGAAAAATATAGTAAATTCTTAGAGGATTATGAAATTCAAGGTTTGATAAAAAAATATAGTAATTATATAACTTATCCAATAAAAATGGAAGTAACTCATCAGCATTTAAAAGAAAAAGTAAACCCAGATGATAAAGATGAATACGAAACAGTAACTCATGATGAAGTAATAAATGATTTAATTCCAATTTGGAAAAGAAATCAAAAAGACATAAAAGATGAAGAATATGATACATTCTATTCTGATAAATTCTTTGATTATGAGAAACCTATAAGACATATTCATACAAAAGCAGAAGGAACTCTTGAATTTAGATCATTAATATACATTCCTTCACATATGCCATATGATTATTACACTAAAGAATATGAAAAAGGTTTACAGCTTTATTCTAACGGCGTTCTAATAATGGAAAAGTGTCCTGATTTAGTTCCAGATTATTTAAGTTTTATTAAAGGTGTTGTTGATTCTTCTGATTTACCATTAAACATATCAAGAGAAACTATTCAACAAAATAGAATATTAGCAACTATTTCTAAAAATATTGAAACTAAGGTTTTAAAAGAATTAGAAGATATGCAAAAAAATGCTAGGGAAGATTATATAAAATTCTATAATGCATTTGGTATGCAACTTAAATATGGTGTATATAATGATTATGGAATGAATAAAGACAAATTAAAAGATTTATTAATGTTTCATTCATCAAAAGATAAACAATTTGTAACATTAAAAGAATATACTGAAAGAATGGAAAAAGAACAAAAAAACATTTATTACGCATGTGGTGAAACAGTTGATAAAGTTGACTTAATTCCACAAGTAGAAGCAGTTAAAAACAAAGGTTATGAAGTTCTATATTGTACAGACTATGTGGATGAATTTGCTATTAAAATGTTAAACAAATATGCAGATAAAGAATTTAAAAATGTTTGTACTGATTCATTAGAATTAGATTCTGAAAAAGAAATAGAAAAACTAAAAAAGAAAAATGAAAAATCAAAAGATATGTTTAATATAATGAAAGAGGCAATTCCTGAAATTAAGGATATTAGATTCACTAATAAACTATCTAACCATCCAGTATGTTTATCTAGTGCTGGTGAAATAAGTGTAGAAATGGAAAAAGCTTTAAATTCTATGCCAATAGATAATAAAATTAGTGCAGAAAAAGTGTTAGAGATTAATGAAAAACATAAAATTGCTAAAAAATTAAATGAACTTTATAAAGAAGACAAAAAAACTTTGAAAAAGTATGCTAAAGTTCTTTATGCCCAAGCAAGATTAATAGAAGGATTATCTATTGAAAATCCAACAGAAATAAGTAATTTAATGACAGAAATAATGTCAAAATAAATTATAGTAATATAGTACATAATTTAAGTTAATAATAATAAAAGGTATTAAAAAATATATAAAAAAGAAAGGAAGATGATGTATATGATGTTAGTACCAAGAAGAAATGGATTTGGTTTCTTTGATGATTTTTTTGAAGATGAATTTTTTAAAGGAAGAACAAGAGATTTAATGAGAACTGATATTAGAGAAAAGGATGATAAATATATCGTAGATATTGATTTACCTGGATTTGAAAAAGAGAATATCAATTTAACATTAAATAATGGATATCTAGAAATATCAGCAAAATCTGAAAAGGAAAATAAAGATGAAACAGATGGTAAAATTGTTCGCCAAGAAAGATTTTATGGAGCTTGCTCTCGTAAATTCTATGTAGGAGAAGATGTGATTGAAGAAGATATTCAAGCTGAATTTAAAAATGGTCTTTTAAAAATTGAAATTCCTAAAAAAGAAGAAACTATTGAAAATAAAAACATTAAACATATTGAAATTAAATAGTAAGTATTAAAAAATATAAAACTTTATCAAGTGTAAAATGATAAAGTTTTATTTATTTCTGTTATATATTGCCTGAATTCTCATAATTAATTCTTTTACACTTAGTGGTTTTACTACATAATCATCTGCTCCTAAAGAAAAGAATAAAACTATATCATCTGTATTATTATTAGAAGATATAACAATGATAGGTTTGTTGGTTAAAGATCTTACATATTTAAAAGATTTAATTTTATTATTACTTAAATTGTCTAGATCAAAAATAATTGTTTCTGGATTTTTGTTGCTAATTAATTTTTTTATATTAGTTATATCGTTACAATAAATTAAATTAAAATTTTTATTTAAAGAACAATTATATATTTCTTTCATTAATATTTCATCTTTATCTATTATTATAATATTAATATTTCACCTCATATAAATTATATAAAATTATTTTGAATATGGTGTGAAATTCATATGTTAATTAGAACAAATATCTTATAAAATATTAAGAAATTATTAAGAAAAATTAAATTCAAGAAAACCTATTGTAATATAAAAAAACGAATGCTATAATAAAATCACTTAATAAAGATATTGCAATTAATCTTAATAAATCTACACTGTGTTTATTTATTAAAATCTCTTATCATATTTTGTTATATGAAGGTGCACGAATGAATGCCAGAAGTAATTTGGTCTTGTTATTATTAAGTATACGATCGTATGAAGAAAGAAAACTTCAAAAAAGCAAGCGACTTTGATTCGACTAAAATCAAAGTTGATTCAAACTAGAAATAGCGTCTTGTCAGCGTTATTTTTTTATTTAACTTACGTTGTTCAAAGAAAGTAGCTTATGTGAAGTTGTAAGATAAAAGTGTACACGAAAAAAAGTGTATGCTTTTATTTTTGCTATAATATTTATAAGGATATGATTCTATGGCTACAAAAGGTCAAAAACAAGTAATACGAACTGAAAAAGAAAAATATGAAATAATAAACCCTGTTTTAGAAAATTTTAAAAGTCAAACTCAAGTTTCAAAAGAACCTGGTATAAATGTAGGATTAATTTTTCAATGAATAAAAAAATATGTGAATTGAAAAAAGAAAATAAGTTAAATGAAAAAAATAATATATTTATATATTTATTTAGAAAATTAAAAATAAAAAATTAAGCCATTTTAGTCTCCTGGAGCGAAAGGCCGCTCCAAATCGGTTTCCTTTGGTTTATGGGTCACAAGC
>SFOJ01000012.1 GCA_004552445.1 Mollicutes bacterium
TTTTATATATTCTATTTAATCAACAAATATTATTCATCGTAATGAGCTTTAGCAGGAGAAAATTCATACTTTTCACATTTTTCACCATTTAATGTATATACCTTAGAACAAGTATATTTTTTTATTGCTTTAGGAAAACTATTTTTATAACATTTGGTACCACTTGCAACAAATCCTTCTTCACATACATACATTCCAACAGCATCAGTAGTTATTGTGGCATAACACTTTGTACCCTTAAGTACAGTATCATCAGTGCATATATATTTACTTGTGGCTGCTATTCCAGTTGTTTTAGCACACTGATTATTAACAGCAACATATCCACTTGGACAAATATATTTTTTCGTAGCAGCTATTGTTGTATTAGAAGAAATAACACAATTTCCTTTTCCATCTGATGTTCCTTGAGAACAATAATATGTTTTAGTAGCAAAAGTAGTGTAATGGCATAATCCATCGGTATAATCATATCTTCCTTGTGCACACCAGTAATAATATGGACTTGCTGTGTGTTCACAAGTTTGGCCTTTTAATGTTCCAGAACTACAAGAATATTTGATAGAAGCAGCAACTATACTTGGTCTATTTTTTATGCAATTAGTTCCAGATAAATTATAAGAAGAATCAGGACATGAATATTTAACTTCAGCAGAAATATTAGAAATGGTAAAACATTGATTTCCAGATGAAATATATCCTTTAGGACAAGAATATACTACAACCGCATCAGCAGATTCAACTTTTTCACACTTAGTATCTTTTAGTTTAAAACCATCCGCACATTTGTACACAAATTTTGAATCTCTAATATCATTACTTACGCAAATATCACCACTTACACTATAACCATCTTTACAGGTATATGTAATTTTAGCATCTACAGAATCTATTGTTTTTTGACATTTATTGTCATCATTCAAAGTATATCCATTTTCACAGTAATAATATCCTTTAACACAGGTTCCATTTTTATTTATATACCCACTATCACATTTTTTTAAAGAAAAATATCCTTTAAGTATAAGTAAAAATAATAAACAAATAATTAAAAACAACATTACTATTTTTAAAACGAAATTTTCTGCAAAAAAATTTCTTATTTTAATAGCTATTGAACTATTCTTTATTAAATCAAAATAACTATCTTTAATATCATTATTCTTAATAGCATCATTATCATATATTCCAATAGTAACAGATGCCAAATCAGATGAAAAATTAATTTTTTTACTAGTATTAGAATATATTTTTATTTTTTCTAAATCTTTTCTCATTTTATTAGCACTATCATATCTATTATTATGATTAAATGAACATGCTTTAGTCAAGATACTCATAATTTCATTAGATATTCCATCTATATTTGGAATTTTTTCACCCGACATTCTAATATCAAATGCCTTCTTTTCATCAATATCAAAACTTACAAATGGAAGATTTCCATTAATCAATTTATACATAACAAGTCCTAATGAATATATATCAGATGTTGTATTTGGATTTTCACCATTATAAACTTCAGGAGAAATATAATCTAATGTACCAAATCCATTTAAATTATTATTTGACGTTGCTATTCCAAAATCTCCAAGTTTATAATTACCTTTTTCATCAATAAATATATTACTAGGCTTAATGTCATTATGTATAATATTTTTTGAAGAACAATATTCTAAAGCTTTACATATATCACTGCCAAGTTTAATTACATCAGTAATTGTAACTTCCTTTTCAGAAAAATATTTAAGTATATCAGTTGCATATTCCATAAATATATATATATCATATCCATTTTCTTCTTTTTTACTCTCCTGAAAAAAGTCATAATACTTAATAATATGATCATTATTATCAAGATTTTTCATTATTTCAATTTCTTTTTTAATATTTTCAATGATATGCAAATAATAAATATTTATATCATCTTCACTTCTTATGTATCCTTCGGTAAAAAGAAATCTAATTTCCTCATCATTTTTTGGTAAACTTATATATTTAACAGCACATACATCTCCATTATTATTTACTGCTCTATATACTTCAGAAAAACCTCCTTCACCTATTTTTTCATAAATTTTCCAATTTTTAATTTCTTTCTTCATTAATATCTACCACTTTCCAACTGTCGTTTCAAGATAACAAAACTAATAATAATAAAAGCAACCGTCATAATAATAATTATAGTTCCATCATAAACTAAATGATTAATCGTAAAAGAGTAATAACTTTCTACTTCTCTAATGTATCCAGGAAAAACTTCTTGTATAGAACTAATTAAACTATTTAAATCATTAATAGTTCCAAGTGCTTCTACAGACCATCTGCATAATATAAAATTAGATATCTTACCTATAACACCATTTAATGGAAATAGTATTCCAGAAAATAATAATTGAGGTACCAAAAGTAATGTAGGCATTGTTGAAGCAGAAGATGAATCTTTAGCCAATATAGAAACAAAAAGTCCCATGGAAGAAGCTGAAAATATAGTTAATATAATTATAAAAATAGTTTCTATATACCAGCTAAAAATAATACCATTACTTGGAACATCAACAAATAAAACAAATGCAGAAATCAATAGAAAAGATTGAATTACAGAAAGTAAAAATAGGAAAAGTAGTTTTGAACATAAATAAGATGATATACGTAAATCAGACATATATTCCTTTTCTAAAATTACTCGTTCTTTACAAACCTCTTGAATTGCATTTAAAAGTCCTAACCATATAGCAGCTGTAACTAAAGAAAATAAAATTGCTTTGGTTTCTTCATAAGAATAAAATATATTTTTAGTAACAACAATAGATAATAAAAATGCAATTAAAGGAACTTGTGCAAAAAGTAGTATTAATTGTTGATGATTATTAATTAATATTTTTAATCTTCTTCTAAACAATGTATATAATTGTTTAGAAAATGATTTAGAATTCTTCTTTTTATTAATATTTGTAATTTCATTTTCAATATTTTTATTATTAGTATTAAATTCATCTATGTTATTTTTGTTATTATTTTTTGATTCATTAAATTCATTTAACCATTTATCTGGGTCATTTGAGATTAAATTATAAATATCGACAAAATCTTTAACTTTAAAGAATTCTAAAGCTTCATCAGGTTTTCCATCAAAGCATAATTTACCACCATATCCAAAAAATACAACTTTATCACATAAATTTAGATTTAAAGTATTATGAGTAACTAATATTATTGTTTTACCACTATCAGCCATTTTTCTTAATGTTTTCATTATACTTCTTTCTGTTCCTGGGTCAAGACCACTTGTAGGTTCATCAAGAAAAAATAATTTAGGGTCTGCAATTAATTCAACAGCTATACATGCTCTTTTTTTCTGTCCACCAGAAAGGTTTCTAATCATAACATCTTTTTTATCGGATAATTCGACTATCTCTAATACATTATTAATTCTATTAATTTTTTCTTGATAAGTAACATCATCAGGCATTCTAAGATTAGCTGAGTATTTAAGCATATCAATTAAAGTTAAATCGTTAAAAATTATATTTTCTTGTGGTACATAACCAATCAAATTTTTTAAAGCAGAATAATTATTAAACAGGTCACTACCATTAACCAAAACTTTACCACTTGTAGGTTTTGAAATACCACTGATACACTTTAAAAATGTAGATTTACCAGCTCCGCTTCCTCCAATAAATGCGATAAATTGACCAGGAGTTGCCGAAAAATTAATATGTTGTGCAATATCTTTCTTTTTTCCTTTAACTTTTATAGTTTTAACTATATCTATAGCATCAAGTCTAACGCCTTCATCATATAACTGATATAAAATACTATTTTTATTATATATAAGCTTAATGTTATTAATAATTATTACATCTTTGTCTTTAAGAAGCTTTTGTCCTACTAATATATTATTATTTAGTATTATACTACCTTTATTATTATAAGCACTTATATAATGTCCTTTATCTAGTTTTGTGATTTTAGCATGTTTAAGTAACACAGATATACGATTGAAAACAATATCACAATCTTCACCTCTACCAATCAATACATTTTTTTTATCACGTAAAGGAAAGCTAACCCACTTATTTGCTTTTTCTCCAATTGTAATAACCATTAGTATTCCTATACTTAGAGGATTATTAGGATTATCAATTTTGATAAAATCACCGTCATTTAAATAGCTATCTTTTGCTTTAACACTATTAACAAAAATACCATTTTTGCTATTTTCATCAAAAACTCTTATGGAACCATCATCAATAGTAAAGTATCCATGATGCTGTGATACTAATAAAGATGGTAAAACAATGTCATTATCTTCTGAACGCCCAAAAGTAATTTTATTACTTTCATAATCATTAAGAGAAATATTTTTTATATAATTATCTCCAATTATAGTAATAATATATTTTATTTTCTTTTTTGTATTTTTATTTAGGTCATTATTCTTTTCAGTATCATTAATATATGAAATAAAATTATCATCCTTTTTATTAATTTTAATCTCGGTATTAAAATCATTAATAAATTTACCTTTAGTATTTATCCCTTCATTCACTTTTAATCACCTATTCTATTATAATCATATCATTTGCTATAAAATAAATCAATAAATATTCCATACACTATTTATATACCTAATAAAAAAGAATCCTAAATGGATTCTTAAAATTTGTAATTTTATTTAATAATGCTTTCAAGTGGTTTACCTGAATTTTCAAAAGCTGAACATTGCATATTTGCAACACAATTTGCAAAATTTCCTATTAAATTAGTATATTCAGTTTTATTTGAACCTACTACAATGAAAGCATGTGGTGCTTTTGCAACATTCCATCTATAAAGTAATTTTGCATTGCCAATATTAGCTACAATAACATCTGCATTACTAGGTGGAACCATAGTATCATTATCTCCATGAATTATAATAACTTTACTTCCTTTTGGAAATTGTCTTCCTGAAGAAAATGCATTAGCATATTTGTCGTAATTTTCTTCTGTTAATCCAATTCCTCCAAATTTAATTAATAGTTTGGCAATAATATCTTCAAGTAATGATGAAGAATCTTTATTAAAAGAATTATTTACTTTATTAATAGAGTAGTTATCAATAATATAAGTTTGTTTACTAATAGTATATTTATTCCACCAATCAATAATTTCATTTTTATCTATTTCTGGAATTTGTATTTGGTTTTTATCATTTACGTTTGGATAATTGTCTTTTTTATTTTCTATATATTCATTTAACTTATCACTAAATTCTTTTAAGTATTCATTAAGTTCAGTTCCATTAGTAATATCAATTTCATTAATTTCAGAAAAATCTCCAATATTTAAATTTTTAATTTGATTTTGAAGTTCATTCATAAAGTTATTTACATCAATATCAAATCCACCAAGAAGTGCAGTAGACTGACTACTATCTCCTAAAGAAAGCATACCGGTAATAATTCCTGTCATAGAAGCATATCCACAATCATCTACAAATCCTTTTACATTTAATTCTGTTAAATTGGCTGAATATACTCCCCCAGAAGCTGAAGCAATATCTGGATTTGTTGCAAGTTGAAGTGTTGTAGCACTACCTAAAGATACACCATGTACTACGATAGTTTCTGGTTTACTATTAACACCATATCTCGCATAATTAGTATTTAAATCTTTGATCCAGTCATAAGTATCCAAACTTTCTAAGTAACCCATAGCTACTTTACCTTCGCTTTTTCCAGCACCTCTTAAATCCGGAGCAATAACATTATATCCTTGTGAAGTGTACATTTCTCCTAAAGTACTATATATTTGTTTTCCGGTCATATTTACACCATGTAATAATACTGCCCATTTATTAGAATTAGCATCACTTATATAAACATTAGCGCTTAAACCATTATCACTTAGGCAATAATCTCCACCGATTGTTTCACATACTGTATATGATTTTAACGTTAAAGTTTTACTAACAATTGATGAATTACCACCAATATTAGTATTTAATAAAGAATCCAATATGCTGATTATACTATTTAAAAATTTCCCAGTATCATTTTCATTATTTTCTATAACACTATTAGTAAGTAAAGTGTTTGCATAACCAGTACCATCACCATCATCATAAGTTTTTCCATATTCTTGAACTTTTTCCAAGAAATCAACCTTAGCCTCTTCAACATCCACGCTAGAATCCATATTGCTTGCATATTCTTTTAAGCCAGATAAATATTCTTTGTATTGTTTTGTCTCGTAAGTTTCTATAGTTTTTTCATTAGAAAAATCAAATAACTTAAAAACAACAAAAACTATGGCAATAACAACTACTATAATTCCTATCCACAAAATCCACTTATTACTTTTATTTTTTTCTTCACTCATAATTTTTCCTTCCTATTCTAAATTTAAATATACATTCTTTAATAAATAAAGTCAAGAATTAATAAAATATTTGAATGTATATTTATAATGTTATTTGATAAAATTGACTATATTACTTTATGTTTTAAAAATTAATAAATATTTTTTTCTTTGGATTTATTTTTATATAATTTAGTTATTAAAATTATTAATAATATAAATAAAAGTAGTAATGAAAAACGTGAATATAATTTAAATATCTTTAGTATTGCTTTCCAATTTCTTCCAACTATATGTCCTAGTATTATTAATACTAGATTCCATATTACTGAACCAAGTAATGTATAAGTTATAAACTTACTTATATTCATTTTATTTATTCCTGCTGGTATTGAAATTATACTTCTAATTAATGGTATAAATCTACCAAAAAATACTGTTTTTTTACCTTCGTTAGTAAACCATTTATTTGCATTATCTATATCGCTATTTTTTAATTTTAATACTCTTCCTAGTTTTCCTGAAATTAATATTTTTAATTTTTCTTTGCTAAATATAGTTCCTATTTTATATAACAATAAAGCACCAATTAGTGACCCTAAAGTTGATGAAATAATCATTCCTATTATGTTTAATTTTGTATATGTTGTCATAAAACCACCAAATAATAGAATTAATTCTGATGGTATTGGTGGAAATATATTTTCAAGTAATATCAATAAAAATACTCCTATATATCCGTAAATATTCATAATATTTATAATAAATTCTTGCATATTATTTCTCCTTTAATAGTTTGTTTACTAAAATAATATATTTTTCCTAAAGAATTATTATTACTTTCTTCTAAATCTTTTAAATACTATTTAATTTTTTATGCATTAATATAAATTAAAAAAGAACTGATATTTCAGTTCAATACTTTTATTTTATAACAATTCCATCTAAATTACATATATATGAGTTTGGTAATAGTTTTTTTATTTCTTCTAAAGTTTTTTTGTCTTTTTCATAGTTTCTACCAACAAGTATACCTTCTATAAAATTTGATGGTATCCCAAATATTATTGCACTTTCTCTATCAGTGAAAAAGTCATTCTTATGTTTTTTATCTTTAATAAATCTTTCATAATATGATGGATTTACAAATTCTTTTAATTTCCTATTTGAAATACTATTTGATAAAATATCTCCTTTTAGTAGTTTTTCTATGTATTTATTGTTGCTATCAAATATTATACCTATTTGTACTCTATCTTGAAGTAGACTGGGTAGAAATCTTGCTTCTTTTGTTTCTTCAACGTTCCACATATGACAATCATATTTTTTAGATTCTTCTATAATATTATTCATCTTTGAATATGGAATTACCGCTGTTTTATTGCACTGTGTATCTTTACCGTTTTCAAATACTCCAGCATATAGAATAGTTCCTCCAGAATAAAAATCAATATAATCTTTTAAATAATAATCTTGTTTTAAGTTCCATACACTTACACTACTTGGGTATTTAGAAACTCTTGCATTTATAAACCAACTAGATATTAATCCATCTTTTAAAATTTCTTTAAGACCAGTTAAATTTCTATAAGTACCATGAAGTAATGTTCCCTTTTTTAATTTAACTTGCTCTCCAATGTCAAATTTTTGTTTTTCAATTTTATAGTTTTCTTTTGCTTTATAATAATTCTTAATTTGTCTTAAGACTATAGTTTGTGTATTTTTACTAAATTTTTCTTTTACAATTTTTATAAAGTCTTCTTTATTCATATCTACTCCTATTATGAAAATTCTAACATAAAAAAGTAATAATGTCTAACATTATTACTTTACGTATCCAACTTTATCAAAAGGATAAAATCTTATTCCTACTCTTCCAACTATATCTTTTTTATTAAAGTTTCCAAGCATTCTACTATCTTTAGATACATCTCTATTATCACCTAAAACAAAGTATTCGTCTTCTTTTGTTTTTACTTTAAAATCATCTGTATATTCAAAACTTAATTTTGTTTCTATTAGTTTTCCGTTTATATAAAGTTTATTGTCTTTGTATTCAATTGTTTCATTTGGAAGACCTATCACTCTTTTGATAATTCTATCATTATCTTCATCATTATTTACTACAACTATATCAAATCTTTCAATTGGTTTTATCCTATAAACTAACTTATTTATTATAACCAAATCATGATTATTAAGAGTACTTTCCATACTGCTTCCAGAAACTGCTGCTGGTGTTATTAAAAACGTTCTAATAAGTACTACTATTAAAACTATATAAACATAGTCTTTTATTGAATACCATATTTTTTTCATTTAATCTCCTTTTTCTAATAAAAAATTAGGTGTAAAACCTAATTTCTTTCTTTAATTCTAAAGCTTCCTGTTAATCCTTTTAAGAAGTTAAGTTTAGCTCTTCTTACTTTTCCTTTTTTAACAACTGTAATCTTATCGATTAGTGGGCTATTAACTGGAAAAATTCTATTAACTCCAACGCTTCCACTTTTCTTTCTAACTGTAAATGTTTCAGATACACTTCCACCTTTACGAGCAGTTACGATTCCTTCGAATGCTTGAATTCTTTCTCTTTTACCTTCTTTGATCTTAACATCAACTCTTACTGTATCTCCAACTTGGAAATCAGGAACATTTGGGTTGATTTGTTTCTTATTGATCTTGTCAATTAGGTTCATACTATATTTCCTCCTTTGTGCTTTATTTAATCATACATAAATGCATCGGATTAAGCGATATAATAATAACACAATTTATACACATTGTCTAGTTTTTTGGCTATTTTTCAATTAATTTTTCTATAAAATTATTTTTTTAATTAGATTTAAGCTATTATTAGTTAAAATATATAATTTTTTTGTTTATTCTTTTATTTTTTATGACAATTTTTTAATAAAAATAGAATTTCTTAAAAATTCTATTTGTTAACTATTTTATTAATTTCTCTATTTTTTTTCTCTATTTGATTTTCTATATAAATTCTTTGTATAACAGTGAATGCTCCGATTATTGCTAAACATGAACTACCACCATAACTTAAGAAAGGTAATGGCACTCCAGTTAATGGTATTATTCCAAGAACTCCACCTAGATTTACAAATATATGCAACATAAAATAAATACCAATTCCGTAACATATTATTGATTTAGATAAATCATAAGTATTTGTAGCAACTTTAAATATTAAGTATGTAAGAAACATATATAATAATATAATTATTACTCCTGTTATTACTCCAAATTCTTCAACTATTATCGGGAATATAAAATCTGTATGACTTTCAGGCAAATATAAGTATTTTTGAACTGATTTACCTGCACCAACACCAAATAGTCCACCATTATCTATTGCTATATAACCATTACAAACTTGATAACCCGTTTGTTCTTCATATCTATCACATGGATTAGTATAAATAAGTCTACTGAGTCTTTGACTTTGATTTAACAATTCTTCTGGTATTATTTTGTATCCAAATTTTAACAATGCTACACTTCCAAATAAACCTATTACTGCAATATATTTTAGTGAAGTCATTGCTTTTTTTAATATAATGTCAGATTTATTTTCTGAATTAATTATATCTTTTCTTATAGGTGTACTTACTATAATTAACGCAAATAATGCAAGCATAATAGCCGCACTTCCAAGGTCACCACCTGCTACTACCAATATTACTGAGAATAAGCACATTGACAATGGAAATATAATTAACCATTTTGGTTTGCCACAATTACTCCACTTTCCTAAAAACGATCCAACATAAATTGTAAGAAACAATTTTAAAAATTCTGCTGGTTGTAGCTGAATGCCAGCAATATTAATAGTTAATGTACTAATTCCTCCAGTGATAACATTACTAAATACTTTTATACTAGTTATTCCCAAAATAACTAATGATGCAATACCTGATAGTGGTTCATATGCTTTAGTATCTACCGTTTTTAATATTATTATTGCAATTATAAAACTTGCAATTACAAAAATTAGTTGTCTTGAAAAAAAGAAATATGGAGATGATTTACCATATGTTAAGGTAGCTGAAATAGATGATGCATCTAATATAAAAAATGCACCACCAAAAGCAAAGATTATAGTAAGGACTAAAATCCACTTGTTTAAATTTCTTAATACTTTTACTTTCCTCTTCTTCATATTCTAATCATATTTATTATACAAAAAAATAATATAATTGTAAATTATATAAACTTTTAGTTGTGTCAATAAAAAATATAAACCATAAAATAATATAGATAAGTTAGGAGGTAATATATGTATTATTATGGATATAATGGCGGATATGCCGGTGGTAATGCAATGAACTATGGTGCATATCCTGGTTATTATAATGGTGGTTATGGTTATGGCTATGGAGCAGCAATTATATTAGTATTATTTATCTTATTAGTTATTATTTTTGGTGTAGGCTTTATAAATAATGGTTGCTCAAATAATTGTAACAGTTGTCAGAACTAAAATTAAAAGGAAGATTAATCTTCCTTTTAATTGATATTTAAATTATATTCTTTAGCTAATTTTTCTAGATTTTTATCTGTTTTACCTAGTAAAACTTTTTCGTTTTTTAATTTTATTTTGTCTAATAATTTAATATTTGATTCTATGTTAACTACCATTTTCTCTAAATCTTTTGTATATATTACAATTATATCACGATTTGGATTTTTAATATTATTCTTATATGCAAATAGAATATTCTCGTATTTAATTAAACTTGTACCCATACTATAATTTAGTATATAATTTTCAGTTATATATGTTTTATGACTCTTTATTGCTGAACTTAATTCTTTATTTATTTTAGAAATTTCTGTTTTACTTAACTTTTTTAATAGATTATAATTTTTATTATTATTTTTTATAAAAACTATAGATAAGGAAATTCCTAATGATACAAGTATCATTGATACGATTATTGTGGTATTATTTATATTTTCTATTTTATCACTAACTTCTTTTTGTTCTAAATAATATTTACCCATCTTTTTTTCATATTCATCTTTAGATATTGTTTTTCCATCTGATATTTTATTGTATGTTGTTACAAAATAATTTTTAGCATCATTATTTACTTTTTTTATTTCACCATATATCGTGGCATTCTTATTATTTTTTAGTTTCTCTCTAATGTTCTTAGCTTCGTTTAATGATAATCTTGCCATATAAACTTGCTTTTCTGTAAGTATCATATAATAATTTTCATTCAAATATATTATATTTTCTACATCAGATATTTTTGCTTTAGTTTTTTCGCTATTGGATATAAAAGCTTTGTCTATATATTCAATATCTGTATCTACTAGTTTTTTTGTATAAACTTGTGAAAGTATGCAAATTAAGATAGTTAATAAAATAATAGAAGTTGATATATATAATAAAGTAGTATTTTTCTTAAATATTTTTTCTAACATATTATCACATCCTAAGTATATTATAATATATTTACTTAATAAAAAAAAGAAGTTATTTACTTCTTTTATAGAGAACGTGTTTATATGTTATTCCGTTATCTTCATTTTCTTTTATAATTGTTCTATTCCAATTAGATTTATTGAATTCTGGAAAGTAGGCATCTGCTTCTTTACATTCACTATCTATTTCAGTTATATACATTTTATCTACTATATCTATAAATTCTTTATATACACTTGCTCCACCTATTACAAATATTTCTTCTTCTCTATCTTTTAATGATTCTAAAAGATTTTTTAATGTTTTATAGTGTTCAATAGGTTCTTCAATTTTTTCTTTGCTTGATAAGACTATATGATGTCTATTTGGAAGAAGTTTTGGAAGTGATTCTAATGTTTTTCTTCCCATTATTATTGTATGTCCAGTTGTAATTTCTTTAAAGAATTTTAAATCGTTTGGTAAATGCCAAATTAATTCATTATTTTTTCCTAATTCGTTATTTTTTCCAATTGCAGCTATAATTGTATAACTCATAATTCACCTACTGAGCTATTGGAAAAGATATTTTACCATGATGCTTATAATCTATAATTTTTATATCTTTTAAATCACTACTATTATCAAAATCATAAAAATCTTTCACTTCAGGATTTAACCATAATTTTGGTGCAGGTAAATCTTCTAATTCTTTTCCTCTTCTTATTTGTTCTTTAATTCCGTCAATTTGATTTATGTAAATATGCGCATCTTTTATACTCCAGTAAAGTTTACCTGGTTTAAGTCCCGTTACATGAGCAAGCATATAAAGCAATACTGAATATTGTGTTACGTTAAATGGTAAACCTAGTGGAACATCGCAGCTCCTTTGATGAACATATGCGTTTAAGTGTCCATCTGTAACATCCCATTCTGATGACCAAACACATGATGGCAAAACAGCTGTATCTAGGTGTTTATTTTGCCATAAATTAATAATCATTCTTCTATCTGTTGGATTAGTTTTAATAGTATTAATAAGTTTATTTATCTGGTCATATTCCCTTACTATCCAACCATATGCTGTTCCGATTGTATGAGCCCAATCTTTTCCAAAATCTTTTACTATTTCTTTTTTAACAAGTTTTCCATTATCATCAGGTACCATTTGTGTTGCTTTCCATAATCCATTTTCATCTATTTCCCACTCATCCCAGATATGTACATTTCTTTCTTGAAGCCATCTAACGTCATTACTTTGTACTTGGAAAATCCACAACATTTCTAAAATTGCTTGTCTATAAAATAATTGTTTAGTTGTAAGAAATGGAAATTCTTTTTCAAGATCAAACTCAAAACTATATGCTGGTATTTTGATAGTATTTATTCCAGTCCTATTTTCTACTTCTTTTCCTTCCTTTAATATTTTTTTACATAGTTTAAGATATTCTTTATCCCAACGTCCCATATTTACCTCACTTCCTATATTAAAATCTTGTCATTCTTTTTATTTTATCTGGTTCTTCTTCAAGTTTACTATTAAGAGTGGCAATGATTTCTTCACTAATTTCATCAATTGACTTAATGTCTTCTAACTTTTCAAACTTATTTGTTTTTAAACAATCTATATGTGTCCATCCATAACGAGTGCTTATATCTAAATAGGTTTGTTCTGCTTTTCTTAAATGTTCTTCACTATTTTCATTTCCATCTCCAGCAACCCTTCCTTTTCTAAGTTCTTTAGCAGCTCCAAATGGCATATATAAGAATACTACAATGTCTGGCCTTGGTAACTCACATAAATCAAACTCTAATTTTTCTATAAATCTTAATATTTTATCTTCTTCTTTTTTTGTTTTTGCTTTTCCTGCTTGATGACCCATGTTTGATGTAGTGTATCTATCTAATATAATGATATCATTTTTATATATTTCTTCTTCTATAAATTTCAAAAAATTATAACGTCTATCAGCAGCATAGTATAAACTACTTACTAGTGGATCAACACTAGCCGATGTCTCAGGAAATACTGATTCTCCAAGTTCTGGTTTTCCTAAATAAGAAGCTCCTACTATTTTACCTGTTGGTGTATCATATTGAGGAAAAGAATATTTTTTTACTTTTAATCCTTTAGAAATATAATATTCTTCTATTTTTTTACTTTGTGTTTCTTTCCCTGATCCATCAGTTCCTTCAATCACAATTATTTTTGCTCTTTTCATATTTCCTCCAATAAAAAATAACATAGTAATATTCTATGTTAAAAATGTATTAATTTATCATTAACACTAATATTACCTCTATATTTAATATAACATATAAAATTTTATTTTTAAATATAAATAAGTAATAAGTGTAAATACTTTTTATTGTTTTAATTTTCTATAAAAACCATCATCATCGTTATTGAATGCATTAAGAACACTTTCTAAATATTCTTTAAATGCTACTGCAAGTTCTC
The DNA here is from genome assembly GCA_004552445.1 of Mollicutes bacterium. Classification (GTDB taxonomy): domain Bacteria; phylum Bacillota_I; class Bacilli_A; order RF39; family UBA660; genus CAG-1000. The sequence goes on from SFOJ01000012.1 coordinate 14,235, forward strand.
CAATCATATTTGATATTTTTAAATCTACACCATCAAATATTCCTTTTATTTTATCATCAATAATGTCATTATTGGCTTTTATAAATGATTCTAAACTATATCTAGCATCATACTTTCCGTTTTTTAATTTTTTTACAAATATAATTTTATTAAAGCAATCTATGGTAGTATCATTTAAATTAGTTCTAACAAAATTATTGAATATATTAATAAAATTATCGTTAAGTTCAAATTTTCCAAAAAACGTACTTAAGTCTAAAAAGAAAATTCTCAAATATTTATCTCTCATGGTTACCTCTTGATTTTTTATTATATATTTTTTATTTAAAGATTTCAAGAATTATTAAAATATGTTAAAATATTCTTGGATGTGATTATATGGCAGAACAAAAAACTATTGTATTTAAAGTAAGTGATAATATCAAAGAAAAGATGATTGATTATTATGAATTATTACAAAGGGATAAGAAACCTCCATATTCAGTTTTTCAAGCTGAAGAAGGTGGAACTATTATAACTTTATATGAAAGTGGTAAAGTTATGTTTCAAGGTATTAGTGCTGATATTGACGCTAATATGTGGAAAGATCTAGAAAGACATTTTAATGATAGAGATATAGATAGTGAAATTAAAAATAAAGAAAATAAAGAAGATGATAAAACATACTATTACTATGATGCCATTGGTAGTGATGAAGTTGGTACTGGGGACTATTTTGGTCCTATTATAGTAACTGCTACGTTAGTTGATAAATCTACTAGAAAATTACTTGAAGATTTAAAGATAATGGATTCAAAAAAAATGACTGATGAAAAGATACGTAGATGTGCTCCTATATTAATGGATAAAATACCTTATGTTACGTTTACATTATCAAATACAAAATATAATGAACTAGCTAATAAAGGATTCAATATGAATAAAATTAAAGCAATTCTTCATAATAGAGTCTTATATGAATTATCTAATAAAGGTATTCCTTATCATAAAATCATAGTTGATCAATTTACTACTCCTAGAAGTTATTTTAGTTATTTAAAACAAGAGAATATTACAGATAAAGTTACTAAAATAACATTTTTAACTAAAGGAGAAAGCAAACATTTAAGTGTAGCTGCTGCTAGTGTTATAAGTAGATATTTATTTTTAACTGAAATGGATAAATTATCTGAAAAGTATGGTGTTACCATATTAAAGGGTGCAAGTGATAAAGTTGATGAACTTGGTAAAAAAATTGTTTCCAAATATGGAAAACTTGAACTAGAAAAAATAGCTAAACTTAATTTTAAAAATACAGAAAAGATTCTAAATAATTAGAATCTTTTCGTTTTCCAAGAGTTTAATTTTATAAATACCGGTTTTAGGACATATATATTCAAATTTTACTTTTTCTAATATTTTCTCTTCGATTTTTTCTTCTTTTTTGGGTTCTTCTGTAACCTTTAATATTTTATATTCTTTAGATGTTGCGTCATTTAATATATTTTCTTTTTCTAAGTATGTGTATTTTAGTGGATCTACCTTTTTATTATTTATTTTTACTTCATAGTGACAGTGTGTACCTTTTGAATACCCAGTATTACCCATAACTCCTAGTACTTGTCCTTTTTTTACTTTATCGCCTTTCTTAACTCTTACTGTATTATATTTTAGATGTGCCACTACTGTTTCAATATTATTGCCATGATCTATTATTACGTAGTTTCCATATGTTTTATTAGTTTTGTCTGTTTTGTTATAATCCTTTAATACTTTTTTTACTATTCCGTCTGCTGGAGCTAATATATTATGATTAGGTCCTCCATATTTAGAGTTCCATGCCATATCTAATCCTTTATGACTAGATGAGTATCCTCTTGTAAAACTTACGTATTTGCAAGGAAAATATAGTTTTATCATAAGTCTTTTCTTTCTATTTCTTTTACTTCGTTTATTTTATTAAATGATTTAAATAATTTATCTTCAAATGCTTTATATAAAGAGTCTGCTCCAATGAAACTAAATAAGCCTACCCATATTGAATCAATCAACTTATAGTCAGTGAAAGATAAAGTAAATAAAATACCGAAACTCATAGAAATTAAGAATGATATATATATCAAACATTCACTACTTTTTATTAATGATACTGTTTTTATTTTTTGAACAAATGATGCGCTTATTATGCTTGATGATACAGCGATTAATAGTAGTGCTTTTATTAATTCTATATTCATATTATCACCTATTATATTTTATTAGTTTGGTAATTTTATGAATATTATTAATGTCTAAAAAAGATTATATTTATTAGTTAATTTATAATTTTTTATAATCAACAGTAAAATATAATTCTTTATTATTAAATCACTATTGAATTGGTATTTGTATCTCAGTTAACCAATCTTCTACATTTTCTTTATTCCAAATTTCATTTATGTAACATTCTCTTGGAAAATCTGTTATTTCTAGCTTGTTATCTTCAATATACTTCATAATCTTTGCATATGATTCTCCTAAAGTTTCATAAGAACCTTTGTGTTAAACACAAATACATTTTGTTTCATTAATAGTCATAAATTTAATACTTTCGTTTTCTTTAAATGGTCTACTTTCTTTAATTACTGCTTGAACATATCTTACTTTTATATTATTTTCTTTATATTCTCCATCTAAATAGTTAATATAGCAGTAATCAGGTTTAACACATTTAATATTAGGATTTAATTTCATACACTCTGTTGCAGAGTTTAAAATAAATTTTGATACTTCACTACAATTTTTTAAAACACCTTCTTTGTAATAGACATAATAAGCAGGTACTACCTTTTCAAAAATTTCTTCTTTCATAATATTTTTCTCCAATAAATAATTAATTTTGGATAGCTTATTATATTCAAAAATAGTATTTTCTAATTCTTTCTTTTTTATTTTAAGTAATTCATTTAAAGGCTTATTTTTAATTATTATTTGCTTTATTTCATCAATTGTTAATCCTATTTGTTTTAGATAGATAATTCTTGATATTTCTAATAATTGATTACTTTCATAGTATCTGTAACCATTAAATTTATCCACATATTTTGGAATTAATAATCCTTCTTTTTCATAATATCTTAAAGCCTTAATAGTAACTTTTGACATTTTAGAAAAGTCTCCTATTTTTAACATAATTTTGCCTACTAAAAAAATATATACACCATCCCCTAAGAGGAGAGAGTCAATTCTTTTTTTAATATTTAAATCATTAAATTATATTTTTTTAGATTTTTTCATACATTTTAGCATATTACTCTAATTCATTTATTTCGTTTGCTTCTAATATCATATTTCTAAATATATCAAAAGGTTTATTATAATCATCTTTTAAAGTATCATATACTGCATATAGTACTTCTTCCAAGGACATATTAGGATTATGTCTGCTTATTTCATCAAAGTTAATTTTAATTTATTATTTAGTCCATTTACTTCCATAAATCTTCGTTTAAATTCATTTTTGTCTTCTGCTAAAATAGAAATTTCTTCTAAAAATTTTTTATAATCTAAATCTTCAAAATACATTTTTTCAGTTGCATATCCTTTTTTACCAAACTTATTTATTATATGTTGTCTTGAATCTTCAATTATTTCATCAAGTGTATCGTTAGGATTATGTTCTAATCTATAAGCATATGTTCTTTTAAGTGGAACATCTACTAATGTATTTCTATCAGCTGAAGAAACTATCTTTCCATAAATACTTCTAGGTTCTCCCTCTAAACTTGCTCTATGGTCATATACTGCTTCCGACATTATTTTTATTTCTTCTACAGTAAAAAACTTTTTTAAATTTTCATCAGCAAGTAACATTTCGGCAGATACTTTTTCGTGATTCTTAGCATCTATATAATGACCAATATCATGATAAGCTGCTATAGCATAAACCATATCAAAATTAATTCCATCAACTTCGCTTGCAAATTTTAAACTTCTATTAATGACGTACTTAATATGATCTAAATTATGTCCTAAATCATTCTTTTTATAACTTGGGAAGATATTTTTCTCTATATATTCTTTTAATTCTAAATTTATTTTCATTTAAATCACCTTCTTGTATTATAACATAAAAAAAGAAATAAATTATGATAATTTTTTTCTTTTTACTAACTCTTTAATATTTAATTTTATACTTATAATTTACTTTTTACTTCTTTTTCATATAAGTCATCAATTATTTTTAATAGTTTATTTTGCGCTTCTTCTATAATACTTAATCTGTGCTTCAAGTCATCTGATAAACTATCATTAAACTTTATATAATTCATATTTAGTAGTTGACACATGTTTTTAATTGAGATGTTCATGTCTACAAATGATGGTATTTCTTCACGAGGAATAGATGTTATTTCTTGATATTTTTTTGTTGTCATAAATAAATGATCTATTTTAGTTTCTAATTTAATATATCTTCCACTATCTTGTGTCATATTTCTTTGGTCAAACATAGTTATATTGTTACCATTTAATTCCATATTTCCGTACGGTATTTCTTGCAAATCTTGATACCTCACGAGTAACTATTAAATCAAATTTACCTTCTCTAGCGTCTTCCATCATTCTCATAAAATTTTTTCTCTTATTTGTAGAAGTTCCTGTTATACCCTCGTCTATATATCTATCATAAAGAATCCAATCAGGATGTTGTTTTAGAATACCATCATAATATTGAATTTGATTATCTAATGCAGATAATTGTTCTTCATGTTCTGTTGAAACTCTAGCATATATTGCTACTTTTCTTTTCATTTAATCACCTCTATCAAGAATTTATCATTATTTATAAAAAATATTTAGTGTGCGATTTTTTTGTATAAGAAAAAGAAGTATTTCTACTTCTTAACAATTTGAAATAAATAATCAATTATACTACTCCATTTAAGTCTAAAATAGAAATTTAAATTATTAGATTTTATGAATTTAAAATCCATTCAATAATCATTTTTTTAATTTCATAATATTCTTGTTCTTCAAATTGCATGTTTGCTATACAAAATCTTTTTGATGCTATATGAGAACAAAACATACACTCATACAAATCAAAACAGTCCTGAATAAATAATGAATTACTTACTTTATTAGAACAAATGACATTATAACTGTTACTACAATCTTTAGAGTCATCACATCTTATACAAAAATTACAAGTACCAGATCTTTGAGATGCTAGTAAGAATTCGCTATTACCACAAGAGTCACAATAAATCATATTTTTAGATTCACTACAATCAGTACTTCTATATATATTTTCACATCTATAAATGGTATCACTTTTTACTACATTAATAGAATCATAAACTCTTTCAGTTGTAGTTAAGTTAATAGTGTTCCATATATCAATTAATTCTTGTAAGTTATTTATTTCCTTTTTAGGAAGCATCCACCCTGTCTGCTCATCTTTCTTTTCCATATTTTTATTTGTTATAAATCTGCCACTATTAATAGAGTCTGCCCAAGTTATTTCATTGGTAGTTGAATCATTTACTTGCTTTGGTAATTTAACATCAAATGCAAACTTTTCTAGTAATACATCTAAAGAATAATTATTTTCCTTATCAAATACACTTTTAAATATTTTATTAACGATTTCTAATGCTTTAGTATCATTCATTCTTTCACAACCTTTCTACTTGAAGAATTAGATATTAAAATATCTTTTAAACTTACATTACTATTTAAACTAAAACTAGTTTTTGATTTATTTGAGTTATCTTTGTTGTTTGTATTATTGCTATTATTTGTAATTGTTCTTTTAATTCTAGGAATGCTTGTATAATCTAATGTAATACCTTTAAATGCTGGTAATAATACACCATTTGACTCTATTCTAACAATACATTCTCTGTTATTAAGTTCAGTTAATAATTTAATCTTTCTATCTCTAGAATCATCTAGAGGTATCTTCATATTAAAGTTATCAACCAATACATTAGCATCTAACTTTGATACTCTAAATATAAAATAGTTTATTACATTGGCAAATATTGAGTTCTTTAATTTCTCTGATATTTGATTAAAATATTGTCCTGCTAATATTAAAGATAAACTATATTTTCTTGCTTCTGATAAGTATCTAGATAAAATTGGATTTTCAATAACTGCAACTTCATCAATAATAAATATTATATGCTCAGCTATTTCTTGTCTTTGAATTATAGTTAATAACTGTTGCATTATTAATCCGGATATTGTCTTAGTTACCTTATCCCCAAGTTTTGTTCTATCTAATGAGAATAAAGTTAAGAAATTTTCATGTATAGTATCCTTCAAATTTTCACTATCTTGCTCCGCATTAAATACAGGTATCATTTCCATTTCATCTATAAAACCTATAATTGGAGATATAGCTTCACCATAAGATTTAGTTTTTAAATCATTAAAATCTGACAAAAAGAAATCTATTACACTAATAGGCAAGTTATATTTTAATTTTTTGATTAAGTCATTTCTATATTCTAAATCTAAAATAAGTCTTCTTAAATTTTTAAAATTAAATGATTCATCAGTTAATAATAAATGTATAGAATGTCTTAAGACTCTTTCTAACTTAGAATTATATTGATCTGCAATTAATGATTTTAATAAATCTAATAAAAGTTCTGTTGATGCCACAATATCATCATTATTATTAATAAATAAATCTATACTATCTAAACTACTTTTGAAATCAATTACTTTTCCTATACCACCTATATCTTGTTCAAGTGCAGCATGTGGATCAATTACCACAATTTTATATTTTCTTTTAAGACTTTCACTCTTATTAATATTATTAATTAATAAACTTATAAATTTAGATTTACCACATCCAGAAGATCCCATTATAATTGAATGTTTATCAAAACTAAAATTATTTTGATTTAGATAAAATTTTCCTTGTAAGTAAGGGAATGTATCAACAGATAATAATGCATTATTGGAATCAGTATTTAATAAATGCAATATCTTATTTATTTCTAAGTATTTAGGAGAACTCTTATAAAAATATCTTTTATTACCTTCAAAATCTGTCGACAATATACTAGTTGGAATTGCAAAAATAACATTATATTTTTTTATTATCCCATTTTTATTTAGATAAAACTTAATTCTTGATTTAATCTTATCTTCATATAATTTTAGAAAACTAATTTCAAGATATTCAAGAGTACCTTTATTTCTGATTTCACTGTAATTTATTATGTCAATAATACTACTACCAATTTTAGGTAAAGAAAACAATGTATAACTAGGTTTAGGTGCTGTTATTTCTTTTACAGGTTTTAATAAAAATGAATTTAAATTATTTATAGTAGCAGGTAAACTACATCTAGTTTTAACAAAATATCTTATTTGATTTCTATCATTTGTAATAATTATCTTCCATCTTCTAAAAATCCCATTATAATTTGATATAGTTTTTATTAATTCTAACCACTCTTCTTTAGATATAAACTTTTTAGTTAAGTAAATTTCTGACGTTAACCCCATAATCCGTCACCTCGTAAAAGAGTATATCAAAAATGCAAAACAAAAAACTGATTTTTTAATAATCAGTTTTGTCAGTTTAATAAATTGCTACTAGAAAATCTGTTATACCATCATGATAATATTCTAATTCGGGTAGTTCTTTTAAATTATATCTTACTGATGGTAAGAATTCCCCATAAAATTTATGAGACATTTCCTGAATATCTTTGGCATTTTGTGAATTAATTCTAAATCTTAGCCATTTACTTTTAGATATCTCAATATGTTCAAATTCTTCTATTTCTTTATCATACAAACAATAGTATTTTTGGCTTTCTTCTCGCTCTATATCGTAAGTAACCATTCCATATTTAACTTCGCCATATTTGCTTAAATATTTTTCTTCAGTTTGTCTAAAAAATATCGGTGCATCACTACCAATTTCAGCATTATTAGTCGTGATACTAACACCATATAAATTCATTGCATCAAGAGTAATTATTTCATAATCTAATTCAGTAGTAAGATTAACAATTTCCTTAAAAACGATTCTTGGAAAGTTTTTAAGTTTAGTTTCTTTATTTACTAGACCAGGCTTAATACCATGAAATTTTTCAAATGCTCTTGAAAATGATGTTGGATTATCATATTGATATTTAACAGCAACATCTATTACTTTTAAATTACCTTCATATAAATCGAATCCCGCACTAGATAATCTTCTTTTTCTAATATAATCTGATATAGAAATACCCGCTATCATAGTAAATAATCTTTGCATTGTATAAACATTAACACCTAGCATTTTTGCTAGCACTTCGTAACTGATTTTTTCTTCCAAATTGTTATCAATATACTCAGTTATTTCATTTAAACTTTTATAAATATTCAAAGTACATCACCTATAATCATTATAACATAAAATTTAGATTGTAATTAAGTCCATTCGTTTTTTTAGCAATATTACTTATATTTCAATCACTTTAATAAATTTTCTATTTCTAAATTTAATTTCCATTCAAGATACTCTTCATCAGATATTTCTAGGTTTTGTCTTTTTTCTCTCATTTGTTGCTATTCTCTAATAGCATTTTGAACAATCGCATTATAATCTGTTTTCTCATAACTATCACTATCGAAGCTTATCTCATAATACGGAAACTCTTCTTCTAGCCACATATGAAAATAAATAACATCTATAATCATATTTCTTTATAGCATTAACACTTGCTTCATATAATTTTGCTATTTTTTCAGCCTAACTTCACTTGACTCCTAGTTGATTTCAAACTATTAAATGTTTTATGTAAATCTTTGACCCAAAAGCAAAATGTTCTAATACATCATTTGTACTCAGATGTCTATATTTTCTTACATACTCAATTCTTACTTCTTGAGATATTTTTTTATCAACATTTTCTTTTTATCACATTAAAAAAGAGCTTCTTAGCTCTTCCTTAATATTTTATGTTTTTATATTTTACTTTTTATTATTGATTGCGGCTTGTGACCCATAAACCAAAGGAAACCGATTTGGAGCGGCCTTTCGCTCCAGGAGACTAAAATGGCTTAATTTTTTATTTTTAATTTTCTAAATAAAT
>SFOJ01000039.1 GCA_004552445.1 Mollicutes bacterium
ATATGGCAAACTTTACTAAGAAAGCAATTAAAGACACATTTATATCTTTACTAAAAGAAAAACCATTTAATCAAATAACAGTAAAAGATATTGTTGATGAATGTGGAGTGAATAGAAATACATTCTATTATCATTACGAAGATATAAATGATTTATTAGAGAATGTTATTACTGAAGAAACTGATGTATTAATTAAGAACTACCCAACTATTGATTCTTTAGATATGGCAGTTGAAGTAGCCATTAAATATGTGCTTGAAAACAAAAAAATTATACTTAATATATTTAATTACTTAGATAAAAATATTTATGAAAGATTCATAATGGAAACATGTGAATATACAGTTAGAACACTTATAAATAGTGTTACTAAGAATATGAGTATAAGTGATAAAGATAAAAATTTTTTGATAAGTTTTATAAAATGTCAATTCTTTGGATTTTGTATAGACTGGTTATCAAGAAATCTAGATGAAGAATATATAAAAGAATATGTAACATACACTAAGATAACTAAAGAAATATTAATAGAGTTCATAAATAAACATTCTAATTAATATTCTTTTTTTATGCATTTAATAGCATTTGTCTAAAAATTAAACATCATAAAAAAATTGTCCATTTTAAAAATTAGTTTATGAGTTTATACTACTTATATAATGAAAGGAGGGATTAAGATGAATAAGTTTATACGTATAGCTAAAACAAGTTATATAATTATATCTATAATACTATGTATTTTAGGTTTAGTGCTTATGATAAATCCAGCATTTTCACAAACTATATTGGTTATAATGTGTGCGATTCTTTTAATAGTATTTGGTATGATTAAGTTGTTTGGTTATTTTTCAAATGATTTATATCGTCTAGCATTCCAGTATGATTTACCATTTGGTATCTTACTAATAGTACTTGGAATTATTATTTTAGTACGCCCAGTTGGATTTATTAATTTTATATGTATTACATTAGGCTTATCAATATTTACAGATAGTATGTTTAAGATGCACATATCAAATGAAGCACGTAAATTTGGTATTCATGAGTGGTACTTAATCTTAATATTTGCTGTATTAGCATGTATTTGTGGAATTACTTTAATGGTAAAACCTAGTGAAAGTGGAATAGTACTAACTATATTACTTGGAGCTAACCTTTTGGTGGAAGGTATTCTTAGTTTAATAACAGTTATTACATCAGTTAAAATCTTCAAAGAAAAGAAAAAATAATTAGAAGGAGACATATATGGCAGTAGAATTTACAAAAGAAATGAAAAAAACTCATACTATTTTAGCACCAGATATTTTTCCAGTGCATATGAGACTTCTAAACAAAGTATTCGCATTATATGGATACAATGTAGAAGTTCTTCACTATGAAGGAAAAGATGTTATTGATACTGGGCTTAGTTACTTACATAATGATATTTGTTACCCAGCTATATGTGCGATAGGTCAACAATTATATGCACTAAAAAGTGGTAAATATGATACTCATAAAGTAGCTCTAATACAATTTCAAACTGGTGGTGGATGTAGAGCATCCAACTATATCTGCTTACTTAGAAAAGCTTTAGAAAATATGGGATATGATTATATACCAGTTATATCAGTAAGCACAAGTAACATAGAAAAATGTAGTGGCTTTAAATTAACTCCAATGATGATGTATATGTCTCTAAGAGCAATTATATATGGAGACTTTTTAATGCTTTTAAAAAATCAAGTAAAACCTTATGAAAAGAAAAAAGGTGAAACTGATAAATTAGTTGACTGTTGGATTAATAAATTAACAACTGATTTTGCCTCTAAAAAAAGTTTAAATAATAGAAGTATGAAAAAGAATCTAAAGAGTATTGCTAAAAGTTTTCATGAAATTAAAAGAGTAGATAAGAAGTTAAAAAAAGTTGGTATCGTAGGAGAAATATATGTAAAATATTCTCCTTTCGGTAACAACAATTTAGAAGAATTCTTACTTAAAGAAGGGTGCGAATATATGGTGCCTGGTGTACTAGCATTCTTTGAATTCTGTTTTTCTGATGGAGAAATAAACCATAAATATTATGGAAAAAATAGAGTAAGTTTATATGCAGGAAAAACTGTAGAATCTATCGCATCTTCTTGGGAAAAAGATATGGAGGATGCATTAAAACCATATCCTGAATTTGTTTGTCCAGCACCATTTAAAAGAATTAAAAAATTAGCAGAAAATGTAATTGATAGAGGAGTAAATATGGGTGAAGGATGGCTTTTACCAGGAGAAGTGGCTGAACTAATAGAAAATGGTTACAATAATATAATTTGTGCTCAACCATTCGGATGTCTTCCTAATCACATTGTTGGAAAAGGTACAATAAGAACACTTAGAATGCTATATCCAAATGCTAATATATTTCCAATAGATTATGATGCAGGAGCTTCAAAAGTAAATCAAGAAAATAGAATTAAATTAATGCTAGCTATCGCAGAAGAAGGTGATAAATAATATGAAAAGAGTAGGCTTTGATATAGGTTCTACAACTATTAAATGTATAGTAATGGATGAAAAAGAAAATATATTATTTAAGAAATATGAACGTCACTATTCTGAGATAAGAAATGCTGTATTAAAAATATTAAGCGAATTAAAAAATATTATAAACAACGATAAAATTACAGTAACAATTTCTGGTTCAGCAGGTTTAGGATATGCTGAAAGTTTAAAAATACCATTTGTTCAAGAAGTCTATGCAGAAAAGATTGCTGTTAATAAATATTATCCTAATACCGAGACAGTAATTGAATTAGGTGGAGAAGATGCTAAAATGCTATTTTTAACAGGTGGATTTGAAATGAGAATGAATGGAAGCTGTGCTGGTGGAACAGGTGCATTTATAGATCAAATGGCATCTTTACTAAATGTAACAGGTGAAGAATTAAACGAACTATCAAGTCATCACGAAAAAATATGTAATATTGCATCTCGTTGTGGAGTATTTGCTAAATCAGATGTTCAGCCTCTACTAAATCAAGGAGTTAGAAAAGAAGATATAGCAGCAGGTATATTTAGAGCAGTAGTAAATCAAACTATATCAGGTTTATCACAAGGAAGAGATATAGGTAATAACGTTTTATATTTAGGTGGACCATTATATTTTTATAGTGAACTTAGAAATAGTTTTGATGAAGTTTTAAACACTAAAGGAATTCTTCCTGAAGATGCAATATATTTTGTAGCAATAGGTTCAGTACTAGCAAATGTAAAAGAAGAAACAACACTAATAAAACTAGAAAATAAATTTAAGAAATATAAAGAACAAAATAACTATATAAAAAGTGATGCACTTTTTAAAGATAAAAAAGAATATGAAGAATTCTTAAAAAGACACAACGATACATCTATAAAAGAATTAGAAAAACCGAGTAAAAATATGTATTTAGGAATAGATGCAGGTAGCACTACAATTAAGATGGTTCTTTGTGATGATGAAGGAAATATATTTAATCCATTTTATTCATCAAATGAAGGAAGTCCAATTGAAATTGTAAAAAAATATTTATTAGATTTATATGAAAAGTATCCCAATATTAATATAAAATCTTGCGCTGTAACAGGGTATGGTGAAGAACTAATAAAAAACGCATTTAATATTGACTACGGAGTAGTTGAAACTATAGCACACTATACTGCAGCTAAAAAAATAAATCCTAGAGTAGATTTTATACTTGATATAGGTGGACAAGATATAAAATGTTTTAAAATCAAAAATGGTTCTATAGATAGTTTATATTTAAATGAAGCTTGTTCTTCAGGATGTGGTTCATTCTTACAAACATTTGCAAAAGCATTAGGGTATACTACCGAAGAATTTTCCCATTTAGGTCTTTATGCTAAAAGTCCAGTTAGTTTAGGATCAAGATGTACAGTATTTATGAATAGTTCAGTAAAACAAGCTCAAAAAGATGGTGCATCAGTAGAAAGTATAGCTGCAGGACTATCAATGAGTGTAGTAAAAAATGCCCTATATAAAGTTATAAGATGTGCAAACCCTAAAGATTTAGGTGAAAATATAATAGTACAAGGTGGAACATTTCTAAATGATTCTGTACTAAGAGCATTTGAAAAAGAAATAGGACATAATGTTACTAGACCAAAATATTCAGGTTTAATGGGAGCATACGGAAGTGCACTTTATAGTAAAGAAAAGAATAATGATAAAAGTAAAATATTAAACTTTAAAGAACTAAAGAATTTTAATTATGAAACAAGAAATATAAACTGTAATGGATGCACTAATCATTGTAATTTAGTAATAAATACTTTCGATAAGAAGAGAAGATTTATCGCAGGTAATAGATGTTCTAAGCCACTTAATAATGGTATAAATCAAGAACACTATGATTTATATGAGTATAAACAATCATTATTAAAAGAATTCATGAATAATGATATTAGTGAAAATAAAACTACTATAGGAATACCTCTAGTTCTAAATATGTACGAATTATTACCATTTTGGTATACATTCTTTAACTCACTAGGATTAAATGTAATAGTTTCGCCATTCTCAACTAGAAACACATATTTAAAAGGACAAAAAACTATACCGTCAGATACAATATGTTATCCAGCTAAATTAGTGCATGGACATATTGAATATTTGATAGATTCCAATGTAGACTATATATTTTATCCAAGTATGAGTTATAACTTTGACGAAAAACTTGGAACAAATCATTATAATTGTCCAGTAGTTGCTTACTATCCACAAGTAATAAGAGGCAATGTAAATAATTTAAATAAAGAAACATTTATAGATGACTTTGTAAGTCTAGCAGACAAAAAACAATTTCTAAAAAGAATAAAAACAATTATTAAATATTATGGTATAGAAGTAACTGAGTCAAAATTAAAAAAAGTAGTAGAGAAATCTTATGAAGCATACAATAATTATTTATTAAAAGTTAGAACTAAAGCAGAAGAATTTATAAGTATTGCTGAACAAAAAGATATGCCAATAATTGTATTATGTGGAAGACCTTATCATGTAGATCCTGAAGTAAATCATGGTATTAACAAACTTATTACATCTCTTGGAGCAGTAGTTATAACTGAAGACAGTATTAGTCATAAAGTAAAACCTTTTAAAACAAAGGTAATGAATCAGTGGACTTATCATTCAAGATTATATGCAGCCGCTAAATATGTAAGTGAATCTAATAAGAATATGAACTTAGTTCAACTTGTTTCATTTGGTTGCGGAGTAGATGCAGTAACTACTGATGAAGTAAGAAGAATAATAGAAAGTAAAGATAAAGTTTATACTCAAATAAAAATAGATGAAATATCTAATATGGGAGCAGTAACTATCAGACTTAGAAGCTTACTTGCTATAATTGATAATAAAAATGTAAAGAATAAGTAATGTTATTGTTTTAAATAAGTTATAAATGTAAAATAATAATGTAGTGGGAGGTAAATATGGAGTTAACAGCTGTAGCAGAGTGGTTAAATACTTCATTTAGTGGATTTGATCATGCTATATTAAGTGTTTTACATGAATTCGCTTTATTAACCAATGGAAATTTAAATTGGTTATTTAAGTTTATAAGTCTTTTTGCAGAAAAAGGTATATTCCTTATTTTACTTAGTATATTCTTAATGTTATTTAAGAAAACAAGAAAGTTTGGAATTTGTATGTTTGGTGCTATTGGAGCAGGAGCTATACTAACTAACTTTATTTTAAAGGATATGGTCGCAAGACCAAGACCATATATGAGTGGTATTGAATATAAAGATTGGTGGCAATATGCAGGTATGGTAACTGAAAGTGATTTTTCATTTCCAAGTGGTCACACAACAGCCATGACGGCAGCAATGATGTCATTAGTAT
>SFOJ01000040.1 GCA_004552445.1 Mollicutes bacterium
TAGATATTTTAGTACAATTTGAAAAGTGAAAGAAATATACTCCAATCAATAAGTATAAAACTAATATGATAAATAGAATAATAATTAAAACTTTCATTACTCAATCATTTTCCTTACTTGAGTATATAAATATGGTTTAAATTCTTTAATAGGCAATGGTTCATTATTTAAAATAGAATTATAGCAAGTACTTCCAACTAATTCAATTATCATAAATAATGTTACATCAGGATTATCAACCTTCTTAGAATATTTATTTATTTCATCTATAAATATAGTTTTTAAATCTTTATATTCAGCATTAATTATTTCAATTAAATCTTTATTATAAAGACCTAAAGATAAATTCTTATTAATAAGTTTTATTAAATCTTTACTACTTGAAAGTTTGTCTATTATATAATCAATAACACTAATTAATTTATCGGGGAAGTTATCTAATTTCTTCTTATTTGTATATTCTATAGCATCACTAAATAATTTTTTTGATTTATCAATTATTACTTCTTCATGGATTTGCCATTTATCCTTAAAATATAAATAGAAAGTTCCTTTAGCAACACCAGCATCATTAGCTATATCACTAATAGACGTATCATTAATACCTTTTTTAATAAATAAATTATAAGCAGAAGCCATAAGACTTTCTTTTTTTAATTGCTTTTTTTCTTCTATTTTAGATAAAGTATTTTCAATATTAATCATATTTTTCACCTTCAATATATAAATTTTAATATAAAAATGACCAAAAGTCAATAAAATAATCAAAAAGTATTGACTAATGGTCAGTTTTGAGGTATATTACTAAATGACCGTTGGTCATAATGGAGGTATAAATGAAAAAGTTTGGAGATTTTATATGTAAACATAAGGTAGCTATACTAATAATATCTATATTGTTATTAATACCAGCAGCGATAGGGTATTTTAATACAAAAACTAATTATGATATCTTAGTATACTTACCTGAAGATATTGAAACAATGAAAGGTCAAAACATATTAAAAGAAGATTTTGATATGGGAGCTTTCGCTACAATATCCATAGACAACAGTAATCAAAAGAAAGTTCTAGATGCAGAAAACAAGATAAGAAAAATTGACGGTGTTAACAAAGTATTAACAATCAATGATCTAACTGGTGTATCTATTCCTTTTGAAATATTACCAGATAGTTTTCTTGAACAAGTAAAAAATGGTGATAAAACTCTTATGTTAGTAACATTTAATGAAACAACATCAAATGAAAAAACATTAAATGCTATAACAGAAATAAGAAAAACATTAAATGATATGGCTAAAGTAGGTGGCATGAGTGCTATCGTACAAGATACCATGGATCTATCAAATAAAGAAGTAGCAATCTATGTAGTAATCGCTGTTATACTATGCTTAATAGTATTATCAATATCATTAGATTCATATATTATACCAATATTATTACTTTTAAATATTGGTATAGCTATTATATATAATATGGGTTCAAACATTATATTTGGAGAAATATCATATATAACAAAAGCAATAAGTGCTGTACTTCAATTAGGAGTAACAACAGACTTCTCAATCTTCTTATATCATAAATATCAAAGTAATTTAGAAAAAGAAGAAGATACAAATGAAGCAATGGCTAAAGCAATAAAAGAAACTTTAGTATCAGTACTTGGTAGCGCATTTACAACAATTGCTGGTTTCTTAGCATTATGTTCAATGAATTTAACATTAGGAAAAGACATTGGACTTGTCATGGCAAAAGGTGTTCTGTTTGGACTTATTTGTGTAGTTACAGTATTCCCAGCAATGTTATTATTATGTGATAGATGGATTGTTAAAACAAGACATAAAGTATTAATACCAAGTTTCAAACACATAAAAGATTTCACAATGAAATACTATAAACCAATATTCGTAGGATTCTTAATATTAATGATTCCAGCAGTAATTGGTAACTCAAAAGTAAATGTTTATTACAACTTAGATAAATCACTTCCTAAAACATTAGAAAGTGTAAGAGCAAACGAAGAATTAAAGAAAGATTTTAATATTGTTTCACCAGAAATAATATTGTTAGACTCAAACTTAGAAAATTATAAAAAATCAGAATTAGTAAATAAACTTAAAAATACTAAAGGAATAAGTATGGTTCTTAGTTCGAGTGAATTAGAAAAATATGGATTCCCAGTAGAACTACTTGATGAAGATATTAAAGGAATATTTAAAAATGATAAATATGAATTAATGTTAATAAGTTCTGACTATGAAGTAGCTTCTCCTGAACTAACTACTCAAATAGAAGAAATAGATGAGTTAGTTAAAACATATGATAAAAATGCTATTATCGCAGGTGAAGGACCACTTACTAATGACTTAATTAAGATAAGTGATGAAGACTTTAAAAATGTTAATTACGTATCTATCGGAGTAATATTCGCAATCATGTTCGTAGTATTAAAATCATTATCATTACCAGTTCTATTAATTATAGCTATTGAATTTGCTATATTTGTAAACGTTGCTATTTCATACTTCACAGGAACAACACTTCCATTTATAGCATCTATAGTAATTGGTACTATTCAATTAGGAGCAACTATTGATTATGCAATTCTTATGACAACAAAATACTTAGAATTAAGAAATTCTGGAAAAGATAAATTTAAATCTATGAGAGAAACATTAGATTCTTGTGTAAGTTCAGTATTCGTAAGTGGTATGTGTTTCTTCGCAGCAACATTTGGAGTTGGTGCTTATACTGATATAGATTTAATTGGATCAATATGTACATTAATATCAAGAGGAGCAATTATTAGTATGTTAGTAGTAATCTTAATATTACCATCATTACTAATGCTATTTGATAAGTTGATAATGAAAACAACTTTAAAAAAGAAAGAAGGAATTAAAATGAATAAAAAAGTATTAGCTGGCTTACTTATAACATTAACATTACCGTTAAGTGTATTTGCTACTACTAAAGATGAAACTGTTTATTCAAGATTAAATAGTGATGGTAGTGTTGATAAAACTATAGTAAGCAATCATATTCAAAATGTAAAAGAAGGTAAATATAACGATAGAACTAATCTTAAAGATATAGTAAATGTTAATGGAGACGAAAGATTTGATCTTATAGATAATTCGCTTACATGGAGTTCTAAAGGAGAAGATATATTCTATAAAGGTACTTCAACAAAAAGTCTTCCAATCAAAACAACTATTAAATATTATTTAGACGGAAAAGAATATACATCTAAAGAATTAACTGGAAAAAGTGGAAAAATCAAAATAGTAATTGAGTATGAAAATACTTCTAAAAAGAAAGTAAATATCAATGGTAAAAAAGAAACATTATATACTCCATTTATGATTACTTCACTTATGACATTTAACAAAGATAATATAACTAATTTAAAAGTAGATAATGGTAAAATCGTAGATAATGGTATTAGTTATATGGTTCTTGGATATAGTGCTCCAGGACTTTATGAAAGCTTAAAGATTGATGATTTAAAAGGATTAGATACAATTACTATTGAATATACTACTACTTCATATGAATTTACTAATATTTATTCCGTAGCTACTTCGAATTTATTTGAAGACGTTGATACATCATCATTTAGTGATTTAAATAAACTTTATAGTAGTGTTAACAAACTAGGAACAAGTACTAAAAAGTTAGTAAATGGAAGCAATGACTTAAAGAATGGTATCAAAGCATACAACGATGGATTTACTAAATATAATGGTGGAATGAATAACTTAGACACAAGCGTTAAAGGTTTAGTAGAAAAATACAATGCATTAAATCAAGGTATTCAAAATTTAAATGAACAAGTAAAAGGTTTAAGTACATATACTAGTTCAATCGTAAACTTAGCTAATGGTATTAACACATTATCAACAAAAACAAATGAACTTGCTAAACAATCAGAATTATTAAGTACAACAGTAGATAACACATTATCAACAATGACTAAACATATTGAAACATTAACATATATAAAAGAAACAACAACAGATGAAAATACAAAAGATTTATTAGAAGCAGAAATAACTAATTTACAAAAGAGTATAGACTTTAAAACATTAACTTCTATGAAAACAAATATTGATAATTTAAATAGTAGCATAAGTGCTTTAAATAAAAATGTTAGTGCACTAGCTAGTAGTTCTAAAGATTTAATTACTAATGTTGATAAACTTGCCCCATCAGTAAATTATTTAGCAGCTAACAGTAATAAAATGTATGAAGGAATTAAAGAACTAAGTGAAAGCGTTGATTATTTAACAAGTCTTACAAATACATTTAATACTAAAAATTCAGAAATATTAAAAGGAGCAACAACTCTATATGATGGATTAAATAAATTCAATAAAGAAGGAATTTCTAAGATAACAAGTGTATTAAATGGTAAAGTTAAAACTTATTCTAAAAAGATTGAAAAACTTATAGACTTAGGAAATGAATACAATTCATTCAGTATGAAAGATAAAAATACAGATGGTAAAACTAAATTCGTAATGATGATTAGTGAATAAGAAAGGTGCTAGAAATAGCATCTTTTATTTAATAATTTTGACTTTATGTATCATTTATGATATAATACAATCAATTAAGGAAGATGGGGGATAGTATGAAAAATCTTTTCATAAGTGATTTACACAATAAAGATGTAGAACACTTTACCACAGATACTGGATTAAGAATAAGAAGAAAAATGGATAAACCATTTAAAAAAATGTGTAATGTATTTACAAATGCAAATATCATACATGCAGAATCAGGAAGTGGACTAAGTGATGAAGAATATTTTGACAACCTATCATTAGAATATGTACCGTTAGAAAATTATCCAATTCAAAAAGGTAAAAATAATATTGTAGTAGAAAGATATCCGAAACTTAATCCTAATGAACCTTATATATTTGTATGTAATCATACTTGTCCTGAAGATATTGAGACAGTTTTAAATATATTAGATAGAAATGCTTATTTAATTTTAGGTTCCATCGAATCTTTACAATATAATCCAGAAATGTATTTATCATGGTTAAATGGAATGATACCATTTGATATAATGGATAAAACTCAAAGAAAAGATGTACTAAAAAAAATGTGTAGAGTATTAAAATCTAATAGTATATTAATATTCCCAGAAGGTTCACATAATTATAGCCCAAATAAGCTTGTGCACTTCAAACAAATAGAAAAATTGTAGTGGTAACAATGATTAAAGACATGGAAAACGGAGTTTCATATATAGATGTTGGAAATCCAATTGATGTAAAAAGTATAGACGTTGATATGAATGGAGAATTCAGCACTGAAGAAGAAATTGAAAAACACTATGTAAAATCATTAACCTCAGAAATTAGAGATAAAATGGCTACCTCAGTTTATCATATAATATCAAGACATTTTAAACCATTGGTTAGAAGAGAACATGGTAATGTTGAAGAAGAATTAAGAATGAAAAAAATTGAATATGCATTTGAAAAATTAAAATGGGATAGAGATGTATTTGATGCAGAATATTTAACAAAAAAAACAAAAGAAGAACAAGAATATGAAGAAGTAATAAGAACATTAAGTAATTTAGCACTAGATTCAATAATGCAAAATGGCTTTTGCGGTCAGGAATGGATATTAAGTCAGCTAGATATAGATAATAAAGATGTAGTTAAACGTATGAGAAAATACTGGCAAGATAGCAAATCAAAGCAAAAAGTATTAAAAAAATAAAGATTTTTGTTATAAAATTTGATAAAATTAAAAGTAGGTGATGTTTATGATAGAGTATGAGATACCACTTGTTTGTTTAATTTTTACCTCATTAATAACAATAATCTTTTTTATTAAAGAAAAAATAGAACTAGAAGAAAATTATTATTTTAAACATGTATTAATATTTACTCTTTTGGTAAATATAAGTAACTTTATTTCACATTATTTTGCAAGCATTTATTTAGTTGATACATTAGATAGTTGGTATACACAAGTATTTGAAATAATGAATAAAATCGGTTCGTGGTTTATAGTTACTATCACTTTTAATGTAATGTCATACATATTATATATTAGTTTCGAAAAATATAGAAATAAGTTTAAGTTATATAAAAATATAAACTATATAATTTTGGGAATAGTTGGAATTCTAATATTATTATTAGATTTTGATGTATATAAAATAGGGGCAATTACTAGTGGAAAAGGATCAGCAGTAACATTAACATTTTCAATTGTTTTTATTAATTTAATAGTTGCGTTTATAATATCTATGAGTCAAATAAAGAAATTTGATAAAAGATATTATTCTATATATGTAATAATACCCTTGATAATTGCTTTAGGATTGTTTATTATGTTCCATCCTGAATTTAACATATATGATCTTATTTTATGTCTTTTATGTTATCTTATGTATTT
>SFOJ01000002.1 GCA_004552445.1 Mollicutes bacterium
TAAAGAATTAAATGAAGAAATAGTTAATAGAACTAATTCAGGTACTAAATCACTTGATGACATAAAGAAAGATATAGAAAAGGATATTTTAAAATTATCTTCTAATATTCAGACAGTTTATCAAGATAGAATTGATGGTAATATTTCTTTAGATTCATATAAAATGATAGTATCTCCTTATGAACAAAAAATGAGAAATCTTAAAGATAAATTAGAAAAAATAGAACTAGAAATTTTAAAAAGAAAAAATAGTGCTAATAAAATACCAAATTATACAAAGAAAATAAATGAATTATTAAATATTCAAAAGCCAAATAGAGACTTATTATTTACCATAATAGATAGAATAGAAGCAGATGAAGATAGAAATATAACAATAAAGTTTAAATATAAAATACTTGATGATTATACTTTTAAATATGTTGATAAGAATCCAATAAGAAATCCATATGGAAGACGTGGTAAAAAACAGTATAATATATAATTGCTCATATAAAACGTGGTATAATGTTTTTAGGTGATGTTTATGTACAATTATAAATACAAGAAAAAGTTTAACTATAAAACATTAACAAGGGAAGATATAGTAAAGATATCTAATATTATTAATAATATTGGGGGTATATCGTTAGTAGAAATCAAATCATATAGACAATCTAAACATAATAAGATTGTAGAAGAAGATAAAAATGAATTTTCATCATTTGAAGAATTTATGACATATCTGGACAAAGATATTAGTTATTTAGATGAGCTATGTATAAGTCTTAAAACGGAAGAAAATGAATTTGTTGATTTAGAGTATGACAAATATTTCTATAATTGGGAAATATTATATAGAAAGACGACTAAAACAATAGATAGTTTAATTTTGAATATTAGAAGTATATTTAAAATTAATATTATAGATTTATATAAGAAATATCGTTGGTGGTTTTTTGGAATACCATATATTATTCAATTAATTCTTGTTTTGGTACTTAAATTAAATAATAAATATGTAAATATATATTCGTTATTTGTATTATTAATAGGAATAACAAACTGGTTTGTAAAGTTAAAACCATATAAAAACAATAAATATATTAAAAGAAATAAGGATAATATAATATTTTATATTTTAGGGGTAATAACTCCATATATAATAGAACTAGTCATAAAATTATTTAACCACTAGAGCCGTCGCGAGGTGGCGATGGTGCCGAAGTAATATATGCACTTAGAAATAATAGTACTTTATCTAAGAAAATATTAAATGAATTAGAAAAAGAAGGACAAAACGTAAGAAAATATTATCAACAAAGATTACCAAGTAATCCTATAAAAGATTACTATTTCATGCAAAGAAACACACCAAATAATGAGACAATAACAGTGGAGTATGGTTTTATAGATAGTCCTAAAGATGATGTTGAACAAATAGAAAAAAATTATAAGAATTATGTTGAAGCAGTTATAAGAGCACTTGCAGACTATAAGGGTTTTAAATATACTCCACCTCTAGGTAGTGATTACTATACAGTAAAAAAAGGAGACTCATTATGGAGCATAGCAAACAAATATGGTGTGACAGTTAAAGAACTTAAAGAAATAAATAAATTAACAAGCAATACACTTAAAGTAGGTCAAACATTAAAACTAACTAAAAATGATGAAATGATACCTGAAGATTATTTGATTTATAAAGTTAAAAAAGGAGACTCTCTTTGGAATATTGCTAAAGAATATAATATAACAGTAGATACATTAAAGAAAATAAATAATTTATCAAGTGATAAATTAACAATAAATCAACAATTATTTATACCTAAAAGTGATAATTCAAGTGTAAAAAATACTGGAGAAATCAATTATGTTGTTCAAAAAGGTGATAACCTTTGGACAATTGCTAATAAGTATGACACAACAATAGATGACATAAAGAAATTAAATAATCTAAAATCTAACACTTTACAAATAGGTCAAGTTTTAAAAATACCTGGTTCAACAAATTACAATACTTATACAGTAAAAAAAGGAGATTCTCTTTGGAAGATAGCAGATAAATATGGTACATCTGTTAACAAACTAATGACAATAAATAATTTAAAATCAACAACACTGCAAATAGGACAAAATATTTTGATTCCAACAAATTAAAAAACGTTTTAAACGTTTTTTTTGTTTTATTAAATTTTTTTGATTATTTAACATCTCAAATAATAATATAATATTGTATTAATAAAAAAAGAACAACATGCTAAGAAGCATTAATTGTTCTTCCTTTTCCCCATTGTCTAATTTTATCAATCTTTTCAGGATTAATTTTGCTAATAGAATAGCATTTATCAAAATAATCGATTAAGTAAGAACGAGTTAATTTAATATTATCTGCAACAATATTGTATGATATATCTCTTATTGCAGACTCTATATCAGATGAAGCAAATCCTTCACTTTTTGTAACTAATTCCTTAATAAGTGTTTCATCTGCACTAACACCTAAATACTTATTCAAATACATTTCTATTATTTCTTTTCTTTCATTATCATTTGGTAAATCGACAAAAAACATTTCATCAAATCTACCTTTTCTTAGTAATTCAGCTGGTAAACTTTCTACATCATTCGCAGTTGCAACTACAAATACTTCTTTTTGACATTCCTGTAGCCAAAATAAGAATTGTCCAATCATTCTTGATGTTACACCACTTGATTCATTAACACCTGCTAAACCTTTTTCTATTTCATCTATCCATAAGACACAAGGAGCAACATGTTCTGCTGTTTTTAAAGCATTCTTAAATTGTTCTTCAGTTTGTCCAACATACATTCCTTGAACTGTTGCTAAATCAAGCAAAAATAGGGGAAGATTCCAACTTTTGGATATTGCTTTAGCAGTTAAACTCTTACCACAACCAGGAACTCCAACTACTAAAATACCTCTAGGTGGTTTAATTCCTCTCTTAATAAGTTTTTCTTTATTATTAACATCTAATAATTTCTTTTTTGAATTAAGCCATTTTTTAAGATTATTAAGTCCACCATAAACAACATTATCAGTTTCAATCTTTTCTAGACCTTCCATATTTGAGAAAAGTTTACTTTTAGCAAATTTAAGATCAGTTAAATCATTTTTAGTAATGCTTCTCTTAGCAATTAAAACAGATATAACATTCTTAATCTCTGATTCACTTAATCCTAATAATATAACAGAAGCTTCTTTAAAATTATTATCATCCCATTCAATAGAAAATTGTCCATTATATTTATCAATAAATCTATGTAATAAATTATAAATTTCTTTTTCATTTGGAAAGTTCAAATTAATATTCATTCCAAGTCTTTTAAGATTTGGCCATACACTTTTGTCACTTATTACAATTATAGAACAAGATTTTTCTTCACAACTATTAACAACATCATATAAAAATCTAGTGACCAAATTATCTTCATTTAAGTTATCAACATCGCTTAAAAGATAGGTAACATTCTTTTTATCTTTAATATCGCTACTTATAAAAGATAATATACCACCCAATGTTTTTTCATTACTAACAATTTCATTATTTTGAAGATTGTACATACCTTTAGACATAGAGTGAACATATATATTAGAATTTAAATCATTATTTATATCTTTTAACATAGATAAAATTCTGTTTTTTTCTATAGAGTTAATTATTATAAATGGAATTCTAGCATGTAAATAACTATTCAACTTTTCCTTAACTTCTTCGTAATTCATTATTTTTCCTCCAAATAAGCATTATTGATAGTATTCATTATAAAAGTATCTTCATCAAAATAGTTTTTTTTGATTTCGTCTAATATTTTATTATTTGTTTGCATTATAATTCTTCCTAATTGCATTTGATTTTCTTCATGAACCAATTTAATACTTGCAATAGAAAAAACTAATGAAACTTCATCTGTATATTCTTTAAATTCTATTGAGAATCTATTATCATCGTTTCCTATACTTGGAATTTTATCTAATAAATTCTTATATGCATTAGATAGTCTATCTTGAATTAGTAAAGATAAATGATCTAGAAATCTAAAGTATCTATCTCCTTCTAAATTAACATCTAAACTATTAAGTCTTTCTACTATGCTATCACTTCTTGGTTCGGTAAGTAATGATTCTAAAAAATTAACTAAATCATAATATGATATCATAACTCACCTCTATCAATAGTATCAAAAGGAGGCTCTAAATCCCAATCAGGAATTTTAATCATTTCATCTTCGGCATCTTTTTTTTCTTTCTTTTTCTTTTTAACGTTATCATCTTCGAGTTTGTTTTCTATTTTTTCTTCTTTTCCAAGTTCTACTTTTAATTCTTCATCATTAATCATAAGATTACCTCCTACTTAAAATTAATATAATTATTCTTATCAAATGAATTAATATAACTTATAAGCTCATTTTTATATTTTAAATTACGTTTACAAATAAATTTAATATCTACTATTTCTGCTAAAGTATTATTAAGTTCAAATAAATATTTATTTATGGTTTCATTGTATTCATTAATAATGTCTTGTCTGTTTTTGGATATTTCAAGTAAGAAATACATAAGCATTCCACCACCAACAAGTATAACAATAAGTCCTATATATAATTTTATAAATGATAAGATAAATCCAACAACAATAAATATTCCACAATATATAGTTTTTGGTGATATATATTGTTGTTCTTGAGAATCTATAGCAAAAGGTTTTTTTACATAATCAGTCAAAGAGTCTTGCAACTCTTTTTCATTACTTCCATCTTTAGTAACACCAGTCCATTCATTAATTTTAATTTCAACTTCAGTATCAATAGAATCTCCATCATTACTAAACGCTTCTTCAAAACCTTTAACTATATTTTGTTTAGTTAGAGAAATTGCTAACTTTTTAGTAGATAAAGAAACATCATTTCTATTTAATATAGCATTAGTAAGTTCATTTCCAAAATTATTTTTAATATTTAATGAATTATTATATAGTTCATACTTTTTATTAGCTTCTTCAATGTTACCTTTGCACTCAATTATTAATTTGTTTTTTAATATACTTTTTCTAAGTTCAGCTTCATTATCTTCATAACTGAATAGTAAACTATTTAAAAGTTCATCTATACTTTTATCTTCTTGTTTATTATCGTTTAATAAATTCAAAAATTTAGCATATGCATTATTATAAGAATAAGAAATTTCTAAACTAGTTTTTAATTTATCAAAGTTTTTAATATAATTCATTGAGAAAGGATAATCATTATTTTCAATAGTTTCAATAGTTTCACTAAAGAATTCTCTCCATCTGTCTATTTGATAATTATTGATATTAGAATTATTATCTAATTTAATACACCAATCATTAATATATGAAAGAATTAAATCAGTCATCTTAACACTATATGTATCGCTAACTAAAGATTCTAAAACATTAATAATATCGTTATCCATATTATTAGGATCTTGTGTATCTAAATATCTTTTTAACCATTTAAGAGCAGTTTCATTTCTATTAAGTCTTAAGTGTATCAAACAAAAAAGTAATGATGTTTTACTATCATTTAAATTAAGTGCTTTATTTAACGCTTTACGAGCTAACTTTTTTTCATTCCTAAACCAAGCACATAATGCAACTAATGCATATGATAGATAATAGTTTGGAGTATTTAACAAAGATTGCTCACTTTGAGTAAGTAATGTATTCTTTTTAATAGTATTTAAATCTATACTATTTAAAATACCATTTATTTTTCTACGTATTAAATCGTAATGACCATATTTTTTATTTAATTCATTTTCTTTTAATAATATTTCATTCTGAGCATTAGATACTAATGAAGAACCTCTAACTTCTAGCATAAAATCTTTTATTTCTTGTTCTAGTGATTTAACATTTGATTTAAGAGTATCTACTTGACTATTAAAATCGTTGATTTGTCCATTAATATCAACAACATCATTAGCAACACTACTCATATTTTCGGATAATGTCTTTAAACTTCTTTCTAGTGCATCTATATCTTTCTTTTGTATAGCAGTTATTGTAGCCATAAAACCACCTCTTATTCTATTAAAATTATATCATGATAATAAGTAAAGTGCTAGTTATTTTAATATAAAGTTAGTAAAGTTCATTACATACACCTGGGTCAGGAGCATAAAAACAATGTCCTTTATATCTGCCTGTATTTCTTTGATTAAACCATGTAGCTTTGCATTCTTCATTTTTTTTAGGTGCATAAAACCATAATGCATTAGTAGCAGGGTGATAGTATTCTCCTTTTAATACTCTTTTAGCAAGCTCTTTTTCCTTAGTAGTTGCGCTTCCACTATTAAAAAGACTACTATTAGTTCCAACAAAACCACCAGGTTTTTGATATACTACGTCAGTAATAGTTCTGATATTTTTAAAATCTAAACAATTAGCTATGGCTCTATTGA
Organism: Mollicutes bacterium; assembly: GCA_004552445.1. Taxonomy (GTDB): domain Bacteria; phylum Bacillota_I; class Bacilli_A; order RF39; family UBA660; genus CAG-1000. The sequence goes on from SFOJ01000002.1 coordinate 6,428, forward strand.
CTATAACATTACCAACCATAAGCATTGCTAGCTCCCCTTCAGCAAGTGCTTCAGCTCTCATGAGTCTTGCACATAAATCTAATTCTTTATTTGAATATTTAATAAGCATATAATCACCTAATATATTTTATGCAATAACGAAAAATATTGATTTGTTAAAATTTATATTGTATAATTATATTGCTTTACAAAAAAGTGACACGTAGGGGTATGGTGTCAGTGGTAGCATGCCGGTCTCCAAAACCGTTGGGGAGGGTTCGAGTCCTTCTACCCCTGCCAATATGATTAGTAACTCTGAATAAGAGTTTTTTTTTATAAAAAACATTAAAATAATTTAAAAGAAAAAAAATATATGTTATAATTATAGAAAATAAAGATAATATAGAGGTGTATATGAAAAGGAAAAATGCTTTTACATTAATAGAACTTCTTGCAGTAATAGCAGTAATAGCAATATTAACAATAATAGCTGTACCAAATGTTATGAAACTATATAAAGAGTCAAAGAAAAACATGTTCATTACACAAGTTAGAAAGACTGCAAAATCTGCACAATTAGAATATGCAGAAGGAACAAAAAATACATTTGATTGCAATAAAGATTTATCAGGTCAAAAATATAAGGAATGCACAGGAACGGTAGATGAAGATGATGTTACAATAACAGCATTAGGTGATGGAGAATACAGCAATTTTTTAATGGTAGATGTAACGTCTGAACCAGATTCTGGAGTATTCATTGATCTTGAACAATTAAACTTAATAGAAATAGAAAAACCAAATTCTTTTAAAGAGTCATTAATAAAAGATAATGCGATTAATCCAATATTTAGAAGTATAAGTGGAAAAGAATTAGTCGATGCAATATTAGAGATAGAATTTAAGGCAATGGAATCACAAGGTCATGAAAGACCTGAAATTACTGAAGAAATGCAACAAGAAATAAACATAATGGCTGAAGTACTTGATAAAATGAGAAATAACAATATAATCTCTAATAATAAAATGAAACAAAAAGAAAATATAAACATAAATGAAAATAAAGAGTTATCTTACTCTACAGGACCTTTAAAAAATAATTTAGTTGCTTTAAGTTTAGTAGATAATAAAATGAAAATAAGCTCTAACATTAGTAAAGTTCAATCTCAAAAAGAATTAATAAAAAAAGTATCAAACGATAAAGATGATTATTTAATTGCAAATTCAAGCGAAAATAATTCTATTAATATACTTGTCTATGAATTAAATATTGATAGTAAGATGGCAGGAACATATGAAGTTAAAACTTTTGACTATCCCATGGGAATGGTAATAAAAGAATCAGATATGGAAAAGGCACTAGATAATGGAGAATTTTCACCAACAATATTATCGGAAGAACTGCCTATAGACTTGACAAATGCTGAAAAAGCATACTTTGTAGTGATAACAAAATATGGCGAAGAATATGAAGGATTAACCATAGAAAAATCAAATAGTGCTAATGATTTACAATTAATAGGAAAATCAACTATAGATTTAGATATTAATAATATAAAAGCATATGTAGATGATGGAGTAAAAAATAAAAATAAAAAGTTAGTAAATGAAGGTGACTTCTATAGTTATAATAATATAAGACATAGGGAGGGAAATTTTACTTATAATTATGTTGTTAAAACAAACGAGGGAGTAAAAATATTAAAAAGAAAAGTAAATGTATATGCTGATACATCATTAGACTGTTTTGATTTTAAACTAAACTATGATGGTAAAAGTTATAGTATCAATAGATATTATGAATATGAAAAAAATGATAATACTAAAAAGGCATGTCCTAAAAGAGTATATATTCCAAATCAATATAACAATTATGATATAACAAGAATTAAATATTATGCTTTTAATGATATGGGAATATTATCGGTTAGACTACCAGAAAAATTAGAAACAATTGACTATTATGCTTTTTCTAATAACTTTATTGAAACACTTACAATTCCAAAGACAGTAACAAGAATTGAAGAATTTGCATTTTTGTATAATAACATTAAATACATAGAATATAAGGGTTCAAGTAAATTTTGTAATCAAAGCATAGGTCCACAAAGATATAATAAAATAATTTCCTTTGAAGGTATAAGTTACAGTGAATTTTGGTATAGAAATATATATACAGGAAAAACATCAAAATCATTTTTAAAGTCATGTACTGTAAGACCGCCAGAGTAAAACACGAATTTTCGTGTTTTTATTTTGTAATTTAATTCTTAATGAATAATTATATTTTTAAAACATATAATTAGTATAATGATAGAAAAGATAAAAGAAAAAATAATAACAATTATAAGTAGTAGTAAAGATTATACAGATACATTTTCACTTGAAGAAATAGAATCAGGTAAAGCATTAAGTATTGTTTCATATTTAATACCATTAGTACCATTTATATTATCTAAAAAAAATAATTATGTAAAATTTCATACATTAAATGGTATGAACATATTATTCACATATTTAATATTCTTAATTATAAAAAGAACATTATCATATATTTTCGGAACACCATGTGATTTAGTAAGTGGGCTAAAATGTATTATTTTACCAATAAGTCTAAGAATATTTTTTGCATTTATAAATATGCTATTTAGTTTTATTGTATTATATGGTGTTTTAAATGTATGTAACAATAAAGCTAAAGAAATACCTATCATAAGTAAAATAAAACTATTCAAATAGACAAAAAATATAATTCATGTTAAAATAAGGCCCGTAAAAGGGTAATTATGGATAAAGCAGAAAAAATAAATATTGGAAAAATAGTTTTAGATGATGAAACAAATAAAAAGTTTTTAGATTTCGATAACAATCGAGATATGTTTTGTTCTGGAAATAAAGAAGATTACTATTGTAAGATATATGATTATGTAAGAAAAATAGTATATAAATCAAGAAATGCTGGGGAAATGATTTTAAATAAATTTTTTGTATCAAATATTATTAGATTATTAAAAGATGATATTCTTATTGTTAATAAATTAAAAGAGATGGGATATTTAGAATTATTACATTATTTAATAACTTATCAAGATATTATCAACATTATAAAATTAGGTGAATATTGGCCATATAGTGAAGAAGATTCAAATATAAGAAAAGAAGCAGTTAAACTTTTAGAAAATCAAAATAAAGAAATAGAGGATTTTCTAAAATTAATTGATTACGACAATAAAATAAAAGAACTGTTGGAAAAATTTAAAGTTTACTTAAAAAGTGAAGGTGAACTACGAGAAGATATTTTTTTAGAATTAGACTTAATATTTACTACTGCTCATAATATTCCAAAAGAATATGTAGATTTGTATATAAAAAATATAATTAATTATAATAAAGTACCCTCATTAGAAGCTTTTAGAAATGCTATTACAAGTTTAATAAGCAATTATGCTAAAGAACATGGAACGTTTTGCTATACAGAAATATGTAGATTAGATTTTGGTACTTTAGGTAGCTATGATAATCATGTTATATCTATATCATCATCAAATTTTAATTTATTCTTTTTAGGTCAATTATCAAAAAAACAAGATTTATTTGATACAATATTTCATGAATTAACCCATTTATTACAAGAAAAAAATTACAGATCAGATTTTCTTTCATACGACTATATATTAATGCTTAAAGATTTCTTACTTACAAGTACGATAGAAGAATCATATTTAAAGAAAAACTATATGAGTTTAACACAAGAAGTAGATGCAAGAAAAAATGGTCATATAGAAACTGATAATTATTTTCTTTCATTAGGTATAATACCAAGAACAAATACATTAAAAAAAATTATGTTAGATAAGAAAAGAAATGGAAATGATTATAGATATCTTAATGGAAAAGAATATACTGTTGATACATTATTTGATGAAAAAATACTTCAAATTATAGATGTATTAAAAAATGAATATAAAGTAAATATATTTGAAGAATATCCAATTATGAAATTAATGTTTCATGAAGATGGTAGAAGAAAAACAACATTAGAATTATTAAAAGAAAGAGAAACTACCAAAGACATACAAACAAGATCACAAATAGATGAAATCCTAGCAAGAAGAAAAATATCTAAAGAAAATTGCATAAAAGATTTAGAAGAACTTATATTAGATAATACATTATCTATTGATAAAACTGAATATATTAGAAGACTTAATTTGTTATTAAAAGCAAAAGAAAGAAAAAAATTATTAGTAAAATTGAAGTCAATTAGTTTATCATTAAAAGATTTAAGTAGAAACTTTTTAATATTTTTAGCAGAATTAGAAGAAATTGAAGCTATTATTACTGATGAAAGAATAGATATGATATTATCTAAAAGAGAAAATAAAAAACAAAAAATTGACAAATTATAATAAATAGTATATAATCAAGGGCAAGTGAGGGGATATAAGATATATGTATTGAGCTATCCCGGGGAAACCTACACGAACTTTTATAAAGTACGGAGTCGCTATAAGTAGTTGAATTCGTACTTTTTTATTTGTTACGAATTCTAACTATTAGAAAGGAGGAAATTATTATGAGTAATTCCAGTGAATTTGATTTTTTATATATGAAATCTATACATTTAGATATGATACAAGAATTATTTAAAAGACAATCATATCAAAATGGAAAATCTAAAGATATGAGTGATGATGAAGTAACTAAAATGGAAGTATTAGATTTACTAGAAGAATTAGGATATCCTATGGAAGAATATGGAACATATTTATATAGTGAAGTAATATCATCTCTAAGAAGTCAACTAGGTGTTATCAAAACTAGAAATCAAGTTTCAGAATCTAAAGAATTATTAATGCAAGCAAAATATCCTTACTCACAACTTTATTTCAACTTAGCAAGAAATGAAAGAGATATGGGAGTTAAAAAATTTCATAGTATTATTGAAAGAGCTTTATTAAAGATAAACTATGAAAATGCATCATCAGAGACATTATACAAGGTATATGGTAATTTCCCTTTTGAGATGGACTATGGTGAAAACGCATTTACTTTAGCTAATTATTTAAATCAAGATCTAGAAAAACAAGTAATTAGAAAACAAACATATAGAAGTGAAAATTAAATTTATATGTAAAATTTAGGATTAATTATGTAAATTAATCCTTTTTTTGTAAATAAAACGTGTATTTAAATTCTAAAGAAGTTTGTAATATGATATAATTAATGAGGTGAAAACATATATGCAAATGTTAGTTAAAGGAGTAAATGTTAATTATACATTTTATGATAATAGCAGTAACATAAACTTAGTTTATTTACATGGTTGGGGCCAGAACATTGAAATGATGATGCCTATTGCAAAACCTTTTATCAAAAAATATAATGTTTTAATTATAGACTTTCCAGGCTTTGGTGATAGTGATGAACCTAAAGAAGTTTGGAGTGTTTTTGACTATGCAGAAATGGTTAATGAAATAGTTAAAAATTTAAACATGAAAAATCCTATTGTTATAGGACACTCTTTTGGTGGCAAAATTGCATTGATATATGGATATAAATATAAAACTAGAAAAATAGTTGTACTAGCAAGTCCATATAAGCAAGTTATAACAAAACCAACATTAAAAATGAAATTATTAAAACAAGCAAAGAAAATACCAGGTCTTGGTAAATTAGAAAATTTTGTTAAAAAACATGTTGGGTCAACAGATTATAGAAATGCTAGTGAAATGATGAGAAAAGTATTAGTAGCTCATGTTAATACAGATATTACTGAAGATTTGAGGAAAATAAAGTGCCCAGTTTTAGGTATATGGGGAACTAATGATGAAGCGGTTAATATTGAAGATGGAAGAGAACTAGAAAATATTATTCCAAATTATGGATTGGTAGAATACCCTGGATGTACACACTATGCATATTTAGAAAATTTAGGCCAAACAATAAGTGTTCTTAATAATTTTATAGGAAGTGGGGAATAACATGAGTATCAAAATATATTTTATATTGACATTATTAACATATGTTTATTATTTAACATACAAATCAAGAAAAGCATTGCATATGCTTCAACAAAACTGGTATAACGATGGTAATAGATATTTAAAATGGGTTAAAACAAATGCTAAAAAAGTATTTATAACATATGATATGGCATTTATATTATTTTACTTTTTTAAGTTTTTAGATACCAAAATAACATTAATAATATTTGCTGTTTTCTATTTAGTAGTATATTTTTTATATAAAAATAACGCAATAAAAGAACAATCAAAAAAACCATTAGTAGTAACCGCTAGAATAAAAAGACTTTATACTACAATGTATGTATTGTTAATACTTTGTTTAATACCAATTATTATAAATTTTAATGTTAATAACTTGTTTATATATTATTTGATTATTGGTTTATTCTCATATATAAATACAATAATAATATGGTTATGTAATATTATAAATAAACCAATAGAGAAAATGGTATATCTTCATTATAAAAGACAAGCACAAAATAAACTTTATAGTATGAATTTTCTTAAGAAGATAGCAGTAACAGGAAGTTATGGAAAAACTAGTACTAAAAATGCGTTAAATGATATATTAAATGTTAAATACAATTCATTCGCTACACCAAAAAGTTTCAACACAATGTATGGATTAATAAACGCTATTAACAATTACATGGATAAATTCAGTGAAACTTTTGTAGCAGAAATGGGTGCTTTTTATAGAGGAGAAATAAAAGAAAAAGCAAACTTTATAAAACCTAAATATGGAATTCTAACAATTATTGGAACTGCACATCTAGAAAGCTTTGGTAGTCAAGAAAATATTCAAAAAGCAAAATTTGAATTAATAGATTCTCTTCCAGATGATGGAGTAGCAGTTCTAAATATGGATGATCCATATCAAACAAGTTATAAATTAAAGAGTAAATGTAAAGTAATATGGGTATCAACTAAAAATAAGGATGCTGATGTTTATGCAACAGATATAAAACTTTCTAACAAAGGTACAACTTTTACTTGCATATTTAAAAATACTAAAGAAAAGCATACATTTGAAACTAAACTTCTTGGTAGTGCAAATGTATATAATGTTTTACAAGCAATAGCTATGGCATATGAAATAGGTCTTACTTTAGAACAAATTGCTATAGGAGTAAGAAGAATACAAACCATAGAACATAGACTTGAACTAAAAAAATACACAGAAAATATTTATATAATAGATGATGCATACAATTCAAACCCAGTTGGTTCAAAAATGGCAGTAGATGTTCTTAAAATGATGAAAGGTAAAAGAATAATCGTAACACCGGGAATGATAGAACTAGGTGATGAACAATATAGTTCAAACTATGAGTTTGGAAGACAAATAGCTGGATGTGCTGATGAAGTAATATTAGTTGGAGAAGAACAAACAAAGCCAATTCAAGATGGACTTGAAAAAGAAAAATATCCTAAATCACAAATACATATTCTAAATGATGTAAAAGAAGCCTTTCCTCTAATGAGAAAACTAAGTGATAAAGAAACATATGTATTATTAGAAAATGATTTACCAGATATATTTAATGAATAGGAGAAGTGAATATGAAAATTAAAGTAGGAGTTATTTATGGTGGAGAAACAGTTGAACATGAAGTAAGTATCATTTCAGCTATTCAAGCAATGAATAATTTAGATGAAGAAAAATATGAAATAATACCAATTTATATATCAAAAGATAGAATTTGGTACACTGGACATGTACTAAGAGAAATGGACTTTTATAAAAACTTTGAAGATGAAAAAAAATATGCTAAAGAAGTAACCCTTTGTAAAAAAGGAAAAATGTTTGTACTTCAAAAAACAAATGGATTATTTAGAAAAGATATTACAGATTTAGATATTATATTACCAGTAGTACATGGTAATAATGTAGAAGATGGAACATTAGCTGGTCTACTTGATTCTATTGGAATTCCATATGTAGGGTCACATGTATTAGGCTCAGCCTTAGGACAAGATAAAGTAGTAATGAAACAAGTAATGTCTAGTGTTGGAATTCCAATAGTAGATTATACTTGGTTCTATGATAATGAATACATTGAAAATAAAGATGAAATACTTGATAAAATTAAAAAATTAGGTTATCCAGTAGTTGTAAAACCTGCAACACTTGGAAGTAGTATTGGTATAACATTAGTACATGATTCTAAAAAAATAGAAGAAGCAATAGAAGAAGCTATTAGTTATGATACAAAAGTAATAGTAGAAAAAGCAGTAAATAATTTAGTAGAAGTAAATGCAAGTGTATTAGGAAACTACGAATATCAAAAAGTAAGTCCACTAGAAGAAGTAATGGGATTAGATGAAATATTAAGTTATGCAGATAAATACTTAGGAAATGCTAAAACAAAAGGTGTGAAAACAACAGCATCTAAGGGAATGGCTTCTACTAGTAGAATTATTCCAGCAAGAATATCTGATAAATTAACAAAAGATATTCAAAATACAGCTAAAAATGTATTTAAAACACTAAACTTAAGTGGAGTATGTAGAATAGACTTCTTAATAGATAAAAAAGAAAATAAATTCTATGTAAATGAACCAAACACTTGTCCAGGTAGTTTATCATTCTATTTATGGAAAGAAGCAAATGTTAAATATAGAGAACTTTTAGATGAGATGATAAGTATTTCTATAAAAGAATATAAAAATAAATCTAAAAAAGTTAATTCATTTAAGAGTAATATTTTAGAAGGATTTAATGGTACTAAAGGTGTTAAAGGTATAAAAGGATTAAAAAATTAAAAAACAGAGAAATTTCTCTGTTTTATTTATTATAGATCATTTTAACTTTACCATGAGTTGTAGAATCACATAGTAAATTATTACTTTCTAGTTGCCTTTTAACTTGTTTTGATACACCTTTATTTCCATCAATAAGTTTGGCTTTTGGAAATAATTCTTTAATGTTCTTTTTAGCATGTGGATAATGTGTACATCCAAGAACAATGGAGTCAATATCATCATTAACATATTTATCTAATAATTTATGTAATACTTTATTAACATTATCCTTATTTCCACTTTCAATAGCATCAGCAAGACCTTTACATGGAAGAAGAGTAATCTTTTGATTTCTTTTTTTATTTAGTTTAACTAATTCATGAGTTCTTTCTGATTTAATAGTTCCTGGCGTAGCCATAACTAAAGTGTTTTTATAATTTTTATCACAAGCAACTTTAATTGCTGGTTCAGTACCAACAAATATCATATCAGGATACATTTTTCTTAATCTATTTATACATCTAGTTGTAGCTGTATTACATGCAATAACAATTATTTTTACTTCTTTACTTATAAGATAATCTACAATATCAGTGACAATAGCCATAAGTTCACTATCGCTTTTTTCACCATAAGGATTATTTTTAGAATCCGCGTAATATATATAATTTTCATTAGGTAATATTTTTCTAAGTTCTTTTAAAACAGTTAGTCCACCTATACCAGAATCAAACATTCCAATTTTATTATTGTTCATATACATCCCTTCGTAAACATTATACCATATTTATATACATTTAATGAATTTATGATATAATCAATATGTATAACAATTGTTAATTAAGGAGTAAATATGGAAGGTTTAATAAATGGAATCATAAATGCATTTGGAGGGATTACTGCACTTAAGTACGGAAAAGAATTGATAGTATTTATTATATCTTTATGTCCAATACTTGAATTACGTGGGGGCCTTATAGCAGCAACTCTTTTAGGTGTAAAACCAATAATAGCATACATAGTTTCGATAATTGGAAACACATTACCAGTACCATTTATTTTATTATTTATTACTAAAGTAATTGATTGGATGGAAAAGTCAAAGGTTAAATGGATGAAAAGAGTAGCCAAATGGTTAAGAAATAAAGCACATAAAAACAAAGAAAAAATCGAAAAGTATGGATATCTTGGATTAGTTTTATTTGTTGGAATACCACTTCCTGGAACAGGTGCATGGACAGGATGCTTAGTTGCAAGTGTATTTGATATGGATAGAAAAAAATCTTTCTTAGCAGTTATGACAGGAATAATAATGGCTAGTATTATTATGATGATTCTATCTTACGGATTATTAGGTGGAATAATAAATTAAGGAGTAGTTATATGAATATGTTTTTGATAATATTGTCAATAGTTCCAGTTTGTTTATTAAACAGATATATAAATAACAAAGATTCAGAAAAAGAACCAAAAGAACTATTAAAAAAATTAACGAAAGGTGGAGTATACTCGGCAATTTTAGTAATTATTATTTCATTTTTTTTACCATTAATATCTTCCGTATTTGATGTAAGCAGATTAGATTCAATGAGTCCTTTAGAATTACTTTTGTATACTTTTATAGGAGTAGCATTAGTTGAAGAATCATGCAAATATTACTATACTTACAAATATACTTATAATGATAGAGAATTTGATTATCTATTTGATATGGTTGTATATGCAACATATGTATCATTAGGTTTTGCATTATTAGAAAATATTATTTATGTTTTGTCTGGTGGAATACATGTAGGTTTAATAAGAGCAATTACAGCAATACCAATGCATGCATGTACAGGTGTAATAATGGGTCATTTTTTGGGTGAAGCTAAATGTAATGAACTAAATAAAAAAAGTGCTAAAAAGAATAAAATTCTAGCACTAATAGTTCCAATACTTATGCATGGAGCGTACGATTATTCTGCACTTAGTGGAAACACATTAATATTTATTATATTAATTACAACATTTGTTTATATATCAATTGATTTAGTTAATAAAAAAAGTAGAAATGATATTAAAATACAAAGAAAATACGATTATTGCCCAAAATGTGGTACTAAAATAGTTGGTAATTTTTGTACAAACTGTGGTAATAAATCAGAATAATTACTTAAGATATTTAAATATATTTTTAAATTCGTCATTAATTACTAGAGATGCAATATTATCATAAGATGTTGCATCTCTATTTATTATGACTAAATTTTTACCTCTAAATAGTCTTACTAAACCACTAGCAGGTTCAACTGTTAAAGAAGTACCTGCTACTATTAAAGTATCACATTCACTTATTAATTTAATAGATTGATCTAAAACATCTTCATTAAGCATTTCTCCATATAATACAACATCAGGTTTTACAATACTTCCACATTCACATAATGGAATATCTTTAGAATTAAACACATACTCTGCATCGTAGAATTTATGACATTTAATACAATGATTTTTATATATAGTTCCATGTAATTCAAGCACATTAGTACTTCCAGCTTTAGTATGTAAGCCATCTATATTTTGAGTTATTATCGCTTTTAATTTGCCTGATTTTTCAAGTTTAACCATGTATTTATGTATTATATTAGGATTACTATCTAAACAATTTAATTTATCTCTATAAAATTTATAAAATTCACTAGTATTACGATTGAAGAATTCTTTACTAAGTATTAACTCAGGAGGAAATTTATATTTCATATTATAAAGCCCATCCTTACTTCTAAAATCTTTAATACCACTTAGAGTAGATACTCCTGCTCCACTAAAGAAAACAATGTTATTTGATTCATTTATTATTTTTTGTAATTCTTCTATTTTATTCATTTTTATTTGCCTTTCTTAATATTTCATCTCTTTTAGAATATACACACCCACAATAATTTTGACGATAAAGTCCATATTTATTAGAAAGTTCTATAGAATGTTTATAACCATTATCTTTCTTGAAATCAGAATGTAACCACTTAACAGTATATTTATTTTCCATGTCTTCACCAATTTTATTAATAAGTTCAGCATTCTTATATGGACTTACAGATAAAGTAGTACAAAAGTAATCATAATTATTATCTTTCGCAATTTTAGCAGTCTTCTCAATTCTAAGATTAAAGCAAATAGTACACCTTTCTCCTTTTTCGGGACACAATTCATATCCTTTAACAAGTTCATTATATTTATCATTATCGTAATCACAATCTATAAAATCTAGCTTATTAGGAGTATCTAACATGCCAATCAATTTAATTTGTTCATTTTTACGTTTTAAATATTCTTCTTCAGGAGCAATATTAGGATTATAATAAAGAATTGTTATATCAAAATATTTAGATAAATATGTTATTACATGAGAACTACAAGGTGCACAACAACTATGAAGTAGTAATTTTTTATGATTAAAGTCAACATTCTTTAATTCCTCTTTACATTTATTTTCTAAAATTTTGCTCATAAAATCACCTGAATATATTTTATCATAAAAAGTATGTTATTATATAAATAGGATGTGATTATAATGAAATATTACAAATATAAGATGGATATAGTTTTAGGAAATATTGTAATGTTTGTTATTGGAATACCACTATTTATTATTTATATATTAATGTTTCCCAATTTTTACGAAAGTATAACCTTTGGTAAGATGCCAATTTTGTTATTATGGTTTATACTACATGAATTAATACATTTTTTTGGATACTTAATTAATAAAGAAGTAGATATTAAAAATCTTTATTTAGGTATATGTCTTGAAAAAGGAATTTTATATTGTCAATGTAGTCAAAAAGTACATAAAAAAACAATATTAATTTCTTTAATGGCACCATTTACATTAATTGGTGTAGTAACACTTATATTAGCTAAAATCTATAATTTACCATTTCTTGGTTTTATATCAGTACTTAATATGTTAGGAGCAATATTTGATTTATTAATGACACTTCAAATTGCAAAAATGCCAAAAGATGTTATGTTTGCTGAATTTGACGATCCTGATGCATACTATTTAATTTCTAGAAAAGATTTAACAAAATATAAAACATTATGTTTAAATATGATAGAAAGCGGAAAAATTGATGATAAAAATATTAATTCAAAGCAAGAGAAAAGAATAAAAATTACAAAAGTATCTTATATTTATATAATAATTTTCATACTTGGAAGTTTAATAGTAGATTATCTTTTGCAGTTAGTATAAAACGTGCTATAATAACTTTGGTGAAAAATTATGGAATTTAAAGCAATAATTATAACATTATTATCTGGCATATCTTTTTTTGTAGGATACTTAATTACAAAGTTTGTAAAAAACGAGAAAAAATTAGTAACATTTTCTGTAGGATTCTCATTTACTATAATTTTAGGATTAGTATTTTTTGACTTGTTACCAGAATGCATAGAATTGTTAGAAAATAAAACATTAATTATACTTTGCATAGTAGTAGGTATTGCTATTTTAAAGTTACTTGATATATTTATTCCAAATCATGAACATGGAGCTAACAATAAAAATCATATGGAACATATAGGACTAATTTCTGCATTAGCATTATTCTTACATAATATTATTGAAGGAACAGCAATCTATACAACATCAATAAATAATTTAAGTTTAGGATTTTTTACAGCACTTGGAGTATCTTTTCATAATATTCCACTTGGAATTCAAATATCATCATTAATAAAAAATAAAAAAGAAAAAATATTCTTACTTAGTAGTTTAGTTTTTTCAAGTATAATTGGTATAATTTTAATAAAGATATTTAATATTACATTAAATAATGCAGTAATAGGTGTACTTATTTCATTAACATTAGGTATGTTAGTATATATATCTATGTTTGAACTTTTGTGTGAAGTTAAAGAACATATCAAAAAAAGAGAATTACAAATAGGTATAGTATTAGGAATTATAATTATTTTACTTGGACATTTTATTCATTAATAGGAGAAGTATGAAAAAACTAAAAATATTATTTGAGGATAAAAATCTATTAATAGTTTATAAAGATGGTAATATGCCAACTATTAATAGTGAAAAATATAGTAAAAGTTTATATAACGAAGTATATGATTATTTACATAAAAAAAATCAGAAAGTATTTGTGGTACATAGATTAGATAAAGATACAAGTGGTTTAGTAATGTTTGCTAAAAATGAAAGAGTAAAGGAAGTACTACAAGATAATTGGGAAAATGTTAGAAGAAAATATATAGCACTAGTACATGGTATTATTAAAGAAGATGGAGTTATTAAATCATATTTAAAAGAAACTAAAACTTTACTTACTTATAGTACAAATGATAAAAGTGGAAAATATTCAGAAACCATATATAAAAGATTAGAATATAATAAACAATATTCTTTGGTAGAAATAAAACACCAATACTTGGGGATAGAAAATATGGCAAAAAAGATGGTTATAGAAAAATGATGTTATTAGCAAACGAACTTGAGTTTAATCACCCAGTAACTAAAGAACACATAAATATTAAACTTGATATACCAAATGAATATAAGAAAGTAGTAGAAAATGAATGAAAAGAAGATATACATTGTTTTAACACAAACTTATACAACAATAGCTAGAATAATTAAAAGTATTACAAAAGATAAATATAGTCATGCATCAATATCATTAGATATAAAATGCAATAATATGTACTCTTTTGGAAGAAAATATATTTATTTTCCATTTTATGGAATATTCTTAAAAGAAGACTTAAGAAAAGGTCTTTTTATTAGAAACAAAAATGCTTTAGTAGTTATTTATGAAATAAAAGTAACTAAAAAACAATATAATAAAATAAAAGACAAAATAAAAGAAATTGAGCTTAATAATAAAGGTTACAATATAATAGGATTATTACTTGCTCACTTTAGAGTAAAACTTCATAGAAGAAAATATTATTGTTCAGAATTTGTATATAAAGTTTTATCAAACAAAGAAATAGAAATATATAATAAAGAAAATACTTTATTCAAACCAGAAGAATTAATAACAAATAATAGATTTGTGAAAATATTTGAAGGTAAAATAAGAGATTATATAGCAATTTGTTAAAATTGCTATATTTTATATATAATAAAAAAAATTCATGTGTAAAAAGAGCCTTATTAAATTAAGGCTCTAATACTTGAGGTAAAGTTGTAGTAATATTTTCATTATCATTTTGAGACTTTTGAGGAATTGAAACAGTTTTAGTTGGTTGAGTACCCTTAATGAATAGATGTGTTTGTACTCTAGATGAAGGAGTAGAAGAATTAGGTAATCTTGGAGGATTAGTGCCAACAACAACTCTTGATGCAACTATTCCACTAGGTCTATCAAACTTAACATTTTTTTCCATAACTTTATTAACAATCTCAGCTTGAATTTTAGTTCTTTCACTCCAGGCATGAGAAGAAGTATTATATGTTTTTTTTGTTAATTTATCATATCCATACCAAATTGCAACACTATAATTTTTACTAAATGTTACAGTCCAAGCATCCTGTATAACATTAGTACTAAGTCCTAAACTTTTAAGTCTAGCACTATCGTAACTACTGGTTCCAGTTTTAGTTGATATTTCACTACCGCTAACTTTAATACGAGAACTTGTGACTTTTTTTAGCATATAACTTATCATATAAGCAGTTGTATCTTTCATTACGCGCTTTTTAGGATAATTAAATTCTACAACTTCATCATCATTACCATTCTTATATATAATTTTATTAACACTATGTGCTTCAGTATGATATCCTCCATTACCAAAAGAAGAGTATGCAGAAGCAAGTTGTACTGGTGATACTCCAGTAAATCCACCAATAGAATGTGCTTCATTAATATAATGAGAATTTCCTAAATATTCAGGTGTTATTCCAAGAGATGTAACAAATTTATCAATTTTAGAATTACTAATTTTTTGAAATGCCTGCAAAGCACAAGTGTTTCTAGAACGAACCAAACATTGTTCCATGGTCATAAACCCTTTATATTTTCCATCAACATTCCTCATAACTCCACCATTAGTGTAACTAACAGGTTTATCAATAAATGGAGTATAAGTAGACCAATTCTTATATTCGATACCAGGTCCATAATCAAATAATGGTTTAGCAGTACTTCCAGGGTGTCTTTTTATTTGAGTAGCATAATTTAGTGAAAGTTCACTATTTTTATTACGACCAGCACCTACAGCTATAATTGCCCCAGTTTCATTATCAATTATACCAATACCAACTTGAACCTTATTATCCTTAAATTTATGTTTTTTATAAAAATTATTTATAACATCTTGCTTACTTTTAACCATAGTAGTATAAATATCCATTGAGACTTCATAAGGATTATCTCCAGTTTTATCAATAATTTCTTGTATAACAGTATCAATAAATCCTTGATATTTATTAATAGTAGTTTTTTGTTTCTTGATAATATTCTCAACATGTATCCTTTTTGCTTTATCAGCCTCATTATCGGTAATATAACCATGTCTTAACATTAAATTTATTACTTCATTCTTTCTCTCATTAGTTTTATCTGGATTAACATATGGATCATATTCTCCAGGAGCTTGAAATAATCCAGCAATCATGGCAGCTTCTACTAAATTTATATCAGATATATCTTTATCAAAATATGTTTTAGAAGCCATTTGAACTCCATAGCTACCAGCACCCAAGTAAGGAGCATTAACATAAAATTCCATAATTTGTTCTTTAGAATAATCTTTTTCAATTTTAAATATAGACATATAAATATCGGTAAACTTACGTACTATCCCATCGAATCCTTTAGAATTAGTACTAGTATAAGTATTCTTAGATAATTGCATAGTTAGAGTAGAAGCTCCCCCAGCATCTTCACCCTTTAAAAAACCAATACCAGCTTTCATAAATCTATATATATCAAAACCATCATGTTCAAAAAATCTTGCATCTTCAGTTGCAATAATAGCATCAATCAAAACTTGAGGTAATTCATCATAAGTAACAATTTGTCTTTTTTCAGTACCAATACTAGCTATTAAATCACCTTTAGAATCATAAATATTAGATGATTCTTTCTTATAAAGTAATTCACCTTTAAATTCAGGAGCACTAAAATAAACATAACAAAAGAATCCAGATACAGTTACTATACCTAAAAAAAATAAAATTATTATAGTTAAACATATATTATTTAAAATATTATTTTTCTTGCTGTTTTTAATCCTCTTTTTAATATTTTTTTTCTTTTTCATAAACACCCTCAATATAGTATATCATAAAATATATTATTCCCAATTTATAAAATTATATAATCTATTAATATTATGAAAAATTTGATATAATATTTACGAGGGAAAAGAAAATATGATGAAATGTGTTGTTATATACAATCCAAATAGTGGAAAGTTAACAAATAGAAATGATATAAAAAAATTATATAAAATATTTGAGAACTATGGTTATGATGTAGAAATAATATATACTGAGTATAAAGGACACGCAAAAGAAATAACAAAAAAATTAAAAGATGTAGATTTATTAATATGTGCTGGAGGAGATGGAACCTTAAATGAAGTAATTTCTGGTAATATTGAAAGAAATAAACCAATGCTTTTAGGACATTTACCATTGGGTAGTGTAAATGATGTTGCTCATATGTATGGTATGACAGGAAATACAACTAAGAATTTAGTCATGCTTTTAAATGGTGCACAAAAAAATATAGATGTATGTCTAATAAATGAAAACCCATTTGTATATGTAGCGTGTATAGGTGCATGGGTGGACATATCATACTCAACCCCAAGAAAATTAAAGGAAAAATATGGTAAACTAGCATATGTAATTTATGGTATTCAACAATTAAAACAAAAACTGCAATTTTATAATGTAAAATATACTGTAAATGGAGAACAAAAAGAAGGAAGATTCTCATTTATATTTATAACAAACTCAAACAGAATAGGCGGAGTAGATAATATTTATGATGATGTAAAACTAGATGATAATAAATTTGAAGTTCTACTTTGCGAAATAAAAAATAAATGGGATATTATAAGAGCTGTTCACTATCTAAAAAGAAGAGAGTTAAATGATATACCAGTATTTAAATATTTTAAAACTGATAAAATAGAATTAGAATTTGATGAAATTCCACCATCATGGTGTATAGATGGTGATGAACTAACTCACGAAACAAATAAATTCAAAATAGAAATAAATAAAGATAACTATATGTTACTTCCAACAAAGAACATAGAAAAGTTATTTGAAAAACCAAAAGATTTAGAAGAAGAATTGGACGAAGAATAGTCTGATTTTTTTAAAATCCAAAATACAATTTCACCTTAAATTAAGTGACAATACAAACATCTTTTTGCTTGAATGGGAGAGGGGTACATGTTATAATAATAAAGTAAGATATGATGAAAAATAGTATTGTAAAAATTGTAATTATTCTTTTGATTATTGCTTCTATGTTAGGGGTAATTGGTTTTACATATTCATATTTTAGTTTAGATATAGAAGGAAACTCAAAAGAAGTAACTGTAACTACTGGGAATTTAAAATTACAATATATTGACAACACAGAATTAAATTTAATAGATGCAGTACCAGGAGATTATATAACAAAAGAAATATTAGTTAAAAATATAGGTACAAAAAGTGTATCATATAATTTAAAATTAAATGATTTAATAAATACTATAGACGATTTTGAACTAAGCATAACATTAACTTGTGAAAGTTATAATAGTAATAATGAGTTAAAAGGAAAATGTCCGGATATTTATAGAACAATTGGATATAGTGAAACTAAAGCTTCAAAAACATTAAAAAAAAATATCGAAATAGATGTTGGTATAACACATAAATATACAGTAGTAATCAAATTTGTAAATAAAGATTATTCTCAAGATAGTAACTTAAACAAAAAATTCTCTAGTGTCTTATCTTTAGAAGAATATGAAGTTCCTAAAACAGTAAATTGTACATATGATGGTGAAATGGTACAAGGAACCAAATTTGTTAAAGGACAATATACATATAGTTATAAACAAGAAGGAGATTATGCTGGAATCAACGCAATAAACTGGAAAAATATAGATGAAGATGGTTGGGGAGTACAACTAAGTAGTAAAGTATCAACAGATCCAGTAAGTGGAGAAATTTGTTCGTATATAAATGGTAAACCAATAGTGTCTATGAATGACGCATATTATTTAAGTCAAGCAACAAGTATAGATATAACTGGAATAGATACAAGAAATGTAACAAATATGCATGGTATGTTCTATGACTCTAAAGCTACTGTTATAACTGGATTAGAAACTATAGATACAAGTAAAGTAACTAATATGAGAAGTATGTTTATAAATTCTAAAGCTAGCAAACTGAATCTAGAAACTTTTGATACTTCAAAGGTAACCAATATGGGTAATATGTTCGCAGGCGTAAACTTAACGGAACCATTAAATCTAAGTAACTTTGACACATCAAATGTAACTGATATGTCAAGTATGTTTTATCTTTCAGCAATGAAAAAAATGGATATATCAAATTTTAATACAAAGAATGTAACCAGTATGAATGGAATGTTTCAAAGTACAACTATAGATAAACTTGATTTAAGAAATTTTGATATTTCAAATGTAACAGCATCTAACAGAATGCTTGGTGACACAAAAATAAATATTTTGAATTTATCAAATTTAATCATTAGTGATGACACAGTTTTAGTAGACATATTTGCTAATTCAACTATAAAAGAGATAATTGTTAATAATGAAGAAACACTTAATATTTTAAAAAGTACAAGTAATATACCAAGTAATATGAAATTCACATTAAAAACAAGCTAAAATATTTACTATAGATTATAAAAATTGTATAATTAAATAGAGCCTAGAGAAAACTCTCTGGGTTCATTTTTTTTGGAGGTAATATTTTATGACAAAATATGTTTTTGTTACTGGAGGGGTGGTTTCTGGTTTAGGAAAGGGAATAACAGCATCTAGTGTAGCACTATTATTAAAATCAAGAGGATATAAAGTATTCATGCAGAAGTTTGATCCTTATATTAATGTTGATCCTGGTACTATGAATCCTATACAACATGGAGAAGTATTCGTAACATATGATGGCTGTGAAACTGATTTAGACCTTGGACATTATGAAAGATTTATAGATGAAGAACTTAACTTTACATCAAACATAACAAGTGGAAAAATATATAAATCAGTTATTGACAAAGAAAGGCATGGGGATTATTTAGGAGCAACAGTTCAAATGGTTCCACATATCACAAATGAAATTAAAAATAAAGTTTATGAAGCAGGTATCACTAGTGGAGCAGACATAGTAATAACTGAAATAGGTGGTACCGTAGGTGACATAGAAAGTCAAAGCTTTATAGAAGCGTTAAGACAAATTCAATATGAAAAGGGAAGTACTGAAACGTTCTTTATACATTGTACTCTTATACCATTTATATATGGTTCTAATGAACTTAAAACAAAACCAACGCAAAATAGTGTGAGAGACTTAAGAAATATGGGCATTAGACCAGATGCCTTAGTATGTAGAGCACCTTTTAATACAAGCGAGGCTATTAAGAATAAACTATCATTATTCTGTTCAGTACCAGTTACTAATGTAATAGATTCAGTAGATGTTAAGAATATTTATGAAATACCAATCAATTATTATAATCAAAAGATAGACGAAATAATTTTAAAACAATTTAAACTGCCTATTAAAAAAGCAAATCTAACTAAATGGAATAATTTAATAGAAACTGTAAATAATTTAAAGAGTGAGATAGAAATATCTTTAGTAGGAAAATATGTTGAATTGCATGATGCGTATATTTCAGTAAGTGAGAGTTTAAAACATGCAGGATATAAGTATAATACTAAGATAAATATTAACTGGGTTGATTCTGAAAAATTAGAAGATTCTAAAATTAATTTAAAAGAAGTTTTTAAAAATTCTAAAGGAATTATAGTACCTGGTGGGTTTGGAAGTAGAGGTATTGAAGGTAAAATAAAAGCAATAAAGTATGCTCGTGAAAATAATATTCCATTTTTAGGTATTTGTTTAGGTATGCAACTTGCTGTTATAGAATATGTAAGAAATGTATGTGGAATAGAAAATGCTTCAAGCACTGAATTTGATCCTACATGTAAAAATCCTATAATAGATTTAATGGTTGATCAAAAATCAATTGTTAATATGGGTGGCACATTAAGACTTGGTAATTATGAATGTACTCTTAAAAAAGGAACACTAGCTTATCAAGATTATAAAACAGATATAATTTTAGAACGTCATCGTCATAGATATGAATTTAATAATAAATATAAAAGCATTCTTGAAGAAAATGGTATGATATTTTCGGGAATAAATGAAAAAGCAGATTTAGTAGAAATAGTCGAACTACCAAAACATAAACATTTTATTGCATGTCAATTCCACCCTGAATTTAAATCTAGACCAACTAGACCTCATCCATTATTTGATTCATTTATTAAAGCAAGTTGTGACAAATAATTACAAAAAATATTTAAAAAAAACAAATTGTATATTATAATATATCTAGAATAAGGAGTGGGCTTGTGTGAACATAGTATTATCAATAATTTTACTATTAATTGGCTTTTATGGTTTAATTAAATGTTCAGATATATTTGTAGATGCAATAAGTTCTATTGCAACTAATTTTAAAATGTCCAAAATGATGATTGCTCTTACTGTAGCAGCATTTGGTACATGTGCTCCAGAACTTGCAATATCATTTCAAAGCATAAGTTCAGGAAGTGGAGATATAGCACTTGCTAATGTACTTGGAAGCAATGTTGTTAATATCTTGTTGATAATTGGTTTAGCTGCTTGTGTAGCACCAATAAAAGTAAAAAATGAGGTCACAAAGAAAGAACTACCAATATTATTAGTTATAACAACAGTATTTAGTTTATCAATAATAGCACATTACATTGGAGGAACTCCTGATAGTTTTATACTTGATAGATATGATGGATTACTATTTATATTCTTCTTTGGAGTATTTATATTCTATATAATATCAGTAGTAAAAATGAAACAAGGATTCTTCGAATATAGTAAACCAAAATATAAAATGTTAACATCAATATTACTTTCTGCAATATGTTGTATAGGAATTATAATTGCTAGTGATTTAGTAGTTGACAACGCTAAAGTATTAGCAGAGACATTAAATGTAAGTACTAAAATAATAACAATGACTGTTATAGTAATTGGAACATCACTTCCAGAAATGACTATGACAGTAGTTGCTGCTAAAAAGGGTGAATTTGATATAGCACTAGGTAATATAATCGGAACTAATATATTTAATATTGGAATAGTTCTAGGACTTCCACTTTTAATATATGGAGGATTTTCATCAGTTAATTTCAACCTTATAGATGTATTAGCAGTACATATAGCAGCATTTACTTTATATTATTTCGCACGTAACGATAAAGTATTTTCTAGATTAGAAGGTGCACTTATGATGTTAATGTTTTTAGCATACTATACATATGTATTATTAGCATAAACTTGCAATACTTCACTTTTTTCTATATAATTATTATGGAATTGTGAGGTATTTTTTAATGAAAAAGAAATTTGGCGATAGAAGAGATGGAAAGAGAGTTAAAGTAGATGGATTACATCAATTATGTATTGATTTAAAACCAAGAAGATGTGATGCAGACGTTTATATCAATCAAAGTATAGATGTAACAAACTTAATTAAATTTATAGAAAAAAAGAAAAAAGAAAATCCTGATATGAGAATAACATTTTTTCATGCCTTTACGATGGCTTTCGCTAAACTATTTTATAATAGAGATTTGTTAAATAGATTTATATGTGATAGAAAAACATATAGAAGAAATGACGTAATAATAGCTTTTGTTGCAAAAATTGCATTTGAAGACTCAAGTGAAGAAGTAATGATTAACTTAAAAATAGATGCAGATGATACATTAGAGACTGTTAGTAAAAAAATATATACAAGAGTTAAAAAGTTAAGAAATACAAAGCAAACAGATAAAAAAGAAAATACTAATAGTGCTGTAGATGTTATAGGATATATGCCGGGAATTATTAGAATACCTTTAGTAGGATTCATTAAATGGTTAGATAAAAAAGGATGGATTCCACGTGGCTTAGTAGATGATAACATTTACTATAGTACAGTTATTTTATCAAATTTAGGTAACTTAGGTATTGGTTCTATATATCATAACCTTACCAATTTTGGAACTAGCTCAATGTTAGCAACAATGGGAAAAATTCATAAAGAAACAACTGTAGATGAAAATGGTAAAACAAAAGTAATAGATGTTTGTGACTTTGGTGTAAACATGGATGAGAGAATAGCAGATGGTTATTATTTTGCTAAATCATTAAAAATGTTTGAATATATAATTAATAATCCAGAATTATTGGAAGAAAGAGCAGATACAAAAATAAATTATGAAGAATAGTGAAGAAATAATTGATAAAAAACAAGAAAAAACAAATAAAAAAGAAGCTAAAAAAGTTCAAAAAGAAAAATTACGTGTCTTAAAAGAAGAGGCAAAGAAAATAAAAAAAGAACAAAAAGAATTTGATAAAGCTATACGTAAAAATATAGTTTTAACACCATGGACTAAATATTATAAAAATGGAGTAAGTGAACACTTAAAGTATCCAAATGGTACAATGGTAGGATACTTATTAGAAGCAGTAGCAAGATATCCAGAAGATATAGCAATTGAATATTATGGAAGAACTTATACATATAGAGCATTCTATGAAATGATAAGAGATACAGCCAAATCATTAAAAGCAGAAGGTGTAAAAGAAGGAGATAAAATAGCAATATTTATGCCAAATACACCTCAAGCAGTAATGATGTTTTATGCTGCAAATATGATAGGAGCAGTTGCTGCATTAATACACCCAATGTCAGCAGAAAATGAAATACAAGATTATTTAAATACATCAGGAGCAACTTTTCTTTTAACTTTAGACTTAATATATGAAAAAATACATAATATTGTAGACAATACAAAAGTAAATAAGATAGTTGTAGCATCAGTTGGAGAAAGTTTAAAAAATATTAAAAAGTTCTTATATAAATTTAAAAGTAGAGGAACTGTACCAAAGATAGAACTTTCTGATGATATTATGACTTGGAAAGAATTTATTAATTATGGATATGATTATGAAGGAGAAGTTGCATGCCTTAAAGGACCAAATGACCCAGCGGTTATTCTGTATAGTGGTGGAACAAGTGGTAAGCCAAAAGGAATACTTTTATCTAATCTTAACTTCAATGCTTTAGCACTTACATGCCATAAAATGATAGAACAATCAGGTAATAAAGAATCAATACTTGCATTATTACCTATATTCCATGGCTTTGGTTTAGGAGTATGTATTCATACAACACTATGCTGCGGTATGAGAGTAGTATTAATACCAAAATTCTCACCAAAAGAATTTGGTCATTTACTTCACAAACATGAAATATCTATTGTATGTGCAGTACCATCACTTTATGAAAGCATGACTAAGATGAAGCTGGGAAAACATGATTTATCACATTTAAAATGTGCGATTAGTGGTGGAGACTTCATGTCAAGAGATTTAAAAGATAAAGTTGATACATATCTTAAAGAACACGGAAGTACTGCAGAAGTAAGAGTTGGATATGGTCTTACAGAAGCAAGCGCAGCAATTTGTGCTACACCAACTGGAGAATATAGAGAAGGTTCAATTGGAATTCCATTCCCTGATACATATACTAAAATAGTAAAAGTTGGAACACATGACACTGTACCATATGGAGAAGATGGTGAAATATGTATAAGCGGACCTACAGTAATGATGGGATACTTAAATAATTTAGAAGAAACAATTCAAACCCTTCAAGTACATAAAGATGGAAGAACTTGGTTACATACTGGAGATGTTGGATGTATGGATAAGGATGGATTTATTTATTTCAAACAAAGAGTTAAAAGAATAATAATTTCAAATGGATACAACTTATATCCATCACATATAGAAACAATAATAAATCAACATCCAGCTGTATTCACAAGTACAGTAATTGGAATACCACATCCAAGAAAAACACAAGTAGCAAAAGCATTTATAGTTCTAAAAGAAGGATATAAACCAAGTAAAGATTTAGAAAAAGATATAAGAAAGCATTGTGAAAAAAATCTTGCTATATATAGTTTACCAGCAGAATATGAATTTAGAGAATCTCTTCCTAAAACTGCTGTTGGAAAAGTAGCATATAGAGAACTTGAAAAAGAAGAAATGAATAAGGAGAATAAACAATAAGTATGAAAAAGTATGATGTGGCAATTATAGGAGCAGGTCCAGCTGGACTTTTCTGTGCCTATGAACTTAAAGAAAAAAATCCTGAACTTAAAGTTGCGCTTATTGATAAAGGACATAGGGCAGAAACAAGAATGTGTCCTATGAAAGTAAATGGTGGAAAATGTGTAAACTGTAAAGTATGTCAAATATTATCAGGATATGGTGGAGCAGGAACATTTTCAGATGGTAAATTAAACTTTATACCAAAGCTTGGGAAAAGTGATTTATTTAAGTATATGTCACAATCAGAGGCATACAAGCTTATAGATGATACAGAAGAAATATTTACTAAATTTAAGATGGATAGTGACGTCTATCCATCAAACATGGATGAAGCAAACGAAATAAAAAAAGAAGTTGCCAAAACAGGAGCTAGACTTTTAGTAATTAAACAGAAACATTTAGGTAGTGATAAACTCCCTGGATATATAAAAGAGTTTACTGATTATTTAGAAAATGAAGATGTAGATATTTATGAAAACTCAAACGTTGAAGACATAATTAGTAAAAAAGAAGATGAACATGAATTAGTAATAGAAAATAAAGAAAATATAATAGCTAAAAACGTAGTTGTAGCTCCAGGAAGAACAGGCGCTAAATGGATACAAGAACTAGCTGATAAATATAATATACCATATACAAGCCAAAGCATTGAAATTGGTGTAAGAGTAGAAGTAAGAAAAGAAATATTAGAAGATATTACTAATGTAATTTATGACCCAACAATATTTATAAAGACTGATACATATACAGATGAAATAAGGACATTCTGTACTAATCCGGGAGGATTCGTAGCTAAAGAAAACTATTATGGATTTATATGTGTAAATGGACACTCATTAAAAGAGATTAAATCAAATAATTCCAACTTTGCATTTATTAGTAAAGTTGGTCTTACTGAACCAGTAACAAACACAAGACTATATGGAGAAAGTATTGCTAGAATTGCAAATACTTTAGGTGATGGAAAGCCAATAATTCAATCACTTAGAGATTTAAAAAAAGGAAGAAGAAGTGAATGGAAAAGAATAAATAAAGGATTTATAGAACCAACTCTTAAAGATTGTGTAGCAGGAGATTTATCTTTAGTTCTTCCTCATAGAATAGTTACAAACATATTAGAAGGTTTAGAAAAACTAGATAAGATAATACCTGGTGTTAATAATGATGAAACATTACTTTATGGACCAGAAATAAAATTTTTTAGTAACGAAATAGATACTAATAACAAATTTAAATTAGATAATTATAATATATATTTTGTTGGAGATGGAGCAGGTAAAGCAGGAAATATTGTTACTGCAGCTGCAACAGGACTAGTCGCAGCAAGAGATATAATAGAAAGAAAATAAAAAAATAAATTTTGGGTTTATTATAGTTATAATATTATTGGTTTTAGAAACATCATATATAGCATATGATAAATTCATAGATAAAAATGAACCAAATATTGATTGTGCACAAGGAAGTGGAGAAGCTAATTTTTATATTTTAACTGCAGATGGTTCTGTTTATAAAATTATAGATGAAATGGATAAAATAAAATCAAATAAAGAATATAAAGGAACATTAAAAAATATCGGAATTAAAAATGCAACACAAATTGCTGTGACAGATAATTTTTCATTAAATGATAATGCATTTGTTATTTCACCAACCGTATATATTAAAACATCAGATAATCAAATATTTACTGATAAGTTATTACTAGATAATGAAGCAATAGTAGAAGTTATTGAAAAATAAATTATATGTATAAAAAACTATATTTTTATAGTTTTTTTATTTTCTTTTTTAATATTTGTAGTTTTATATTTTCAAAAAAATTAATATATGTTAAAATATTACATAGATAAGAGAGGTAACTATCGTGGGAAAAATAATATCATTAGTAAATCAAAAAGGTGGAGTAGGCAAGACAACAACAAGTATAAATTTATCAAGTTCCCTAGGGCACTTAGGTAAAAAAGTTTTACTAATTGACTTAGATCCACAAAGTAACAGTACAACTGGACTTGGGATAGATAGAGGTAAAATCAAAAAAAGTATTTATAATGTTATAATGGGCGAATGTGATATAAAAGAAACAATTATAAAAACACCATTTAAAAATTTAAGTATAATTCCTGCATTAATAGATTTAGCAGGTGTAGATATAGAGTTAATTCAAATAAGTGTACAAGATAAAGAATTTATAATTACAGAACAATTAAAAAAACAATTAGATACAATTAGAGATAGATACGATTATATAATTATAGATTGTCCACCAAACTTAGGTATATTAACAACTAATGCACTAGCTGCATCAGATTCAGTATTAATACCTATTCAATGTGAATATTACTCATTAGAAGGAGTTAATCAATTATTACATACAGTTCTTAGAATCCAACAAAAAGTTAACTCAAATTTAGATATAGAGGGAGTTTTATTAACAATGCTAGATGGAAGAACATTACTAGGTTTAGAAGTAGTAGAAGATGTACGTAAATTCTTTAATGAAAAAGTGTTTAGTACAATCATTCCAAGATTAGTTAAACTAGTTGAAGCACCATCACATGGAAAACCAATACTAGAATATGATCCAAAAAGTAAAGGTGCCCTAGCATATTTAAATTTAGCCAAAGAGGTGATTGAAAGAAATGGAAACAAATAAGAGAAAAGCATTAGGAAGAGGTTTAGAACAATTATTTAGTAATGAATCATTATATGTAAATCCAATTGACCCAATTGAAGAGATAGTTGAAAACACACCAAAAGAAGATATTGTTGAATTAAATGTAAGTGAACTTAGAAGTAACCCATATCAACCAAGAAAAACTTTTGAACAAGAAAAATTAGTAGAATTAGCTAATTCAATAAAAGAGTTTGGCGTTCTTGAACCAATTATTGTTAAGAAGACTATAAAAGGTTACGAAATAGTAGCTGGAGAAAGAAGAAAAAAAGCATGTGAATTAGTTGGAGTAGAAAAAATACCAGCTATTATAAAAGATTTCAGTGATGAAGAAATGATGCAAATAGCTCTTCTTGAAAATATACAACGTGAAGATTTATCAGCTATAGAGGAAGCAGAAGCATATGCTAATTTAATCAAAGCATTAAATATAACTCAAGAACAACTAGCTAACAAAATAGGTAAAAGTAGAAGTTATATAACAAATATGCTTGGACTTTTAAATCTTCCAGAATCAGTTAAGAATGATATATTACATGGATTAATATCAATGGGACATGCTAAAGTATTAAGTAAACTTGAAAATGAAGAATTAATTTTAGAACTTGCTGAAAAAGTTAAATTAGAGCATTTATCAGTACGTGCTTTAGAAGCATTAGCTCAAAATCCAAATTTTAAAAGAAAAAATGAAATTATAAAAATTAAACCGGTTAATAATTATGGTTATGTTGAAGAAGCAATGAGAGATGCTATTGGTAGTAGAGTTAAAATTAAAAATAAAAAAATAATCATTCCGTTTAATAGTGATAAGGACTTAGAAAGAGTTTTAGAAATATTAAATATAGAAGTGAAAGTTGATTAAAATGAATAAAGAGTATAAAATAGGAAGCAAAGTTATTATGAAAAAACCACACCCATGTGGAACAAACCTATGGGAAATTACACGAGTTGGTGTTGATATCAAAATAAAATGCATTAAATGTGGTAGAAGCATAATGATGGATAGAATTGAATTTGATAAAAAACTAAAGAAAGTTGAGGAAATTTAATGTTTAAAAAGAAATTAAAATTAAGTCCTATAATGAGCTTTATAATTTTAATCTTTGTAATAATACTTTTAAGTGGTTTTCTACATTTACTTAACACTCAAGGTGAGTATACAACAGTTAATAAAGTATCAAGTGAACTTATTAATAATGTAGTTGAAGTAAAAAGTTTATTTAGTACTAAAGGAATTAAACATATTATAACAACAGCCGTTAATGGATTTGTTAACTTTGAACCATTAGGTGCACTTATAATTGTACTTATAGGAGTAGGAGTTTTAGAAAAATCAGGATTCATGAAAACATTTTTCACGATACTGACTAGAAACTCAAAGAGATATACAATAACATATATATTGGTATTCTTAAGTTTAATATTCTCATTATTAGGTAAAGTCGGATTTGTAGTTATGTTGCCAATAGGTGCATTATTATTTAAATATGGAAGAAGAAATCCACTTGGAGGAATTGTAGCATCGTTTGCATCACTTTCATTTGGATATGGAATAAATGTATTCTTATCAGCAAATGATAGTACACTGTTAACAATGACATTAAATGCAGCAAATGTAACAGATCCAAAATATAAAATTGGAGTATTCTTCGCATTATTTATAATGATAGTAGTATTAATAATAACATCTATAGTATTTACTCATATTACAGAGAAAATAATAATGCCAAAGTTACCAAGAATAGAAACTGAAGAAGAAGAAGTAAAAATCACAAATAGAGAATTAAGAGGATTAATTATAGGAATAGGTGCTGGATTCTTATATACATTAATAATTATTTATATGATAATTCCAGGATTACCTTTATCAGGAGTATTACTTGATTCAAGTAGTACAAAATATATAGATATGCTTTTCGGAGTAAATTCTATGTTTAATAAAGGATTCATATTTATAATTACATTATTATTTGTAATAATAGGACTTGGATATGGATTAATGACAAAAACAATAAAAAATAATAATGATATAGCAGAAAGCTTAGGTTATTCATTAGATGGAATTGGAAGTATATTGGTACTACTATTCTTTGCATCATTATTTATTAATATTTATGATGAAAGTGGAATAGGAATGGTATTAGTAGCTTGGACATCTAAAATAATAGGTGGACTTAAGTTTTCAGGAATTGGACTAATATTAACAGTATTTGCACTAGTAGCATTAGTTAATATATTCTGTCCAAGTTCAACATTAAAATGGAGTATGCTATCAGGAAATACAGTAACAGTATTAATGACAGAAAGTATTAGTCCAGAATTTGCCCAAATAATTTTCTCGGCAGCAGATTCAGTAACTAAAGGACTTACACCATTATTTATGTACTATGTAATATATATAGCATTCTTAGAAAAATATAATAAAAGCAATGAAACAATAACACTATTTGGTAGTACGAAATATATGATACCATATGCAACATATATAACAGTTATTTGGGCAGTAGTATTAGTAGCATGGTATTTAATCGGACTACCTATAGGAATTAATACATTACCGGGGGTAACATATGGCGCTTAAAGCAGGAATTATAGGTCTTCCAAACGTAGGAAAAAGTACATTATTTAACGCAATAACAAAAAAGAATATCTTAGCAGCAAACTATCCATTCGCAACAATAGATCCAAATGTTGGAGTAGTTACTGTACCAGATAAAAGATTAGAAACATTAAATGAAATGTATATGCCAGAAAGAGTAATACCAACTCAATATGAATTTATTGATATAGCTGGCTTAGTAAAAGGAGCTTCAACAGGAGAAGGTTTAGGAAATAAATTTCTAGCAAACATTCGTGAAGTTGATGCAATTGTACAAGTAGTAAGATGTTTTGAAAATAAAGATATTATTCACGTAGAAGGTAATATTGATCCAGTAAGAGATATAGAGATAGTTAATTATGAACTTATTTTAAGTGATCTTGAAATAGTTGAAGGAAGATTGTCTAGAATAGAAAAAAAAGCAGTAACATCAAATGATAAAGAAGCACTTTATGAAGTAGCACTTCTAAAAAAACTAAAAGAAATATTAAGTAGTGGAAAAATGCTTAGATTAGAAACATTTGATGAAAAAGAAAATAAATTAATTAAAACATATAATCTAATAACACAAAAGCCATTCATTTATTTAGCAAACGTATCAGAAGAAGATTTACTATCCAAAGACAATGAATATGTAAATAAAGTACGTGAATACGCTTCTAAAGAAAATGCAAGTGTAGTACTTATGTGTGCTAAAATAGAAAGTGAACTTTCAGAGTTAGATGAAGAATCTAAACAAGAATTTTTAAGAGATTTAGGAATTCAAAATAGTGGTTTAGATCAATTAATTCATAACACATATCATCTACTTGGCCTTAAAACATTCTTTACAGTAGGTAAAGATGAAGTAAGAGCATGGACATTTAAAGATGGAATGAAAGCACCTGAATGTGCAGGACTTATTCATACTGACTTTGAACGTGGATTCATAAAAGCAGAAGTAATGAGTTATGAAGACTTAGTAAATTATGGAAGTGAATTAAAAGTAAAAGAAGC
Source organism: Mollicutes bacterium (assembly GCA_004552445.1). Taxonomy (GTDB): domain Bacteria; phylum Bacillota_I; class Bacilli_A; order RF39; family UBA660; genus CAG-1000. The sequence continues at coordinate 37,888 of SFOJ01000002.1, forward strand.
AGGTAAAGCAAGACTTGAAGGAAAAGAATATATTATGCAAGATGGAGATATTTGCTTATTTAGATTTAATGTTACAAAATAGACCGAAAGGTCTTTTTTTTTGTTTAAAAAGGATACTTCTTATGAAGTATCCTTGTTTTAATTACTTATTTTATATCAATGAATTTCTTTGATTGTTTTTGTTCTTCTTTAGGGAAGTTTATCTTTAAAACACCGTTATTGAAATGTGCTTCTATAGAGTCTTCATTAACGTTTCCAACGTTAAATTGTCTTTTGAATGTACCAAATGTTCTTTCTTTACGATAGTAATTTTTATCTTTATCTTCTTTTTCTTCATGTTTAGTAGCTACAATAGTAAGAATTCCATCATCTAAGTCGATTTTAACATCATCTTTATTAAATCCTGGTACATCCATATCAATATGAATTCTACCACCTTTTTCATAAATGTCACATTTCATATCATTTCTTGGCATTCTTGACATTGGTACAAAATCATCAAAGAAATCATCTAAATAAAACTTTTCTGGTAATAAACTCATTATTTTCATCTCCTAACAATTATAATTATACTCAATAATTAGCACTTGTCAATAGCAAGTGCTAATTTTATAAAACTTTTTGGAAAAATTTTACACTATTATTATATACACTTTTGTAAATAATATAACTAGGAGGAAAAAAATGAAAGAAGTACCAAATATAATTTCAATAAAGGATTTATTATATATAGAAGATATGCTTAATTGGAATTTAATTATGAATAAAAAAGTATATGCATATTTGGAATGCGTAGAGGACGAAAAGATAATAGAATTATTAACTAAAATAAAGAAAATGCATTTTAAACATTATAAAGATTTATTAGAAGTTTTAGAGTAGGAGGATATTATGGAAGAAATTAAAAATAAATGTGAACAAACACCTAAAGATGAATGTATGAGTGAAGAAGATATATTAAATGATATTCTTTTATCAGAAAAAAGTATATCTAACAGTTATAGTGTTGCGATAAATGAAATGAGTAATAAATACTTATATAAAAAGGTAATGAGTATATTTGAAGATACTAAAGATATATCTCGTGATATATTTAATTTAATGTTTGAAAAAGGCTGGTACACAATACCAGTAGAAGAAGATAAAAAAATAGAAAAGTCATACACTAAATATAATAATAAACTTAGTGAGTTAAGTTAAATAAAAGATTAACGAAAGTTAATCTTTTTAATTTATAAAATTCTTTTTTAAGTACGTAAATTATGATAAAATATTATTATGAGAAAGATAGTAATAATATTTTTATGTTTTATATGTTTTTTAACTAATGTATATGCTGAAAGAAAAGAGGTAACGTTTGAATCTTGTGTTGATGGAGATACAATAAGAGTCCTAATAGAAGGGAAAAAAACAACAATAAGATTTTTAGCCATAGATACTCCTGAAACTAAACATCCTAAAAAAGGAGTTGAGCCATATGGAAAAGAAGCAAGTGACTATACATGCAATAGAGTTAAAAATGCAAAAAAATTAGAAATTGAATATGATAAAGGCAGTTCCAAAACTGATAAATATGAAAGAGAATTAGGTTGGATATTTGTAGATGATTCACTTCTTCAAAAAGAACTTATAGAAAAAGGCTATGCCAAAGTATCATACTTATATGGAAAATACATGTATACAGAAGAATTACAACAAGAAGAAGAAAAAGCAAAACAATCCAAACTGGGTGTATGGAGTGATGAAGTACAAAATGAAACAAATAATAATACTAAAGATGAATTAAAAAATAAAAATGATACAAAAGAAGAAAAATCATTCATAGAAGAACTATTAGATAAACTGCTAGATGCTATAAAAGAAGCTATTAATAATCTATTTAAAAAAATAAAGAAAATAATTACAAAAGAAATTAATAAAATATTTGACTAAAAAATATAATATATTATAATAATATGTACTATATTGGAGAAAAAACTATGAAAAAAGATCGAAAATTTTTAATTGCATTAGAACTTAACCTTAGTAAACTTAGTAAAAAGAATAGAGATAAAATAGTTTCTAAGTATTATGATATTATTGAAGAAGAAAAAAGTAAAAAGAGAAAAATAACAAGTATTTTAAAAGATTTAGGAAAACCAGAAGAAGTTGCTAAAAGAGAAATAGAGAATCTTAAAAAAAATAATAGACTTAAAGATAAAATAAATAATGTTATTAATACTTTAAAAAATCACTTTAAAAATAAAACTAAGAAAGTTAAAAAAGAAAGTTTAATTTCCAAAATTAAAAATAAAATTAAGAGAAAAGATACTTTAAAAAATAATATTGAAGATGTTATAGAAGAATCTAAAGAAGAGATAATTAATGTTAGTGAAATAGTTACTGATAAAAATATATTTGAAAAAAGAAGTACTAGAATAAAAAGAATCGTTTATAAGACTCTAGGAATGATTTTAACAATAATACTACTATTTATATGGCTATGGTTAGTTATTATCTTTATGGCATCTATATTTGCTTTATTAGATGGTGTAAAAATATATGGAATTAATATAGCTTTACTTGGAATAGTGCTTCTTGTATTAACAATAGTTATACTAATTAACAAAAGTATATTTAGAAAAAAAATTAGTTTAAAGTGGTCACTTATATTTATAATATCATTTATAGTTATTATAGCATTTGGTATAACTTTGTCATTAAAAGAAATTTCTAAAATTAAAACAACTCACGATGTTAGCGATAAATATACTATGACAAGATCATTTACTACATACAAAATTCCAAGTAATAATAAACCATTATATATTACATTTAATAGTAATTATAAAACTAAATATATAATTGAATATGATGAATCAATGAAAGGTAAAATAGGAGTAGAAGTAAAATATTATGAATGCTATTATGACTATTTTATAAAGAAAGGATCAGATAATATTTATATATCATTAAAATTAAATAAAAGAGATCGTTTAAGTGTTTACATTGATGACTTAAAAGAAGGAAAAATATATGATAATGATGAATTAGAAAGATATACAGTTAAAATAACTGGTAGTAAAAGTGATATAGAAAAGGTAATTATTGATTAATTATCTTTTTTTAATTCATCTAATTTTTTATTTAATTCATCAATTGCTCTTTTTAAAACATCTATATCACGATTACTAGAAGGATAAACATCTTTAATAATCTTTCTTATTTTATTCATATCATAAATAATAGGATTATATATACATTTAACTTCTTTGGAATTAATATTAATAATACCACCAGAAATTCTAGATTCTATTATATTTTGACTGGCAGCATTTGTAAGAATTGTTTGACCAATAAGAATAATCCAGTTTCCTAACATATTTTGTTCAGGAGCAGTTAAATTATCAACTAATACTAAACCTAAAATAAATCCAACTGTTGTGGAATATCTAGGATTAGTATTAAATATATCATCAAAACTCTGCTTCATATTTAATAATATGTTTTAAGTACAAAAAAAACTTATTAAACATATATTACTAAAGAAGGAGATTATATGAATTTATGTGATTTAGAATTTGAGAAAAAGGCAATCATAGATAATATATCTTTACACGGAATTAAAAAAAGAAGACTATATGATTTAGGATTTATACCTGGTGAAAGTATATATAAAATGTTTGATTCAATATATAAAAATCCAAAATGTTATAAAATTAAAAATACATTTCTTGCTTTAAGAAATGAAGATGCAGTTAATATAGAGGTACACTATGAATAAAAATATTCTTTTAGTTGGAAATCCTAATGTAGGAAAATCTTCTATTTTTAATATTTTAACTCATTCACATGAACATACAGGAAATTGGACAGGAAAAACAGTTAAATTAGCTAGAAAAAATATAATTAACACTAATTATACTTTAATTGATTTACCAGGTATTTATTCATTATCTAGTCTTAGCGATGAAGAAATAGTTGCTAAAGATACACTTCTATTCGAACAATATGAAAAAATAATATATGTAATGGATTCATCAAACATAGAAAAGAATTTACATTTATTACTTCAAATATTAGAAATTAATAAAAATATAATATTATGTTTAAATATGATTGATGAACTTGATCAAAAAGGTATAAAAGTTAATGATAAAAAGTTAAGTGAAATACTAGGTATAAAAGTAATAAAATGCTCTGCATCTAAAAATATTGGTATTAAAGAACTTATAAAATCTTTAGATGAACAAAGTATAAGCAATTATAATTATGTTTATGACTATTATATAGAAAAGAATATATCTGACATATTTGAAAATCTAACTAATCAATTTAAGAGTAGGTTTATTGCATTGAAACTTTTAGAAAAAGATAAAACACTTGTAAATTCAATTAAGTCTAGATATAAAATAGATATAATTGATAAAAAAATACAAAGTTATTTAATGAATGTAAACTCTGAAGAAATATCAGATAGTGTATCTAATTTATTAAACGATATATCAAAAAATATATTTAATGAAGTAGTAGAGACATCTAAAGAAAAAGAAATAGGCAATATTGATAAAATATTTTCTAAAAAAATATATGCTTTACCAATAATGTTTATGATAATGTTTGGCATATTTTTTATAACTATAGTACTAGCTAACTATCCAAGTGAACTACTGAGTTTAATTTTTAATAAGTTTGAAATATTTTTAACTAATCTAGTAAATGTATTGAAGATACCATCATATATATATGAACCAATTATTTATGGAATTTATAGAGTAGTAAGTTTCATTGTATCTGTTATGTTTCCACCACTAGTAATATTCTTTTTCTTATTTACTTATGCTGAAGAAAGTGGAATATTACCTAGATTGGCATTCAATTTTGATAAAGCTTTTAAGTGTTCAGGTTGTCATGGAAAACAAGCATTAACAATATGCTCAGGATTTGGATGTAATGCTTGTGCAGTCGTTGGAAGTAGAATAATTGATAGTAAAAGAGATAAATTAATTGCAATATTAACAAATTCATTCATACCATGTAATGGAAGATTTCCAATGATAATCGCATTAATAACAATGTTCTTTACAAATTCAAATAATAAATTACAAGTATCATTATATTTAACATTATTTGTTATTCTAGCAGTTTTAATATCTTTATTAACATCATTTATTCTATCTAAAACCATATTAAAAGGATATAATGGATTCTTTATATTAGAACTTCCTGATTATAAAAAAGTAAAATTCAAAAAAGTTTTAAAGAATAGTTTAATTTATAAATCATTGTCCATATTAAAAAAAGCAGTGTTAGTCTCTATACCATGCGGTATTATTATTTATTGTATGACAAATACTACTATAGGAAACTTATCATTATTTAAAATTGCTAGTGACTTTTTAAATCCATTTGGTAAGCTATTAGGATTAGATGGTGTAATACTTTTATCATTCTTTTTAGCTCTTCCAGCTAATGAAATAGTTTTACCAATAATAATAATGGGATATCTAGGAGATAAAAATGTACCAATGATTTCAAATTATTTATCAATAAAAGATGTACTTATTAATAATAATTGGACTTATATGACGGCACTTTCTACTATATTATTTTCTATAATGCATTTTCCATGTGGAACAACACTTGCCACCATAAAAAATGAAGTAGGTACTAAGTGGATGATATATAGTTTTTTTATACCTCTTGTAACTGGAATATTATTTTTATTTATTTTAAATTTATTTCAAAGAATTTAACAAAAGAAAAAACTCTAGAAAATCTAGAGTTAATATTCAACTGGCGCCTGATGCAGGACTCGGACCTGCGACCTAACGGTTAACAGCCGTGCGCTCTACCGACTGAGCTAATCAGGCACTTGCATAAATAATTATAGATTATCCTTTTATATTTGTCAACAAAAATATGGACTTTTATTATAAAAATTGATAAAATTAATATGAATTAAGAGGGAAAAGTATGAATAATAATATAGAAATGATAGATTTAAGTAATATTAATCAAAATACTAATGCTGATTCTAATAATGTAGAAGCACAAAAAACTAATCCAAGTAATCCTAATAATATTAGTATCTTAGAAATGTATGGTGAGAATTTAAGTAGAAAAGAATATGTAACAAATCCAGCTATTGGAAGAGATAGCGAAATAGAACAAGCAATAGTTATACTTTTAACACCAGAAAAAAGTGCTCTTTTAGTAGGTAAAGCTGGTGTAGGTAAAACTGCGATTGTAGAAGGTATTGGATATAGAATGAAAAATGGTATGATACCAAACGCATTAAAACCATATGAATTAATTAAAGTTAATATTTCAAGTTTACTTGGTGAAACAAAAGTAGGTGAAGGACAATCCGAAAATAGACTTCAATTATTAGTAGATGAATTAAAAACTAAAAAGAATATTATATTATTCATAGACGAAGTACACCTTCTAGTAAATAGAAATACTACTAATATGAGCATAGACTTTGCTAATATGTTAAAGCCAGGTCTAGACCGTGGTGATATCAAGATGATTGGTGCAACTACATATGAAGAATATGAAGCATATATTTTAAGAGATAGAGCATTCTTAAGACGTTTCCTTAAAGTCGATGTAGCAGAACCAGACGAAGATCAATGTACAAAAATATTACTTGGAACATATCCTAAATATGAAAAAAGAACTGGTGTAAAACTAGAATATACTGACTACCTAAAAGAAAAAATATTTAGATTTATAGTTCAAATGACAGACGAATACAAAAGAATCTATGAAATAGGTAATAGATACCCTGATGTAGCATTAACAATCGTAATGAGTGCATTCTCTTTAGCTTCATACGAAAATAGCCCAGTAGTAACAATGAAACATTTTTACAAAGCAATATGTAGAACTAAAGTAGTATATGAAGATGCTAAAGTAAAAGAAATTGCAAGATTCAAAGAATTATTTAAAGATATACTTGCTGAAGAAAATGTAGATTTAAATGATATGTAAAATAATAAAAAAACATATATAATTATATAATACGTAGAGAATTCAATAGTGAATAACTATTATCACTAAAGAATTTTCTTTTTTTTATTATTAATAACTTATTAAAAAAAGAATTTTATTAATTTGCATACATTTAATTCATTTTGTATTATAACCATCAAGAAAGGAAGAAATATGAAAAGAGTTATAAAAGTAAGAAATATAAGTAAAACAATTAATAAGAAAAAAATATTGGATAATATTAACTTTGATATCTATGAAGGAGAAATAGTCGGACTAGTTGGCAAAAATGGAGCAGGTAAGTCTACATTATTAAAGATAATGACTGGATTATATAGCTATGATGAAGGAGAAATATATTATTATAATTATAATTTAAAAACTGATTACGAAAAAGCAATGTCAATTGTAGGTACATTAATTGAAAATCCAGATATGTATAGCAACTTAACAGGTAAAAAGAATTTAGAATTATTTAAATCAATGTTCAAAGGTATAGATGAAGGAACTGTAGAAGAAATAGTAAGAATAGTTGAAATGGAAAAATATTTAGGAAAGAAATTCAAAACTTATTCACTAGGTATGAAAGAAAGATTAGGAATAGCATCTTCTTTAATAAATAAACCTAAAATCTTAATCTTAGATGAGCCAACTAATGGTCTTGATAGAGAAGGTATAAAAAAAATAATGAAAATGTTAAAAGAATTAAAAGATACAACTATAATAATATCCTCACATATGCTTAATGATATAGAAGAGTTATGTAATAAAATTATATTTATAAACGATGGTAAAATAGATAGTATAAAAATTAAACAAAATGATAATAAGAAAAATGTATTTTTTGAAGTAGATGATTTTTCAAAAGCAAGACTTATTATAAAAGATTATTGTATAAATGAGAACTTAGAAGTATATGAATCAGATGATACTATCAGTTTGATTAATAAAGAATTAGTTTTAAATGATATAAATGTATATAGAATAAGTGAAACAACAAATAATTTAGAAAAAGACTTCTTTAAAATGATAGGAAAGTATAATGACAAAACTAATTAAAAATGAATTTTTAAAACTTGGAAAACTAAAATTTATATTAATTCATTTAATTTTTTTATTAATTATTATAACTTACTATTATGTAAACAAAAGAGTTATCACTGAAGAATTTTTATTATCATTAATACCATTTATAGGAGTAGGTGTGTCAATCTTATTTTGCGGTATTATGTCAAATGAATATAACAATGGTACATTTAGAATTTACCTAGTAAAACCGATAAACAGAACCAAAATATATATATCGAAATTATTAACAATTTTATTAACAATAATTTCTATTTTAATACATAATTTGACAATTTACATACTATTTACGCATGATATAAATGTAAACTTTACTATAAAATACTTTAGTTATTCACATTCATTAATATTAATTTCAATAATTATTATAATGTTATCAACAATTATAAAATCATCACCACTCACTTCAGGAATAGTAATAATGTTATTAACATTTGGTTTTTCAGTATTTGAACTACTACTTCTTGTAGATTTTAATTTTCTTGAATTTACATTTTTACCATATATTGATTTAAATATTTTAAACAAATTAAACTATGTTAATACAATATTAGGTGTAAATTTATCATTAAAAAAATCAATTATTATAAATTTTATTTATTCTATATTTTTTCTAATAATTGGAATTTATATATTTAATAAAAAGGATATTAATTGTTAATATCCTTTCTTTTTATAATAGTCATGTAATTCTTTAAATCTATTGAAGTGTACTATTTCTCTTTGTCTTAAGAAACTAAGTGGGGCAAGTAAACTCTCATCATCAGTTAAATCCATTAAGTTTTCATAAGTTGCTCGTGCTTTTTCTTCAGCTGCCATATCTTCTTGTAAATCTACAATTGGATCTCCTGTTGATGCTATATAAGCAGTTGTGAATGGAATACCATCTTGATTAAATGGAAATAATCCTTTTTTATGTGAAGTATACCATCCTTCTAAACCGTTCTTTTTTAATTCTTCAATAGAAGCATCTTTAAGTAACTGGCTAACCATCGTACATATCATCTCAACGTGGCCAAGTTCCTCAGTACCTATATCAGAAAGTAGAGCTTTACCTTTATCATCAGGCATTGTGAATCTCTGCATTAAATATCTTAATGATGCCCCAAGTTCACCATCACTTCCACCAACTTGTGTAATAAGTTGTTTTGCCATTTTAATATCTTTTTTTCTAACATTAACTGGATACTCTAAAGTTTTTTCATATTTAAACATATTACTTACCTCCCTTATCCCAAGGCCAAGGATTATCTATCCAAGTCCATTTATCACTACTAACAACATCTTTTACACATAATGGACCATAAACATTCTCATATTTATTCTTAAGTTCATTATACATTTTCTTATATTCTTGAAAATTATTTAACATTTTCTTATCAGTAGGATGAATATCTAAATACAAATTCATGTCTTTCATAGCAAAATTATACATTTGTATTTTATAAAGTAACATATCTCTATCATTTGTGACTTTTAATTTATAAACATGATTTTTATATCTAGAGTACATATCACTAAACATATTCCCTTTATTAAATCCCTCCATAGGTGAATACAAAGATTCATCTCTATTAAAATTAATACTGTCGATATTAATATCTATATCATTATATTTACTTTTATCAACATATTTATTTATGTCGTATTCATATTCAAGTTCATTAGATACTATATCGAAGTAATTATTATTTTCATCATATAACATTTTTCAATCCTCCTAGACTATTGTATGTAATTAAAAAAACTATCGTATAGACTAGTTACTCAAAAAAATGTAAAATATACAAAAAAACTTGTATATATTTTTCTAATAATGATACAATGAATATGGTGATATAAATGCAATATAAAATAACAACTTATTCAGAAGATGATACGATCGAATTAGCTCAAAATATTGAATCCGAAAAGTTTCCTAATATGGTTATATGCCTTATTGGAGATTTAGGAAGTGGTAAAACAGTATTTGCTAAAGCATTCGCAAAAGCATTAGGCATTAATGACAACATTACATCTCCAACTTTTAATATTATTAAAGAATATGATGGTGGGGAAATGAAAATGTTCCATATGGATGTTTATCGTCTTAGTGACATCAAACAAGATTTAGGAATAGAAGAATACTTCACTAAACGTGGTGTATGCATAATAGAATGGGCTGATTTAATAGAAGATATCTTACCTAAGAATAGATTAGATATTAAATTTAAAATGATAGATGAGAATACTAGACAAATAGTAATCACACCACATGGAAATAAGTATGAAGATTTATGTGAAAGAGTTTTATAGAACTCTTTTTTTTTAATTAAAAATATAGTAAAATTAATAATATAATAGGAGGGGTCAATGAAGACACTAAGTGATATAGAATTAAAAAGAATAGATGCATATTATAGAGCAGCAAACTATTTATCAGTTGGTCAACTATATTTAAAAGATAATCCTCTTTTAAGGGAAAAATTAACACTTGAACACATTAAGCCAAATGTAGTTGGACACTGGGGAACAGCACCAGGACAAAATTTTATATATGTTCATCTAAATAGAATCATTAAGAAGAACAAATTAGACATGATTTATATATCTGGTCCAGGTCATGGTGGACAAGCAATGGTTGCTAATACATATTTGGAGGGAAGTTATACTGAGATTTATCCTAATATTACAGAAGATGAAGCCGGTATGAAAAAACTATTTAAACAATTTAGTTTTCCAGGAGGTATTAGTTCACACGTTGCACCAGAAACTCCAGGAAGTATAAATGAAGGTGGAGAACTTGGCTATAGTCTTTCACATGCTTTTGGAGCAGTTCTTGATAATCCAGATCTTATTGCAGCATGTGTAGTAGGAGATGGGGAAGCAGAAACAGGTCCTTTAGCCGCATCATGGCATTTAAATAAAATATTAAATCCACTTACAGATGGTATAGTTTTGCCAATACTTCATCTAAATGGATATAAAATTGCAAATCCAACAATATTTGCAAGAATGCCAGAAGAAGAATTAATTAAATTCTTTGAAGGATGTGGATGGGATCCATATATAGTAGAAGCAAATACTACTGCTAAAATGCATGAATGCATGGCAAAGACACTAGATAGATGTATCAAAGATATAAATATTATTAAAGATAAAACAAGACTTAATAAAAGAGCAACTTTCCCAATGATAATACTTAAAACACCAAAAGGGTGGGGAGGACCTAAATTACTTGATGGAAAGCAAATAGAAGGAACATTTAGAGCACATCAAGTCCCAGTAATAGTAAATAAAGAACATCCAGAAAATGTAGAAATATTAGAAGCTTGGATGAAAAGTTATAAACCTGAAGAACTATTTGATAAAAATGGCACTCTTAAAAAAGAATTAAAAGCATTAGCTCCAACTGGAGATTATAGAATGGGAATGAATCCACATACTAATGGTGGAAAACTTCTTGAAGAATTAAACATCCCAGACTTTAGAGGATACGCTTTAGATATAAAAAAACCTGGTGAAGTAATAGCTCAAGATATGATGGAATTAGGATACTTTATTAGAGACATTATTAGATTAAATGAATCTAAAAAGAACTTTAGAATATTTGGCCCAGATGAAGCACTTTCTAATAGACTAAACCATATTTTTGAAGTAACAAATAGGCAATGGAATGGTATAAGATATGATTATGATGAATTTATAAATCCATATGGTAGAGTAATTGATTCAGTTCTTTCTGAACATCTATGTGAGGGTATGTTAGAAGGTTACTTGTTAACGGGAAGACATGGATTTATGCATAGTTATGAAGCATTTATAAGAATAGTTGATTCAATGGCAAGTCAACATGCTAAATGGCTAAAAGTAACAAAAGATCTTCCATGGAGAAGAGATATAGCTTCATTAAATTATATTTTATCATCATACGTATGGCAACAAGACCATAATGGATTTACTCACCAAGATCCAGGATTCTTAAATCATATTGTTACTAAGAAAGCAGATATAGTAAGAATATATTTACCTCCAGATACTAATACTTTAATATCATGCTTCGATCATTGCATTAGAAGTAAAAACTATATAAATGTAATAGTTGCATCAAAACATCCAAGACCACAATGGTTAACTATGGATGAAGCAATTAAACATTGTACTAAAGGACTTGGAATATGGAAATTTGCAAGTAATGATGAAGGAAAAGAACCTGACCTTGTAATGGCATGCGCCGGTGAAACACCAACAATTGAAGTACTAGCCGCTACTAAAATATTAAGAGAAAAATTTCCAGAATTAAAAATTAGAGTAGTTAATGTAGTTGATTTAATGAAACTTGAAAGTCCTGAAAATCATCCACATGGACTTGATAATGATGAATATAATAGCATATTTACAAAAGACAAACCAATTATATTTGCATTCCATGGATATCCAAATTTAATTCATCAATTAGCATACAAAAGAGATAATAAAAATATGCATGTACATGGTTATATAGAAGAGGGTACTATTACAACAACATTTGATATGAAAGTACAAAATAAATTAGATAGATTTAATTTAGTAATGGATGCACTTAAATATTTACCAGAACTTGGGGATAGAAGAACTGCACTTACTGAATGGTGCAAAAACAAATTAATAGAACATAAAGAATATATCCATGAATATGGTGAAGACATGCCAGAAATTAAAAATTGGAAATGGTAAAAAAACGTAAGATTAACTCTTACGTTTTAATATGTTTTCTAGTCACCAATAACTTTTTGTTTAGTTACTACTTTTTTTGATATTAACCAACCATAATTATCTTTAACTATAGTATTATGACAAAATTCACATATATCACTTTGATTATTCTTCTTTATTGTAGCACCACATACTGGGCAATTAGTAGTTTCACTTTTAAGAGTACTAACAATGGTAAGAATAGTGGTTACATCTAATCTAACATCCATACCTCTAGCAATAATAATTGAATTATTATTAACAATATAATCTCTCATAGCTAAGTCAAGAACAACATCTAAACTATATTTGCCATTTTCTTCTTTAAAATTTTTAAAGGTACATCCATATATAGTAATATCATCTATTATATTTCTTTGTTTCTTTCTTTTTAATGTTTCAAGCATACTCTTGTAAGAATTGTATAAATCGTCAGTTGTTAAACTTCTAATAGTTTCATAGTCAAAATTAACCCATGCTTCTTGAAGTTTAACATACATCTCACAAATCGTCGAAACAAATTTATCTTTATCTAGATTAGGTATTTTAGTTTCTATATTATCAAGCCATATATTACTTATATTATTTAGTTTACTGTGAGTAATAACTAATTTCTCAGAATTAATATCTTTATCAGTAATCCTTCTTCTTATATATTCAACTATAACAGCAACAATCATACAAATAAATATAATTAATGCTAAAGGAGTACTTATATTTGATTTAGAACCGAAATTATATCCGCCATCGAAATCAAAGCCTCCACCGCCCAAATCAAAGCCTCCACCGCCTAAATCATAATCAATATCAAATCCAGTATCAGCAAGCACTATATAACTACTAGATATAAAAAATAGTAATATTATAAATATAATAAATAGCTTTAACTTCTTACTTTTCATACTTTCACCAGTATAAGTATAACATAAAAAAATATGATTAAAAACATATTTTATATTTCATCAATATATGTAACTAAATAACCATATTCTTCCATATTAAATGGCTTTCTGCAAAACTTACAAAGTCCACTATTATTAATATCAAGTATATTACCACAATATGTACAACGTCTTGCTTCTTCTAAATGTTTAGTATGTCTTCTCTTGGAAAGAGTTATCTTATGTATTTTTTCTATTCTCTTATCATTAATACCACTTATATAGTTATAATCCATATCAGTAAAATAATCCATATATCTAGACACTAATTCAACTTCAATAGTTATAAAATTATCAGTAATCATATTACCAACTATTTTACTACTTTTAACATTCATTTCATCAAAACATCTTCTTATATTTTTATTTTTATATTCATTAATCATATTATTAAAGTTTACATATACATCATTAGCTAAATAATGTCTAACATCTTCCATATTATTATTTTGTATAGAATTAAGTATCATAATAAATATATGATCAACATTACTTAAAAAAGTACTTTCTGAAAAACTATCATCTGCTTTAATTATTTCTTCTATCATATTACTCCTTATATAATTCATATTATTCCCTAACTTATATTAAGTATAACACATTCACATAAAAATTAGTATTTTTTCACTAAACTATAATAATTTATTATTAAAATAATATTTAGAAAGGAAGTGATAAGTACCAACATTTTACAAGTAAATAATATTTTACATAAATAATACTATATTTTCACAATTCTATAACAATTCATATGTAAAATTAAATATGTAAGAAGGAGGAATGATAGATAGGTAGGTAAAAAAATAAGTAGCTTCAACTCACAATTAAATAAAACAATTTCTATTATATAGAGATACATTAAGTATGAATCAAATATTTAATGCATCTTTTTTTTATAGTATAAAATATGGTATTATTGAGTTATATAAGAGAGTATATATGGATTTAGAAAGTATATTAACAAGTGATAATATTGAAGAAGAAATAAGATATAATGAAGACTATATATTTAGTTTAATACCGGAGCTTAAATATGAAGTAGGTTTTGATCAAAAACATCCTCATCATTCATTAGATGTATGGAATCATACAATAAAAGCATTAAAACATATAGAACCGAATTTTGAACTTAGACTTATAGTATTACTTCATGATATAGGTAAACCATTTAGTTATCAAGATGGTGAAGACGGAGTAAGACATTTTAAAGGTCATGCAAAAAAATCAAGAGAAATATCAGAAGGAATATTAACAAGATTAAATATAGAACCAAAAGAAGAAATTCTATATGTTATAGAAAATCATGATACTCCAATAGATACTAATACTATCAAAAATAGAGAATTAGAAATAAAAAGATTGAAGGTTCAATATGCTGATGCTTATGCACATTCTCCTTCAACCATTCAAAACCGAATTTTAAGACTAAATGCTATAAAAGAATTAATTTGATTTATAATTTAATACTTCTTCTACATCATCTAAATGTATTTTTTCTTTACCAATTATTTGATAATCCTCATGTCCTTTACCAAGTATTAATAAAATATCATCTTTTTCCATTATATCTATACCATGTTTAATAGCTTGTCTTCTATCTAGGATAACTTCATAGTTATCTTTTTTAACACCTTCTAATATATCATTCATAATAGCCTGTGGATCTTCAGTTCTAGGATTATCACTTGTGAATATTACATAATCAGATAATCTAGAAGCTATTTCTCCCATAATTGGTCTTTTCTTAGGATCTCTATCTCCACCACAACCAACTAATGTAATAACACGATTCTTTTTAAGTTCATTATACGCAGTAATAACTTTTTCAACAGCATCTGGTGTATGCGCATAATCAATAACAGCAACTCCACCATTAACTTTATATGCTTCACATCTTCCTTTAGGAGCTTTTATCATATTAGTTTTACTAACAATTTCATCCATACTAAAGCCATATTGATTAAGAATAGATACAACAGTTAAATAATTGTATACATTAAATTTACTAGTAAGTGGTACTAACACATCATAAGTTTTTCCTTCAAAGCTAAATGTAAGATTTGTTTCACTTGGGTGAGTTTCAAAATTAATAATTTTATAATCTCCATCAAATCCAAAAGAAACTCTTTTATGACCTTCTTTTTTAAAATAAATACTTGATTCATCATCAGAGTTTACAATAATAACAGCATCTTTTGTCAAATGATTAAGTATTAATAATTTAGCATTTAAATAATTCTCCATTGTTTTATGATAATCTAAATGATCTTCAGTAAGGTTAGTAAATCCAATAATTGAGTAATTTATATTAGTAAGTCTATCATAAGATAAAGCTTGACTACTTACTTCCATTACTACTGTTTTAGCTCCACTTTCATATGCATTCATAAGAAGTTTATAAACAGTTAATATATCTGGAGTAGTATTATTAAGTTCAATATGTTCATCTTTATGATAATAACCAATAGTTCCAATATAAGCAGCATCTATTCCCATATTAAGTAACATTTGATATGTTAAATAACAACTAGTAGTTTTACCATTAGTTCCAGTAACACCTATAAGTTTCATTTCATTTAATTTTTCACCATATTCTCTATGAAGAATTTCTCTTAAATATTTATCAGTATCTTCTACTTTTTCATAAGGAATATCAAAATCTATATCCTTTTCACAAATAATTTTAGATGCTCCATTTTTAATAGCACTTTCTATAAAATCATGACCATCTACAGTTAAACCTTTTAAAGCGATAAAAGTTTGTCCTTTTTGTACTTTTCTAGAATCACTTTCAAATTTAAACATTTTCTCACTTCCTCTAAATAATATTATAACATATTAAAAAATATTATTAATTAGTTTACATCCACAAACATTCCACATTACATTTTACTTAACACTATAGTTACATTGTTTATTGCATTTTATCAACTAGAATGTTATTATTTATGTAGAAAGTAGTGAAATTTATGATTACTAATAGATTAAAAACAGAACTAAATAAAAAAGAGTACTATGAAGTAAATCCTAAAACTGGAAGTCAAAAAAGAATAAATATCAATAAACTGTTAGATAATGCTAAAAAAGCATTAAAAAGAGCCGTTTTAATAGGTTTAGCGCTGGGTACAATTGGAACAGGAGTATTAAGTTATATTTTTGCTGGTGAAATAGCAGATTTTAAAGAAGAAAAATCTTATAAGAAAGCAGCAGCAACAGCGTATAGTGAGTATAAAAGTGCACATCCAGACTATAAAGATGGAGAAAATATATGCACTCTTATAGATAGTCAAGGATGCTGTTGTATTGCATATCCTGATAAACTATTAGAATTTATTTTAGATAGTAGTCCAATTGCAAAAAGATGTTCTGATCCTGATTGCACAACATGTAGTAAAAATAAGGAAATAGAGGAGTCGGTTAATGACATTTTAAGAAGTGATCCTAGATTTACAGAAATAGTTGAAGAACATGAGCATAATCAAGAAATGGAACAAATAAGGAGTTAATAATGGAAGAAGAAGTTAAGACTTTAATATTAAATGATAAAGAATTTGCTGTAGTTGATGAACTAGAATACAAAGGTAAAAAGTATATGTATCTAGTAGAACTAACAGGTGAAGAAATACAAATAGTAGAAGAATTTATGGAAGACTTGAACACTGTTGTTAAAACAGTAAGTGATAAAAAACTTCTAGATATACTAGAAGTTGAATTTGCTAAAAGATTTTAAGAATGAATTTTCATTCTTTTATTTTATATATATTTCACAAGATATGTTATCATTTATAAGTGATTTAAATTCTTGACCTAACTTAGCATCTCCAACAATTAAGCCATAGTGAGTAGGAATAACTATCTTAGGGTTGATAGTATTCGTGTAACTTGCAGCTTCTTTATAATTCATAGTGTATGTTCCACCGATAGGTATAAATAACACATCACATTTAACTTTTAACACATCATCATTAATATCAGTATCTCCCATAATATAATATTTGGTATTATCAATATTTATAATGTATCCAACCCAATCATTATCTATAGGATGAAAACTTTTATTGACATTGTATGCTCTAACTGTATAAAACTTTATACCAAGAACTTCATAGCTATTATTAGGACTAGCAATTATAATTTTATTACTATCAAAATATTTAATTAGCTCATCATAAGTATCTTTAGTACTAACAATAATAGTATTTTCATTTTTTATTTTCAAAATATCTTTAATAGAAAAATGATCATAATGATTATGTGTAATAAAGATAATATCAGCATCATTATATTTATCATCTATTTCATATGGATCTATATATATATTAATATTACCTAATAATTTAATACTATTATGTTTAAATAAATTTATATTTGTCATATCATCACCACTATAATTATAACAAAAAAAACAGCTATTTAGCTGATTTTAATTTTCTAACATAACTTTCATAAGTTTCTTTATCACTATATAATGTTAAGTTTGTGCCACAACCTTGCATAATTACACTATCAGTAAATCCATGACTTCTAATTATTTGATCAGGAATGTTAATTCTTCTTTGTCTATCTACATTACTAGTAGCAAGATAAGAATAATATAACAATTGTAATCTATCATTTAAAGACTGTAATTTTTCTAACTCATCAGGACTACATTTTTTATTTAATGAATCAATCATTTTTTTCATATTTAAAACAGCATATAATTTTAATGACTTAGGCCCATTATCAATTATAGCAATCTTTTCTCCAACTTCAGCTCCAGTAAATTTAGGTAGTATAATTCTACCTTTGCTATCAACACTAGACTCTTTATATCCTAAAATTATATCTTCTCCAAACATAAATCCCCCTTAAAAAACATCAAGATTATACCATAAAGAGAATGAAAAATCAATAATAAGCCATAATAATATTAGGAGATATAATATGTATATAATATACGCTTTATTAGCTTCAGTATTTTCAGGATTAACATCAGTGTTTGCTAAAACAGGAATTAAAAATACTGATTCAATATTAGCAACATTTCTAAGAACTATAGTAATCTCTATATTTATATTATTAATTGTTATATTTAAAGAAAATATAAATGATATATTTTTACTAGATAAAAAAACGTTATTATTCTTAATATTATCAGGTATCTCAAATACTTTATTATGGATTTGTTATTTTAAAGCTTTAGATCTTGGAACAGTTAGTAAAGTAACACCAGTTGATAAAACTAGCATAGTATTAACATTAATATTATCATCTTTATTTTTAAATGAAAAAATTACAAATATAAAAATAATATCAATAGTATTAATATTATTAGGCACATTTTTAACTATAAAAAAAGAATCAAAAGATTCAAAAGATAATAGGTGGATACTTTATGCAATCCTAACAGCAGTTTTCACGAGTACAACAACAATATTAAGTAAAATAGGTATAGAAAATACTAATACAACACTTATAACATTTTTAAGAACACTTGTAGTCCTAATAATACTAACAACAATTACTTTATTTAAAAAGAAATATAAATATATAAAAGATATAAAAAAAAGAAGTTGGCTATTTATTATATTGTCTGGGCTGTCGACATCATTATCTTGGATTTTTTATTTCAAAGCTTTAGCATTAGGAGAAGCAAGCATAGTATTTCCAATTGAGAAGTTAAGTTTAGTAGTATCGATATTAATATCAATAATTTTCTTAAAAGAAAAAGTTAGTAAAAAACAAATTACAGGAATTATTATTATAATTATTGGAACTTCACTATTATTTTTCTAAAAAAACTTTTAGGTTGACAAATATTTTGCTATAATAATTTCGGAAGTGGTAGTATGAAAGATAAAATTAATAATTCTAAAGAAAATATCAAAGCTTTAGAAAAAAAATCAAAAGGACTTTTTGAAGAATTTAAAACTTTTATTAAAAGAGGAAATGTAATTGACCTAGCTGTTGGTGTTGTAATCGGTGGCGCTTTTAGTACTATTGTATCATCACTAGTAAATGATATAATAATGCCATTAGTAGGTATTATTATTGGAGGATATGACTTTACAGGTTTATCATTAAAAGTAAAAGATGCATCTATTAACTATGGTTCATTTATTCAAAATATTATTAATTTCTTAATTATAGCATTCTGTATATTTATATTAGTAAAAGTAATAAATAAATTCTTACATAAAGCAAAAGAAGAAGAAAAGAAAGAAGAACCAAAAAAATCAGAAGAAGTAATTCTTCTAGAAGAAATAAGAGATTTATTAAAAAATAAAAAATAATCTGTTAACCTCTATAAAAAGAGGTTTTTATTTTGAAAACTATGATATAATTTTAGTATAAAGTGGGTGAAAATATGGGATTAAGATTTAGAAAAAGTTTAAACTTAGGAAAAGGTTTTAAATTAAATTTAAGTAAATCTGGAATAGGTTATAGTTTTGGATTTAAAGGTTTTAGAATTGGAAAAACTGCTAAAGGCAAAAATAGAAAAACAATAAGTTTACCAGGGACAGGACTTTCTTATCAAACAGAAACCAAAGAGGATAGTAGTATTGTAAAGGATATTGTAAAAAAGACAACAAGAGATGACAAGAGTATTAAAGATAAAACTTTTGATGAAATAGTAGAAGACGTCGCAGAATCTTTTACAAACAATATAAAGTAGGTGAAACTATGAATTATAAGAAATTAACTACTTATGTAATAATTATAAATATATTAATGAATCTAATATTTTTCGTAGATAATACCTTTTTAACTGATTCAGTTGGATATTATATTTATTTTTTAATACTTTTAGTATCATTTATATTTTATTACGTAAAAAAATATGATAAAAAATATGATAAAAAGGTAGTATTTAAAGATATATTAATTACAATTATATGGGGACTTTTATCAGGAATACTTGGATTTATATTTACAAAATTAAGTGTAAACATAAGGCCTTGTAGTAATATAGGTTTTGGATGTTTTCTTTACAAAATCGAATACATGATTTTAGCTATAATAAATATATTATATGGATTTATGATATTAGTAATAAATGGAATAAATCTTTTATTGAAGAAAGCTAAACTAAGTGATAAGAAAAACATAATAATTTCAATTCCAGCAGGAATAATAATTTATTTATTAATACTATTTATAATACAAAAAATATTAGAGGTAATTTAAGAGGATAATATGAGAGAAATTAAAATAGGCAAAAAATATAGACATTTTAAAAATAAAATGTATGAAGTAATAGCTATAGCATTAGATTCAGAAACTAATAATGATGATGATCCTAAAAAGATTGTAATATACAAAGCATTATATGGAGATAATTTAGTATGGGCAAGACCTTATGATATGTTTAACAGTGAAGTTGATCATAAAAAATATCCAGATATAAAACAAAAATATAGATTTGAAGAAGTAGAAGAAGAAAAAGATACAAAAGATTTAGAAAAAACTAAATGAAATAAGTGATTTCGTATATAAAAGTAAAAACATTTCGGATAATCGGAATTTATGAAAATAAATTATATATTCAAACCTCAAAAGCAAAAGATTTCTCAAAACAAATATCTAAGAATCATAACATTGAAATATGTGCATATGATAATAAAGATGAACCAAGGGTTATTAAATTTTAAGGAGAAACATGAATAGAATATTAAAAATAATTCTACATATAGTGACATTAATTTCAATATCTATATTTATACATTTTATTTATCATAAAGATATTAAAATATCAAATGATGCATTAATAGGAAATAACCTATATAAATTTAAAGTAACTAAAGATTATGAGCAAATCTTAGCAATTAAAGAAGAAAATAAATATTTATACACTTTAATTTCAGTAATAAATGATAAAGATTTAGAAGAAAACGAATATATTTTAAAAAGGATAAATTTAGAAACATCTAAAACTGAAAAAGAAGTATCTTTTAAAACATCAGTTATACAAGAACCTATAATAACACTAAACGATAAATATATAAAAATAATATCAGGAGTAAACTTAAATGTACATAAATTTGATAAAGATTTTAATTTAAAAAATAAATTAGTAAAAAATAAAGAGGAATACAATTTATATGGAGAATATAATGATAAAGTATTAACAACAAAAGATAATAATATTTACTTAGACGATAAACTGTATGATTCCGTATTAAAATCGTGTGATACAGCATATAACATTTTATATAAAGATGATACATATCTTTATTTTAATAATTATAATTTAAATATTAGTTGTCTATATAATGTAGATAATAAAAAAATAGATTATTTAGATAACTCAAATGTTGAACCATTTTTTGATGGATATTTATCATATAATTACGGAGATAATAAAATAACAATAAAAAAAGATACTGAAGAAAAATACTATTTGAATTCAAAAGATGAAACTGCTTTTATAACTATAACAAAAGATGGTAATACACTTGGAACATTTAACGATAATACAAGAGAATTTAAAGCATATGATTTAGTTAAAAAAAAAATAATTAACAAAATTAAAGTTAATTTTGAAGATGAATATTATGTTCCAATAATGTCAATAAGTAATTACATGTACATAGTAGGGACAAATGGAGAAAACTATGACCTTTATATTTGGGATTATAAAAAAGAAAACATAAATGAAAATATGATTAGCTATAGTAACACTAAAAATAAAATTGATAGTTATGAATTAGTTACCAAAATAAAAGATGATTTTAATGTAAATATGTATATCTATGATAAAGGTGTTAGATATTTTAATGACTTTTATGCTCTTCCAACTTATGATGATGAATTAACATACGATAGATTATATAAAACATATGATATATTAAAAAATTTTAATAAAGAATTCTTTGATAAATTTAAAACAAATAAAAATAACGGACTTGAAATATATATAACAGGATCATTAGGGCCTAGTGATACAAAAACTCAAATATCAAATCCAATAGGTTATTCATTAATGATGGATGATAATTACATAATAGCAATAGATGTAAATGGTGATGAATATGAAAAAACTATATGTCACGAACTAATGCATAGTATAGAAAATAATATGTATGAATTATATTATAATAACAAGATAAAAAGTGAACCATTTAAAAAGTGGAACTCATTTAATCCAAAAAATTATAAATATGATGATTCATATGTAAAAGAAGAAAATGATAAATATACAATCGCAAGTAATAAAGATATTTATTTTATAGATGCATATTCACACACATATGCTAATGAAGATAGAGCAAGAATATTTGAGTCATTTTGTTCAACAGAAGACATATTTAGTAAATACCCAAATTTAAAGAAAAAGGCATTTTATTTAAAGGATGAAATAACTAGAGTATATCCAAGTATAAAAGACTCAAAATTATTTAATATCCTTAACTAATCTTGACAAATTTTAATAAAAGTTTATAATACTTCCACACGGGGGATATTATGATATTATCAATGATAGACAGGTATGTACAATTATGTGTTAAGAGATTAAAATTAGAACAAATTCTAAAAAAATTAGAAGAAAGACATAATAATGATCTTTCAAATGAAATAAAAACAGAATTATATAGATTAAATAAATCAATAAACTTTATACACGAATGTATTATGAAAAGACTTAGTACATCAACACAAACAGCACTTTCTGATTTAAATAAATTATTAGAATATAAATCAAAAAAATTAAAAAAAGAAATATCAACATCAGAGAAAACAATAAAAATGATAAAAGATAACGCTAAAATAGCTGTTGCTAATAAAGATAAAAATGCTGTTAAAAGATACAAGGAATTACTTGAAGAAAGTGAATCACGAAGAAAAGAACAATTAGAAGAACTTAATTGTTATGATTGTGTAGCAATCATTTGTAGTAAAGTACAATATTTGTCATTAAAGACTAATTAAAATTAGTCTTTTTTAAATTAAATAAAAGGTAAAAAACAAAAAAATATAAAAAAATACTATTTATAGTTGACATGTAGAAATTCTTCTAGTATAATGAATTATGCAATTCAAGAAAGCAGATACTTTCTAAAAAATGCAGGTGTAGTTTAATGGTAGAACTTCAGCCTTCCAAGCTGCTAACGTGGGTTCGATTCCCATCACCTGCTCCATAAGGTAAAATCGTCGCACCAATGTGACGTTAATGATTAAATCAATCTGAAAAGATTGATTTTTTTTGTACGTTATTGCAAAGAAAGGTGTGATGTGATATGATTAAAATAATTAAAAAGAAAATCAATATGAGTGATGAACTCAAAACCAAAATTAATTGGTCTTGCAAATTTAATAACAGACCCTACCAGATTATTGAGGGTCACCTAAGAATTGTGGAACATACAAATCTAGCGTATGTAGAGCCACACAAAGTAATTATTGGAGATACACTATATTTATTCTTCAATGAACAAAAATATTTTTATATTGGGAATTTAAAGAAGAAAATCCCTATTGCTGATTTATCAGACTACATAGCAAGGCATTAATTAATTGAGAGTTTATATACTCCCATAATATTGGTTTATTTTGTCGTGTAAATAATCAATATAAAGTATAAGGTGTCTTGTTATGTGACACCTTTTTTGGTGCCTTTCATTAAAAGAAAAGGAGGAAAAATTATGAATAATGAAAGGAAGATTGCAGCAGTTTATATTCGTGTTTCGACAGAGGATCAGGCACGAGAAGGATTTTCTTTAGGAGAACAAAAAGAAAAGTTATTACAACTCTGTGCATTTAAAGAGTATGAAGTATTTAAGGTTTATGAAGATGCAGGGATATCTGCAAAAGATATGGAACATAGACCGGCATTTCAAGAAATGCTACAAGATATGAGAGACGGAAAAATTAATTATATTGTAGCCTATAAACTAGATAGAGTTACTCGTTCAGTTCGTGATTTAGAAGAACTTATATTAGAGTTAGAAAAATATAATTGCTATCTTGTTTGTGATAGAGATGATGTTAATACTTCTACTGCTAATGGAAGATTTTTTGTGAGAATGCTAACTGTATTATCACAGTTAGAAATTGAAATTGTATCGGAAAGAACTAAATTTGGACTTAATGGAGCAATTAAGTCCAGCCATTTACCAGGTCCTGCTCCGCTAGGATATAAGAAAGATGGTAATAAAAAAACTATTGTAGATGAAACAACTAAACCTGTTATTGAAAGAATATTTAAAATGTATTTAGAAGGTAAAAGTTTTCAGCAAATATCAAACATCTTTAATGAAGAAAAATTATTAAATCCAAAGAAATGGAAAGACACGACTATTCAAAAGATAATTGATAACAAAATCTATATGGGTGATTATGAGCAATACAAAAGAATTGCTAAAAAAGAAAACAAAGAGCCTGTTATTTATATGAATGTAGTTGAACCAATAATATCACGTGCTATGTGGGAAGAATGTCAAAGACAAAAAGAAGTTAATCAAAGAACTTACACAAGAGATAGAGTTTATTTATTCTTTCAAAAGATTAAATGCCCTACTTGTGGAAGAATAATGAAATGTAAAGGTTCTGGTGGTAAGAAGAAAAAGTATATGTATTATAACTGTGAGAAATGCCATTTAAATTATCGTGAAGATAAAATTGAAGAATGTTTAATGCAATTTATTTATGATTTAGTTGAGTATGATATGGCAGTTAAAAAGTATTTTTTACCTATTTTAGCAGACCATAAACCAACAAAAACTGATGATATAGATAATGAGATTAGAGGGTTAGAAAAACAAAAAGAACGTATTAAAAAAGCATATATGAGTGGTATTGTTGAGATGGAAGATTTTTCAGAAGATTATAAACTAATCGAAGAAAAATTAGAAATTTTAGAGCAAAAGAAATCAGAACTTTTAAATCTAAATAATATAACTTTTACACCACAGCAGTTAATGGCAGATAGAGATATTGAACGAGAAACTATGATAAGATTAGACACTTTAAATGATGTTGTTAAAACAAATTGGGAAAGCAAAAATAAAGATGAAAAACAAGAATTTATATCTAAATTTATTTAATCGGTTATTCTAATAAAAGACAAAAATAATGAACTTCATATAGAGAAAATCAATTTTAGAAAGAGTTATATAAATAATTTAATGAAGTTTTTAGATAAAGGAATATTAGATGTATTAGTACCGGTTGAGATAAATGGTAAAGAAGAATTTATTATTGGTAGTCCTAATATTTCTAATGAACAAGTACAAGAATATTTAGATAGATTAAATGAATTTTATGAAACAAAAATGTATCAACTTTATGAAAAAATTGATGAAAATACAGGTAATATTATTGGTGAATTCACACCTAAAAAAGATGAAAAAATTATAAGAATATTACCTATAACACCTACTGAAATTAAAACAAAATCAATCATAAATAAAGAAGATATTGAAACAAAATATGGTATTGTTACTTATAATCCTAACAAACCAAATAAGAAAGGAAATGATTAAAAATGGAATTAAAATATACAAAAATTGGTGATTATAAATTACCAATTTTAACTTTAAATGATAATAAAAAAGGAACAATTAATAAGTATGGAATGTTAAGATTTGATTATTTAAAACAACATAAAAAAGCACTTTACACTACACTTTTAATGAATGATGAACTTACTAATCATCTTGTTTCAGTAAGTAAAAATGCAGAAAATTTATTAAATAACTTGATGGAAAGTTATAAAAAATCAGATGAAAAACTATCTGAAAAGAATAAAGAAATAAAACAACTTGAATGGGTAAAACTAATGAATAATTATAAAAATACAGCTGAAGAAATCATATTAAATGAATTAATTTATACTGAAAATGTGTGAGTACGTAATCACATATCGTGTCTAGCAAGCACTGAATTTGTATAGCCACAAATTCCAATATGGGAATTCCCATACCCTTAAATTTTAGAAAGGAGATTTCAAATTATGAGAATAAGAAATAATAAAGTTAATGTATTTTTAAGTGATGATGAAAAATTTATTTTAAAAAGAGATTCTTCAAAATTAAACTTATCTCAATCTGAATATATTAGAAATTTAATTATAGGATATGAAATTAAAATTCCAGAAGTCAAAGAAGAACAAAAACCTAAAAAAGAAAAATATATTATAGAGAATATTGCCAAAGCACTAGAAGAAAATATTGAATGTTTAACCAAAGTGAAAAATAGATTTCATCATCTTGGATATTTTGAAGATGAACGAGCAATCGGAATTAAAATTGAATATTTAAAATCACAAAATACTACACTAAAAAAACATATGACAATTGAAAATGATAAAGACAATGCCATCTAAGCATTGTCTTTCTTAATAAGTTTTTTAGCAACTACCTCTTCGTAAGGTACGAATTGAAAATCAAAATATGTATAATATCCACCTTTTGGGCAATTTAAATACTCTGTAATTTGATTGGCTGCAGTTTCTGATATCTGATTTATTCTAACAGCTCCATCATCAGTTTGAACCAATGGTACAACATATCGTGTTTTAGCTTTTATATTAACACAATATTTTTCATCAGCAGGTATTGAACTACTATAAACTGTATCAGCCTCTTGAAATAATTTGAAACTATCTGATAAATATTTATCTTCGCAAGTTAAAATTTTATCAATTACCTCTTGCTCTGAAAGAGTATATAAATCTTCTATTGTTAAATAACCAGCATTGTTCATTGACTTACACATATCTGCTAAAAATTGCATTACAGTTCTATCTTTGTCGCTTACCCATTCAGGCCATAATTTTGAAATTGTACCTATATATTCTTCGCAAACTTCTTTATCTTTAAAAGCAAGTTCTTGTATACCATCTTCATTTGTAGTTACCACAATATTGTTATACATTTTTCTAATTTTATCTAATTCCCAAACTCTGAAAAAAGTTAATCCACTTGCAAAAGTATATTCAAATCTATCAGCAGATAATTTTGGAGTATCATTATCGGCAATAGGATAAATCTTATAGTCATCTACTTCTTCTAACTTTATACCATCTCTTTTTAGCAAGCTCATTATTTTTGAAGAATTTCTAATAATGTCAGAAGTTTTTTCTTCAGTAGATTCTTGAGTTTCTGAATCACCATTCATAAAGTCTATGCAATGTTTGAATACAGGTGTAGCAATATCGTGGAATAGACCTGCTAGTGTTTGTTTCTTATCGTGTGTAAAATGCCAAATAATTAAAGCAACACCAACACTATGATCTAAATTTGAATACCAATATCTAAGATTAAAGCATTTAGAATAATCGGTACCACAACTCATACTTATTTTACTGATTCTTTCCATTTCAGGAGTATCAATATATTCTAATAACCATTCTGGAAATTCTGATGATAGAATACTAAAATATTCTTTTACTTCATCATTTAAACTATCATAATATTTTTTCATTTTTTTCACATCCTTATATTATAAACAGGTATCTGCAAAACTTCTGCCAAAATCATTCTGCATAATTACTTGACCTTGAATATCAATACTAGTTGTTATTCCATTACCTTCAGCACGATTCATATTATCAAGTAGTATTTTATTATTTACTATAATATTTACTGTTTTAAAACAATTATAGTCAAAACCATTAATACTATTATCCTCGTGATGTATTAATCCTAACCTTATTAGATTAGAAATAGATGTAGACAATTGAAATTCATCACCTAAATCTAATAACTCCATTACTATATAATTTGGATAAGCACTACTATAAACTCTATTACTATTATCTATTTTTAATATTGCATGTGCACAAGCAACTTGTCCTAAATCTTGTAATCTTTTAAAAACTTTTGCATCCAATGGTGTTAATTGTCTTATTATTTCAACATAACTAGGATGTGCTTTATCTTTTATATCTTTATTCATTGATGAAGTTAGTAAGTTCAAATACATATTTCTTAGTTCATCTTTGTCATAAGTATATTTTAATGCTTCAAGCGCTGGCCCTGCAATCATTAAATCTGGTTCTACTAATTTTTCTTCTGGTATAGAACTCAGTTTTTGTTCCAATTCATTTTTAAAATCTTCTAATTTATACTTAAAGAGTGCATTAGCCTTTTTTACCGGATAGAAAACAACATTGTTAAATAAACCTACTACAGATTCAATTATTTCTCCAGTTTGCACTAATGTACCTTTAACACCATCATTATAAACATCTTTCGCAACAACCTTCGCAACTTCTTTTGTAATTTCCAAAGCTTCCTCTGTCATAATACACCCCCTAAAAGTAATAACTGTTAAATATTATACTATAAAACTACAAAATTTGCGATACATCTATTGAAATATTTATTAATATTATATATAATGAATTTATCAGAGAGATTTAATCAAATCTTATAGTCTTAGTTTCGCATACGTGTATAGTTAAGGGTCCATATGAATGTAACTTACGGACTATTTAAAGTTTGTAAGTTTTTATTTTGCATAAAACTCAATAAAAAATTATCAAAATAACTTAATTATCTTTTTATATTCTTCTTAATGGAGTAAAAGTTTTGTCTAAGAAGCACTTTTCATAGAATAAAGTTTATTATTGATATTATAGGAGCATGATATTAAATAAATAAAAAACTAAAAATAAAAAATAATTAGAATTAAACTAATTATTTTTATTATCAACGAATAAAAACATACTTATAAAATAATATATTATAGCAATAAATAAGAATGCGACTATCAATGATTTAGAAAATGCTACTGGATCCATGCTCATAACTTCTAAATTATCATTTCTTTTTAATATCGTTATTAAATTAGGTATTAAAAATAATATATATATTACAAAACTATTAAGAAAACATAAAAGTTTTCCTTTTTTATATTTAATTTTTTTCTTAGTAATTAATCTAAAAATAAAAGGGACTATCATCATTAATATACTAATAATAAATAAAATAAATAATTCAGGTAATAAGTCACCAATTATTTCAGTATCTTGTAAAACAATCTTAATTATTATTAAAGTTATTAATAGTAATACAAAACATAATATGTTTTTAGTTTTATTATTCATTTTAAAACCTCCAGATTAATTTATTTTTTATCTTTCAAAAACCTTTTTATAAAAATAACAAGCAATGCTTGAATGTGGGGTAGAATTATACAAACAGTCGCAACAAATACAAAGAATAATATAGTAAATCCCTGACCTAATGCTTCACCCATATCAGTAGTGTGTGATATTATAAATTTATCACCTAAAAACAACAAGATTATATATGTTAAAAAAAACAATATGAATTCAATTATTGGTAAAATTATAAGATAATAACAAATTCTTAATATTTTATTATTAAACTTATTTCCTAAATTGTATATTTTTTTACTCATCCATGTACTAGGAAAACTAAGCACAAAAATAATAAATGATAAAATAAAAGCTACAATTAACCAACTAGAATCCTCATTTAAAAACATTATGCACAATATAGCAAATGATATTATAGGTAAAACAAAGCTAGATATTTTATAGGCTTTTTCAGTTTTATAATCCATAATCTATAACTCCATATCTTAATAAAATTATATCTAATAGTTTATAAATTAGCAATAGTGTTATTTAAGATATACATGATAATACAATACTATAAATTAAAACTAAACTTATCGTTTAGTGAACTCAACTTTAAAGTTATAGTAATTTAAATAATAATATGTTAAATTTAATACATGAGGAGGAAACATGAAAAATAATTTAAAAATAATTATATCAGTAGTTGCAAGTTTATTAGTTGGCTTATTACTTGGAATGATAATAAATAAAACATTTTCAAATGAAAAACTAACTAAATTACCAAATCCAGAAGTAACAGGAGGCGAAAGAGGTCAATTTGGAATAGATAAAAATATTAATGAAGGAACAATAGATAAATATTTAAATCGTAGCGATTCAGTATATAGAGATATGAGAATGTTAGTTGATCCAGGAAATTATGAAGCAATTGGTGGAGATTCACACCTTTCAGGAATAGTAAAGGGTTTTGAAGTAGTTCCATATCCATACTTAACAGAAGTAAAAGGATTACCTGATGCCGTTGGAAAAAGTTATACAGGTAAAACGTTATTTACACAAAAAGAGGATGGTACTTATAAATCTAACTATAAAGAATCTATGGAAATATTAGAATATTTATTTCCAAAAGATAAAAATATATTCTTAATGTGTGGTGGCGGAGGATATGCTGGTATGACAAAAAATTTACTAATATCACTTGGCTGGGATAAAAATAAAATATATAATGTAGGTGGCTATTGGTACTATAATGGTAAAAATAATATACAAATAAAAAAAGAAGAAAATAACAAGACAACATATGATTTTTGGAAAATAAATTATCATAATATAGATTTTGATAATTTAACAGAAATTAAGTAATGAAAAAAATATATTATTTAATATTTTGTATATTGATTCTTTTTACCACTGGATGCAATAAAAACACTCAAAAATTTACTTTAGATAAAAAATATTATAATACTGGTGAATTTATAAAAGTTAAAAGTGATGATTTATTAAAACTGGATAATGAAAATTACATTTTATATGCTTATAACAATTATTGTGCATTTGCAATTCCTTGTGAAAATGTATTTAAAGAATTTATGAGTAAATATAAAATAGATTTCTTATCAATTACTTTTGACGAATTTAAAAATACAAAGTTTTATAAAGAGATAAAATATGCACCATCTATAATTATTATAAAAGAAGGTAAAATAGTAACGTATCTAGATCCAAATTCAGATAATGATTTTGAAAAATATCAAGATGCTGATAAATTAGGAGAATGGATAAAGAATTATGTGAAAGTCTCTGAGAATGAATAAAGGTAAGAAAAAATATTTTCTAAAATATAGACGATAGTACTAACACTAAAACCAAAAAATGACTAGAAATAGTCGTTTTTATTTGCTGAAAAACATTTTTCTTTATATAATTTATTAATTGTTATATAATAATAATAGGTGATTTATATGGACAGAATGAATGAAATAATCGAACTTTTAAATAAATATGCATATGAATATTATACATTAGATAAACCTAGTGTAGAAGATGCTGAATATGATAGGTTAATGCAAGAGTTAATAAGAATAGAGTCAAGCCACCCTGAATGGGTAAGACTTGATTCACCTACAAGAAAAATTGGTGGGGAAGTAATTTCAGAATTTGAAAAAGTTACTCATAGAGTACCAATGATGAGTTTAGGTAATGTATTTAATGAAGAAGAAATTCGTGATTTTGATGAAAAAGTATCTAAAGTATTTCCAAATCATGAATATGTATGTGAACTTAAAATAGATGGTTTAGCATTCAATCTTGAATATAAAGATGGCGTGTTTGTAAGAGCAGCAACTCGTGGTAATGGGGTAGTTGGGGAAGACATAACTCATAATGTTAAAACCATTAAATCAATTCCTCATGTATTAAAAGAAAAAGTAGACTTAGATATACGTGGCGAAATATATATGAGTAAAAAGAGTTTTAATAAACTAAATGAACGTCAAAAAGAAAAAGGAGAAAATATATTTCAAAACCCAAGAAATGCAGCAGCAGGTTCAATAAGACAATTAGATTCAAGCGTAGCTGCTAGTAGAGGGTTAGATGTATTTTTATATCATTATCCAGAAACACCATTTAAAACTCATTATGAAACTCTTATGTATATGAAAAAACTAGGTTTTGTAGTTAATCCAAATATCAGATTATGTAAAAATATTGATGAAGTACTATCATTCATTCATGAGTGGACAGAAAAAAGAAATACTCTTCCATATGAAATAGATGGTATTGTTATTAAAGTAAATGATATAGAACAACAAAGAGAATTAGGATTTACTGCTAAAGTACCAAAATGGGCTACAGCATATAAATTTCCACCAGAACATGTACTTACTAAATTAACAGATATAATATTCACAGTAGGAAGAACAGGTCAAATTACTCCAAATGCAGTATTAGAACCGGTAAGAGTAATGGGAAGTACTATTAGTAGAGCTACACTTCACAATAGTGATTATTGTGTTGAAAAAGACATACGAATTGGAGATTATGTTTATATTTATAAAGCAGGAGATGTAATTCCAGCAGTAGATAGAGTTGAACTAAAAAGAAGAAATGGAGCAGAAAAGCCATTTGAAATGATTAAATATTGTCCAATGTGTGGAAGTAATTTAGTACAAAAAAATGGTATGGTAGATTACTTCTGTGAAAACATTCATTGTCCTGCGCGTAAAATAGAAGGATTAATTCACTTTGTATCTAGAGGTGCAATGAACATTCTAGGACTTGGAGATAGAATTATGGAAGACTTCTTCAACTATGGATATATTAAAGAATTTAGCGATATTTATAAGCTTGATAAATATAAAGAAGAACTAACTTTATTAGAAGGATTTGGAAATAAAAGTATAGAAGCAATACTAAAAAGTATAGAAGATTCAAAACAAAATTCACTTGATAGATTATTATTCGCATTAGGTATAAATGGTATCGGTGCAAAAACAGCTAAATTATTATGTAAATACTATACGACAATAGATTCGTTAATCGACGCAACAGAAGAAGAACTCGCTACTATTAGAGATATTGGCCCAACATTATCAATAAATATTGTAAATTATTTCAAAGATGAAAAAAATATTGAAGAAATAAATGAACTAAGAAAACTTGGAGTTAACATGACATATAATGGTAAAAAGATAATTGAAGATGAAAACTTTAAAGACAAGAAATTTGTAATAACAGGTTCATTTGATAATATTAGTCGTGATGAAATAAAAGAATTTATTGAAGAACGTGGAGGACTTACAAGTGATTCAGTTAGTAAAAAAACTGATGTTGTGTTAGTAGGAGAAGCCCCAGGAAGCAAAAGAGATAAAGCAATAGAGTTAAATATTCCTATATGGAATCAAGCAAAATTGTTCGAAATAATGGGAATAGTGGAAAAATAGAATAAAATATAGTATAATGTATAAAGCCAAGGAAGGTGTTTAAAAAATATGGGAAAAGTAAGACGTAATCAAGATAATAGGGTGTTATGGGTTTTACTAGGAATTTTAGGAGTTTGTTTTCTAGCAATAGGAATTCTATTCTATAGATATTTTTATGCAGGAACAAGTTCATCAAAATATGGTGAAAGATTAGATGGAATAGAGAACTATCCATTAAGCAAAACATTAGAAAAAGACATACAAGACTTATACAAAGACAATACAGAAATTGATAAAGTAACTGTTACTAATGAAGGAAAAATTGTATATATAACAATAAATTTCACAAAATCAATTAAAGTAACTACTGCAGAAGATTTAGCTATTAAATCACTAGATAAAGTAGGTGAAAAGAATTTAACATATTATGATGTTCAATATATTTTAACTTATTCAGGTACTGAAGAAAATACAAACTTCCCAGTATTTGGTTCTAAAAGTGCAAGTAGCTTAAAGGTAGTTTGGTGATTATATGAAGAATAGTAGTAAAAAAAGAAAGAATATAATAATTATATTTACATTAATTATATTAATAGTAGTAGGTTTTTTCGCAACACTATACTATATTACAAGCACAGTAAATAATTATTCATATTCAGAAAAAAAATGGATAAATGATAATAAAGATAAATCCTTAGATATATATGTAGAAAAAGATTTACCAGTATTTTCCGATAATGGAGATGGAGTTTATTATGAATACCTAAAAGCATTAAAAGAAAACACAGGTCTTTCAATAAATATAACTACAACTGATAATACAGATGTTAAGTTAAACAATAAGACATCACCAGATTCAGAAGATATAGTAATCTATAAAGATCACTATGTAGTAATCGGAAAAAAAGACAGTATTAACAAATTATCAGATTTATCAAATAAAGTATTAGGTGTAATAAGTACTGATAAAGAAATAATAGAAAGAAACCTAACAGAATATCAAAATATCAACATTAAAACATATACAACATTTGAAGGATTAGAAGCTGATTACACAAGTAATACAGTCGATTATATGATCATTCCAATGTATAAATACTTAGATCAAATAGTAAAAAATGATTATGAAATAGTATTTCATATGGATGGATTATATTCTTACTATTGTTTAGATTTACCTGAAAATAATGAAATGCTTTCAAATATCTTTGGAAAATTCTATTATAGATGGGAAAATACAGCTAATAAAAAAATAAATGAATATTTTTTAAATTTATATTATACAACTAAAAATTATACTGAAATAGAAAGAGAATCAATTACAAATGAAGATTTAATAGTAGGATATATTGAAAATCTTCCATATGAAGGTATGATTAGAAGAAGTTTCACTGGTCTAACAGATACATACTTATCAAAATTTGCTGATATGACAGGTGTAACATATAAATATATAAAATATAATGATACTAAAGCATTAGGTGATGCTTTAAATAATAAAAAAATTGATTTAGTGTTAAATTACTACTCACTTGGAAATAATAATTATACAAGTAGTAGAACACTAGGTCCTACTGAATATGTGGTAATTGCTCATGTAAGCAATAACTTAGTGGTTAATTCACTATATAATTTATTAAATACAGAAGTAAGTATGCTTTCAAGTATGAACTTAAAATATAACATGGCTAGTAAAAACTTATTTGAAATAAAAGACTATGCTAATGTTAAAACAATGTTAAAAAATATAGATGAAAATTCAGTTATAATTATAGAAAAAGAAGTATATGACTATTATAAGGATAGTGAACTTAAAAACTATAGTATTAGATACATTGATAAAGTTAAACTAAATAATTCATTCTTACTTAATAATGAAAATAAAGCATTTAATAAATTATTCGATTTCTATTTAAGTACCTTAAGTTCAAATGAAGTTAAAAATGAAAGTGTAGTAGGTGTTATTGAAACATTAAAAAATAACAGAGTATTTAACTTTATTATGAGTAATTTAATTTGGATAGTATTAGCATTATTAATAATTACATTTATAATTTATGGAATTGTTAAAAAAGTATTATATACTAAAAAAACTAAAAAAGAAGATAGATTATATTATTTTGATGCAATGACTAACTTAAAAAATAGAAATTATTTAAACGATAATATTGATTTTTGGAGTTCTAATAAAGTATATCCTCAAGCAATTGTAGTAATTGATATTAACTCCTTAAAAACATTAAATGATAAATATGGTCATGAAGCAGGAGATAATCAAATTAAAGCTGTTGCAAGTGTATTAATTAAAACACAAAGAGATAACTCAGAAATTATGAGAACAGATGGAGATGAGTTTATTATTTATCTAATAGGTTATGATGAAAAGAAAGTTGGTTCATACATACATAAATTAAATCGTGAATTAATTTCATCATTACCAAACAAAGATTATAGTGTTTCAATTGGTTATGCTATGATAACTAATGAACAAACAACTATAGATGATGCAATAAATGATTCGCTTGCAATGATAAAAAAATCTAAAGGAAATATATAATGAAAGAAAAAATAAAAGAAATATATAATTTAGTTTTTGGAAAAGAATTGGGAGTACTACCGGGAAACCTAGCATTCTCATTCTTTTTAGCTTTGATACCAATGCTAACATTAATATTCTTTTTCCTTACACAATTTAATTTACCAATAGATATAATACAAAATTTTTTAACAGAAACATTTCCTCCAGGAGTTGTAGAATTAGTTCAACCTATATTTACAGATCAAATAACATTAAGCTCTGTAATTACATTAGCATTTGGACTTATAATCTCAGCAAATGGATGTCATGCAATAATACTTGCAAGTAATACAATATTCGAAGTAGAAAATGCTCCATATCTAAAAAGAATGATAAAAGCTTTGATATTAACACTGTGTATAGTATTACTATTTGCATTTATAGTAATAGTTCCACTATTTGGTAAATCAATTTTAGCGCTAATTGGAACATTTACAGATTTTTTGACAAAACATGTAACATTAGCAAATACAATATATGTTATATTACAAGTACCAGTATCATTAATATTTGTATATTTCTTCATTAAGCTAGTTTATACTATAGCTCCAGATGAAAATATACCAAGTAAATATATGACAAAAGGAGCACTATTTACAACAATAACATGGTTATTACTAACAAATGTATTCTCATATTACATAAATAATATAGCTAAATATGACTTAATATATGGTAATCTTGCTAATATAGTTATATTGCTATTATGGTTTTATGGACTTGCATACGTTTTTGTTTTAGGACTTTACCTAAATAAATATAATACAGAAAGTAATATAGAAAAAACAAATACAATTAAATTAGAAGAAATAAGAAAAAAAGTAAAAGATACTAAAAATAACAAGAAATAATGTCTAAATCGACATTATTTTTATTTTACATATGCTAAATTATAATAGGTGAATAAAATGTTAAAAGTAAAAATAATAGATGAAAATCATGAAAAAGACTTAGAAAGGAGTATAAATACATTTTTAATATCAGGAAGTTATGATATAATAGATATACAGTTTAGAACTGCTGTATCAATATTTGGAGACGAGCAAATATATTGTTTTTCAGCAATGATACTGTATAAGGAGAAGGTATGAAAAAAAATTCATTTATAGAAGGAACTATTTTTGCATCACTTTCATTTTTAATAATAAAGTTTCTTGGTGCTATATATGTAATTCCTTTTTATGCTATAGTAGGAGAACTTGGTGGAGCTTTATATAGTTACGCATATACTGTATATAGTTTAATAATAAATATTTGTACAATTGGTATTCCTCATGCTATAAGTAAAATTATAAGTGAATATAATACACTTGAAATGTATGAAGCAAAAGAAAGGACATTCAAGATAGGAAATAAAATAATGGTTATATTATCAACCATACTATTTTTACTAATGTTTATCTTTGCAAAACAAGCGGCATACATATTTATAGGTGATATAGATTCTACTGGAAACAGTATAGAAGATGTAGTATTGGTTATTAGAAGTATTTCTTTTTGTTTGCTAATAGTTCCATATTTAGCAATAAAGCGTGGATATTTACAAGGACAAAAATTTATAACTGTAAGTACTACAGGAGAAGTAATAGAACAAGTAGTAAGAGTTGCTTTTATATTAGTAGGCTCATACTTAGCAATAAATGTATTTAATGCTAAAACCAGCATAGGTGTTGCCATTGCAGTATTTGGTGCTTTCATAGCAGGACTTGCAGCATATATTTATTTAGACGTCAAAATTCGCAAAAATAAAAAAGAATTTAATATGCCATCTAAAAATCAAAAAGATAAAGTATCAAATAAAACAATATTGAAGAAAATAGTTTCATTTAGTATTCCTCTTATGATAGTATCAATTACTACAGATTTATATAATATGACCGATTTATCACTTATAATTAGAGGGCTTGGATATCTAGGATATAGTGGCAAAGTAGCAGAAACAATTGGAAGTGTAATGGCGACATGGGCATCTAAAATATGCTTAATAGTAAATGCAATAACATTTGGACTTACTATTAATATAATTCCACACATGTCATCAAGTTACGTTAAGAAAGATTATAAAACTATAAATAATCAATTTATAAAATCAATAGCAATGGTAATAGTAATAGGTCTTCCAATGAGTATTGGTATATCTTTATTAGCAAACGAAGTATATTATATATTTTATGGAGCTAGTGAATATGGTGGAATAATATTAAGATTACTTCCATATTCGATAATGCTTGGAAATATTAATATGGTAGTAAATACAACACTACAAAGCCTAGATAAATTTAAAACAATATATATAAGTTCATTTACAGGTCTTTTAACAAATGCATTACTTGATATACCTCTAATGATATTATGTGATAAAATTGGAATCTATCCATATTATGGCGCTATTATTTCAACAATGATTGGAACAAGTATATCATTAACTATATCATTAAGAAAATTAAAGAAAGATATGAATTTTGAATATAAAGAATTATTAAATATAATAAAGAAAGCATTATTACCATTAGCATCAATGATAGTAGTAGTATTAATTCTAGAACATTTTATAGGGCCATTATTTACAACAAGAATTACATCTATAATCACATGTATCATTTGTGCTGTAGTAGGTGCTATAATATATGGAGTAATATCATATAAAAATAATCTACTTTATAATTCACTTGGTGAAGAATATGTAAATCAAATACTAAGAAAAATAAAAATAAAAAAATAGATATAGAATTTTCTATATCTTTTTATTTCATTCCAA
The DNA here is from genome assembly GCA_004552445.1 of Mollicutes bacterium. Classification (GTDB taxonomy): domain Bacteria; phylum Bacillota_I; class Bacilli_A; order RF39; family UBA660; genus CAG-1000. The sequence goes on from SFOJ01000002.1 coordinate 76,895, forward strand.
AAGTCTTAAATAATAATGCACCAACTATAAATCCAATACATATAGTAATTAGAATAACATATATAAGCAAATACTTGTTAGTGAAAGCTGCGCTACCATATTTATATTTTCCAGGATATGAAAGAATAGGCCCTTCATTTTGTCTAACTAACTCGTTTTCTTCCTCTCTCATTTGTTCTAATAATTCTTTATCTTCTTGAGATCTAACCATTTCTTCAGGAGTACTTCTTCTAAGAGCTCTTAATTCTTCAAGTGTTAATTCTTCATTGTTTGCAAATTTCATACATAATTTTTCATATTCTTCAGGAGTAAGTACTTTTTCATCTATTTTTTCTTCTTCTTGAATTTCTTCTGGTTTTACTCCTCTAGCATCATCTTTTAATTCAGGGTCTTCATCATCACTTATTACAGTAGATTCAACATGATCACCTTTATCATCAGTAACTACTATATCATTAGTGTTTTCAATAACATGTATTGTTTGATCACTACTATGTGTAATAACATCTTCTTTTCCATCTAATTCAAATTCTTTACTACTATGAATAAAGTTCATCATATTAACTTCTTCATTATTTAAACTAGATGTTTTAATATCTTCTTTAACATCTAAATTAGTTTCAGGTATATAAGAGGTAAGTTCGTTAAAGAATGCTTCAGCATCAAGTTTATCACCAGGATTAAGTCCTAAAATAGTTTTTCTATAAACTTCAGAAACATGTTTAGAATCATTAGTTTCAACTAAATGAACTTGATCTTCTTTGTCAACATACTTAATATATTGAACCCCATTTAAATAAACAATTTGTACTCGTCCTTCTTCATCAAGAACATCACCTTTACCATTAATAGGTGTAACTTCATCTTTAACTTCACCAATACCTTTAGCAGTAGAAAGATTATTTAAATATGATTCAATAGCTTGATTATCACATTCAGTTATTAATTCTTCAAGTTCAGCTGCATCTAATATTTCTAAAGCATCCTCACTAAATACTTTTTCATCAAGTCCTTCACCAAGTTTTTCATATAGTTTTTGAACCATATCTAAATTATCTTTAAGTTCTGGTTTATCTTCTAAATTCAAATTAAATTTTTCAGCTATCTTTCTTGAATAAAATTCAATTAATCCTTCTTCTAAATATTCACCATATATAATATCTTTAGCTTCATCTTCACTAATATATAATTCCTTAGTACAGGTAATATCTATAACACTTCCAACAACTTTTCTAATTACTTCACCATAGACATTACTTGGGTCAGCTTTAATAATACTTTCATCCAAAAATTCAGTAGTGTTTAATAGAGTAATTTTATCAGAAGGTAACATCTTACCATACTTAGATATAAGAACACGTTTAACTAACGATTCAAATTCTCTTGCTTTTTCTAATGAAATAATCATATATGTTTACCTCCATTATTATTCTAAAATAAGTATATACTATTTTGGGTATTTTTACAACTTTTTTTTTATTAGTAGGTATGTTATAATATTTATACATTAGTTTGTATGGAGGTGACATATGAAAATTATATTTATAGAGGATGTTAAAAAACAAGCAAAGAAAGATGAAATCAAAGAAGTTAAAGATGGATACGCTAAATTCTTAATCTCTAAAAAGTTAGCAGTACCATACACTGAAAAAAGTATGAATGTTCTTCAAGGAGAAATAGCTGAAAGAAATCTTAAAGAACAAGAATTAATCGCTGAATGTAATAAAATCAAAAACAAACTAAAAGGTAAAAAGATTGAATTCAAGGTTAAAACTGGTACTAATGATAAAGTATTTGGTACAATAACAGCAAAACAAATTAGTGAAGAATTATCTAAAATGGGATATGATATTGATAAGAAAAAAATAATGATAGATGATGAAATCAATTCATTAGGAACTCACATAGTAACAATTAATTTACATAAACAAGTAAGTTTTGGGATGGATATAGTTTTAACAAAGTAATAGGGAGTATTTATGGCAAGACAAGAACCTCAAAATAAAGATGCAGAAATATCAGTACTCGGATGTGGATTCTTAGAAAAAACAGCATTAGATAGAATTTTAGATGAAGTAACAGAAGAAATGTTTTATGATGAAGCAAACAGAATAATATTTAAAACTATGAAAAGTCTTCACATAAACAATATACCTGTAGATGTTCAGACAGTATGTAATGAGCTAGATAAGACAAAATCATTATCAAAAGTTGGAGGAGTAGAATATATTACAAAAGTAATAGATTCAGTTCCATCCACAGCAAACCTAAGTTATTATATTAAAATAATATTCGAAAAAAGTATACTTCGTAATTTAATAGAAAAAAGCACTAGAATTCAAGAAGAATGTTATGATGAAAAAGATTCAGTAGTTGATATAGTAGAAAATGCAGAGAGAAATATTCTAAGTGTTTATAATGATAAGCTTGGCCGTGATATTCAAAGAATACAAGATGTACTTCCAGAAGTACAAAAGAATTTAGAGGCATTAGCTGAATCAACTGATGAATATACTGGTATTAGGACAGGATATTATGATTTTGATGCGATGACTCGTGGGCTTCAAAAGAAACAAGTTATAATTATAGCTGGTCGTCCCGGTTGTGGTAAGAGTGCATTCTCACTAAATATTGGACTTAACGCAGCAATACGCGATAAAAAAAGTGTAGCTTTATTCTCACTAGAAATGGGTGTAGAAGAAATTACAAAAAGAATGTTTGGTTGTGTAGGTAAAATAGATGGAGATGTTCTAAAAACAGGTAAACTAAAAAACACAGACTGGAAAAAATGGAATGAAGCAATGAGTGAACTATCAGATGCTAAATTCTACGTAGATGATTCAGGTGGACTAACAGTAAGTGAAATAAGAAGAAAATGTAGAAAATTAAAAAATTCAGATGATGGTTTAGACCTAATAATAATAGATTACTTACAATTACTTTCAAGTTCCAGTAAATATGCTGGACAAAGAGTTCAAGAAGTAAGTGAAATAAGTCGTGATATTAAAAAGTTAGCAATGGAATTAGACATTCCAGTTATAGCACTAGCTCAACTATCAAGAAGCGTTGAACAAAGAAAAGGTGGAGACAATAAACCAAAATTATCAGACTTGAGAGAATCAGGTTCTATTGAACAAGATGCTGATATCGTATTATTTTTACATAGCGATGACTATGGAAAATATGATGGTAATGTTAATAGAAAAATAGAATTACTTGTAGCAAAACATAGAGCTGGTTCAACAGGAACAGTAAATCTATTATTCAAAATGAATACTGGTTCATTTGATAATTATTCAAATAAGGAAGATGGAAATGAATAAAAATGAGTTAACAATCTCAAATATATTATTCGGTATATTTGCAATAGGAATAGTTCTTTATATGTGTTTAACCTTTAAACCAGTAGAAAGAACTATAAACAACTATTATCAAGTATCTCTTGGTGGAGAAAGAATAGGACTAATTAAGTCTAAAGATGAACTTTATAATTTAATAGATGAAGAACAAACAGAATTAAAAGAAAAATACAACGTTAGTAAAATTTATCCACCATCAGGTTTAGAAGTACAAAGCGTTAAAACATATAAGACAAATCTTATGACAGCACAAGAAGTCTATGATGATATAAAAGACTTAGATCCATTCACAATAGAAGGATATGAAGTAACAATTAGTACTGAAGATGATGGTACAACAAAGTTTTATGTTCTTAATAAAGAAGATTTAGATAAAGCAGTGGAAAATACAGTTACAGCTTTTTTAAGTAAAGAAGACTATCAAAATTATTTAGATGGCAAAACAAAAGAAGCAGATAAAGATGGAGTAGAAGTAACTGATGTATACTTTGGTGATGATGTAACAATTAAAAAGACATTGATATCAACAGAGAAAGAAATAATAACAAACTCTGATGATTTAAGTATGTACTTTCTATTTGGTACAACAAATCTTACAAAAAAATATACAGTAAAATCTACTGATACGATAGAAACAATTGCTGAAAAGAACAAACTAGGAGTACAAGATTTCTTAATAGCGAATCCAGATATAGCTGGAGAAAATGCCTTACTTGCAGTTGGTCAGGAAGTAATCGTAGCTCCAATCAATCCAGTTGCTAAAATAATGGTTGATTCATTCGAAACTGAAACTCAAACAATTAAATACGAAACAAAAGTAATTTTAGATAAAACATTAAGTGCTTCAGAAAAATATGTAAAACAAAAAGGATCTAATGGACTTAGTAAAGTTGTATATGCTACACAAGAGAGAAATGGCGTAATCATGAAATCTAAATTTGTTTCAGAAGAAGTAATAAATGCAGCAGTTGATGAAATAGTAGTAGTAGGTGCTAAAAATGTAGTTTATGTTGGTAATAATACATATTGGGCATGGCCAACAGTAAAACCTTATAGATTCTCATCAATGTATGGTTACCGAAGAGATCCAGTTACTGGAAAGCCAAGCTCAATGCATAGAGGTGTAGATATAGTTGGTACACCATCAGATAATATATTTGCTATACAAAGCGGAACGGTAATAGCTTCAGGTTATAGTAGTGATATGGGTAACCATGTAGATATAGATCATCATAATGGTTATATTTCTATATACATGCATTTAAAATCTAGAGTGGTTAAAAAAGGAGATCAAGTGGAGAAAGGACAGCTAATAGGTGTCATGGGTTCAACTGGTAAATCAACAGGTAAACACCTTCACTTAGCAATTAAAAAGAATGGACATTATATTAATCCACTACTAATATATAAATAATGATAAAAATATTATGTGTAGGTAAAATAAAAGAAAAATACTTAAATGATTTAATAAATGATTATAAAACTAGAATTACAAAATATCATAAAATAGAAATAATAGAACTTAAAGATAGTAATATAACTAATGAATCAAATGAAATACTAAATCATTTAAATGAAAAAGAATTTAACATATGTATGGATATTAATGGAAAAGAATATACATCAGTAGAACTATCAAAAATAATAGATAATACTTTCACAAGCGGTTATGGAAATATAACATTCATAATAGGTGGAAGTGATGGTATAAACGACTTAGTTAAGAATAAATGTAACCTGAGATTATCTTTTTCAAAACTAACATTTCCTCATGGATTATTTAGAGGAATATTGTTAGAACAAATATATAGAAGTTTTAAAATATTGAACAATGAAAGTTATCATAAATAGTGATAACTTTTTAAATGTAAAAATATAATTACTATGTGGATATTATTAATTATATTTTTGCTGTTTTTATCTATATATTTAAGTATAAAATTAAAATTCAAAAACTATAAATTAAATATTTTAAAACTTATTTCAAAAGATAAAACATCATTATTTTTAACACTAGGTACTAAAATAGGAGTAGGATCTCTAATAGGGACAACTTCATCAATAATAATTGGTGGATTTTCATCTGTTATATGGATGATACTTTTTTCACTTTTGACAACATCAATAACATATCATGAAGCATATTATGGTAATAAATATAAAAAGAAAAATAATAGTAATTTTGTAGGAGGTCCTTACTATATATTAAAATATGGCCTTAATAAAAAAATACTTTCGATTGTTTCACTAATACTTTTAATAGTAATATATTCATTTCTATTTCAAATGATACAGATGAATTCTATAGGATACTTACTAGAACTATTAAATATTAAAAAAATTATAATAATAATCATATCACTTATTGTTTTATTTATAACATTTAGATTATCTATAGAAGAAGTATTAAATGGTCTTAATAAGGTAGTTCCATTAATGTGTTTACTTTTCTTAATAGTTAGTATTTATGGAATAGTAAATAATTTTAGATTAATAGATATTACTCTTATTACAAAAGATTTTGTAAGTATCAAATCAATATTGACAGGTTTAGTTATTGGAGTAAAAAGAAGTATATTTATGAATGAACTATTAATCGGTACTACTAGCACAGGTAGTGCAAGTGATAAAAATGATATTGAAACATCAATAAACTATCAAATACTAAGTGTATATTTTATAGGAATATTTATAACAATCATTATTTCATTACTTTTACTAATATATTTGAGTAATAATGATATATTAAGTAATTATAACTTATTGCTTACAGGAGTATATAGTAGCATACTAGGTAAATATGGATTACTATTTTTGATTATTATTTACATTTTATTTGGATTTACTACTATACTAAGTGGATACTATATAGGAAAAAATAATATAGAATATTTAACAAACTCTAAAATAATTTTAAATATATTTAAAATAGTATTTATTATATTTACTGTAAGTGGAATTATATTTAAAAGTGAATTTTTATGGATTATAATAGATAATTTAATTTTAATAATGATAATAATTAATAGTTATAGTATAATTAAATTAATAAAATATGAAAAGGAGAAAATATGAAAAAAATAATTTTAGCATTATTAATTAGTTTAACTAGCATTTTTTTATTAACTGGATGTACAAATGAAATTGATAAACTTATAACAGTAGAGTCTGACATTAAAATTGAAGATAGTAATGTAACTTTAAAAGTAAAAGAAGATACTTTAACAAAAACAGGTGCAACTTTTATACTTGAAAACAATAAAAACAACGCAATTAATTATACAATTGCATATGAAATAGAAGCTAAAAGAGATAATAAATGGTATAAATTAGGTATCATTAATGATTTTATAGAAGAAATATATGAAGTAGATGCAAAATCTACTGATCAAATAATTATTGACTGGAAAAACAGTTATTCAAAATTACCAAAGGGTGAATATAGAGTTATAAAGGAAATAACTGTTCCAGCAACATATGAATTATTTTATATGAGAATTTACAATAAAATAAAAATACAAGAAGGAGTAGTTATGATAGGAAATGATTGGGATATAGTATTAAAAAATGTATGGGAGAGTGAAGGCTTTCATAAATTCATGAATAAAGTTAAAGATGAGTATAAAAACCATACCTGTTATCCAGCATATGAAAATATATTCAATGCTTTAAAAAGTACGCCTTATAGTAATGTAAAAATAGTAATTTTAGGACAAGATCCATATCATGGAGAAGGTGAAGCACATGGATTATCATTTAGTGTGCAAGAAGGTGTAAAGTTACCACCAAGTTTACAAAACATCTTTAAAGAATTGTATGATGACATCGGAGTTAAAAATGGACAAAGTGGAGACTTAACACCATGGACTAAAGAAGGAGTACTATTACTAAATAGTGTTTTAACAGTTAGAAAAGATATGCCAGCATCACATAAAGATTTAGGATGGCAACTATTAACAGATCACATAATAAAACTAATAAATTTAAAAAAAGAACCAGTAGTATTCATACTATGGGGAAACTTCGCAAGAAGCAAAAAAGTGTTTATAACAAATCCTAAACACTTAGTAATAGAAAGTACACATCCAAGTCCATTCTCAGCAAGAAATGGATTCTTTGGAAGCAAACCATTCAGTAAAGCAAACAACTTCTTAAAAAAGAACAATATAAAAGAAGTGAATTTTACACTTCCAAATCATTATTAAAACTATCGTCTATTTCTCTTCCTTCAAGTAAAGTTTTAATCTTATAACCTTTTAATTTAGCCACTAGATTAAAAGGTATTTTTTTAATTAAATTATTATATTCTAATGTGTATTTATTATAAAAAGTTCTAAGAGATATTATATGTAATTCATTATCTTCATATTCATCAATATTTTGATTAAACTCTTTAACATCCTTAGTTTCACGAGATTTCTTATTATCTTCACGAATCTCAATTATTTCAACATAACATTTATCAAGAACGTTTTCATCTTTAAAACTAAACAAATCATTAATCTCTAAAGTATTAACTTCATCAAAAGTACTGCTTTCGATTTTTAATTTCTTAGTGACATAATTAATCATTTTAACTAATAATTCTTTTTTATTATTCATTTTTTCTAACATATCATTTTCAGCATTAGTAAGCATTTTATATAGATTATCAATTCTTTCTTTAAAAAATTTTAATAGTATATTAATAAGTAAAAATACAACTATTAAAATTACTAATATTAAAGCTATTATATTTAGTGTTTTCATGTAATCACATCCTATATAACATTATATCAAATATTGAATATTTTTTAAAGTTATTTAGCATAAGTTATTTCTTCATCAAACTCAACAAAATCTAAATATATCATAAGTATTAAATAGTTTTTACC
>SFOJ01000041.1 GCA_004552445.1 Mollicutes bacterium
TTGGTCAGGTTTAGGACACCTTAGAATCTTACTTTGATTAAATAAAGAATAAAAAATCAATCTATGAGAAAGATCTATTTACACAAAAGATTTGACAGTTTCTAACGAAAAGGCAAATTAAAAGAACTTTATAATTTTACTATTAATATTTTCGGATAAATTATTATCAATTTTTTATTACCAATATCTGTCACTTTCAATTTCTAGCGAATCTTTTAAATACTCTTTCAAATCTTTACTATAATCCCTCTTACCCAGGATTTCATCTTCTTTGTGGATAGTTGGATCGAGCCAAGATGCTTTTTGTAAAATCCAGTCTTTATACTCCGGATCTTTGACTGTCTTAGCATATTCTCGAATTTGTTTTGAAGTTTTATAGTCACGTGCTTCAATTATTAATTTTTGAACCTTTTTCTTTTCGTCATTAATATGCTCAGCTCTTTGTATTTTCCGTTCCTTTTCTTCCTTTTGTTTTCGCTCTTCCTCTTCTCTAACAAGACGCTCCTTTCTTACAGAAATATACTCTTTATAAAATTCAATAATTATCTGAGATATCTTATCTTCCAATTTTCCTTTATTGGTATCTCTTATATAAGCATGATAGGGATAACTATCAAACTTTATTCTGAATCTTCCATTATATGGATGATCATATTTTCTAATTCTAGGTTTATAAGCTAAATCAGGATCAATCATTCGCTTTTTCTCATATTCATTCAATTCCGCTTGCTCTTCTTTAGTTATCCTATGGTCTATATTATCTTTATACTCTGAAATACTAAAAGGAACCTCGTCCTTTCCACCAATAATTATTGTAAAATCATCTTTAACTTCTTCACCTAGTTGATCAAATATCAAATAAATCCTGTCTAACAACCTATATAATCTAGGAAGTTCTTTAGGTGAGATATCATCCATAAATTTAGGCTTTTGTTCATCCGAATACCACTTATACCATTCATATGAATGGTCATCGTAAGGGTTCTCTTTCTTCCAATTCTGAATACTTTTCTTAAAATTTCTCACCTTGGAACTCAAAGACTTTTTAGATGAATACTTAAACTCCGCTAATACTTGTTCTATCTGCTCAATTTTTAAAGGATCATTTAATTCTTTTAATTCATTTTTGATGTCTTCATTTTCATCGCTTGTTCGAAAATAAATAATATCAGTTTCAGCAATTGGTAAAGGTTTTATAAGATTTGAAACATCTCTTTTCATCTTTAAATACATTCTGTATTTTGGACCAGGAATTGGAATATTATTCTGATGACAAAAAGAGCTAAATTGATTGTAATTTATATGATATTTATCAGATAGATCTTTTAGACTATTCTTTAAAAGCTCATTATATAGTTCTGTTCTAGAAAATTTTTTCATTTAGCCTACATCTCTTATCTACTTCAATAAGCTGACTATAATACATTTTCATTTTATTCTTTATCAATTAAAATTGCATAACTTTCGCTTTTACTAAATTCACATTATTATCTAAATTTTATGGCTCTTTGACAAGATAAGAAACTATATTGACCGCAGATCTATCACTCATCCGAACATATATGACAAAATTTTCCCAATCTTGTCATATAACTAATTATTCCAAAAAAAGATAGACAAAAACAATGCCATGTTCCTGCCTACCTTTATACTTAATAACAAGCCCTATGAGAAAAAAGGTTCAAATCATTATAAATTCTTTTCCATATTCTTCAATCTCATTATTCTATCTACTTGTTCTTGTTCACTGGTCTTTTCTAACTTATACACAGTAGACTTACCGTTTCCTTCTGAAACTAAAAGCTTCTCATCCAACAAGTGATTAAATCTTTTTCTTACGGTACTGTTACTTCCAAATTTATCATTCATATCTTTAAACATTTGAGAAAAGCTAAATTTAGATTTTTGAATGGCATAATCAATGATAAATTTTTCAGTTGGATCCAAAACCATTTCATCATCAATTTTAGTTCGAATATCTATTTTCCAAATCCTTATCTTTGTAATCTTATTGGTTGAATCAATTTCTATTTCAGGTTCCATCAAATGGTTTCTACTTGCAGCCCTTAAAATTCTAGGTCCTCCGCTGGCCTTCTTTTCTGAAATACCAATTCTTCTAAATAAAGTAGCGATCTCTGAATTTCTTACTTCAGACTTTTGACCACGTAAAAACGATTCTCTACTGACTCTCATATCGCCTGGATTAGTAAATTCCCAATAACTTGGGCGATCCTCAATTTGAATTGCTATCGTACCATCATAATAAGCATGCATTAAACAATTAACTAATGCTTCCTTGGCTGCAGATCTTAAATCAGCAACATAACTGCCTCTTGTCAATTCTTCATCTTGAGTATATTTGTCATTAATATTAGAAGCTATTCTAGGTAAGACTACATTATAAAACGAATAAATATTCATTTCTGGATAGTTCATATCACCTGCTGAAACACGATCAATCCAATCAGTATCACCATCTTTAGCATATCTTGTATAGTCTAATTGAAATCTAGGAAATCGGTCCATTATCGACATAAATTTACCGAAAAACAACAGACCGCCTTCCGTCATTTTATAATTTCTATTTGAGGAACGCCTATCACGTCTTAATACTCCAATATCTATCAAAAGTTCACGATCTAATTTAGACACACTATCTGCACCTTCTAATTTTTCTAGCTTTTTGCGATAATCACTAAGATCTTCTAGATTTAAGTCACTATCCCAATCAAAATTCTCAAGCAATCTAGTATCTACCTGATCTTGGCTTTCAGCATATAAATACTTCAATTGATCATGAGTGGCTAAGCGATCACCATCATCAGTTCTCATATAAGTTTTACCCTTAGCATTAATGGGCTTATCAGAAAACTGAGCAGGAAATATTTTAATTTGAATTAATCTTTTACCCTTAAATGTAGTTATTTTAACATCAGAATTTTGAATTACAGGCTTATTGATTACAGTAGAGTTGCTATTATCGTTAAACAATTCTTTTATTACATCATCAGGGTGATCAACACCTACAATTTTATAATGATGTGGTGTTGGTTCATCTACACCTAATACAATAAGACCACCATCTGTATTAGAAAATGAGCTTATTGTTTCCCATATACTTTTAGGCAATTTCCAACTAGCCTTTTTGAACTCTAAATGTAAACTCTCTTTTGGAGTTGTAAATTCAATTGCATCTACGTCTTTAACAAAATTAATAAAATCCATAAATTCACCTGTAAGTAAAAGAAAGAAAAAAGAAAGAAATACTGTTATATCAACATTTCAAGTTAGTTTTATCTTTATAAAAAAAGAAAAAGAAAAGTATTGACATTTGTATCATTTTGTGTATTGTAAGAGCCGCGATATAATTTATAACTTTAATAATTATACCTTGAAATCTAAAATCACCCAAATTGATAAAAGTTAACAAACAACTAAGAAATACATTCCAATTAATTTAGCTCTGGTTAATTGCATAATAGGTAAGAGGTGGCTTATAAACTATAAAATATAATATTAAGCATTTTAATTGTAGGATTAAAAGATATCATAAAAAGATAGATAAAAATGTCTCTATAATTTTTCCTGTTGATAACTGATCTTCACGTTAAGCTGTTAACAGCTTTTTTATTGCATAAAAAAAGAGACCATCACGGTCTCCTTAATCCTTATTCTACTTATTATCTAATTCATCAAAGAAACCTTGCTTCTTCAAGATCTCTAAGTAGCGATGAACTGCGTCAGGCCAAGTTGGCAATGGCTTAAAGCCGTTCTCTACCAGCTTGCTCTTATCAAGACGTGAGTTAAATGGACGAACTGCTTTGGACAAACCATATTCGGCAGTGGTAACTGGCGTTACCTTGGTGTCGTAACCAGCTTGACGGTAGATTTCCTTGGTAAAATCATACCAAGAAATGTAGCATCTCAATTTGGTTTGTATTGAGATCACTTATCATAAAAATTCTACTAATAAATTATCTCCAACAAAAAAGGGCCTACACCCTTCTCTACATCCTACCTTCGACTAATAAATCATCTAATCGATCAATATTGTTCAACAACACACGTTCATTTAGTGTTAATTGTCCCTTACTTTCCTGCTCAATCAAATACTTGTAGCAATCTGATAATACATCTTTCAAGGATTGATACGACTTCACATCATCACAATCGATCTGCTTCAACGCATCATAAGCAACACTAAAAATTGTGTTCTCACCAGCTAGATCAGTTAAACTATCTTTAATCTTGGTCAATAAGTGTAATAGCATATCCTTATTCTTCATCATACATCCTATTCTAAGTTAAAAATCATCCGCAATTTTGGATAGCCTTTAACATAATCTAAACGATAATCTTGAACAAAACAAAATTCAATTTCTTTCATTCCATCAAAATCAGTTTTACTAAGTACATAGCATCATACAAAACGCCATTACTCAACTTCAGATAATGACTTGAATTTTAATATAAAAGGTTGTTCATGATTAATATATCATATTATAATGTCTTGCCTAATTCCTTAATGTACTTGCGTAAAGCGTCGCGTGTTTCTGGGTGCTTCAAACCATATTGAATGGAAGTTTCAAGATAGCCTTCCTTATTACCAACATCAAAACGTTGACCTTTAAAGACTTGAGCAAATACACGTTGTGTCTTATTCATTGTATCAATGGCGTCAGTTAATTGAACTTCACCACCACGACCTGGCTTT
>SFOJ01000042.1 GCA_004552445.1 Mollicutes bacterium
ATAGATGTTTTTGTGGTTATTAACATTCTATCAAACAGGTCCAAATGGACTTTTTATTTTCTATCAAGTGTTCAATTTAATTTTACAATCGGCGAAAAAATAAAAAAATGACATTTACTGAAGAGTTACAGAAACGACAGAATGATAAAAATAATATTAAGAGACTAGCTGCACAAAGAAGAATATATTCAAAAGCTAAAGAAATAAATTATTTAATTTTTGGACTTGTAGTTCTTATACCGATTGTTGTGTCTGTACTAACTACAATTCCCAGCCTAGTTTTTCTGCAAAATCCAAATGTAACATTGCTCTTTCATGCTTATACTGTATTTATGGTTTTCCTACAATATTTTTTAACAACTCATATTGAAAAATTGAAAAAATACGCTGCATATATTCAACTAGAATCTGATATGAAAGTATTCGACCTAAAGTGGAATGATCGTCTTTTGGGACCTAAAGTTGATAATACCGAATTGGTTGTAGAAGAGTTTGATAAATTTCCCAAAAAAGATTTATCAGATTTGAATAATTGGTATAACTTAAGCGGATTAGAAAAAAAGAAAAAGGAAGAAGTTATATGGATCTGTCAACGACAAAATTTGCAATGGAATTCTACTCTATATAAGAGAATTAATATAGGTTTTAATATTCTTATATGGGGAAGTTTCGGTATATTTGTTTTTATAATACCTTTTTTTAAATTGAACATGGCACAAATGATAAATAGTGCAGTTAATTTCATCCCTTTGATTACATGGATTTTGGACTTTAATAAGAATTACCAAAAGAATAAAAATATTTTGGATGAGTTGAAGAAATTGATAAGTAATAAGGGATACAGTAATATCTTGGCAGTGATAATAGAAGCTAAGTTTACAGAATACCGACAAAATGACAGCTTAACTCCTGATTGGCTTTATTCCCTTTTTAGAAGGAAAGATAATAAAATACATCAAGAAGCGCAAACTTTTACAATTAATGATCATTGATTTCAAAAAATAGAATACATCAAGAAGATGAGGATGCCTTATCATGTCCCAATACTACACAAGTGGCGAGTTTGCGAAGAAGGCGCATGTTTCGATTCGCACAATTCGTTATTATGATCAGAAGAATTTATTAAAGCCAGCAACGCACACTAAAGGTGGTGCACGCCTATATACCGACCAAGATTTTGCCAAGTTACAACAGATTCTACTATTAAAGTATCTTGGTTTTTCACTCAGCGATATTCGTGAAATGACGATTGGATCAGGGGATAAGCAATTACTCCGCAATTCACTCCAAATTCAAAAGCGTCTTGCTGTAAAATACTATTTAGAAAGACCTTTGACCTAATCTTTATAGATTGGAATTAAGTTTTAACTTTATATTGGGGAGTAGAAATGAAAATTTATAAAAAAACTATTATTATTTTGATAGCAATATTATCAGTAATTTTTTTGAGTATTTCGTTTAGTAAACCAGTTCAAGCAGCTAGATGGCATAGATCAGTACCGACAGCAGTTCGTGGAAATTATCATAATGCAAAATTAAAAATTACAGTTCAAATTCAAAAAAAGAATGTATATTATATGCCTGATAACGGAGCTGCCGTTTCTCCAGCTAAAAGAATATATTCAAGAAAGTTGAGAAAAAACGTTTATCAATATAAACGGGATAGTTTCAAGAGTCCCACTATTACTTTTAAATTTGGATATAAGAATGGTCGGAAGTATTTGAGAGTACATGGAGCCTCTTCTATTTTAGATAAGTATACATACTGGAAAGTTAAGTAATTTTGTAATGAGATGAATTAATAGATGAAATGTCACATGATTGTCAGATGACAATTGCGTGGCTTTTTTTGTGTAAAAATTATTTGTTCTTCAGTATTTATAGATAGTCTGCTAATATTAATATATGAACGTAAGTTTGATATGATTTATCTAATTATCAGCTGCATTAATGATAAATACGCAAAGGGACATAATATGAATTTACAAGATTTAATAGCTAATTTTACTACTACACCATTTCTTTTTATTGGCTCAGGGATGACAAGAAGATATTTAGGATTACCTAATTGGGAGGGATTGTTAAGACATTTTGCTAAAGAAGTTTCAAATAATGAATTTGCATATAATTCTTATGTAAATAAAGTACAGTCGTCTGGAAATTCGATAAATGTGATGCCAAAAGTAGCTACTTTAATTGAAAAAGATTATAACGCTAAATGGTATGAAAATCCTAGTATCAGAACATTAAATAAGGAAACTACAGATTTAGTAAAAAATGGACTTTCTCCTTTTAAAGCAGAAATTGCTTCATACATAAAAAGCCAAGGGGATATTGTTCCAGAATATAAAAATGAAATTAGGCAACTGGAACAATTATCTGTGAAAAATATCTCAGGAGTTATAACGACTAATTATGATACTTTTGTTGAAGATCATTTTAATAACTATAAAACTTATATTGGACAGAATGAATTAATTTTTTCTGCAATTCAAGGGATCGCGGAAATATATAAAATTCATGGTTCTGTTGATAAACCTGAGAGTATTATCATAGATGAAGAAGATTATGAAGCCTTTAATAATAAAGAAGCCTACTTAGCTGCAAAATTAATGACGATTTTTGTTGAATATCCAATTATTTTTATGGGATATTCTCTTAGTGATAGCAACATTAGAAATATTATTAGTGCCATTGTTAAATGCTTGAATCAAACTCAACTTAACACGCTAAAAGACAGATTTATATTTGTAGATTATGAAGAAAATAAAAAGGGAGTAGATATAACTCCTTCTGAGGTTTCAATAGATGGGCTAACTTTATCCATGACGAAGGTAGTACTTAGTGATTATTCTCTTTTGTATGATGCTTTGGCTGAGAAGAAAGTTACAATACCAGTTCGGTTGTTAAGGCGTCTTAAACAGGATTTATATGAATATGTTATTACAAGTACTCCCACAGCTACGATACAGGTGGCGAATATAGATGATAAACGTATATCTGATGATGATTTAGCTTTGGCGATTGGAAAAGCTTCAGATCTCAGTTTGCGAGGATTAAGTGGAATAAGTAGTGATGATTGGTATCGTAATATAATTTTAGGAGATTTAGGTTGGGACGCAGATGATTTATTGAAATATGCTTTTCATAATTTATCATCGCAAAATTCTGGAAGATTACCTGTTAATAAGTTGCTTCACTTTGCTCATGGTTCATATAAGGAAGCAGAAGACACAGCTAAAAAGTACGATTTTAACGCAATAATTTCTAATACAATTAAGAAAAATCGAAAATATTGTAGATATAATAGCGTAGATGAAATCTGGAAAGCAGAACATGATGATATAGGGAAAGCTACGGAATTGTTGTCATATTTGACAGAAGATCAAATCGATGTTGATAAATTAGGACAAGTATTAAAAGAGATTTTTGATAATGATAGAAATATATTACAAGATTCTAAATCCCCAGTAAGAACAAATATTAGGCGATTAATTAGAATATATGACTGTTTAAAGTGGAGAAGATAAAACGAAAAAGCCCCATAGTTAAAGCGCCTAATAAACTAGACACCCCCTATGGGACCTTTTCAGTAATTATCATATTAACACGATGTACCTAATATAATAAGCAACTAACAGACTAGTTACCCTTATATCAAGCCCATCTTTACACTTATTATATCAAAATTAATTAGCAATATCCAAAAATGCTAAAACTAACTTTACAAGTGTAGTATTTTTAATAAGAGAAATTTTTATGAGAAAATTAGTAATATTAGGGAACGGAATAGATTTAAATTTCGGATTACATAGTAGTTTTAAAGATTATTTTGAGAGTAATGACGCACCTCAGAAACTAAAAAGATTAATAGAATTAGACGGTAAAGAAAATTGGTATAATTTAGAAAATTTTATTATGAAAATGTCTTCAACGCGACTTGATGGTAATAGTACCATAATGGAACATCCAGGAGTGTATCATGAAACATACTATAGATTAATACCTCAAATGTATTTAATTCAGAAAAGTCTCATTAAATATTTAAAGCATGAGGAAGAGCATGTAGAAAAGGGGTGTTTTTCAAAAAATGTAAGAAAATACTTAGAATCAGCTAGTTCTATTATTAATTTTAACTATACTGACATAACTACTGATTCGTATAAAATTCCTAGACAAAAAATATACCATGTTCATGGTTCATTAAAGGAAAAATATATCATTCTAGGTAATGCAAATGAAAATTTAGTTGAAGGAGTACCAAACTATTACAGAATTTTTTCTAAACCATATTTAAGAGATATTTTAGACCTGAAAAGATATTTAGGTAAAAAATATTTACATAAAATGAGACCGTAAAATAGTTTGTGTAAGGATGAATGATTCCTTAAATTAATTTCTTAAAACATTAGAAAAAGGAGTTCCTTTCTCGTATGATTGGATTGAA
>SFOJ01000013.1 GCA_004552445.1 Mollicutes bacterium
AACATTTGTTTACACATTCAAAACATAAAACTTTATAAATAGAAAAAAATGTTATATAATATATTTAGGTGATTAAAAATGTGGAGATTTATTGTTATAATTGCATGTAAACTTGCAAACAAGCTTAGTAAACTTACAGGTCATGAAGGAAGTGTTATAGGTGGTAATGTAGCACGTAAACTTGATAAAAAAATATTAAAGAAAATTCGTTTACCAAAGTACGTTATAGGTATCACTGGATCAAGTGGTAAAAGTAGTTCAACTGAACTTACATATAACATACTAACTAAAAATGGATACAAAGTTGTATACAATAAAGAAGGAAGCAACACTATAAATGGTATAACCTCTTTAATATTAAATAATTCATCTCTATTTGGAAAATTAAAGGCTGATGTATTACTAATGGAACTAGATGAACAATTCATGAAATATATTTTTGAATATATTACACCTACTCATTTAATGATTACTAATATTACACGTGACCAACCGCCAAACCTGCCGGAACTCATTTAATACTTAATGTAGATGACCCATATGTAAATAGAATTAGAATTAATCATAAAGGTGAAATTACAACATATGGCATAGCAGAAAATAACTATTCAAGAAAAAGTAATATAAATAATTTAGATGCAGCTTACTGCCCTATTTGTCATTCAAAACTAGAATACGATTTCTATCATTACGGACACATTGGTTCATACCATTGCCCAAAGTATCATTTTAATCGTGGTAAACCAAATTATGAAGCAAAAGAAATAGATGTAGATAATAAACAAATAAAAATAAATGATAATATTGTTCATCTACCATCAAACTTCTTATATACAGTATACTTCGTAACCGGTTGTTATGCACTTGCTCGTGAACTTGGACTTAAAGATGAAGATATATTAAAAATATTAAATGATAAAAATATCAAAACTAAAAGAATGGAAATTTATGACTTTGATAATAGAAAATGGCAAATGTTAGTAAGTAAAAATGAAAACAACTTAAGTTATAAACAATCTCTAGATTACATCTTACACCAAGAAGGTGAAAAAACTATAATTCTTGGCTTTGACTCTTCAAGCAGAAGATACAAAGAAAATGATATTTCATGGATATGGGATATAGATTTTGAATCATTAAATGATACTAGTATTAAAAATATTATTCTTATTGGAAAATTCTGTTACGACATGAAAGTTCGTATGGAATATGCAGGAATACAAAAAGATAAAATAATTTTAGTAGAAAACCTAGAAAATCTAAGTGAAACAATCAAAACTAAAACAACTGGTAAAATATTCTCAATGGTATGTTTTGATAAAGAAATACAACTTAAGAAAATTATAAAGGAGGAAAATAATGATTAACGTATTACATTTATATTATGACCTTCTAAATCTTTATGGAGAAAACGCAAATACAAGATGTATAAAAGAAGAACTAACAAGAAGTAATATCAAAGTAAAAGTAGATTTAAAAAGTATTAATGATAAAATAGACTTTGAAAAATATGATATTATCTATATTGGAAGTGGTTCAGAAGAAAGTTTAGAACTAGCCTTAGAAGATATATTAAAAAGAAAAGATGATTTTAAAAAATATATAGAATCAAATAAATACTTAATACTTACTGGTAACTCAATGGACTTATTTGGCAAATATATTAAAACCAAAGAAATAAAACTAGATGCATTAGATATATTTGATTACTACACTGAGTATATAACAGAAGTATCATTTAAAAATGCATCTTCTGATAGAATAGTCGGTGAAATAAAAGGCAAAACAAATCTAATAAAAGAAACAATTATAGGATTTCAAAATAGATGTGATTATGTATATAACATTAAAACTCCTTTATTAGAAGTAGAAGAAAAATTCTCAAATAATGGAACAAATAATAAAGAAGGATTTACTTATAAAAATGTTTATGCAACACATACAATTGGGCCATTACTAATAAGAAACCCATATTTAACAGATTACATACTTAAGAGTATTTGCAAAACTAAAAAATTAGACTATAAAATTGAAAAAACAACTTCAAAAGAAGCATATAAAAAGTACTTAGAAAACTTTAACTAAGTACTTTTTTATTTTGTTAATAGTCTTATATAACTTCCCCTATTTTCTTTATCCACACAATTAATAGCATCCTAAAGTGAAACTATTTCTATAGATGACATTTCAGATAATATTTATCTATATTCTTTTAGAAATGTAATAAAATCACCATACTTATATAAATCATACAAATATTTGTTATCACGAACAATACCATCAAAATAACCATCAACTAAAAACATTTTAAGAGAATATTCAACTTGAGCTATATTAGAAGCATATAGTGAATTACTATCCATATCACTAAAAGAATAGTCATCAGTATCAACAACATATAATTTCTTTCTTTTAGGATAAAAAATTGTATTATAAGGAAGAGCATCACTTAATATACCATTATTTGAAATTGTTTTTACATCTAACAAAACATTAATAAACGCATTTTTTTATGAATCTAAATTAACACTCAAAGGATTAATTCTAAATAATGAGCTTCCTTTTATTCCATACATTTCCCTTTCTTTTACATCATTAAGTTAGATTATTATTCCTTACATTTATTGTCGATAAGTTAGACAAAATAAAAGAACATATTTTTATGTTCAATTTAGTGCCTTTATAGGAGTTGCACCTACCAAAACTATTAAGGCATAATAAAAGCACCAAACTAGGTACTAGTAAACAATTTTAGGAGGTAGGACTCGCACTATCCCTACATCTCTTTTGACCCAATGGGTGCGTGGACGCAAGATTTTTTCACCTCTCCTATTAATATTATACTATTTGTTATCATTTTTATCAAATATCTTCTTGATTTGACATTTTTCTTCATATTTATCAATTCGCTTTTGTGGAAGAACTTGCATCCTCTAGTTCCCAAAACTAGGGCTCTACCAAATTGAGCTATACCCCAATAAAAAACAATATTTTTGACATTTTTTCAAAAATATTGTATAATCTATATATAGAAATTGGTTTAGTTCCGCTAGGAACCGTAGTCAATTTCTTTTTTTATTTTCTAAAATAATAAATCATCATTTTTCTTAATTCCAATTCTCTCACCATATTTAACATTTGTTTCTATATTTTCTAAACTATTATTATATATATCTTCATCAATAACTATAACATCTTTTTTAACAAGGACAACTATTGTAGAACCACCAAATTCAAAATATCCTTTTTCTTCGCCTTTTTTGAATTTATATTCTTGATGATTATTAACTATCTTTCCAATTCCCATAGCTCCAACTTCAACTTGTATTACTTTACCAAAATTATTAGTATCTAAGACCGTATATTCACGAGTATTAGTTTTGTAAAAATTATAATGTTTAAGAGCTATAGGCTGTACCGTATGAAAAACACCATCTATATGAATATTTTTACCTTTGGCACCACTATCTATATAGCAATATCTATGATAATTGTCAGTTGATAATCTAAATACTAAAGCAAAACCACCCTTAAACTCATTCATAATATTGTTGTCTACCAAAGTATCAATAGAATAATATGAATTCTTTATTTTTAAAGTTAAATCATCTTTAATTTCATAAACAGTAAGCTTACTATCACAAGGTGAAATAAAAACATTTTTATGGGCATTAATAGGTCTTTTAGCAGGTATTACCTTTCTTATAAAGAAATCATTATAAGAAGTATATTTTTGTTTAGAACATTCATATATATTTATATCATTTTTACTAATAAACTTTGTAGCTCTTTTTAATGAATATTTACTATTCATATATTTAGCCATAAGATTACTAAAAGATTTGGTTATAAACGGTTTTAAAATTATTCTTCCAATAAATGTTTCATAAAAAAAATTAAGAGCTTTATTAGACTCTATAATTATATTTTTTTTACTATTTCTATCTCTAACTATATATTTCATAGAAATTTACCAGCTAATATTAATAATATTTCAATAACACCAACAATAATAAAACCTATCATAACCCT
This sequence comes from Mollicutes bacterium, assembly GCA_004552445.1. Classification (GTDB taxonomy): domain Bacteria; phylum Bacillota_I; class Bacilli_A; order RF39; family UBA660; genus CAG-1000. Next base: position 4,033 of record SFOJ01000013.1, read on the forward strand.
AATTCCAGGTTTCTTTATTTTAATTTTACTAATAAATAATATAGCTATTACAAATAAAACAATACCATATATTAAAACAAAGTATTTTCCTAAAAACTTTCTAAAAATATATAAAAATGGAAATATTAAAGCAGATGATGTAACGGGAAGCCCAGTATATTCTTTTACTGGAGTACTACTATTTCTAGTTATTTCAAGAACATTAAAATATGCAAGTCTAATTAATGCTGCTAAAGGATAAATAATTATTAATGGAATCAAATAAGTATTTTTAATTCCTAAAGAATATCCTATAATTGCAGGTAAAACACCAAAACATACTAAATCAGATAAACTATCTAATTGTATACCAAAATGTCTTTCTTCATTTGTTCTTTTTTTCTTAGTTCTTGCTACTCTTCCATCAAACATATCACAAAGACCAGAAAACATTAAACACATTACTGCCCAAAAAGTATTTCCTGTTATTGCTAAAAATATACCAATCATACCAGAAGAAAACCCTAAGTATGTTAATATTACTGTATAATCGTAAAATCCTATCATAATACACCTCTATTAACATTATACATATTTTTCACATAAAAATCAAACTTTATAACACTTTTATATATTATTATGATATATTAAATATGGAGTGAAAAATGAAGAGAGATAGAAATTATGGTTTAGATATTCTAAGAGTAATAGCGATAATATCAGTACTATCAGTACACTTTTTTTTAAATACGAAGTACTATATAGTTTCAAAGAATGGTATTGGAATGAAAGCACAATTTGTAATTAGAAATATATTTATGATATGTGTTCCACTATTTATATTATTAACAGGATATTTAAATAATAAAAAAAAATATGATAAAAAATTTTTTAAAGGACTTATAAATATACTAATTATTTGGTTATTTTATAGTGTTATAGAATTTACAGTAAAAAAATATATCAATAATGATCTAGAAGAATTAACATTTAAAAATTTATTATTAGCAGTAACATCATTTAAAGCATGCAGATATTCCTGGTATATAGAAATGTATATTGGATTATATTTATTAAGCCCAATAATAAATAACTCTTACAATAATTTTGAAACAAAAGATAAAACTATATTATTAATTATATCTATAATAACATTTATTCTTCCAGGAATAATAAATGATTTATTAAAAGATTATATACATTTTCCAAACTGGTGGTATGCAGTTTATCCACTTGGTTACTATATAACCGGAAAATATTTAAAAGATGTAAAACCAAAATATAACAAATTATTACTAACAATTATATTTATTTTTGTACAAGTTATAACGTTTATATTAATGAAAAAATCTAATATAGAATTTGAAAGTCTAACCGTATATTTAAGTTCAATAATTGTATTTTTGCTATTCTATGATGTGAATATTAAATCAAATTTTTTAAAAACAATTATTATGACAATTTCAATAATGAGTTTAGATATTTATCTTGCATCAAGTTTAGTTGATCATATAGTTTATACTATATTCAATTCGAAAATGTTACTTTACAATATCCCACAATCAAGATGTATATTATTTGCGCCGATAGTATTAATTATTACGTTTATATTATCTTCTCTTTATGCAAGTTTTAGAAGAATATTAATAAATATAAGATAATAAAAAGATAATCATTGATTATCTTTTATTGTACATCAACATTATCATTAGTTATCATTTTAGCAACTAATCTAGTTTGATCATCATATACATTATAAATACCCATTACTCTCCACATAGTACCACCATATTTTAAGTAATTATTTGTTTCATCACCAGCAATTATACAAGCCTTAACTGGTGAACTAGTATCAATTACACCATCTTTTAATTTATAAATACCAATGACTTTTCCATTACTATCAAAGTCACATCCACAATAATCATTTGTTCCAGTACCAGATTTTCCAATAAACATTCCATTATCAAATCTTGTACAAACTTGTTCTACTAAAGTACCATTTGTTACAGTTGTTGTTTCACCACCATAAGTTGCAGTTACACCAGAAGCTTCTTTTTTTATTATTACAAAATTTTGATTCATAGATGATTTATCAACTGGATTAACAACACATCCTTTTGAAGTTCTGTGCTCAGTTGTATCTGCTTTACATACAGCAGTATCAGATTTTGAATCAGTACTTACAAATCCTTTATTAACAAGTTCTGAAATATAAACTTTCACTTCAGTTCTTCCATTAAATAAATCAGGATTATTTGTACCAAATAACTCAGCCGCTGTAACTATTTCTTGAATTTTAGCGTTATAAACTCTCTTATTAATTCTTTTACTAATTGATACAACACTTGGAACAGCAATTAAAACTATTATAGAAATAAGTGCTATAACAACTAATAATTCTGTTAAAGTGAAACCTTTTTTATTCATATTAAAAACCTCTATTCTATATATACATTATAATAGAATAAAGGTTTTTTTTCAACTAATTTTCAAAATAATTTTCTATAATTTCATAAACTCTATCTTTACCTATTTTAGTAACACTTGAAAAATTAATTATCTCATCACCAAGTGCCGGATTTAAAGTAGATTTAATCAAATCATCTTGTTTAGCTCTTAAAGAACGATTTACTTTATCATATTTAGTAGCGACTATTGTTACAGGAAGATTATAATACTTTAAGAATTTATACATAAGTACATCATCTTCAGTAGGTTTATGTCTATAATCAATAAGTAAAAATACATGTTTTAAGTATGGTCTTTGTTTTAAGTATTCTTCTATCATTACACCAAATTTCTCAATTTGCTTTTTACTAGTAGCAGCATATCCATAGCCAGGAACATCAACTATATAAAAGTCATCATTAACCTTATAAAAATTAAGAGTAGTTGTTTTACCAGGTTTTGAACTAGTTCTAGCTAAGTTTTTTCTATTAACTATAGTATTAATAAAACTACTCTTACCAACATTGCTTCTACCTAAACATAAAAATTCATTTTTCTTATCCTCAGGATATTGACTAATTCTAACAGCAATGATTGGTTCATCTACTTTAGTAATTTCCATATTAATTTTTCTCTCTTTCTATATATTCTTTACATACTCTTGATAAATCTTTCATTAAGTTATCAACATCTTCTTTTGAATCTGTTCTAACACCACTTGCATATTTATGTCCACCGCCATGATATTTAGCAGCGATTTCATTTATCACCGGTCCCCTACTTCTAATATTAACTCTATACATATTATTTTTAGCATCATGCGAAGAAAATGCCCAAACAATAACTTCATTAATATTATTAAAATCATTAATCATATTAGATGCCGCAGATATATCTGAATTTAATGATTGTATAACATCATCTTCAAGTTCTATATATCCAAAACCATATTTATCAACTTTCATTGTAGAAGCAATATATCCCATAAGTCTAACTTCACTAAGTGGTTTAGCATATGCAAGTCTATATAACTTATCTACATCAAGTTTATACTTTTTTATTAATTCAGCAACAAGCTCAAATGTTTTATAATTAATGTTATATAAGAATCTATTAGAGTCACTTACTATTCCAATATATATTTTTCCAGCAATAGTTTCATTCATCTTTAATTTGGTATTATTAATAAGTTCTAATACAAGTTCTGATGCACTACTAGCATCTTCACGAATTAATTCTATATCACTATATTTATCTACTAAAGGATGATGATCTATTTTAATAACATGTTTAAACGATAAAAAATTATCTATATCAACACGTTTATTGTCTGGAGTATCAACTACAATTAATAAAGCGTTTTCATAATCATATGAATTAACTTTATCAACCTTACCAAAATATTTAAATCTTGAAACAGTTGTTCCTACAACATAGACTTCTTTACTTGGAAATGTAAGAAGAATAGAATCCTTAAGTGACATTTGACTACCAAACGCATCAGGATCAGGCCCTATATGTCTTGCAATATAAATCTTCTTAAATTTCTTAATTTCATTATATATAGATTTATAAATATTATTCATTACTTACTTCTTTCTATTTTACAAGATTATAAGTGTCTTTAATAATCATAATTTCTTCATTAGTTGGAAGAACTCTAACCACAACAGTAGAGTCATCTGTAGAAATAATTCCTTCTACTTCATCTTTGAATCCAGCAATTTTAGCATTCTTTTCATCATCAATCTTAATACCTAAAGAACCGAGTCTTCCTAAAATAGCCTTACGTGCTTCAATACCATTTTCACCTACACCAGCAGTGAAAACTATTGAATCTACTTTACCATCTAATTTAATATAATATTCAGCGATGTATTTAGCAATACGATCATTATACATATCAAGTGCTAAAATAGCGTTTTCATCACCTTTAGCAGCTGCTTCTTCAACATCTCTACAATCACTAAATCCACTAATACCAAGAAGTCCACTTTTCTTATTTAAATCATTAGTAATTTGTTCGATATCTTCCCCAGATTCTTTAGCTACATATTCAATAATTGAAGGGTCAATAGCACCACTACGAGTACCCATCATTAATCCATCAAGAGGACTAATTCCCATAGTAGTATCATAACATTTACCCTCTTTAATAACACTAATAGATGCGCCACTACCAATATGACAAATAATTAAATTAACATCATCTTTACCTAGTTTTTCTTTCATCTTAAGCGTAATATACTTATGACTAGTTCCATGAAAACCATATTTACGTACACCATATTTAGTATACCACTCCATAGGTACAGGATACATATAATTTACTTTAGGCATAGTTTGGTGAAATGCAGTATCATATACTGCTACCATAGGTACACCAGGAAGTGCTTTCTTCATAGCTTCAATTCCAGCTAGATTTCCTGGGTGATGAAGAGGTCCTAATTTAGTTAATGATTTAATGTCTTCAATAACTTCATCATTAATTAAAACTGAATCACTATATTTTTCACCACCATGTAAAACTCTATGTCCCACACCTTTGATTTCATCTAAACTTTCAACTGCTTTATATTTTAATAATTCTTCAATTAAAGCTTCAGCAGCTTCAGTATGATTCTTTAAAAATTTAGTTTCTTTATATTTTTTACCATTTACTTTAGTAGTCCAAAAACTATCTTTTAATCCAATTTTTTCAAAATAACCGCTGATAAGTAACTTTTCTTCAGGCATTTCAACTAATTGAAATTTTAAAGAAGAACTACCAGCATTAACACATAATATTTTCATCTAATATTTCCTTCTTTCTTTGTACTAATATTATAACAAATAATACCCAAAAATGGAAATAAAATTAAAAAATTAAAAGACACAATAATAGTGTCTTAAGATTAAAGTTTCTTTATTTGTTTTTTATCATTATATTTTTGTATTCTATCATAATCATAATTAAAGTCCTCTTCATATTCCTGATTTCTAGAATTCATTATTTTCATCTTATAAAGTAGTTTATTTTTCTTACTGAAATAATTATTTAAAAGCATATATTATATCCTCCAGTAATATTATGTTAGATTTACAAAAAATAATACATATGCTATAATTTTTGTGAAAGAAGGATGAAATTTGTGGAAAAGAAAGAACAAACAAAAAAGCTAGTTATTAGAGGCATAATTGTAGTATGCTCTGCTATAATTTTATTTATTGCAATAGACCTTATAAATGTTTTAGCATTTAAAGGTAAACCATTTATTATAATAAATGAAACTGATACTAAACAAAGTTCAATATTATATGATATTTACGAATGCAACGAAGAAAGGATTTTTAAACTTAAAGGAACAAAATTTACTTGTCCAAAAGAAAATAAAAAGGTAATCACTATTACCGATAGAAGCGAAGGAGAAGATTGTGCTCAAGCAATTGAATACTATTATAAAGACTATTATTTCACTTGTATTAAAAGTCAAAGTGTTATAGTTACAGTCAATGGAAAAGAATACACAATTAAAGAAGCTTTAAATAATGGTATTGTTACTATGGATGAACTTATAGCTATTGGATTTAAACCACTAAAGAAAAATATAACTGATGAACCAGATCCAACTGAACCTACTAATCCTACTAATCCAACAAAACCATCAAAACCAACAGATCAAACAACACCTACTGAGCCAACTAATCCTACTAAACCAGTTACACCTGGTGAACCTATTACTCCAATAGAACCAATTGAAAAACCAATAGATAATACAAAGAAAATAACTATAACAGACACTAGCGCTGGTAAAGATTGTGCTCAAGCAATTGAATACTATTATAAAAGATATTACTTCAATTGTATTAAGAGCCAATATGTAATAGTTACAGTTAATGGTAAAAAATATAATATCAAAGAAGCTTTAAATAACGGTATTGTTACTATGGATGAATTAATAGATGCTGGATTTAAACCTCAAACTGATGCAGTTGATAGATAAAACAAAAACCTGAAAATTTTCAGGTTTTATTTTGACTATAAATATTCACTCTTTACTTCTTTTAAATCTACTACTTCTATAGTATCTACCGCTTCCTTCAATAACGGTTCAAAATCTATCTTAGACTCTTCTTCATATATAAATTTAAGATTTGGATTTATTACTGGGTGTTTAGGAACAAAAACAGTACAACAATCTTCATATGGAAGAATAGATATATCATAAGTATCTATTTTTTTAGATATATCAATAATATCTAACTTATCAAAAGAACATAAAGGTCTTAATATTGGGTAATTTGTAACATCATTTACAGCAACCATACTTGATAAAGTTTGACTTGCAACTTGTCCAACACTTTCACCATTAATAATTGCTAAACATTTATTTTTTTTAGCAACTCTCTCAGCTATTCTATACATCATTCTTCTCATAATAGTTATTAAGTATGTAGTATCTAAATTCTTATAAATAGTTTCTTGTATTTTAGTAAAATTAACTACCATTAATTTACCATGAGAATTATATTTTTCAAGTTTTCTTGCAAGTTCTATTACTTTATTACGAGCTTCTATACTAGTATGAGGTCTACTTTCGAAATATAAATAATATAGTTCTACTCCTCTTTTGATAGTCATATATCCAGCAACAGGAGAATCTATCCCACCACTTAACATTAAAAGCCCACGGCCAAGAGTACTAACAGGATATCCGCCTAATCCTTTTACACCATTTGTATAATAATAAACCGCTTCATTACGTATCTCTATATTCAAATAAATATCTGGATTATGAACATCTACTTTACATTCAATATTCTTAAGAATATGTCCACCTACTATATTGTTCATTTCCATTGATTTTATAGGAAATTTCTTATCACTTCTATTAGTTACTACCTTAAAAGTTTTAAATTTTTGACTCTTCATAACATCTAAAGAACATTTTAATATTGCATCTTCTGTTACTTCCTCATCCATATAAGCAATAACTATTTCATGAATACCAAAAATATTTTTTAGAATATTCACTATTCCATCAATATCATCTTCATTAGGAAATATAAACATTCTATAATAGTCATCTCTAATTTCAAAATCATAATTACTTAACTTATCAAATATATTATTTTTAAGTTTATTTATAAAGAAATTTCTATTATCTTTTTTAGTAGTTAATTCACCATATTTTATTAATATTACTTTTTTCATTTTAACAATAACTCATTCCACACTTTATCAAATATTTCTAAAAATTTATGTATTTCTTCTATAGTAGTCAAATGACTTAAACTAACTCTTATAGATGTAGTACTTACATCTTTATTTCCATTTGATAATGCCTTTAATACAGTACTTTCTTCTAAACTAGAACAAGCAGTAGTAGTAGAAACATATACTTCATATCTTTCAAGAGCATGTACAAATGTTTCAGATTTAATTTTAAGTAAACTAAAGTTAACTATTTGTGGTACACATAAATCATTAGAATTTATTTGAATTGGATACTTAGAAAGTCCTTTCAATAATTCTGATTTTAATTTTTCACATTTCTTTATATTTGATTCTAATTTATCATTAATAAGTCTCATAGCTTTAGAAAATGATACTACAAGTGGTAATGCAGGAGTTCCACCTCTAAATGGACAATTTTCAGTAGTACCATATATTAATGTATCTATTTGTAAATCACGTCTTTTATATAAAATTCCTATTCCTTTAGGAGCATATATCTTATGACTAGAAAAACTAGCTAAATCTAAATCACTTAAATAGAATCTAGTTTTACCCAAAGCTTGAGTTAAATCACTATGAAATATAACATTAGGATTCTTTTTATTAATAACTTGTCTAATAGTCTTAAGAGGTTGTTTAAATCCTGTTTCAGAGTTAACTGCACAAATACTAACAAGAATAGTATCATCTCTTATAAGTTCCTCTAAATGTTTTAAATCTATTTGTCCATTAGGACTAATATTGACGAAATCAACTTCATATCCTATATTACTTAAATATCCCATAACCTCAAGAACACTCTTATGTTCAAGCTTACTAGTTATAATATGCTTACCTCGTTTACAATACTTAAATGCAACACCCTTAATAGCAGTAGTATTACTCTCACTAGCTCCACTAGTAAATATTAATTCCTTTGGATGGCAATTAAGTATTTCGGCTATTTGGTTAGTAGCTTGCATTAATAATTCTTTGGATTTAACACCTAGAGTATGAATACTATTAGCATTTCCAATAAATTCACGAGTAACTTTGCAATAAGAATCAAGCACTCTTTCATCAACTGGTGTAGTTGCACTATAATCTAAATATATCATATCTTCCTCCTATATTTCTTGAATAACTGTTAATATAACAGGCTTACATTGAGTCTCTTTATACAAATATTGACCCACCTGTTCACGTATATCATTTCTAATCTTAACATAATCAGCATATTTATTAGAAAAAGTGTTATTTCTAATAATTTCAGTACTTATTTTCTTTATTTCATTTATTATTTCATTATTTTCTTTAGAATATATAAATCCACGAGTAATTATTTCAGGATCTATTATAATAGATTTATCTTTCTTACTTAATGTTGATGATATAACAACTAATCCATTATTACTTAATAATTCTCTATCTTTTAAAACTACATCTCCAACATCTTCACTAAAGTTACCATCAATTAATATGTCATCTACAAACACTCTATCAAAATTTTCTTTTAATTCACCATTTTCAATGGTTACTACATCTCCATTTTCTTTAAGTAAAATATTTTCTTTTGGTATTCCTACACTATATGCTAGATTTCCATTTTGTACTTGATACCTATATTCACCTTTAATAGGCATATAGTACTTAGGATTAAATAATTTAATAAGTAGTCTCAAGTCTTCACTTGATGCATGATGACGCACGCTTTTATCCTTAGGTATTTGTACTATATTAACACCTTTAATAGCTAAATCATTAAGAATTTTAACAAGTAATTTCTCATAAGCGTCATAACTTGGCTCAGCAAAACACACTGTATCTGTTTTTTCAAGGGTTATAAATTTATCATGACCATTTAATATTCTATTTATATTAGAATATGGTGTCTCTCTATCATTACTAATAAGTATAATTGTATTTTCTTGTTTTAAATCAGTTAAGTTACCAATCATATCTTCTTCAATATCCAAGTATCCGTTCTTAGCACACAAAGATACAATATTATGAAGTTCTCTACCCATTATAACAACTTTTCTTGTTTTACCTTTTATTGAATTAAATATTTCTTGAATTGTATAAATATGTAATGGTAACACTGTAAAAATAATTCTTCCTTTATTTTTATCAACTACATTTTTAAAGAAACTTTCTAATTTATGATTTGGTGAAGTATGCCCTTTCTTTTCAGCAAATACGCTTTCAGCCATTAAACAAAGTACTCCTTGTTTACCAATGTATGCAAGTTTACCAAGATCCATATCATAGTAACCATTCATAGTCGGATCTATAACAAAATCAGCCATATATATAACTGCTCCATCTTTAGTATTAATCGCAAATCCAAGTGTTTCAGGACTACTATGCGTTACACTAAATGGAAATATACTTAAATTCTTAGTAATATCAATCTTTTTATGTGCTTTAATAGTATGTAAATTTTTAATTTCTACTTTTTCTTCAGCACACTCATATTTAATTATTTCACTAGTATAATTTGATGCATATACATTTATATTTGGCAATGCTTTTAACAAATCAGTAAGTGCTCCCATATTTTCACGATGAGGATGGCTTATAAATAATCCTACTATTTCTTTTTCATGTTCTACTAAATATGAAAAATCTGGTATTACATAATCTACACCATACATTTTATCAGGTGCATATTTCATACCACAATCAAAAATAAATAAATGACCATCTACACTTACTGTATATAAATTCTTACCATTTTCGTTTAATCCACCTAAACTCATTATATTAATTTTACTCATAATATCACTCCCTTTAAAAGTTTAAATGCTACAAAATATTTTACCACATTTTTATAAAAAATGCTAGTTTTACATTTTAAATGAAAGAGATTGAATATTCTAGTAAAACACTTTTAAAAATATTTAATAATAACTATAATAATATTAATATTTAAAATTAAAAAAATAAAAAGACTATTACTAGTCTAAATATTATAAGAAAAGAATTAATTATTCTTAATTGTAATTAAACCTCTATCTACTTCTTCTAATGCCCTTCCTATTTCTTTTTTAGATACATATTCACTTTCAGGCATTTGATAGTGTTTATGTTCTTTCATAACTTTGGCTCTATCTGCAGCTATATGAACTAACTTGTATTTAGAGTCAACAATGTTTAATAGTCTATCGATTGAAGGATATATCACTTTTACCATCTCCCTACATTAATAATATAACCAATTCTAAAGTTATATACAACTAATATACACATTTTTTTACATCAAATTTACATCTAATTGAAATTTACTAAATCATACTTTTTCACAGTACTACTATCATATGACATTAATATACTTTTTTTACTTCCATTTATGTAATTGATTTGAACATTTCTAAAACAGTATAAATATTTATCACTTGTTTGTTCTATATCTTTAGTATAATCTAAATTCTTTATATTTTTACTTTCACTAATCCAAGTAAAATTTAAATCAGTAGAACCTTCTAAATCTTCATCATCAATCATTATAAAATATAAATTACTTTCAGTAAGAAGTGTAACACTTAAGTAATCTTCATCCATAGAACAACCTGGTATTAATACTATTTCTTTTGTTTTACCTTCATAATTATGTAAATTATATATTTTGTCTTTATAATTTAGTTCTATGTAATCAGTCTTTTCTGTTACTTTAAAGTCTCTTTTATCATCAGATATTTTGATACTTAATTTATTACCACATCCCGTTAAAAGTATAAGTATCAAAGTTATACTAAATGTTTTAATTACATTCTTCAATGTCATCAACTTTAAAACCCTTTCCATCATCAACCTTAACATTATTTTTAACACATTTACCAACTATATTATTAATATCTAAAATATATTCACTTGCAACATCTACACCCATTTCTTTGGTTTCAATCATTTCTTTTGTAATAAGTGTACCATCTACAATGATATATTTTGCAACCGGTACACTAACCATATCTACTTTTTCTTGACCTTTATTTCTATATAAAAATCCTATTAATGCTCCAAGCAATACTAATACAAAAATAATTACAAATATTATAATAAATTTTTTTCTATCCATTTTTTCATTCATAGTTTAATATTATCACACTTTCTAAACCTATTTATTCTTTAATTATCATTTTTTACAAGATTACGTAAAGCATCTAATATAACTACCATAGCCCAAGTATCTTGTTTACAATATACTCTTAAATTCTTTTTAGCCCTCTCTAATTCATCAGGTGTCATATCATCATATAAAGAATAAGTAACTAAAGCTTCAGTTCCATTTTTAACTTCCAAATTTTTATATGTTAAATCACTAAGTACTGGTAAAGTTTTTTTTATCGAATAACTACCACTTAATTTTTTATGATAGAAATTTACTAGTTTACTTCTTTCTTCATCAAAACCTAATTCTTCATATATGCTTTGATTATTCTTAATAAAATAAAGCAAATCTGTAGATTTTTCTACTATTTTAAGTAATTGATCTTTATATTCGGGAAAAATATATGCCAGTTCTTTTAAACGACTTCTTTCAAAAGTAACATTTTGAGCAAACATTGTACCTTTAGTTGGATCTATTCTATTAATTATTTCTTTTACCATTTCTAATCTTTCGTCATTTAAAGTATCCGCTAAAAACACATAATTATCTTTATCTTTATCACAAATACCAGGCTCACGTTCTATATGTAAACTAAACTCAAAACAAGATTGTGTATAAGGTCTTTCTCCTTTAAATCTAGGCATTGGACAAGGAAAACTTTCGAAATCCAAATGATATATTGGATACTCTAAAGTATCAAACATAGCCATTATTTTCTCTTTATCCAAATATATTTTATCATTATCATAACAATCTCTTTCAATTAACATATTAGGTTTATTTTGAATCCACTCTATAGGTATATCATCTAACTTATAATATCCATTATTTATCAAATCATACTTATTATATTTATCAGGTCCAAGACCTATCCTATCAGTAAAACCAATGTAATTAAAACTAGCATTATATTCTGGTAAATTCTTAAAACAAATATTTTTATATTTACACTCACATTTTTCTTTATATGAACAATGTACTCCAACATTACATGAACTTGAATCAGGATTATATATATTATTTTCTAATGTATCAACCAAAGATTCTATAATAGGCATATACTCTTTAGTAATTTCATTCATATCAAAGAAACAAACTATATCTTCTCCATCTATAGTTCTATATATTCGTTTTTTACCAACCATATATCCATCATATACATAATTATGATTAAGTACAGATAAATAATAATTAACACGTTTATTTATTTTATGACTTTTTAAATCATTTTCTATTATATATCTTTGTACCGCCAAATCAAAAACATATCTTCCTGTATCACTATATCTATCAAATAATTTTTTATATTTTTCATTAAATTTCTTTATAAGTTTATCACTACCATTAACTGGCTTTTTAAGTCTGTATATTCCATCTTCTAATATAAACATATCATTTTTTTCTTTAGAACTCTCTCCATATTTTAAACCCTCTATATAATTTCTACTAGTAGTAGATTTAACCTCTATAATATTTATTTCATCATCATTTTCATTATAAATATCAACATAGCATAAATATCTAATACCATTATGAACAAAGTCAAAAGATTCTTGATTATAAGTATTTTCACTATAGACAAATTTACCATTAAATAATCTTTTAGATTTATAGGCACTTTCAAGTTCTACTTCCTTATAATATTTCATCATCGCAGATAATTCTTTATCTTCTTTTTTTGTTAGATCAGTATCTCCATCATCAGTACTTTCGAACATTGATTCTAAAAGTTCCCTATATTCTTCTTTTTCATTTTCTTTCATATATTCTTCTATAGTCATTTTAGAATCAAGCTTATCTTTTCTAATATTTTCAAGTGCACTATATCTTCTACATCTAGTATAATTTATAAAATTTGTTTTAGTTATTGCCATATTTCCTCCGTAAAGAAAAAGTGATTACTCACTTTCTTCTATAAAGTTTTTACTTTTATGTGGTTCATCAAATAAAAGACCTGGATATCCTTGCTGTCTTAATGCTTCATATGTCATTATAGCTACTGTATTAGATAAATTAAGAGCTCTAACATTATCAGTCATAGGCATTCTCATACACCTATCAATATATGGTTTTAATATATATGGCGGTATTCCAGTACTTTCTTTTCCAAAAAAGAAATAATAGTTTTTATCTTTATCACTATAATCAAAACTAGTATGTGGTTTATGTCCATATCTAGTTAAAAAATAATATTCTCCCTTATTTCTAGAAAAAAACTCATCTATATTTTCATATACTGTATATATACACTTATCTATATAATTTACACCAGCTCTTTTAATATATTTTTCTTCAAGACTAAAACCAAGAGGTTTAATTAAATGTAAATGACTATTAGTAGCCACACATGTTCTCATAATATTACCAGTATTTTCTGGTATCTCAGGTTCAAATAAAACAATATTTATCATAATTCTCCTATCCTATACATGACTTTATTTTAGAATGTATATATTTATATCCATCATTATTATAATGTATAGCATCACTACTTATATATTTACTAGTCCATACATTTATTGACGCACTTCCATATACATCACAATATTTTACATTCTTAAGTCCAGAAATACAAGATTTAATAGATGAATTAAATGTTTCTATACTTGAATTTTTAGCATATTTACTTCCACTATCATTAACTGGATTAACAGACATGACATATACGTTATTTTTAGAATTTACACTATTTATAAATGATTTATATTTTTCACAATACTTAGATGAATTTCCTAAATCATTAACACCATAATTAAGTACTATATTATAACTTTTACCATTACTTAAGACATTATTAACACTAGTTATATGACCTAAAAAAGAATTATATCCTCCTCCATCAGTAGCAAAAACTTGTTCATCAGATGATAATCCACCATATAATTTTAAACCATTAGTTCTAGAGTCACCCATGTAAATAGTTCCTGAAATATTTTTA
>SFOJ01000014.1 GCA_004552445.1 Mollicutes bacterium
AAAGTCCATTCTTCAAAAATATGAATTTTATCCTTTTTAGTTAATTTAGACATAGTAAAACCCTCGAGATTCATGTCCGAATTTCGAGGGTCACTACAAGCTGGGTCTTTTTTGACGTAATTAGGGATAAATCAGCGTAGTATTAACTATAGAACGTATCACGTTATTAACGAAAGGAGCCGCTTATGAGTAATATGGATAGTGGCTTAAAAGACAAAATAATTGGCAAGGCTAAAGAAGTTGAAGGTAAATTAACCGGAGACAAGTCGCGTGAAGTAGAAGGCAAGGCGCAAAAGACAAAAGGTAAAGTAAAGGCTAAGGCCAAACAGGTAAAAGATGATATAGAGGCAGACCACCAAATCGATGAAGACTGCTAATAGGATTATCCTTGAAGAAATTAATTTAGTTAGAAACATGGCGATCCTATGATATATTGGATTTGGGTTTTAATCGTCGGAGCTATAATAGGACTGCTTGCCGGTGTCATAACCGGTAGGGGTGGTTCAATGGGCTTTCTTGCAAATATCTTAGCAGGACTTGTTGGCTCAACGCTAGGTCAAGCACTCTTTGGCGTCTGGGGACCGCAAATGGCGGGGATGGCAATAGTGCCATCGGTACTAGGGGCAGTTATCTTGGTATTAGTAGTCTCATTTATTTTGGGATTCTTCAATCGAAAAAATGCATAAGAAATAATAAAAAGTATGCTTTTTGTTTCATGTGAAACTATTTATCCTCATTCTTTTGTTCACGTTCTTTATCATCTTTGAAGCGCTGTTTAATTTCTTCTGGTAAGATACTGGGCACAGTTTTATCGTAAAATTCAAAGAAGATAGGAGCCTTGTTTGAGTCGTTACTCTTAGGATATAAAGCAAAATCAGTTTCGTTGAATGGCAAGCTGATATTACCGCGAATCGCATTAAGAATTTCTCCGACCATGTGTAAAACATATTTACGTGTTTCTGGGGTTAAGGTCATAATTACGCGGCTGAATCTTACAGTTCCCAGCAATTTGTTAGCAGTAATTTGGAACACATCGGTAATATTTAATTCGTCGAATGCTTGAAACAATGCGTCC
Source organism: Mollicutes bacterium (assembly GCA_004552445.1). GTDB lineage: Bacteria > Bacillota_I > Bacilli_A > RF39 > UBA660 > CAG-1000. The sequence goes on from SFOJ01000014.1 coordinate 1,076, forward strand.
CATAATTCACCACGTTGTTCATCGGGAATAGTGTGATTAAAGTCAATAAGGGAATGTCGCAGCGATCTTGCACCTGATGTAAGACCTTCAGCTAAAACAAAACTATCTCGTCCAACACTCCAGCGACGAGGATCGTGTTGTTGGATCATTGGTGCAGTACTTTTAACAATTAATACTCGTTCTGGGTGATCTAACATAGTGCCAATGATTGAAGATTCTGGTAGATAAGTCTTCATCTTAGGAAGTGCTCTAACAAAGCCGGGTGAACGCCATACTTGATGGAAAAATCCTGGGCCGTCAAAACTGAGTGCTCTGATAACGCGGTTTTGCAAGGCGGGTTCTGCCACACTTAAAGCATATTCTGCGTAATTGCCGCCTTTTGAGTGACCAGCTAAGTAGATCTTGTCGTCAGGATATTTGGCCGCAATTTCTTTAAGATAATTTGCCGCCACATCTTGACCATAAATCTTAGGCATGTAGTTCATATTCATATCTTCATTCCAGCCGATAATTGAACTGTCGGTGCCGCGGTAAACGATTAAAATAGTTTTCTTATCTAGTTGAAAAGTAGCCGCTGTAAATTGTAATGGATATGGGTCTTTCTCCATTCGGTTAGTCCAGTTTAAAATTTCTACATTTCCTAGTCGTGGACTTTTAGGAAGGAGCCAGATCTGGGTACCGTTTTCATCGTGCATTTGTACTTGGAAAGAGGGGAGAACGCGAAGTTTTTCCGCTACTTCGCTTAGGGTATGTCCTTTAGCTGATTTATCTACAGGGAGATAGATAAATGAGGCGAAGAGTGATGCATCTACACTATTGAATGGCTTCTCTTTAAATGATAAATCTCCTCGCCAACGTAAATAGTCAAGAGTTCCTGCCATAAAGTCATCCTTTCATGGTTAATAATGACATTTTACTAATTATTACTCTAAAAATAAATGTTATAAGCCACCGCGTGTGTAACTGATTTTTCGAATATCAGGATATTTGCGTAAAGTCATGATGATTTGATTTTCGTCAATTTTATTGTTGATAACGCCATCGACATAAAGAACGATCTTTTTATCGCTGACATCGAGAATCTTGATTGAAATATTTTCAACTTTATTATTTTCTAGCTCTTGCTTTATTTGTGGCAAAACATCTGGTTTATTGATAGCATCTATCAAAATGTCGAAACGAATGTGTGGTGTAAGTTTATCAACGATTTCGTCATCATGAAAGAATAGTTGAATGATGAAAAGCAAGGCGGTTGATAAGATACCGATGAAGTACATGCCTGCACCAACGGCCATTCCGATGGCGGCAGTTGCCCAGACACCAGCGGCTGTTGTTAGACCAGAAATTTGCTCTTTTCTTACTAAAATTGTACCAGCACCGATGAAGGAAATACCGGTGACAATTTGGGCGGCAATTCTTGAAGGGTCGAGTGAAAGATCGTGCATGTTGAGCAGATCGGTGAAGCCGTATTTAGATACGATCATGAACAAGGCAGAAGCAATAGCAACTACAATGTGCGTTCTGACACCTGCAGTTTTTCTTTGGATAGCTCGTTCATAGCCGATTAGGGCACCACAAAAGGCGGCGACGAGAATCCTGAGCAGCCAATCTAGTTCAGTTGTAATGGGAGCGAATGTCTCCATAAAATCACCTCTTGAATGACTAACACTTTTAGTTCCATTCTAACGTAAATAGCCTTATTTGATAGTTTTGAAGATTTTTTTGAATTTTTTTCAAAAAAGGGTTGCGCAACTCCCATCTATATGGTTTAATAAATACTGTTGTCGATGAGATAACAAATGAGTTGCTGACTTAGCTCAGTTGGCAGAGCACGTCACTAGTAATGATGAGGTCGGAGGTTCGAATCCTCTAGTCAGCATATTTTTTATGCTTAGAGTTAATTGAAGCTTTTCAATCAATGCTTAAAAGTGTTGATTTGAAAGGCTTTTTGCTTGTTCTGAAACAACATGAACAACTTAGAAATAATTAGAAAAAGTATGAAATAAATTGAAATGAACACACAGAAACACACAAAGTGTGTTTTAGGGTAAATTTAGTAATTCTAGAGAGTGTCAAAATGGCTTAATAGCAGGCGTTAAGGCCTGCTTTTTTGTGTGTTTGATATTATAATAATTGTAATTAAATTTTTAAACTACTTAAACAGGTGATTGAGATGGAAAATACAATTTTAATTGGCAGTGCATTAAAGAATAAAAGAAAAGAATTAGGATTATCACAAAAGGAAATGGTAGGCTCTATCTTATCTGTATCATATTATTCTAAAGTAGAAAGAAACTTGTTTGATATAAACGTAAATGATTTGACAAAAATTTTAGCTTTGCACGGAATTGATATTGTAAGATTTTTCCAAGAAGTAAGAATAAATAAATTTTCAACACAGGAAATATTGACTAAAAAATTGCAACAAGCTTTTTATGAACAGAATCTCGATGAAATCAATCACGTTATAGTACAAATTAATGAATTAGAATATAATGACCATCTAATTTTGCTAGCAAAATTAATGAAATGTGCTATGCAGTGTAATTTGAATCTTATTAGTTCTAAAGAAAAAAGAAAGATCAAAAGTGAAATATTTAATACTGATAATTGGGATACTTTTTCATTGCAGCTTTTTAGTACTTCAATGCTTATTTTTGATTTTGAAGAATTAACTGCAATGGTGAATTCAATATTTAATCATTTTAAAATGATTAAATCTAGTGATAAATATGTCCAAGAGTTGATTGCTTCAATAGCTATAAATTATTTACAAAATTGTTATAACCATAATAATCCTAAAAATATTAATCAAGCTCTAAGAGAAATAGAATCATTGCCAGAGGATCCATTATTTATAGGATATAAAGAAATAGCATTATACTATAAAGCAGTTTTTACTAAAGATAATTTATCAAAAATAACTATTAGAAAAATTTTATCGGCAAGTGGATATAATAATTTTTTGAAATTGTTACCAAAATAGTTATCAAATTTGACAATTATGATAAAAAGTTACCTTAAATTAATATAATAATTTTATATTTTTATGGAGGTGACCAAAATGGTTATTGTTCCAGAGCCATATGGTTTAATACCAGGAGTTGGACTGTATAATCAGTAGTGTAAAAAAATAATTGTCAAATTTGACAATTTAAAGACTACATTAAAGTATGAGAATACAATTACAACATAAAGTTTGAAATATTTAACTTTTCAAACTTTGAAATCTATCAGTGAGTCAAAATAGGAGGTCAATAAAATGACAGAATCCGCTTTATTAGATTTAAAAGTTGATGAAAGTGCAGTTAACGCATTTGATGCAGAAGGCTATGCAAAGAGTTACTCAGCATATTCTTCATGTTCATGTGTTAATCCACCATGTCCAATTGCAACAATGGATTAAGTTTTAAGCTTTCAGCTTTCAGTAAATCTCTTAGGTTAGTAAGCCTAAGAGATTTTTTTACAAGAAGGGGGATTCCTACCTTGGATATTGTAATATCACCCATAAATTTATTTAGAAAACCAATTATATCTACAAAAATAGTAAAGAAAAAATTCAAAAATTTAGATGAGATAATATTATTTTGTGAAAGTAATCCATTGATTTTAAAGGCCTTACAAGACTCTAATACTTCACTGTTTAATGCACTAAAAAAATATAAAGCTGGTGCTACGACTAAAAGTAAGCAGATAAGGAAATTAACTATTTCCTTACAGAATTACTTATTGCGTATGGGAACTAGAACAACCCCATTTAGATATATGACTAAATTAGGTTTTATAACTTCTAATAATGTTAAATCACAGGAAGTTGAAAAGAAGCTAAGGTATATAACACTTAATAATTGTGTAATAACAGAAAATAATAAATCTCAAATTGAGTTAAAGCTCACAAATTTATTCTTAAAAAGAGAAGACAATATTTTTATAGAGAATGAAAGTAAAAATAATAATTCTACCATTATCAAAGATACATTAATTTTGCAGTGGCTGAGGCTAAATTTGAGAAAATGGACTTCATATTCCAAATTATTTCGGAAAGTAAAAGTAGATTTTTCAGTAATCTCTGAAACAGCATTTATTACTTACTTGAATAAATTAATACAGATTGGATTTATATGCTGTTCTAAAGCTATAACTTATGAAGAAGAACCAGTTTGTTTTAGCTCTAATTTGAACGTTAATGCAGATATTAATAAAAATATAAATTCTGCAATCTATTTTTTAACTCAATTTTTAGATACTAAGCAAGAATATAAAGGGTGGAAAAAGTTAAAAAATTATTTTTCTGAAAACTATTTATTTGAGCGAATACCTTTAAGAACAGTTGTTTATTCAGACGAGTTTAATTTCTGGAATAATGATGATATTGAATTTCATAGAGGTAGTAATTACCAATTATTAGAGAATTATATTACTTCGCAAATAATTCAAAATAAAACTAAAATTAAGATTCCTGAAAAAGTAATAGGAAGTATGAAATGTGAAAATCACCATAATATATCTGGTGATTTACTTGCAAATGTGGTAGATAACAAACTAATACTAGATTCAGGTATTGGTAGCTCTTGTGATGGAAAAATTATAGGGCGCTTTATTAAAGCGTATCCTTTGGAAGCTAAAGAAAAGGTAGTAGATTTTTTACAGAATTCATCGTCGGGTAATGAAATTAATGCAGAAGTTCGATATCTTTTTAAAAACTCAAAATTTGCATCAATTAGTAATAACATTAATCCGTATGATTACGAAATTAATTTAAATAATACTAAAGATGATTCAAAACAAGAACTTAATATTGAGTCTCTTTCAGTTGGATTGGATGACCAAGGGATTTACTTATGGTCTGAAGACTTGCATAGAAAAGTTAAACCAAAATTTACAAATGCTATTAATGGTTTAGCAGTTAAAAATAAGATGTATAGATTTTTGTTTTTCCTTTCTAGAGAAAGATACGAAGATTTTAAGCCAGTTTTACCAGAGTATTTAGAAAAGAAAGTATGGTCTCCAAGATTAGAATATAAAAATGTAATTATTCGTAGAGAACAATGGAAATTAGATACTCAATTCATGGTTGAGAAAGATAAAGATTTTAAAAAAGCTATAAATGATTGGCGCTCTAGATACAATGTACCGAAGATTATAGGCGTTTCCCTAGGAGAAGCACCAACCATTTTTGATTTAAGTAACGAGTTACAATTGAAAACTTTAAAGAAAATAATTCGTAAAAGTAATAGTCAGGTTAGTTTTGTTGAAGTTCCTGAGTTATCAGAATTTCATAAAAATAAGATTATTCAAGGAGTATTTTCATTTTACATTGCAAATAGTAAAGATAAAGAGATAAGTCAAGATGTTTTATCAGAATACAGAAGAAGTACAAGTAAAATGACATATGCTAATGGATTTTTATCGTTCATTTTATATCCTAGTTTATTTGAAAAGAATAATGTTGAGACTATAAATGAAGTTTTAAAAAGAGCAGGAATTCGAAAAAATTATTTCTTTATTCAATACAATGATGATGAAAAGCCAAGTTTACGCTTAAGAGTTTGGCAAGCCGATGAAAAAATTTTAGTAAGTATTCTAAAAATCTTGAATTATCTCTTACATATAAAATTAATAAATGATTTTAAATTAGTTAACTTTAGAGCAGAATATTCAAGATATGGAGGAGAATCTTTATTTAATGATGTTTTAAAGGTATTTGAATGTGATAGTAATTTAGCTTTAAAGACTATTAACATGTCAAAAGAGAAAATAAAATTGCTAGCTATTTTGAGTGCAGTATATACTTTTGAAAAAGCAGATGTTGATTTTGATTACTTAGCTAAATTCATTCTTACAAGAGATCAAAAAATTTCTAAACATAGTAGTGTTGTCTCACAATTATTTAGTTTTGAAAAAGAAAGTCCTATTTTAGATAGCCAAAATATAGATAATTATGCTGATACCATACTTAAATATTTAAACAAAGTAAAAGATAAATACAGTAATTATAAGCCAAAATATTATAGTGTATTAGTTTCACTTTTACATATGCATTTTAATAGATTTCTCAAACCAACCCAAAGTGAGGAGCGTCAATTAAATTTAGATATGCTAGAGTATGAAAAAGTGAAATCAGATAGGAAAAAATATGGTCAAAATAGAACAAGAGATTAGAAGAATTTTAGATCATTCTCTAAATATCAGTATGAGTTATTTAGAAGAAAAAAGTACTGACATAGGGGTCGCAGATGGGCTTGCGGGTGTAAGTATTTTCCTTTCGAATATATATAGAACAACGAATAATGTTGATAAACAAAAAGCAATTAAGGAAATGAATTTGAAAATTACACAAGAAATGATCGATTCTATAAACAAGAATAATGTATCATTATCTTTATTTAGTGGCTTATCAGGGGTTGGCACAGCTTGTCTTGAAATGGCAATGTATGATTCGAATTATATTAAGCTATTAAAACAAATTTCTCTGATAATAACTAATAAAGTTGAAAAGGTCTTTGTTGTTGAAAAATATCAACAGCAAAATATGATATTTGCAGTTTATGATTTATTTAATGGAGCTGTAGGAATTTTAGATTTTCTTTTTCATGCAAATAAATTAATGCATTCTACAAGAGTTAATAGGGGTATTAAACAACTTATAAACTTTTTAATTGAAATATCTTCTGTAGATTTGAAAGATATATCTCAGTCACCAATATATCTGTTAAAAGGAAATTTACCCGAGAATGGTGAATCAAGGTTATTGTTACCTGATGGTGGCTTATTTATGGGAGAGGCTCATGGATTAGCTGGTATATTGAATATTTTATCGGAAGTATATCCTAGTTTTAGTTCACCAGAATTAAAAGAACGTATTCAAAATATACTAAGCGTGTTTCTTAATTTTAGAAATAATAAAACACTATATCCTGAATGTGTTACGGTACGAAAAAATAAAAAGACATATAAATCCTCATTGAATGGGGGCTGGTGCTTTGGATCTTTAGGAATATTGAGAGCCATGATTAAGGCTGCCAGGAGTATAGGTGATGTTTTATTAATTAAAAAATTACAACAAGAATTTGATTTTGTGTTAAGAAAATGGAAAACGGATATTAGGCCTAATTCACTAATATTGTGTCATGGATTGACTAATGCAATATATAATTCTTATATATTATTTCATGAAACACAAGAGGAAACATTTAGTTATTATATGAATGATATGTTGGTATTTTTATTAAATCATATCAATTGGAATAAAAAATATTTATTTTCGGATGTTTCTATGGATCTTCATGATAGTAATTGTAGGTATGAAATGGGAATTTTGGAAGGTGAATTGGGAGTTAGTTTGGTACTGAATGCAATAATTCATAATGTAAAATGGCAAACTGATTGGTTATTTTTATATTAAAAGGTGATCATCATGAATCAAAATTATTTTAAAGCTAACTTCAAGATCGCAATAAAATCTAAAAAGAATTTTCTTTTAGTTTGCTTACTAATAATTTTTATGATTTTTTTCTTATTTGTGGTTGAGTCTCAAAAAATTGGAGATGGCATTCGTCAATGGCGTGACTATGCAGAATCAGTACAAGTAAATACCGATTATTTTGATGGAAGTTCTCTTCGTAAAAAAGACTATAAACAGACTTATGATAATTTGAATAGGCAATCAGCATACATTGCTGATTTACAAAATGGTGAAGTATTTAATGATCCACAATCTTATCTAAAGGGATCAGAGAATTTAATTAAAGCAATGCTTGCTGGTTATAAGAATAACTATAAAGGTGCAAAGACGCTTAATATTCCAGCAAAATATGAACTATATCAACGCCTAGTTTCATATAAATATCTTTACAGGCATCATATTCCAATAGTAATGAATTCAAAATTATCATCAACATATTTAATTTATATTTTGTCGTTAGTTGGCTCTTTTATTTTTCTTTACGTGCTTTTCATTTCAAGCGATATATGGATGCTTAAATTAAATCATCCAACCGTTTTAAAGAATATTCCGTATCGAATTGAGAATGAAATAATAGGTAAAATTAATATTAATTCAGTCCTAACGACTATTCCTTTATTTATAGGTATAGTTGGTGCTTATTTATTTGCTGGTATTCGTAATGGATTTTCTAATTTAAGATATCCTGATGTTTTTTATCTTACTAAAATTACAGCTATTCCTTTATGGCTATATTGTTTGGTATTTTTATTTTATAGCATTGTGATAGTGAGTTTTACCACAGCTTTAATGTTAGTACTTAATCAAATGACTAAAAATGTCTATTTGAGTATTTTGATAGGGATGTTCATTTATATAATCTCATTTCTTCCAGCAAGCATGAATAAATATTTATTATGGCTTCCTTCGCCATATTTAAATATTACTAAAGTATTTAACGGCACAGTAGCTAATGTAACTAAATTGTCTTTTATAAATTGTGGTGTAGGAATCGGTGTATTAATAATATGGTCATTAATCTTAATATTCTGTTTCCAGCGTTTAGTCGATAAAGGGAGGAATGTGTAATGAGATGGCATTATTTTCTCTTTCAATTAAAAACATTCTTTACAAATCCTAAAAATATTGGCTTATATATAGTCACCGCATTGTTATCCGTATATTTTGGACTAGTAAGTGTTCCTAATCACCATGTTATTAACAGTGTTGATCATTATGCTATTAAAAGAGAATACAAAGATGATATTGCTTTTCTTAAAGTTGCTAAAAAAGAATATGAACAAGCAAATAAACCTAATCTAACTGTTATTCCTAGTCAAGGTGCAAAAAATGCTATGGAAACTTATCCTACGATACTTAAATATGATAAAGAAAGATTAGCTGCCTTAAAAAGAAAAGATTGGAGAACATATGCATTGTATTCTAGTAAATGGTACAAATATGTTGATAATTTGATTTTTGTGAAAGAAAATCAAAATTTCATGTATCCAGCAGAATATGGTCATAACGGAATTTATAAAGAAAATGGACATTTTGGATATCAACGCACTTATTATTTTTATAATGCCCTTTTGGCTAGTGGTGCTAGTTTAAATAAAAATGTGTTAGAAGAAAGAACAGCGTTACAGCGAGTACAAAATTCTTTATCAGGATGGACAACTTTAATTCTTATAATAATCGTCATTTTTTACACAGCTGATATTTTTCCCGGAGATAAAAAGTACCATACAGTTATTAAAAACATCCCTTTAAGTAAAATCACTATATTATGGTTGAAAACTGCTGTAGTTGAGGTGGGAGTTTTACTTGATTTCTTTATGGCATTTATTATTGCGATAGTATGTATTGCCCCTAAGTATGGTATGGGTTCACTTAATCTAAAAACTACTTTTTATATGGGAAGATTATATTTTAAAGTACCATTCAGATATCAAACATTAGGCATTTATTATCTACAATTAATTATTTTTGCCATTATAATTGTGTTCATTTTTATTCATTTAGCAATGCTATTGTCTTTGTTATTCAGGAATGAATATGTTGCAGAAATTATTGCAAGTATGACTGCAGTAAGTGGTAAGGTGCTCTATTTTTCAATGGGTATGGGTTTTGTTTATCCATTGTTACAAAAATTACCAACAACATATTTTACAATCGGTGATAGCTTATCTGGTAATTTATCTTACTTGATGGATTCTCCTGGTTGGGGATTCAATGCTGGAATAATTCCATTAATATTAACTGTTTTAGTTATTGAATTAATTTTATTGGTAATCTGTAGAATGAAAAAATGCTGTTAATTAATTGAGGTGAATTTAAATGCTGAAAATGAAACATATAACTTTATCTTTCGGTGAAAAGAAAATTTTTGATGATTTATCTTTAAACTTTGAAGAAGGGAAAATCATTGGATTAGTTGCGCCAAATGGTACTGGAAAATCTACTTTAATGAATATAATCCTTAATAATCTAACGCCTCAAAGTGGTTTTATTGAGTATAATAGCCTGAGATATAAGAATGAACATGATGTTGTAAAATTACATAAACAAATATGTGCTTTCCCTGATCAAAGTGATTTATTTTCATTTATGACAGGAAGAGATCATTTAAATCTTTATGCAGATTTATGGAATAATTCTAGCATGTCTGTTAATGGAATTATTAAAAAACTCAATATGAAAGACTATGTTGACCATAAAGTTGAAACTTATTCATTGGGGATGAAACAGCGCTTATGTTTTGCGATGGTTGTAGCTGCTAATACACCAGTTATGTTGCTGGATGAAGTTATGAATGGATTGGATCCACAAAATGTTTCTTTAATATCTGAAGTGCTTGTAGATTTAAAGAAAAAACAAAAAATAATTATTATGGCATCGCATTTATTGCAGAATTTACAAAAATATGCTGATCGAATTTTGTTTTTAAAAGATGGTGGAGTAATTCAAGATTTTGATAATAGAAAACAAGATAGTCAATATTTAAAAGTTAGAGCATCAGCGGAGATTTCAAAATTACTGGTAAATCTTAAGTATGAGGAATTACCTGATGGATTAATCTTAATACCTATTTTTCAGAATAATGCAGATGCCTTAGTCAAAGTATCTACTAAGCTATTACAACATCATATTCAATATTCAGTCTGTAGAATTAGTATTGGAGACCTGTTTAATAAGATTTACGGGGTAAATTAAATAATCTGATAATAGCATTATAGATATAAAATAAGCCCACTTTTTGCGTTTAAAAAGTTTGTAAGATAATAAGCCTGAGTGTATCTGTAATAGATGCAATGTAGCTTTGTACCTTGATAAGAAAGTTGAAATCTTTAATATTGATAGAACTTATTACAAATCATTAACTACAATTTATTAAAATGCATTTGTAGAAGATAAAGTAATAAGAATAATTATTAAATTTACTGGAGCGGTTAGTAAAAATGCTATTATTTCCGGCATAGAAAATAAATTCATATTAACTTTATCAACAAATTATGGTATTTGGTTAATCATGATACCCAGTACAAGCAAGCGGTGATTAAAAGCGTATAAGTGTGACACCTTTATTAGATTATCCAGTATTCAATTATTTTCAGTGATGGATTCGGTAAAGTGTAGCGTACAGAGTATACCGTTGAAGTTATTGGTGAGGTATTGGTTCTACTGTGATTGTTAGGGATCATGCTGAACAATTGACTTTATAATGATACTTCTGAAAAAGAATCAAAAGAGAAACACTATTACTAGTTAAGTGAGCTAATATTTATAAGCAGTTAATTGAATAAATTTAGCTAGCATTTATTCTGAAGAACAGAAATTAATTGTTGAAAAATGATTAGTTTCTGTTCTTTTTTTATACCACGATTAATTTCCAGAGAAGCCCTCAGAACAGGCATTAGTTTATATATTATTGGTGCATTTTCTGGTATTTGAGAAATGAAATTATCAGAATATGTTACTAAATTGGTATCACTAACTTGAAAGCCTAAATAAATGTCCTCCTGTCGTCTCCTGTCTAATAATCCCAAATATATCTTAGTAATATCACGTAACGATATATGATGGTTGTTGAATAAATTTTGGGGTAAAGTAGCGTTCAGAGATCTACTTGTTTGTTTTGAGAGCCAAGTATTAAAATCTTTTTCACCTTTCCAGATGCTTAAAACACAACTATTAATAGAGATGGCAATTGATTTTTTAGTAACCATTAAATTAGGGTAATACAATTTTGGCCATGATTTTTCATTTTCAAAAAGAATGTATGCTAATGCTTTAGTTTCTATAATGGTGGGGATGATTCCCTTTGAAAGCAAATAAATTCTTTTAGCTTTTTCGTTCAAGTCAAAATCATTAGACGTATAAAAATTATCTGATAGTTTTAAATCAGAAATAGCGTCTTGAATATCGTCAGTCCAAGAACTATAAGATTTCTGAGATCTAGTTAAGAAGTAAGTAATTCCATTAGTGTAATTAATTGCTTTTTTCAACGTCCTAAATATAGGACAGGCCTGTCTTTTTCCTTTCTAACTAATTACGCGTATTAATAATTTAATATTTTTGAATTGAGATGATGAGAATGTAAATGTAGACATAAAATCATCACAATTTGAGCTCGCTATTATTGAACAACAGAAACTGCGTAAAAAAATATTTTCTTAGATTTGAAGAAAATGAGCATTAATGCAATAAAAGTTCCCTTAATATTCGAATATTAAGGGAACTTTTTGTGTGTATTAATAAGTATTGTATAGTGCTTCAATATTAATTGAACCAAGTTGAATGGTTCAGAAATAACTTAGAAAGTTTGAGGAAATGTTTATGGTTGAAAAAACTAATAACAACATTAATAGCTTAGGACACATTGCTAACAATCCAAAGAAAGACTGGACTAATAGTCCAGCAGATCATAAGGCAACTGATAAGGTTGCTTCTACTTTCTCTGATGTAAGAGTAAGTAGGACTACACCAATTCAGTCAGCACTTACTACTCATCTAGATAAAGCCATTGGAGATTACTTTGTAGTATCTGGAGTCGAGTACCAACAAACAACCGACTTTAATGATGAAAACAAAATTAATCATGCATCTGTTTATTCAGTTCGTGTTATCAAACATAAAGCATGGCTACCTTTTGGAACAGAAGTTCGGGTCAAAATTAAGGAACAGAAACCAGTTGTATCTGAAGAAGAGATTGAAAAGCTCATGTTGGGTCAACAGAAGCCAATCGTTGTCAGCTTTGAGGATCTTTCTTACTTCCATTTTGGTTCTGGCGAGACACTTATCGCTCAAGGGATTCATCGTTTGAATGTTGATGTTAAGGAGGTAACTGACTAATGAACAGACGTAAGATTTTATCATTAGATATGAAAGAACCATGGGGTGTTAGCCCCTTTTTCTTTGGAACAATCCAAGGAATTTGGGGAATTTTAATGTTAATTTTTTGGCTAGCATCATCTTTGGCGGGACATGGTTCATTATTATGGAGTCTGATAATCGGACTAATTCCAACATGGATTTTGATGGGCTATAAACTTAGAAGAGAATATAAATATGGCTGGCTTATTAACCCGTTGATTTATGTAAGTCAGTCTAACAATATGATTGCCTATCGCAAACCGCTATATCGTACTATATTTGGATATTTACGAGCAGAAGCTGCACCATTATTTGACGTTTATCATTTGTCGAATGGAGATTATGAAATTGTGTTTCGTGCCATGGGATGTCCGCACAGTGATGCTGATCTGTTGCACTTTCTTCAAAGAGAATTACCAGGATACTTTGTATATCTTAAAGATAATTTACCTTTAACATTAGTCGTATCAAAGAAAAATAGAAATGGGAGAAATTTAAACAATGGAGACTTCATTTGAGATTTCTCCTGGCATAAGAATTTCAATTCGGAATTCTGTAGGTCTAACCGTCGTTGGCCGTCCCGGTTCGGGTAAGAGCTGGCTACTTAACTATATAATGTTGTCGTTGATGAAAAATTGTAAAATTTATCCTCTAATATGCGATACAAAATTAAGTGATCTCTATAATTTGAAGAGATTTATGAAGAGAGGAAACCCAGATAAACGAGTAGCCGGAACTCCATCACAAGTTGCGGGACTTCTCCGCAGGGTCACGAAGCTTATGGACGAACGTTATTCTAATTACAATTCTCATTGGGGTGCAGATTGGGTTGATGCTCAATATATGCCCGTATTATTAATTTGTGACGAATATTCCTCGACCATCGCTCAAGCTGATAGCAATACAGCTAAAGAGATTGAAAATTATATGAAGCAGTTGGTTTTTAAAGCTCGTCAACTTGGTGGGATATACATATTATTAGCATCACAACGCATTACAGCAGACACATTAAGTCGTAATGTAACTAGCTCAATGTCGGTCAAGATTGCAATGGAAAGACTAGATAGTATTAGTCTTAATCTTGCATTTCCAGAGTGTAATGTCAAAGAGATACCATATATTGATAATATTCCAGGACATGCTTTGATATATTCTGATACATTTCCAAACAATGTGCCGATCCCCATTATTGCACCTGATCTGAGTAATGTTGAGGTGCCTAAGGTCTTTGAAACATTAGATGAAAGAGCTAAATGCAATGATTATGTAAAAGAAGACTATTGGCCGTTTGATTAATTTATCAGCAGCTGACCGGGCTGGAGGCCCGGTCAAGTGGAACGTGCTGCTGAACATGCATTAAATAATATGCATGTAGAGAGGGGACTAAATGAAAAAACAAAATTTAATCACGATAGATCAAATTAGTTTTATGGTACCCATAACATCAGAGAGTATGGATAATATAACTCCACCTGATGAGGTTCAAGCTATTAAACATCTTTTTAGGTTTGACGAAGTATTTGACGAACCGCAAGAACTAGATTATGGATTTAACGGATACACTAATGCTCTTCGATATGGGGCAGCAAATGCAAAAATATTAATAATGTGGTCTTATAAACAGGCTTGGCTTGGTGTACAAGTTATGTTTTATGGGCAAGGCAAGAAATTGTACGAGAGTTTAACCAGAATAAAAGATATTAAGGTAGATTGGCATAATTTAATTAGCTATATTTGTCTTAAATTCAACGGCCACGTCTCCAGGATTGATATTGCAGTTGATCTTATTAACTATGGTTTTTCAGTTAACAATATAAGCAAGAAGCTTAATAGTGGTGAATATAAATTTATTAATGGTGTAACTAAAAGATCTATCAATTTAGATAAAATTCAAACAATTGGGGATTCAGGCTGTATAGATACTATTTATGTGAATAGTAGAAAATCTGATAGTTTTCTTCGAGTATATAACAAGCGTAAAGAAGGGCTAAATAAGAATAGTGGATATTACTATATGGCTAAGGCATGTAAAGACTGGATAAGGATAGAGGCAGAGTTTAAACATAGGGTTGCGCATAAAATAGGTCAAGAAGTTGCTGAATTGTTTGATTCACGAAAGATATATCCATATTTAGCAGATTGTATTACTCAACATTGGATTCTAGTTTTAAACGATGACCAAGAAAAAAGCTGATCCTATCTGGAGTAAGGAGTGGCTAGAATTGAAAAACACTACAAATTTATATAATGGAGAACATTGGTCTTCTGAATGGATTACTTTAATTCATAGTAAACATTTGGATGAGGCCTTTAAATATTCAACTGATTCTTGGCTTGAAAATAAGTTGAGCTGGTTTCTAACCAATGGCTCAACTGGAATTCTGTATTTAATTAACTACGTTTGGGGTGACGAGGGACTAGACTTGTTTTTTGAATTCATTAGATGGTATATAATGAATGATTCTGAGCCAGGACATTTCCATCCCTCCAAAGCAATAAAAACAGGTATTAACGAGCATCGTGGTGAGATTAAGAGTACAGATTTAAAGAAACTAACAGAAATGCTAGAAGATTTTAGTGAAGTCTTTGCTGTAAATGATCATGATGAAGGAGCACCAAGATGGAAGCCAAAGGAAAAAGATTAACAAAAGCCAAATTAGCCTCTGCATTAGGCATAAGTCAAGCTACCCTTTGGCGTGCAATTGATGCAAATACTAAAAAAGCTAAAAGACTAAAATTAGCCAAATGTCCAAAACATCAATTATATCCAGGTGGACGTAAATATTACATTGCTGAAGAAGTACAAGCTTGGCTTGATATGATTTCTAACTATGAAACTAAATGATGTAAAATAGGAGAGTGCCACTTTGACACTCTCTTTTTTAATCAAAAGGAGAGCTTAACAATGGCAGTTTCTAGAATTAGAACAGGAAGAAAAGAAGGAAAGTATCGCGTAAGAATTCAACCTATTAATGAAGATACTGGTAAGGTAGTAAGTATTCCTAGTCAGATTGCAAATACTAGACAAGACGCTAAGAAATTAGAGCGTGAAATGTGGAATGAATACTACAGCGGTAAGTACTCAGCTAAGTCCGCTAATGAGTTAGCCCAAGCGATTAATAGTTATTGTGAGGGTGAACATGATGAGGGACGTTGGAATAATGTTACCTATAGGGACTGGAATTATACTTGTCGTTTAGTTGCTGATTACTTTGGTAACATCAAGGTTAGGGATGTTAAAGAAAATCAAATGCGAGCTTTCGCGCGTAATTACATCGACAGCCATAAAAATGCAGGTGTTTCAAGACATTCAACACTTGATAAAGTTCTACAGCATCTTAGAGCATACTTTGAAATGCTACGGGGACAAGGAGTTATCAATGTTAATCCCGTTCCTAAGAATGCATTAAAGAAGTTTTTTAGGCTTGATGAATTCTCTGTTACACCTGAAAAGTATGTCTTCACTCAAAACGAAGTTGAAGCAATCAAAGAAAAGATCATTAGTGATCTTTATGATCTTCAACCAAGCTTTTGGGGCAGTAGAATTGCTATTTTAATAGCTTTAGATGTTGGAATGCGTCCACAAGAAATTCAAGCTGTTAAATGGAATCAGCTTGTTGATGAGGGGAGCTATAAAGTTTTTCAAATTAACGATGCATGGTCTGAGAAACTAAACAACTTGAATGGTCACTTGAAAGGTCGTCCACGTGGAGTATCAAGAAAAACTTTAAATCTTACACCTGAAGTTTTAGGTGTATTAAAGATCTACCACGTGAAACAACGGAAAATGTTGCAACAAAAAGGGATTATCAATAAGAAAAATTTCATTTTGTTGAATTGTCGGGATACACGATTAACGAAGGCAGGCATCCCTTTAGGACAAAAGAGCATGAATGATCTTTTGAAGAGGGTTGCTAAAGAAGTTGGCGTTGCTAATGGTGATAAACCTGTTAGCATGTACACTTGTAGACATACTGTAGCAACTAGATTAGGTAATACTGCTGGTATGTCATATCCGTGGGCATCTGCAAGGATGGGGCATAGTTTAGAAATGTTCATGAAGACCTATGTTCATCCAGATAAGGACAAGAGTCAATCAATGATGGATTTGATGAATAGGGATGCAAGTTTAAGAGAAACAAAGTTACGCAGTATCTAAGGTTTAAACACATAACAAACACACAACACAATAAATAGAATATGAAAGGCTTTATATAAAGGGCTTGATGGTCAACTACTGACCGTCTAGTCAGCATTAATAAATACGTTTAAAGTGTCTGGGAAAAAACTAATTTCCAGACCATGAAAAAAGCGATGAACTTCATAAGAAGTCATCGCTCTTTTTGTATACTTTAAACCCATTCCTTGA
>SFOJ01000003.1 GCA_004552445.1 Mollicutes bacterium
CATAGAAGCAGGAGCCATTTTTTTATCTTTATCCTTCTCAAATAATATTTTTCCAGTAGTAGCTTCAATCAAAATAGCTGTTTCACTATTTTTAGCAAGTTCAACTTCAGTAGCATTAACATTAATCAAAATTATCAAACTTAATAAAATAAAAAAGATTTTCTTCATACATATCACCATTAAATAATATGCAATTAAAAATCTTTTAAACTATTTACTTTTTATTTTTCTTCTACAAAACTTACAAATACCAACCTTTTCAGTTAACATGTTATCAGCACCACAATAGGGACATATAACAAAATTAGTATTTTTAGCAATCTCACGTTTTTCTTTCATAATTAAATCATTCTTTCTAGAAATTTCATCATTTCTTTTTTCTTGATTAGTTATATAAGATTTAACATAAGATTTTGTTTTATCAACTATAGAACTAACAATAGATGTAATTATTAAAAATACTATTCCAAGTACTATAAGTAACTTACTATATTTAATAAATTCTACATTATATAAGTTTGAATTAGTTAATATATCAAAATCTGAAATAACACTAGTATTTAAATTTAATATTTTGAATATATATTGTACTAATTTAGGAATTAATATTATAAATCCAATTGAAACTAAATAATATGGAGTAGATATTCTCTTTCGATCATAATAATAAACAATATATCTACATATTAATAAACATACTCCTAGAAAAGGAATAAAGTAAAGTACAACTAATATTACTGGAATACTACATAATAATTTAATTATTAAGTTATTTCTCATAATTTTTTATCTTCCTTTTTAGAAGAGTCATCAATAAAATCTTTTACTATTTTTGCTTCAGGAACAACATTAATTATATTTTTTAATAATTTGCTTTGACTAGTTGTACCATCTACACTTGTATTATTAGCACCATCTATATAATGATTAGTTAATCCAGTTCTTCTTTTTATATAAGTATCAACCTCTCTTAAGTTAGTTACTTCTTTTTCAGTTTCTGTTTCATATGTATGTCTAGCACCTGAATTACGATATCTAGCATACATAATAAAGAAGAATATAATACCTGCTGATAAAAATATCCAACTACCATCAAAATCATCAGCAGTAAAAATCATTGCAAATACTCCAAGTAATTCCACCAAAAATGATATTAAAATTAATTTAGGCATATGTATAGGTACACTACCCATAGTTTCTTCTGTTCTTGCATTAACAGCTACATAATGTAATACTTTCTTATCTCCTTTTACTTCTTGATAACTATAAAGCCATACTGGTAAATATGCAGCCTTCCATTGTTGACCTTTAACATTAAATTCCTCACTAGACCAAGCAACACCTCTATCATAATTCTTTAACGAATCATTAGCCGCAAATCTTGCTACATCTTTTGATTGTACCTTTACTATATCTTTTAATTCATCAACATTAACATTTCTTTTTTCAGAAGTATAGCCTCTCATATAATTAGATTCATATTTAACAGCATTTTCAGTATCAAAAGGCATAATAGCATTTATAACATTATTAGTTTTACTTTTATCTTCATTATTTAATCTATCAGAATTAGATTCAATTGTTAATCCTTTAATTGCCAAATCAAATTCTCGTTCTACATCATATAAATCAGCATCATATCTTATTTCTTCACTATTACCTGATTTAACTGTATAACTGCGTACTAAATGTTCACCTTGACCTACTAATTTAGCATGACTATTTACGTCTACTATCATATATGGAAAATACACGCCCATTATATTTTCAGTAGTAAATTCTTGCCTAAATTTAGGATTAGCAAAAAACTTGCGTTTACCAACGAATCTTTCTATAGAAGCCTTAGCTTGATCTTTAGTTAGTTTAAATGGTAACACTACATCTGGAATAGTTCCATTAGGTATTTGTTGATTCACAGATAAAATATTTCTACACCAATGGCATCTAGCATGTGATGCTTCATTTGTATCAACTACAATTTCAGCACCACAACTAGTACACTTAAATGTTAAAACACTATTAGTATCAGCTACAATATTTTGAGCACCCGAACCCACAACTTCTCCGGTAAGATTTTTAATATCTTCTTCCATACCAGTTATCTTTTCAGGATCAAATTCATGTCTACAATAACTACATCTTAATTTTCCAGTTTTAGGATTTAATAATATATCTGTAGCTCCACACTTAGGACATCTATTTAATCCATCAGTCGAACCTTCATCAGTTTTAACTATCTTTACGTTATTATCGTTGGTATTAGGAGTAACATTATCTAAATTATTACTCTCCATAAACTATATACCTAATAATTGTTTCTTTTTAGCATCAAAATCTTCTTGAGTAATAATTCCTGCATCTAATAATTCTTTTGCTTTTTTAAGTTCAGCATAAGGATCAACTTGTGCTTGTTGAGAAGTTTCAGTTGTTCCTGTAGTAGCAACACCAGCTACATTAATAAATGGATTTTGATTAGCATTTGCTGGTTGTTGAACACCATTCATCATACCAGCACCAGCTTGCATTCCCATACCCATAAATGCCATACCAGTTCCACCACCATTTTCTCCAGCAGCTTGAACTCCACGAGCAAGAGATTGTTGCATAAATGAGTTTCCTCTAGCCCCACTTAATGCATCTGCTTTTTTAACATCACTAAGAAGTGCTTTAGAATCTGCATCATATTCAATAGATAAAATAGCAGTTTTAACAATTTCTAAACCTCTACTACCTTTCCATTGATATCCTTCTTCAACAGCTTGTGATAAAGATTGAGCAAAACCAACTTGATCTCCTTGAATTTTAGCCATTCTATTTCCCTTACTAGGATCATTTGTGTAGTTTGAAAATGCACCTGATAAAGAACCAACTACCTCATTAAATAATTGATTAGCAGCATCATTATCCATATCAGCAAAATCAAATACTGGAGCATCCTGTGCTAAATATTTTTGTGGTACAAAATTTTTAACAAATAATAGTGGATCTACTATTTTTAAAGTGTATGTACCTCTAGTAACAGCTCCAACTTGAGCATTTAAATATGCATCGTCCCAATATATTTCTGATTGAGTTCCAAATTTATTATTTGGTATTTCTTTTAAATTTACATAGAATGCTAATTGTTGACTTGTAGCTTGTCCACCAAATTTAAATCTTTCCCAAGATGTTCCAATAGTTGATGCTAAAATACCATCACCTGCAAACATACTTCTTGAGTTAGGATCATCTGACTTAAATTCAAATCCTCCTGGTTCTGCAATTAAACCTGTAATTTGTCCATCTTGTAATGTAATTAATGCAGTACCTTCAGGAACAATTATCTTACTACCATTAGTAATAACATTATTTTGTCCTTTGTAGTTTTCACCTACACCAGCATTAGTACCTCTTGGTACTGCTCTAAATAATCCTGCTGTTGCTGGAACACCTGTCATAGGTTCATAAAAATCCTTCCATTGATCAGCAAAAGTGGCGCTCATAGCACCTGAAAATGCTTTAATAAATCCCATAATCATACCTCTCTTCTTTAGCATTTTTTCTAAATTAAGTATAAAAGATATATCTTATACTTTATTTATCATTATAATTATACCATATAAATATTTTCTTTATCTACAAAAAAAGACATATCATTTAGATATATCTTTTAATACTATTCATTATTATGATTTTTAGTAATCTTTTTAACTACTTCAGTAGCATCAATACTTTTACCTTTTATAGCTTCTAAAACTTCAATTGGAAGACAGAATATAATTGTATTTGATTGATCACTACTTACATCATTAATAGTTGATAAAGTTCTTAAATGCATTGCTCCTGGAGTTGTTGCCATTGTTTGTGCAGCCATAGCTAAGTTTTTAGAAGCTTCCACTTCACCTCGAGCTTTAGTAAGAATAGCTTCTTTTTCACGTTCTGCTTCTGCTGCTTTAGCAATTACTCTCTTCATTTCTTCAGGAAGACTAACATCCTTAAGTTCAACATTTTCAACTTTAATTCCCCATGGATCTGTAGCTTCATCAATTATCTTACAAATTTCTGAAGATATCTTTTCACGTTCACCTAAAAGTTCATTTAAAGATACACTACCAACTACATTTCTCATTGTTGTTTGAGCAAGTTGACTTACTGCATAATAGTAGTTTTCAACTTCTAAAATAGCTTTAGAAGCATCAAATACCTTATAGTAAATAACCGCATTTATTCTTACTGAAACATTATCCTTAGTAATTGCATCTTGTTCTGGAACATCTACTGCTTTAGTTCTTATATCGACTTTCTTATAAGATTGAAATATTGGTAAAACCACATTCCATCCAGGATTCATAATAGAACTAAATTTTCCAAAAGTAAATTTAACTCCTCTTTCATATTCATCAATTTGAACAATACTTCTTAGTAATATAATAACAATAATTATTACTATAATCCAAAATAAATAATCCATAATCTACCACCCTTCTTAATACTATTATATTATAAATATAGAAAAAACAAAAGAAGTTATTCATTAACTTCTTCATTTTTACATTCTTTATTAATGGTATAATCATTAAGTATTAATCCTTTAGACACAACCACACTTTGAATACAATTTTCATCATATTTTTTAGAATCTTTTATGTATTCATCTTCAACAAGTTCATTGATATATACTATAGTAGCATTTGCCATAGACAATTTTATATTATTATCTTCAATATAATGATTAACAGCACTTCTAAGTTCTCTTTCAATTTTATTATCTTCAAGGTTAAGTCCAAGTATCACGAGCATCCCACAAATCATTACTACTAAACTACCCCAAATTATCATTATATTTTTACTCATTAAAAATCATTTTCGCTTTCATAACCTGTTGTTGTATATTTAGGA
Organism: Mollicutes bacterium; assembly: GCA_004552445.1. Taxonomy (GTDB): domain Bacteria; phylum Bacillota_I; class Bacilli_A; order RF39; family UBA660; genus CAG-1000. The sequence goes on from SFOJ01000003.1 coordinate 4,879, forward strand.
CACTTAATATATGAAACATATACTACATTTCCACCTGAAGAGGTTATAACCTTAGCATAACCAGAACAACTTCTATTTTTTTCATCAGTTAATACTGTCATATAACCATTAGATATTAATGTAGAAGTTCTAATAATTACAATATCTTCAGAAGAATCACTATAATTATCAATATAATACTTTTTAGCTGCTTCCACTACTTTTCTCTCAAGTGGCTCATAAGAATATACTTCTTTTTCTTCAGTATCAGGTTTTATTAAAGCATCAGGATTTTCTCCTAAAAGTCCTAATCTATTAAGTCCTATAGTAGCAATTACTAAACAAAATAAGAACATTAAAATATATAAAAGTTCTACTCTTAATCCCCATCCATTTTTATTCATATTTATCACCTATCTAAATTATATATCATAATTATTAATTTTTCTATAACAATTCTTCTATTTTACTTCTAAATTCATCATCTTTAATACTTGTTAATAATTCTTTTATTTTAATATTTCTATCATTTATTTTAAGTATCTCTTCGAACTTAGTAAGTTTACTAGTTATTTGACTTAAATATTTTGATGCATAACTTCTACTGACTTCATATAAATCTGCTATCTCAGCAAGACTATAGTCTTCAAAATAATAATATTCAAAATAGTTTTTCTCTTTTTCATTAAGTAATTCCTTGTATATAAGATATAAGTTAACTATATATTCTCTTTCTATCATTAGAACTCCTTAAATAAACCATATATATATTTCTCAATATCAAATGGTATTAAATCAGTTTCCTTTTCACCAAGCCCAACAAATTTAACTGGTATATTTACAAGTTCTTTAATTGCAAGGACTATACCACCTTTAGCAGTACCATCAAGTTTAGTTAAAACAATTCCTGTAATATTTGTTATTTCTTTAAAACTTCTAGCTTGAGCAATACCATTTTGTCCAGTAGTAGCATCTATAACAAGTAATGTTTCAACTGGATTACCAGGTAATATTTCATTAATAACTCTATTCATCTTTTCAAGTTCTTTCATTAAATTAACTTTATTTTGAAGTCTACCAGCAGTATCTACTAATACTAAATCATATTTTTCATTCTTAGCTTTAGTAAGTCCATCATATATTACAGCCGATGGATCTTTTCTATCATCACCGTAAAATGAAACACCGATTCTACTAGCCCATTCATTTAATTGATTAACTGCTCCTGCTCTAAAAGTATCACCTGCTATTAGCATTATTTTCTTTCCTTCACTTTTAAATTTATTAGCTATTTTAGCAATACTAGTAGTTTTACCAACACCATTAACACCAACAAAAAGAACAACATTTGTCTCTCCATCTTTAAGACTAAGTTTGCTTGATAAAATATCATCACCAACATAAATCATAAACAATTCATCAACTATTACTTCTTTTAAATATTCAAAATCAGTAATATTTTCACTTTTAACACGTTTTTTTAATCTATCAACAAAATCCATAACAGTGTTAACACCAATATCAGCTGTAATCAAAATCTCTTCAAGTTCATCATAAAAATCATCACTTATTTTAGTATATTTAATACCTAATAAAGATAATTTACTAACAAAGTTATCACGTGATTTAGATAATCCTTCAACATACTTTTCAGTCTCTTTAACTTCTTCTATTTCATCAAGAGATTCACCATTATCTATTTCTTCATCATTTATTTTTTCTTTTATTTCTTCTTGTTTATTAAAAATATTTTTAATTTTACTAAAAAAACCCATATTCATCACCTATTTGTTATTATACCATATAAAATACTGATAACTAGACAAAACTTAATTTTTTTGATATAATCTATAAATACAAATTGACTTTTCGAAGGGATGATAAAATGAATAGTAAAAATAACGAGACTTTAGTCTGTGCGTTAGGTGGCTTAGGCGAAGTTGGTAAAAATATGTATGTTGTTATGCATGAAGAAGAATTATTTATAATAGATTGTGGGGTTATGTTTCCAGAAGACGATTTAATGGGAATTGACTATGTACTAGCTGATTATAATGTTCTTAAAACTATGCAAAATAAAATAAAAGGTTTAATTATAACACATGGTCATGAAGATCATATTGGAGGTATACCATTTTTACTTCAAAATATAAATATACCTGTTATATATACACCTAATATTGCAGGTAAACTTATTAAGAATAAACTTGAAGAAAGAAATATACCAATACCTAAAATGGTAACTGTTAATGAAGAATTATATATTAGGACTAAACATTTTAGTATTGAATTCTTCACTACCACTCACTCTATTCCAGACTCATTTGGTATGGCAATACATACTCCAAATGGAACTATAGTTGAAACAGGAGACTTCAAAATAGATTTAACTCCTATCGGACCAGTTGCCAATATGGGTAAAATGGCTGCTATCGGAAATGACGGTGTCACACTACTTATGAGTGACTCAACAAATGCGCTTACTCCAGGTTTTTCTGCAAGTGAATCAGTAGTAGATGAAGCACTTGGAGAAATATTCGCAGCAAATACTGAATCAAGGATAATATTAGCAACATTTGCAAGTAATATTTATAGACTTACTCATATTGTAGAAACTTGTAAAGAAAACAATAGAAAAATTGCAGTATTTGGTAGAAGTATGAATACAAATATTGAAATAGCTATAGAATGTGGTTATATAAAAGACAAAGATATATTTATAACAAGTGATGAAGCAAACAAACTTCCACCATCAAAAGTATGTTTACTTTGTACAGGTAGTCAAGGAGAACCTTTAGCCGCTTTATCACGTATCGCAAATGGAAATGATAGAAATATAACTCTTATGAAAGATGATACAGTTATATTCTCAAGTTCACCAATACCAGGTAACTCAATGTCGATAAATAGAATAATTAATAAATTATATTTAAAAGGTGCAAAAGTTTATACTAACACTAGTGAATACGATGTACATACAAGTGGACATGCAAAACAAGAAGAATTAAAATTATTGTTAAGACTCATACGTCCTAAATACTTTATGCCAATGCATGGTGAATATAGAATGTTAGTAACACACACTGACTTAGGAGTACTTTGTGATATACCAAGAGAAAATACATTCGTATGTAAAAATGGAGATGTAATGGCTCTTAAAGATGGAGTTGTCTATAGAAAAGGAACAATTCCAATAAATGATATATACGTAGATGGAAGTAGAATTGGTGATGTTGGTGTTTCAATCATAAAAGATAGAAAAATAATGTCAACAGATGGAGTACTAATAGTTATATTAAATATTGATTTAATAAATAAAAAACTATTATTAGAACCAAATATAACTACAAGAGGATTTGTAGTAGTAAATGATAACCAAGACTTAATTAAAAAAATACAAGATAAGACAAACATAATTGCATTAAATGAATTAGAAAAAGATAATTTTAGTCTAACAGACTTAAAAAATAGAATTATACTAGAAATAAACTCATATGTTATAGAATTAACTGGTAGAAGACCAATAATAATTCCAATGATATTAACAACAAAAGAAAACTTGAATAATTAATTCAAGTTTTTTATTTTATAAGTTTTCTCTCAAAACTAATAGTATCTTTATCATCAAAATTTATATAATCAACTGATAGATTAACAGCCCTACCTTCTTCAAAATCAATATTTCCTACTAAAAATCCTTTATTAACAATAGTATATGAATTAGAAGGAAGATCAGCAAGTGTAGGAACTCTGAAGATTGCATATTTTCCATCAAAAAAGCATTTATATTGATGACTATGTCCAAAGAAATTTAAAAGTACTGTTGAATCTTCAACTTCATTTAATAACCTAGATATCTCATGTTTTAAAGAAATATATTCCTCCTTAGTTTTTATATATGACGTTCTATATCCAGTAATAACAAAATCTTTTCTTTCTTTTAAAGAATCTGAAACATCGAATCCACTTACAACAATAGGAAAAGAATCATGATTACCAAGCAACATTATATTAGTAACACTTTCATCATAAGGATAGTCTTCAATAACATGATTTATTTGAGCACCAATATTCGTATATTTTCTTTTGCAACGTCTATAATTAGCATAACTCCCTTCAATTAAATCACCAGCATGAAATATATATTTAATACCATGACTTAATGCATAATCATAAACTTCTTTCAAATAATCAAAATTTTCATACTTACTTCCAAAATGAGTATCACTAATAACTATAAATTTAAGGTTATCACTTACATCTAAACTATAAGAATCAGATACATATGAATGGGATAAAACTCTTTCGTTATTAAGACCTTTTTGTACCATTAATTGCTTTTTAGGAATTCTATTAGTATGAACTCTAGCAACAGTATTTTCATATTTTAAAGTAGCTAATACTTCATCAATACTATTTTTAACTAAATTTAAATATATTTTTTCTGACTCACTTCCATAATTATATAAATCAATATACATAGCTTTAAGTAAAGATAAATAAACAGATAAACTAATATTAAGTAATGATATTATCTCTATATAACTTTCTCCATCACATAACATATCAAATATTTGATTTCTCTTAGCACCACCAAAATTTCTAGTAACATTCTTAATCTTCTTTTTTAGTAATACATCAATCATAGAAATTAAATAAAAACTCTCTTCATCCATAGAGGAAACTATATCACTTCTTATTTTCCTTAGCATAGAAACCACATAAGACTTTTCTAAATTTAATGTTTTAGATATAGAATCAACATCATAACCTTGTTTGACTAAATTAATTATATATTCATATACATCAAAATTAACATTCTTCATAGTTCCTCCTTAAGTTATAAAATATAATACTATAAAAAAAGAGTTTTTAAAACTCTATTTTTCATATTCAACTTTATATAAGTTAGAATCTATATCTATTATATATTTATCTTTAGTTTCTGATATAAATAATGGATATTTATAATTTTCATTTTTTAAAGTCATATATCCTATTTCACTAATCAAAGGAATATCATAAGTTCTAAATGACTTTTTAAATTCGTCTAAAAATGATTGGGTATTAGATAAATTATTTTTATTTAAAAAATTACTATAATATATTTTAGTTTCTGAATTTGTACTATTAATTATAATTATATAAGAACTCATATTTTCAATTATTTCAAATGATTTAATATCTTTATAGTCAAATACAATAAAATCATCATTATTCTTATTTCTCACTTCTAAAAATCCATCATTATTTATAAAAAATTCATATACATAATTCGCTTCTATTTTATCATCATCACCAATATATATTTCTCTAGTATGATTAATAGTATAAGAATCATAATATGGATAATGTGTCTCAATATTATTATATTTAATAGTCTTAGAATTAAATTCATAACATACTTGATAATCTTCATAACCATCAATAAATACTTGAATTGGCAATAATAATAAAACAAATAATACAATCATAGTACATACTAATCTTCTGTCATTTTTATCTATTACTTTACTACCATCTTTTAAATTTGTTCTCTTGAGTACAAGTAAAGCACCTACTAAATTAATACCTGATAATATTAATGTTGAAAAAGAACTATAAAGAATAATACCAGTTGTTGGTGTATTAAAAGTACAATCTTTTATTAAATTCAAATCACCAAGCATTAAACAAAAATCATAAACTCCATGTAAAAATATAACAGCCCATATATTTTTTGTTTTATAATATATACTTCCTAGTAAAAGGCCGACTGATGTAGCTTGAATAACCTGAATTATAGTCGTAAGTAAATCTTGACCAGACATTAAATTAGTTAAATGAATTAAACCAAATATTAAAGACGAAAACAATATAGAAAGTATTATATGTCTCTTAGTATCTCCGTATCTTTCAATAAATTCATTTTGAAGCCATCCCCTACATAAAAATTCTTCAGCAATACCAATAAATATTGTTAAAAATAATAAATTTATAAAGTTTCCAAGATTAAATCCATTAAGAGAAGATAAACTTCCAATTAATGATATACCAGCTATTATAAGCATTGGAAAACCTAACGAAATTGATTTAAAAAACTTTTGCTTTTTATCTGTAAATACATATGAATTCTTAAATAAAAGCATAACAACTAGTACTAATAAAGCATATATAACCTCTAATAAAAGTTCTGTACCATATTTATAGTATGAAATATTATTTGATATAAATGATGGCAAAATTGTTATAACTCCATCTATTAATATAAATACAATTAACATTTCTATAAAATACAAAAAAATATTCTTTTTATCCTTTTTCATATTACACCTATTTATCTTTCTCATCATCATTCAACATTTTTAATATTTTATTTTGATTAGATATTATCTTAGTCATTTGATCATGTAATTCCTCAAGAATAAGTTCGCTTTTTAAATCAGTCTTATAATCATTTTTTCCTCTTAAAGTATCTTTTTTAGCTGCCCTATTTTGACTCATCATAATAATTGGTGCTTGTAAAGCAGCAATACATGATAAGAATAAATTAAGTAATATAAATGGATATGGATCAAAAGCATTATCCTCACTAAGTATTATAAGGTTTATTACCATCCATAATATCAAAAATAAAACAAATCCAACTATAAATCCCCAACTACCTGCTTTCTCAGTAATTTTATCAGCTAGTTTATCTTTCCAAGTTTCATTTTCTTCAGCTTGTTTATCAACATCTATTGCAATTGGTTCATTAAATAAAATTTCCATTAATTGAGATTCATCTTCGTTTTCTAATTCTTTATTTTTAAGTAACATTTTTACTATTTCTTTTTTAGTTTTAATTTGTCCCATATATATCTACCTCTACTATAAATAATAATATAACAAATATTTTTTAAAGTAAAGAACAAGGCCCACATTTATAATTTTTAAAGCAATAAAAAAAATCCGCATACACGGATATTAATTACCAATGGTACCGTAAGGATTTAGTTAATGAAGCCCTAAACCTTGTTTAATGTATAAATAAATTTTACTGCAAATTTGTATATTAGTAAACAATTTTCTAACAGAAACTTGCAATTTATCTAACTATTTTAGTTCTAACTTTCTAACACTTGTATTTTGTTTTTTATTTTTATAACAAGCTAATATAATTAATAATTCCTTTTGAAAATATATATTTCTAGGATTATTATTAACATTTTTCAAGATCATATTTTCTAAGTCTTCTAATGAAACTAATTCTAATCTAAAATTACCTTTTTGTTCTTTTTCTGTTAGCTTTCGTGAGTTTTTTTTAATACCTTTATATAAACCTAAAAAATAATGAGTTTGTACTAATCTATTTTGAAATGTTCCATCTCTTTTCGGGTAGTCTTTTTGATAATAATTTAAAGTTACCAAAAAATCTAATTCATTAGCACTATATTCTTGTCCAAGTTCTTCACTTAATTCTCTAGTAATGGCATCAGATAATGTTTCTCCTTCATCAACTTTACCACCTGGTAATAAAATTACATTACCATAATTAGCTATTAATATTCTATTGTTTTCATCAACTAAAATTGCTCTTGCTTTTGAATTAAATTCTTTCACTTCATCAAATTGTAGATTATCTTCATTAATTACTAATCCCATAAAACACCAACTTTACTAAAAAACGAACCTTTGTAAGGTTCGTATCAATTCTTTATGGTGGAGAATGTGGGACTTGAACCCGCGACCTCCTGCGTGCAAGGCAGATGCTCTAGCCAACTGAGCTAATTCCCCATTAGGTAGGCACTTGATAACAATCAAGCGTATTAATATTATCATATAAATTACGAATAAGTCAAGTATTATTTTACTATTTTATTAAAATATTCATAATTTCTAGTGCCAATTTAACATTATCATGCCTTATTATGTTATTTTCTATCTTAATTAAAGGTTTATTTATATGTTCAATTTTAATATTTTTAGAATCTACTACTACTAAATCCTTTTGTTCTTGTGTCTCATATATTTTAACTATTTCAGGGTCAATCTCTTCACTATTAGTAATTAAAATATCTACTTTTCTCTTACCTAAATACTTGTTTAATAATTTTACATGATCACTAGCTTTAAAATTATCAGTTTCACCTGGTTGAGTAACAACATTACATACATAGATTATTTTAGCATTAGAGTTGTCTATTGCTTTAACTACATCTTTGCATAATAAATTAGGAATAATACTAGTATATAGACTACCCATACTAAGTATTATCGCGTCAGCATCTTTAATCTTTTCAAGCACTTCAGGATTTGCTTTAGCTTTCTCTTTATAAAATACTTTCTTAATTTTTTTAGGGCTTAAAGTTATATGATGTTCTCCTTCAATAACTTCTCCATCTTCCATTTCACCCATTAAAGTTACACATTCATCAGTTAAAGGAAGAACTTCACCTTTCATATTAAGTATTTCACTAATAAGTTTAATTCCCGAAGATAAATTACCACCAATATCAGTTAAAGCAGCAAGTATCAAGTTACCAACAGTATGACCATCAAAATCACCTTTAGAACAGAATCTATAATTTACAAGTTTCTCAACTATATCCTCAGTCTCTGCTAAAGCAATTAAAACCCTTCTAATATCTCCTACCGCAGGTATATTAAATTCTTCTCTTATTTTTCCAGTACTCTTTCCATCATCACAAACACTAACAACAGCTGTTATATCAAATGGAAATTGTTTAAGTCCTTTTAGTAAAACAGATTGCCCTGTTCCACCACCCAAAACCACTAATTTTTTGTTCATATTTTTCCCTCTGTTAATTTATTTTATTATATTGTTCTTCTTTTTATTCTTTTTAGCAAGCTTATAAAATTCATCAATTTTCTTAGCATACTCTTTATATAATCCTTTTTCTCTTAAATTGCTTAAGTAATCATGTACTTCTTCTAACTTAATAGTACCTAAGAAAAATTCCTGATATCCATCCCCCTCATATACTATTGTACCATACTTTTTATCAATTAAAAAACCTGGTCTAGATTTATACCCATAGTTTACACTATAAGTCCTTTTAGTTAATATTTCTTTCGCATGAGTTTCAGGAAAATAAGAACCAATAGATTTCTTACTTGATAATTCAAAAAACAATTTTACTTCACTACCATCAGATAAATAAATTTTATTCATTTTAGATATAGGTTTATAAGAATCTAAACCTACAAAATACATTTTATCTATAGGTACGCATAAATACTCTTTATTCATTTTTTACTCCTTTTTATTTATCAACAAAATATGCATAATATTCTTCATAACAAATATTTTCTGATTTAATAATATTAGACGCTTCACTACCAACATATCTAAGTCTCCAAGTAGAACTTTCAAACCCAGTTATACTACTTTTTCCATCAGGAAATCTAAATATAAAGCCAAACCTATAAGCATTATCATAAAGCCATTTATATTCAGGACTTTCTTTAGGTTTATCATATGACTTATATAATGGAACTATATTAAATGAAAGACCAGTTTGATATTCAGAGTGCCCTGCTCTAGCAGCAATCCTATCAGCTTCACTGTAACCATAAGCATTTTTATATTTTTGAAATATTTTTTCTTGATCAGAGTATGATCTATATCCATCAGATAATACAAATGTATATCCTTCCTCACTAGCTGCTTCAATTAGTGCAATAATATTATCCATAATACTTTCACTAATTTTAACGCCACTATAAGCATATTGAGTTGAAACATCTATAATATCATCAGGCTCATAATCCTTACTTAGACCGTAAAGTCTATTAACAAGCATTAATTCACCCTTAGACACATCAGTTTCCTTAGTATTATCAAACCAATCAATATTAGATTCAGTATTAATGATTGTAATTATATTTTTATAACTTTCAAGTTTATTTTCTTTTTTATAATCTAAATACTTAGATAAGTTTTTATATATAAAATATTTTTCATTCATAAGTTTAACAATATTCTTATCATATTTTAATTCTAAAAGTTTATCTATCTCACTATCGCTTAATTTATTTTTAATAGTTGTTATTTCATCTTCTTTATATCCAACTAAACTAAGTTTATACTCATAAGTTTGTTTATATTTATAATTACTTATTAGCTTATATGTAGTAAATATAATTACACTCAAAACAACTATAAATACAAAAAATCTATAATAGTTAAATTTTCTAACAACCATTATTCACTTTCCTCCATTATAATTATACTAAATTTAACTTAATTTTTATAGACATTAGTCATAAATAGACAAAATATTACAACAAAAAAAGCAATTTGTTTCAAATTGCTTTCATCTACTTTTTAATTTCAAATGTAGTTCCTTCACGAGTATCTTTAAGTATAATACCCATTTCTAATAATTCATTACGTATTTGATCTGCAAGTTCATAATTCTTATTCTTTTTAGCTTCATTTCTCTCTTCAATTTTAGAATTAATAAATTCTATATCTACTTGAATAGTGTTATTAATTTCAGTAGTAAGTTCAAGTCCCAAAACTTTATCAAAATCTTTAATTAATTCATACTTAGTTAAATCATTAGTATTAGCTTTTAATACATCATATATTACACTAATTGCATTAGCAGTATTGATATCATCTTCTAAGTAAGAAACAAAATTATTTTTGTAAATGTTAAATGTCTCAGTATCAACTTCTCCTTCTTTAGATAGACTTAACACTCTATTTTTAAGTTTTTTATAAGCATTTTCTGCTCCATCTAATGAACTATAACTAAATGTTAATTGTTTTCTATAATGACTTTGCAAACATAAGAAACGATAACTAAGTGGATCATATCCATTTTCAATTAATGTATCTACCGTTAATGTCTTACCTTTACTTTTACTCATTTTTCCACTTTCATCATTTAAATGTTCAACATGAAACCAATACTTACACCAAGGATGACATAAAAAACTTTCAGATTGAGCAATTTCATTAGTATGATGAGGAAATATATTATCAACACCACCACAGTGAATATCTAATTGTTCACCTAAATATTTCATACTAATACCAGAACATTCTATATGCCAACCTGGATATCCAAGACCAAATGGACTCTCCCATTTTAAATCTTGACTATCAAATTTAGATTTAGTAAACCAAAGAACAAAATCAGCTTTATTCTTTTTATTATTATCAACTTCAACTGTTTCTCTCACACCATCTAATAACTCATCTTCTGTATGATTAGTTAAAACATAATATTGTTTTAATTTACTAGTATCAAAATATACATTTCCACCTGCTTCATATGCATAACCTGTGTCTAATAACTTTTGAATTATTTTAATATATTCATCTATATTTTCAGTAGCTGGACTAACTATTTCAGGTTTAATAATATTAAGTTTTTTAAAATCTTCAAAGAATATATCTGTATAATATTTAGCTATTTCTAATACAGTTTTATGCTCCTTTTGAGCAGCAGTAACCATCTTATCATTACCTGTATCAGAATCACTAGATAAGTGCCCTACATCTGTAATATTCATACATCGTTTAACATTATACCCTAAATATCTTAATGTACGCTCTAATACATCTTCCATTATATAAGTTCTTAAGTTTCCAATATGTGCAAAATGATAGACTGTAGGTCCACATGTATACATATTAACAACTTTACCATTCCAAGGAATAAATTCCTCTTCACTATGACTTAAAGTATTATAAATCTTTAATGACATATGCTATTACACCTCTTTCTTTAAAATAAATTCTATCACATTTTATGCTTTATTAAAAGAAAAAAGATTGAATATTTATTATTCAAACTTTTATTTTTCTTCTTTAGAATCATTATTACTAAATAAATGTGTTCTTACTTTGTCTTCTATCTCTTTATAAAGAGTAGAATTATTCTTTAGAAATAATTTAGCATTTTCTTTTCCTTGACCAATTTTTTCACCTTTATAACTATACCAGGCACCGCTTTTATCCAAAATACCTAAATTAGATGCTATATCTATAATTTCACCAGTTTTAGAAATACCTTCACCATACATAATTTCTACTTCAGCAGTTTTAAATGGAGGAGCAACCTTATTCTTAACAACTTTAATAACTGTTTTATTTCCAAGTACATCGCTACCAACTTTAATTTGTTCAGCACGTCTTACATCTAATCTTACAGTTGAATAAAATTTTAATGCTCTACCTCCAGGTGTAGTTTCAGGGTTACCAAACATAACCCCAACTTTTTCTCTTAATTGATTTATAAATATACATATAGTATTTGTTTTATTAACAATACCACCAAGTTTTCTTAATGCTTGTGACATAAGTCTAGCTTGAAGGCCAACATGAGAATCTCCCATTTCACCCTCTATTTCTGCTTGAGGAACTAATGCAGCTACTGAATCTATTACAATGATACTCATAGCTTCACTTCTAACCAAAGCTTCAACTATTTCTAATGCTTGTTCTCCAGTATCAGGTTGACTTAATAAAAGTTCATCAGTATCTACACCTAATTTTTTAGCATAAACTGGATCTAATGCGTGCTCTGCATCTATAAAAGCAGCTCTACCTCCAGTCTTTTGAACTTCAGCAATTGCATGTAACGCAATAGTAGTTTTACCACTTGATTCAGGTCCAAATATCTCAATAATTCTTCCCTTTGGATAACCCCCTACGCCTAATGCTTGATCTAATGCTAAAGAACCACTTGATACAACATCTATATTTCTAACACCTTTTTCTCCTAATTTCATTATAGAGCCTTTACCAAATTGTTTTTCGATATCAGCTAATACTTGTTCTAATGCTTTGTCTTTCTCTTTTTTCATAAGTTTTCTCCTTTGATAATTTAATTGTAAACTAATTAAATTCCTTTGTCAACACTTTTTTACAAACACTTGTTTGATAATAATTTAATTATGATAAAATAGTTATTTTTATAATTAAATTATATCAAAATTAGTTATTTAAAAAATAAATTATATGTTTAGAATAATGATAATTTTTATAAAACAAGATTTTTATAAAAAAATAAGAAGCATCCTTGCTTCTTATTTAGTATCAAATAAATATTTTTTATTTTTAACATAATATTGAATACCACTAATTACAGATAAAACTGTAGCAATCATTATTATTCCTTTAGCCGGATAAATATTTGCTAGTGAGAATGGTAAATCATAGAAAAATAATAATGTTATACCAACTAACATACATGCAGTTTTAATTTTACCAGCCATAGAAGCTCCAACAGCACCTGATTTTTGACCAGCTACCATTTTAATAGAATCAACTACTATATCTCTTGATACAATAACAACTGGTATAATAGGACTAATATACCCCTCAGTAGCAAATAAAATAAGTACACCATTAACTAAAATCTTATCAGCAATAGCATCCATTACTTTTCCTATATCAGTTACTAAATTATATTTTCTTGCTAAATATCCATCAAGAAAATCAGTTAGAGATGCAATCAAGAATATAATTCCGCAAATTAAATACTTACTATCAATTACTAATTTACCAGCAAGTTGAAACTCTGGAAAATTAATTCCTACTTTATCAACTGGAAAAATCATAATAATTAATAATAATACAGATAGTGCTATTCTACATATAGTAATTTTATTTGGAACATTCATATTCAAACTCTCCTTTCGATATTATAATAATCTATATCAATATTTTCTAATTGTTTCTCTGTAATATATTTTACTATAAATAATACCAAAAATACTAAAATTATAACAGCTAGGATATATAACACTATATATTTCATGTTACTATTCTTTCTTTGAATAGTATATGGTGAAGCAATTTTATTTTCTTCTTTTTGTTTTTCTAATATATTTATTTCTCTTGTTTGCTCTAATATATCACTAACTGGAATTCTAGAAGTATAGCCAAATATAAAGTCATTAAATTTATCAACTATTTCATCTTCATCTAGATTAAGATATTTAGCATATTTCTTAATTGTTTCTTTTAAGAAAAAAACATCCTTAAACGCATTAGCATTTCCATCCTCTAAATTATCAAGTTGACTCTCAGTTATTCCAAGGTCTTTCATAACTTCTTCTTTAGAAATACCAATAGTTTCTCTAGCTTCTTTGAAACTTTCTCCTATTTCTTTCATAATTCTCCTATAAATAAAAAATAATAATTTTTAATAAGCCATGTTCTGTACCTATAAATAGGTGGCAAACATTTATCTAAAGATTTCTCTTTCTCTTACTCCTTTGTTATTCATTCGTAAGAGTTCCCCTACCAATTTTGGGTTTCTCACTCGTGGGGTTTACCTCGTTCCACAATAGTTATTCCTAACTATCTCGTCTCTATGGCACTTTATGACTAATATAGTCAGTTCTTGACTACCTCGTCGCCGTTAATACTTTCGTATTACCTAAGGTTATTTTTTCCCTTAGCACGAACACTTTCATTCATTTCAGAATGAGTGAGCATGGACTTTCCTCTACATTAAATGCAGCGTTTGCCTAAAAAATTATTCTTCTCCATATACAACTTTTTCAAGATCACTAATTCGTTTTAATAAATCAACATTAGTTACGCCTTTATTAGAGTTAGCTATTTCAAGTGCAGATTTTAAGTTTCTAAGTTCAGCCTTTAGTTTAGCATTATCAGATTCTAAAGATTTAATTTCAGTAACCAATCTTTTAGTTGTTGTTTCAAAATCAACATAATCTTTTATGATTAAATCAAGGAATTGATCAACTTCTTGAGGTCTATATCCTCTAGCATCTATTTTAAAATCTTTATCAAGTATTTCTTTAGCTGTTAGAAATCTCTTATCATCATACATACTTTTTAGCCTCTCTTCCACAATAATTTTACCTCAAAAAATATATATTTGCAAGATAAAAGAGCAAACTCTAAAGTTTACTCTCAAAATCCAAAATACAACCATTAATTAGTAAATCAAGCTCTTTAAAACGCTCATTTAAATTTTTCATAAATATATAGTACTATTTTTAAATAATCATTTCATCAAATTCGACAAAATTAGTTTTTCTTTTCAATTAGATTATCAAAATATTCAAATTGATCAGAAAAATTATTTTTATTTATATTACTAATTCTAATCAAATAATTTACATTACTTTCATTATTACTAATTATTTTATTAAGTAATGTATAATCATAAGATATCTTTGTTATATACTTAGTACTATATGTAAGATTTATTAAGAAAGTATCATATTCTTCTATTTCATAAGAAGTTTTATATCTATAATTATATTCTTTTAGATAATCAGAATATTTAATTTTACAAGTATTATTATCAATAAAATCACAGTAACTAATTAACGACTTAATAAAGTCTAAATCATATATACTAGAAGGAACTAGATTTTTAACATTATTAACTATCATAAAGTTATTATTATCTCCTGGTACAAAATATTTATCTTTATAAATAATATATCCACCTTTATCTATAGAATCACTAATATATGAAGTAAGATTTCCATCTGTATCTATTTTCAATACAATATTTTCATCATTTATATTTTGAGTTATATTAAGACTATAATTATCATTTATATTTTCAAATTTTTTAACAATATCATCTTTTGTAATAGTTACAGTATTTTCATTTTTTGGTTTTGTATTAGCACTACTGTTACCTTTTTCATTAGTATTAATGAATAAAAATGACATACCAACTACCAATATAATCAAATAAATTAATGTTTTTTGTTTTAATTCTCTAGATTCTTCTTCTTCCGATTTTTCTTCTTTATTAAAAATTTCTTTTAACATAATATTTCTCCAACTAAATTTTCTTTATTTTTACCATTCAAATAATCTTTAGCTGTCATTTCTTTTTTTCCACTAGGTTTTAACTTAGTAATTATTATTGATTTGTCTTTACACATAACAGTTATTCCTTCTTTAGTAGCATCTATTATTTCTCCGGGCTTTCCTTTTTCTTTATCACTTATTTTTGATTCACATATTTTTATTATTTCTCCATTAAATGTAGTGTATGCCACAGGGAAAGGGTACATACCTCTTATTTGATTAAAAACTTCAAGAGCTGTTTTATTAAAATCTATTTTTTCCTCTTCTCGTTTTATATTATAAGCAAATGTTACTTCATCAGAATTTTGTTTTATTCTATTTATATTACCACTAAATATATTAGGAAGTGTTTCTAAAAGTAAATCACGGCCCATGATACTTAATTCATCATGTATAATTCCAACATTATCAGTATCCTTTATTTCTATACTTCTTTGAGTAATAATATCACCATCATCCATTCCAGGAGCCATATACATAATAGTTACTCCTGTTTCTTTATATCCATCAATTATACATCTATGTAGTGGACTTCCCCCTCTTAATTTAGGAAGTAAAGAAGCATGAACATTAATAGCTTTATACTTTGGAGTATCAAGTAATATACTTGGTATAATTTGTCCATAAGCACAAGTTATAATTACATCTGGATTTTTTTCTAATATATATTCATAATCATTTCTTATTTTAATTGGTTGATATACTTCTATATTATGTTTTAAAGCGCATTCTTTAACTGGAGATGCCTTTAATTCATGATGTCTTCCAACTTCTTTATCTGGTTGAGTTACTACTAAAACAACATTTGTATTTTCTATTAACATTTGAAGTACTGGTACACTAAATTCAGGTGTTCCCATAAACACAACTTTTTTATCTTTCATATTATCACCTACACAAATTATATTAAATATTTATATTTATATCAATAGATACATTTTTTATATTTATATTGTTTACTTCCCTTATTACCGGTAATAAATTATCTATTTTTTTATATTTTATCATTATGTTAAATCTATATTTATTATTAAGTCTAACTATATTTGATATAGACGGACCAAGTACTATAAATTCTTTTTCATCAAGTCTACTATCTAAATATTTTTTAATTTTAGATGCCCCTTCTCCCGCTTCATTAAATGTAGTACTTGTTATTAAAATATTACAAATGTAATAATATGGTGGATACATTAATTTTTTACGAATATTCATTTCATAATTAAAGAATGAATCAAAATCATTTTTAACTACGCTTCTATACACATAGTTAGTTGGATTATATGTCTGTATTATAACTTTACCAGGAAGATTAAATCTACCAACTCTACCTGCTGTTTGACTTAATAATTCATAAGTTTTTTCTGCACTTCTAAAATCTGGAATAGAAAGACTTGCATCACTATTTATAGTCCCAACTAAACTAACATTTTCAAAATTTAAACCCTTTGATATCATTTGAGTACCAACAAGTATACTATATTTTCCACTTGAAAATTCATTTATTAGTTTTTGATGAGAATTTTTAGTACTAGTAGTATCAGCATCCATTCTAAGTACTTCTACACCATACTTTTTAGCAATCATCCCTTCTAGTTTTTCAGTGCCAAGTCCTAAATCTTTAATTGCCTCTTCATGACAACTAGGACATATATCACTTTTTTGACATCTATATCCACAATAATGACAACTATAACTATTACTACTCTTATGATAAATTAAGGATATATCACAATTAGGACATTTATACACAAATCCACAATTAGTACAACTTAAAAACGTTGAGTAGCCACGTCTATTCAATAAAAGTATGACTTGTTCTTTTCTATTTAATGCTTTTTTTATTTCCATATCAAGTTTATCACTAATTATATAGTTGTGTTTAGCTGCTTCCTTTTCCATATCTACTATTTCAAAAGATGGAAGTCTGCCACTTATTCTAGATGGAAGATTTATTAAATGAAATACTCCTTTTTTACCTCTAGCATATTGTTCTAAAGATGGTGTTGCACTTCCCATTATTACCTTAGCATTATTATATTCACTTCTTTTAAATGCTATATCTATAGCGTTATATTTAGGTGTATTTTCTTGTTTATATGTTTGACTTTGACATTCATCTATTATGATTAATCCTATATTTTTTAAAGGAGCAAATACTGCACTTCTAGCCCCCACTACTAAAGACACTTCACCATTCATAATTCTTCTATATTCATCATATTTTTCACCTTCACTTAAAGAACTATGAAACACAGCTACATTATCACCAAATACCCCTTTAAAACGAGCAACTATTTGAGGAGTTAAAGATATTTCAGGTACTAAAACAATACCTGTCTTATTTAATTTTAAAACACGCTTTAAAAGTTCTATATATACTTCAGTCTTACCACTACCAGTAACACCATATAATAAAAATTTATCATCATTAGAATTTAATATTTCATTTACAGCTTTTAATTGACCATCAGTTAAACTTATATCTTTTTTTAAATAGTCAGTTGCTACTTCACGATTAACTTCATATTTATTTTCGACTACTATTCCTTTTTCAATTAATTTTTTTAAAGAACTACCAAATTCTTTTTTTTCTTTTTCACCTTCTTTTAAACTATTAATAATACTAATTTCTCCAGTATTTCTTTTGTGTTCAAGAATATAACCATCTATATCTATTTCTTTATTTAATGACACTTTAGTAATGTATTTTCTATTTATATTAGTTTTTAATGATGCTTTTAAAGCCTTAGGTAACATTACTTGATAACAAGATATTAAATTACATAACAAAAAATCACTCATATATTTACCTAATTTGAGCAATTCTTCATTTAAATAAAAATCACTTTCTTGTATTTTAATAATACTTCTATATTCTAAAGCACTATCTATATTATTATGTATTTTAAGAACAAAACCTTCCACTTCTACTTTTCCAAAAGGAACTATTACCTTGTGACCTACTCTTATAATGTCTTTTAAATCTTCTGGTATTTTATAATCAAATACTTTATTTAATGATTTTACTGAATATTCTATTATTACACTAGCAAGCATTAAATTCCTCTTAAAAATGGATTATATTTAATTTCATGTTCTACAGTTGTCTCTTCATCATGACCAGGATATATTCTAACATTAACAGACATATATTTAAACACCTTAAGACTATTTATCATTGCTTGCTCATTATCTTCTTCAAAATTACCAATTGTTTCTTTAAAAACAAAATCTCCAGTAAACAATATATCGTTTTTATCAAAATAAAATGATACACTATCCATAGTATGTCCATAAGTTTCTATTACTTTAAACTCAAAAGTATCTATTTTAACGTCTCCTTTAGTTTTATAATCAACTATTTTAGCAGTAGGATATATTTCTTTAAATGTTTCTAAACACCCTACATGATCAAAATGATAATGAGTTATCAATATTCCTTTAACATGTAATCCTCTACTATTTATTTCAGTCAATATTTTCTTTTGATCATCTCCTGGATCTACTACTAAACAATCTATTCCATTATGAATAATATAGCAATTTTCTTTTAAAAATCCAGTTACTACTCTTATTACCTCTAACATTCATTCACCTCATTCTTAAACATATTAATAAGTTCATCTAAATGATTTAATACTCTATATCCATGAGATTCAAGTTCTTTAGAAAATCTAACTGATATACCACCATTCTCTTCCCATTCTTTTAAATTACCTGAATAATCATCTACAAGTATAGCTCCCTCACTATGTACTACTTTAGTTTTAGATATTTCTTTAGGAACCATAATAATAGTTATATCCTTAAAATGACGTCTTAAGTATTCAACTTTTACACAACCCTCAGTTAAAGAATTCACATGTGTTAAAAATGATATTTCAAACATTTTGCTATCTATTAATTTTTTAATACAATTAATTGAATCATTAAGAATATTATCATCATTTATAATTTTAGAAAAATCATAACTAGCAAAGAATACTCTTATTTCACTTTCATTAGTTACATCAGCACCACTCTTTTGTAAAGCATCATATAATGGTGGAATAGTATCCATCACAACACCATCAAAATCAATATATAATCTCTTCATAATATTACCTCTTATTAACAATATAATATTTCGATTAAAAAATGTCAATAAATTAATAACGAATTTTTGTTTGTATTAAATTATTAAAAAAGATTTATTCATTAACTAATAAATCTTTAACTTCATTATTTTTATTTAAACCAATAAGTTTTAAATCACAACTTTCATTATACAAAGATATTTTAGAATATTCTTCCTCTAATGGAATCATTAAAAATGGTTCTCCACTAAAAAGTCCGTCTTCTTCTTCAGTTTTATATACTTTTCCATCTTCAGTAACAGCTACATATATAAGATCGCACTTATCATTAGTAGAATCAATACTTATTACTTTAGATTCAATATTATCATATTTTTTAATCACTTTACCAGTCAAATCTTCAAAAACTAAAATACCATCATCATCTATTTTCAAAGTACCTGCTTCATTTTCATTAGTATCATAATTAAACATATTATTTACTTTAATACTTCTTTTAATACTAAATTTATAAATAGTATTATCTACATCAATACATTCATAACCTTCAATGCATTTATTAATAACTGGTGTTTCTGGCTTAACAACTTCATCATTATTATTAGTTTTATCAACAACATTTTTATATTGTTCATTGTAATAGTATACACTACCAATAACTAATACAAATAAGAATAAAATAATTAAAACTTTTTTAGTTTTCATATAACCACCTACCTATAGAAATTATATCATATTTAATCTTTAATATATACTCCATCCATTGAAAAACTTTTAGTATCTATTATTTTAACACTAACAATATTACCAATTAATTCTTTAGGTCCATCTATATTAACAAGTTTCATATTCTCAGTATATCCACATACTTTAGTTTTATCTTTATCACTAAGTCCTGTAACTAAACATTTGACAATTGTACCATTCATTTTTGCATTTGCTTCATTACTATATTTATTTACTAACTCATTTAATCTATGTAGTCTATCCATTTTAACATCCTCATCTACTACATTTTTCATAAGAGCAGCAGGTGTATTTTCACGAGGACTAAATGCAAATGTAAATGCTCCGTCAAATTTACATTCATTAACTATTTTTAATGTATCTTGAAAATCTTCTTCTGTTTCACCAGGAAAACCTACTATTATATCAGTTGTAACACTAGAATTTTTAACTTTAGAACGAATACTATTATATAATTTTAAGTATTCACTACTAGTATATTTCCTATTCATAAGTTTTAGTATTTTATCACTGCCTGATTGAAGAGGTAAATGTATATATGGCATTATATTATCACGACTAGCTATTATATCAACCATTTCATCAGTAAAATCCCATGGATGACTAGTAACAAATCTAACTCTTTCTATTCCAGTATCACTAACATCACTAAGAAGATTAGCAAGATTATAATCACTATATAAATCTTTACCATAAGCATTAACATTTTGTCCTAAAAGAGTTACTTCTTTATAACCATTTTTTACTAACTCTTTTACTTCCTCTACTATGGCTTCATGTTTTCTACTTCTTTGAGTTCCACGAGTATAAGGAACTATACAATATGTACAAAATTTGTCACAACCATATATTATGTCAACCCAAGCACTATATTTACTTTCTCTTAACACAGGTATATTTTCAACAACATCTCCCTCATAACTAAGTACTTCTATTTGTTGTTTTTTAGTATCAATTTTATTCTTAACAAGAGAAATTAAATTATCTAAGTTATGTGTTCCACAAACAAAATCAACATATTTATATTTAGTTAATATATCTTTTACTACTACTTCCTCTTGAGCCATACATCCACATATTCCAATCAATAAATCAGGTTTACTTTCTTTTAAATGTTTTAAAACACCTAAAAATCCAAATACTTTATCATGAGCATTTTCTCTTATTGCGCAAGTATTTAGTATAACAACATCAGCATTTTCAATAGAATCTACTAGTTTGAAACCAACACTTTTCATCATACCTCTTATCTTTTCAGAATCATGTTCATTCATTTGACAACCATAAGTTCTAACAAAGAAAGATTTACCACTACCAAATTTATCATAATTTTTATCATAATCTACATACTTAATTTCATTTTGATTTCTCTTTTTAGCATCTAACATATTAGGTGTTTTCATATATATCAACTCCAGCGTATATTATACCAAACATTACAAAAAAAAGAAACAATATCATTTATATTGTTTCAAAACATCTGAAATTAATTTATCAGTTTCATTTCTATCAAGTTCGCCCACATTTTCACTAACAACTTCTCCATCATACGTAATAAATGTATATGGAACATATCCTTTATATCCAGGAATACTTATACTATTTATATAAGAAATATACTCTTCATTTTCTAATTTATCGACTTCAATAAAATATAGTTTTATTTTATAATTAGAAGCAACACTTTCAATAATAGGATTATAATTATGGCAATGAGGACAAGTACTACTAGCTATAACATTAATAATAACATTTTTACTCTTTACATCATTTAACCACTTAGAAGAATCAAATTCTTCACTCTTAATTATTGAAAAATCTATATTATTATCAGATTCAATATTATTTTCTTCTTTTTCAATATTATATAATTCTAATTTTTTACCATTCTTACAATAACAATAATTATCTTTTATTTGATATTTAGCTCTATCACAATAGTAATAACATTCTTTTTCATATCCTTCTAATTTTGAACCTTTATTATAATTACTAACAATAATTAAAGCAATTAAACAAAGTAGCGTAAGAAATATTAATAATTTATAAAAAGTTTTCTTCATTCTATAATCTTTATCTTTATTAACAATGTAATAGATAATACCAAACCAAGGAAGAGATAACATTAAAATCTTCATATTTAGATATATAAAATCATCTTCTTTTTTTATTATCTCATTTCCACAATTAGGACAAAATTTAAAATGTTCATCAATATCATTATTAC
Source organism: Mollicutes bacterium (assembly GCA_004552445.1). GTDB lineage: Bacteria > Bacillota_I > Bacilli_A > RF39 > UBA660 > CAG-1000. The sequence continues at coordinate 27,716 of SFOJ01000003.1, forward strand.
ATTTATTACATTTCATACAACTCACCTATCATAAAAATTATAACACAATAAAAAAGATTTAAAAACTAATTTAAATCTTTAAGTTCAAATATTACATCACGAAGTTCAGTAGCTCTTTCAAAATCAAGCCTACTAGCTGCTTCTTTCATTTCTATTTCAAGTTTATGAATCATATCATTTAATTCTCTCTTAGAATATTTTTTCTTTTCTATTTTTTCTTCTTCAACTTCATTAGTTATAGCTTCTTTAATATCTTTAACTACTGTTTTAGGAATTATGTTATGTTCTTTATTATATTTTTCTTGTATAGCACGTCTTCTATTAGTTTCACTAATTGCTATTTTCATAGCATCACTCACAGTATCAGCATACATTATTACTTTACCATTTTGATTTCTTGCAGCTCTACCAATAGTTTGTATTAAACTTCTATCACTTCTTAAAAATCCCTGTTTATCAGCATCCATAATACATATTAATGATACTTCTGGTATATCAATACCTTCACGAAGAAGATTTATTCCAACTACAACATCTATCTTACCAAGCCTTAAATTACGAATAATATTAAGTCTTTCAAGAGTTTTAATTTCATTATGTAAGTATGTTACCTTATATCCAAGTTCTTTTAAATACGTTGTTAATTCTTCACTCATACGTATAGTAAGAGTAGTAATAAGTACTCTTTCATTTTTAGAAATTCTATCATTTATTTCTTCTATTATATTATCTATTTGATTCTTAGTAGGTCTAACATCTATTAATGGATCTAATAATCCAGTTGGTCTAATTATTTGTTCAACTGGTTTATCAACAAGTGATAATTCATAATCTCCTGGTGTAGCTGAAACATATATTACCTGATTAAGCTTACTTTTAAATTCATCAAATTTTAATGGTCTATTATCCATCGCACTAGGAAGTCTAAAACCATAATCAACAAGAGTTTGCTTACGCATATGATCCCCATTATACATACCTCTTACTTGAGGAAGTGTAACATGGCTTTCATCAATAACAAGTAAAAAATCATCTGGAAAGAAATCTATTAACGTAGTTGGAGTTTCACCTTCATCCCTTAAAGACATATGTCTACTATAGTTTTCTATACCATGACAAAATCCGGTTTCTTTAAGCATCTCTATATCATACATAGTTCTTTCTTTAAGTCTCTGTTCTTCAAGAAGTTTACCTTCATTATGTAACTCTTTAAGTCTACCATCTAATTCTTTTTCTATTCTCTTAGTTGCTTCTTGTATTTTTTCATCACTAGTTACAAATAAAGACGCTGGAAATATACTAATTGTTTTAACACTACTATTAACTCTACCAGTAAGTGGGTCAAACAAACTTATTTTATCGATTTCATCACCAAATAACTCTACTCTAATACCACTCTTTTTTTCACCAATTGGAATAAGTTCTATTGTATCACCCTTTACCCTAAAAGTACCACGTTTTAAATCAAATACACTTCTTTCATACTGCATACCTACTAACTTTTCAAGAATAACATCTCTATCAATAATATCCCCTATTGAAAGATTAAGCATCTTATTTATATATTCTTCTTTTTCACCAATACTATATATACAAGAAACACTAGACACTATTATTGTATCTCTTCTATCTATAATAGCAGCAGTAGCCGCATGTCTCAATTCATCTATCTCATCATTTATACTAGAGTCTTTCTCAATATATAAATCTTTACTAGGAACATATGCTTCTGGTTGATAATAGTCATAATAACTTACAAAATATTCTACTTTATTGTTAGGAAATAGTTCTTTAAATTCAGCATATAATTGTCCAGCTAATGTTTTATTATGAGCCAGTATTAATGTAGGTTTATTAGTTTCAGCAATAATATTTGCTATAGTAAATGTTTTACCAGTACCAGTGGCTCCTAAAAGCACTTGATTCTTTTTTCCTTCATTTATACCATCAACTAATTCTTTTATAGCTTCTGGCTGATCTCCACTAGGTTTATATTTAGATACAAGTTCAAACATACTTCCTCCTCAAAATACTTCTATATTCTAACACCTACATATTATCAAAACAAGCGAACATTTTAATTATTATAAATATTTTTTAAATCATTTATAAATCTATCAAATGGAAATTTATCACCAGGACAAGATGGTTTTACTATAGGATCGACATCTCTATGGCCAACTATATGATTTCTATCTATAATAAAATCTTTATTATATTTTTCTTTGACATAATCAATTATTTCACACATTACTTTTAATGATGCTTGATATTGTTCTTCAGTTAACGAACCATCAAATGATTCATGTTCTATCGTAAAAGTATAAAAATTAGCATTATAACTTCTACTACTAACTAAAGGATTAGAAGAAAATTTATAATATGTATCTCTTTCTTCATCATCTATAGTCCCATTAGTCCAAGCACCATCTTTTAAATCAAGTGAGTGTGTTACTTCACCATTTCTAGAAACTACATAGTGAGTAGTAACTCTAGATTCAGGATTATATACAGTATTTACTATTCTTCCATAATCAGGACTAATATGACATACTATCATATCAGGTACATATCCATTTCTGTCTTCATACTTATGAAAACCATACTTTGGATGTTCTGATATTTCCTCTTTAGCTTCAGTTCTTTCCTTTATAAACATTTCTAAATAATTATCCTTATTTATTCCACTATATATAGAACTTAATCTTTCTATAATATCTTGATTATAAAGTTTCATAACAACAAAATAATAATATAATATTAATCCTAAATATCTATGGTCACTACTATTAATAACAAAATTAATTGCTTTAACATAATATATATCTTCTAAATCTTTAGTATCATATAAACAATAATATATATATTTTGAGTCATCATAAGAAAGAATTTTATCTAATAATAAACTTCTATCAATATTTTTAACACTTCTAAAAAAATAATGTATATATTTTTTATCATTACTATTAATTACTTTTTCAATAAAAGCATCAACATTTTTTATTTTATGAAAATAAGCATATAAAAATATATATCTAACATTATTAGAATTTAATATTTCATTTTCGAATTCTATATTTTCTTCATTAATTATTCTATCTATCATATTTATCACAAACCACTATCATAATATCATATTAAATGCAAAATTAAAACTGTCATAAGACAGTTTAATATTTATATCATATGAACACTATAATCAAATTCTGGCATATCTTCATCAGTAGGAACTTTTTTAACAAAATCTACAAGCATTAAAGGTAAGTCTTTTTTACTAACAACAAATCTTCCAGTTGTTCCAGAATGCATTGGTGCATCGCTGCTTACCTTAATAACACCTGGAAGAGCATTAACCATATCAATATTACATAGTTTAGGAATAAAATACTCAACAATTGCATTTTCTCCTTCATAAGTTATTTCTATACTAAGAGCATGCCCTTTATCTCTAACCATCATAAGCGATTTATTAACACCTGGAAGACCTATTAAATCAGTATCTCCACTTCCAGTATTACTAGGAAAAGAATCAAATATTTCCTTAGTTTCAGGACTAGATTTACCATACAAAGTTAAAGAATAACCACTTATATCTTTAGTATCTAATACATTCATTGATTGCAATATATTTTCATTATTCATAACAAAAGCATGAAGTAAATGTAATGCCTCATTTACTGTTGTACAATTACCAAAATAAGCATCAACATTTGAAAACATCGAATAACCTTTAATATTTAATTTAATATCATTAACAAACTCTTCTCTCATATAAGAAATTCTATTGTTAAAAAATCTTTTTATAGTATTTGGATCATATCTAAGATTAGATACTTCTTCAATAATTTGTTTAAAAAATTTATCAATCTTATCCAAAGTATCTTTCCCTAAACCAATATTTCTTACCATAAACTTAAATTCAGTTTTCAAATCTTTAATTCCTCTATAGAGTTTATCCATATAATCAACCATAGAATCCATCGTATATAAATCAGCATCAGTTGGTACTAAAGAATGCATATCCTTCTTAATACACATATCAGCTGCAAAAAATCTTTCTATTTTATCAGTTTTCTCGTGTCTTTTATCTTCTTCAGTTTTTTTAAATATATCGAACATATATCACCTACTATAGATATATAATACTATATTTTTAATTATTTATAAACTTATTTTTAAATTCTTCATCTTCAAAATAGTTAATACCTATATCACTTTTAACTTTATTAAGCATCTTATTTGTATGTTCTATTGCTTTTAATGTACCTTGTCTTAACATTTCAAATACTTCTAATTTACGTTTTTCATATTCTTCTCTTCTATTTCTAAAAGGTTCCATTACTTCTTGCATAACATCATTTAAGAATCTCTTAACTTTCATATCACCAAGACCACCACGTTCATAATGAGCTTTTAATTCTTCAAGATTTTTATATTCTGGTAAATATTTTTTAAAATGTTCATCAGTTGCGAATGCATCTAAGTATATAAACACAGTATTATTTTTAGTATCTCCTGGGTCATCAATCTTAATATGATTTGGATCAGTATACATTCCCATTACTTTTCGTTTTATTTCTTCACTTGAATCTTTAATATAAATGCAGTTACCAAGTGATTTACTCATCTTAGCATTACCATCTGTTCCAGGAAGTCTAGAACACTTTTCATTATCTGGAAGTATTGCTTCAGGTAATACTAAAGTATCAGTTTTATATATTCTATTAAATGAATTAACTATTTCACGAGTTTGTTCTATCATTGGAAGTTGATCATCTCCAACTGGAACGTATTTAGCACCAAAAGCAGTTATATCAGCGGCTTGACTAACTGGATAAGTAAAGAACCCTACTGGTAAATTATTTTCAAAATTTCTAAGTTTTATCTCATTTTTTATAGTTGGATTTCTTTGTAGTCTAGATACTGTTACTAAGTTTGAATAATACATAGGAAGTTCATATAATGCAGGTATTTGACTTTGAAGAACAAACGTTGTTTTATCTGGTTCTAAACCAACCGCTAAATAATCTAGCATTACCTCCATTACATTTTCACGAATCTTTTCTGGAGTGTCAGCATTATCAGTAAGTGCTTGTAAATCTGCAATCATAACAAATTGATTGTATTTTCCACTATTTTGTATTTCTACACGTTTTCTTAAAGATCCTACATAATGTCCAATATGTAATGGACCAGTAGGTCTATCTCCTGTTAAAGTTATATATTTTTCTTTCATAAATTTTTCTCTCCTTAAATATTAATATTTTATTATTTCAATAATATTTAACACCATCGAAAACCTTCATAATATTTTATCATTTCACACCTCTAATAAAAAAATCTTACCCTAAACTAGGATAAGATTATTATTCTTACTTTGCCACCTAAAATAGCTTAACCTATACCAACATATAGTCCTTTTATTAACGAAGATGAGTACTTCGTATTATCCTACTTTTAATTCAGATAATCTTTCATTGGCCCATTCAATATAATCAATCTTATGACTTTCCATCAACCAGTCACTTTCTATAAAGAATCATATACCTACTCTTCCAAATCAACAATTTACGAGTAAATTATAATATATTTTTATTTACTTGTCAATTATTTTAAGCACCAACGCTCATAGTCTCAGGAAGTGTACTACCACCATCTATTACTATTCCTTGTCCTGTTATATAGCTTGATTCATCACTTGCAAGAAATGCTGCAAGCTCTCCAAGTTCTTCGATAGTTCCAAGTCTTTTCATTGGAATACCTATTCTTATTCCTTCAATTACACTTTTAGGATCGCTACTATTAGACTCTTTTGCTATGCCATCTACCATAGGAGTCATTATATAACCTGGCATTATAGCATTTACTCTTATATTTCTACTAACAAGTTCCATTGCAAGACCTTTAGTAAATCCAATTAGTGCTGCCTTTGTAGTTGCATAAGCACATTCACCAGTATCAGCTACCATAGGTCCAGTAACACTAGATAAATTTACAATACTGCCATTATCATTAAAATATTTAAGACAAGACTTAGTTACATTCCATGTACCTTTAATATTAACATCAAAATGAAAATCTCTTACTTCATCACTCATTTCCATAAAAGTTTGTAATTTAGCAACACCAGCATTATTTACAAGTACATCTATATTACCAAATATTTCTTTTGTCTTAAAAATTGCTTCATCTACCTTTTCTTTATCTCTTATATCAGCATGAAAACCTATAACATCATATCCTTCATTATTAAGTTTAGCCACTATAGCACTTACTGACTCATCATAATCAATAATAGATACTTTAGCTCCATATTTTAGAAATACTTTAACTATTCCAAGTCCATTACCCATAGCACCACCTGTTACTACACATACTTTATTTTTTAATTTCATAACTCACCTCTATTTTATAATAACAAAAAAGTAACTAAATTAATAGTTACTAATTACAGTCAGATGTATAATATTTTTTATTATTCCGATGACATTTCCAAGTAATCATATATACACAACATATTAAAGCTAATATTACTCATATAATTACATATATTTTTACAATAATTTTCCTAAATAATAAAATTTGAATTATTTATTACAACTAGTTAAAGTTAATGGAATTTTATATGTTGTAGTCTTTCCATCTTTACTAGCAAGTATTTCAATATATATATGATTGTTAGTGTAATTTTTACAATTAGACTCATAATCATCAACAATAAATTCTACCTCATGTAGATATTCTTCAAGAGTAACATTTTCTTTTTTATTATATTTACTTATTTTAGTAGTAACTCCATCATGAGAGTCAAATAAAATGCATTCAACACTATCATAAATATTATTATCATCTCCACCACAATATTTAACATTAGAAATATATATAGAAGATTTATCTTTATTATAAGCAATACTTCCAGAAATAGTAAAATTCTTACATGAAGCACTTAAAGTTTTAAATTCAAACTTTTCCTTATGAAAAAATATAAGTCCTATTAATACAACTAATAAAATAACTAAAACGATAATAATAGGAATATAATACTTATTATTTTTCTTTTTTTTACTTTCTCCATCAAGTAGATCATCTATATTTATATTAAAGTCTTTACTCATTTGTTTAAGAATAGAAATATCAGGTATATTTTTACCATTTTCCCACTTACTTACAGCTTGATAAGTTACCCCATATTTAAGAGCTAAATCATTTTGAGTCAAATTATTATTTTTTCTAAGTTCTCTAATAAATTTTCCAATTTTCTCTTGATTCATAACTACTCCAATCAATAATTATTATAACAAAAAAAGAATGGAATTTAAATCCATTCTATCTACTTTTAACTTGTAAAGTCCTTGCAAGTTTATCGCTCTTACTAATTCTATCAATATGTTCAGCAAACATAGAACTTGCTTCTTCTTCTAAAGTTCTTAATAATTCTTCCCTATTACCGCTGTTACAATAATTTACTGTAGCTTCTCTTAAATAGTAATAACTATAATTTGTTTTATATTCATGAACATAGACTAATTCATATCCATTATATTGACATAAAATTGTTTCATAACTATTTTTTCTTCTAGAAGTAGCATTTACCACATTACCATATTTAACAAATAAACTAAGTGGCATTAATCTAACATCCTTAGAAATTTCTTCTTTAGAATTAATATTCATACGCATACCATAATCAGATAAACTTAAGTATTGATCTATTTCTGGATTACCAAGTACAAAAGGATCTAATTTTCTAGTGTTATCTTTGTTAAATGACAAGAAAACATTATACTCCTCACGAGTAAATATAGCTAATAATAACTCATCTTTTCTAATATCACTTAATGATAAATCTTGTAATATTGATATTTGAGGTACTGTATATTTACCTTTTTCAGCATCATCTAATACTTTTTGAGCAACTTCTAAAATTTCTAATATATATTCTATTTTATCTTTATCCTTATTAGGATCTAATCTTAATAAACTAACTTTTGATTTTAAAGTTAAAGCTCTACGCATATTATTAATATATCTTTTCTTAGTAAAATACATATCAATAACTTCTTGAATCTTTTTAGATGTACTAGCAAAAGTACCACATAAAATACTATTATCCAATTCATTTGATAATTCCTCTTTAGAATATTTATTATTTTCAAATGTTTCTGGTAATTTACTTATTTGTTTTTTTAATCTTAAATAATCCTTTTTACGAGGTTCAAAATAAGCAGCAATTCTTATTACTTTAGTATTTATTTCATCAAATACTCTTTGTTCTTCACTTAGAGTAATTCTAGAATTCCATAATAATTCATAATAATTATTAATAAATGTATTAAATGCTTTAGTATTTTTTATTGATTCATCTATTAAAGATGCATCAAAAATATCTTCAATTTTATCTACTAATTTTCTTTTTCTTTCTTTAAACATTTCCTCTAAACTATTTAAGAATGTGTCAACATCACATTGATATTCAATATCAAACTTAAATGAATTTGGAATACCTCTTTCAATACGGAATCTAGTTTCATAGTTACGATAAATTAAAGTAACACCTTTAGCAAAATTATCAAGCGCTTTAGATAATTCCATTTCATTTTTAGCATTATTAATATTTACTCTACTATATAAGTTAATTATTTCTTGTTTTAATTTACTATCTTTAGCATTCTCAAAAATAGCACGTACTTTTTGATCGACTTTAGAACGTTTAGAATAGAAAAAAATTGTCTGAAAATCATCAAAAGGATCTTTCTTACTACTAACACAATCATTAACTCTAGATATATTAACCTTTAAATAATCATAAGCATTATTAATAGCTATTGTTTTTTGATGATAATGTTGTAATTCAAAATCACTACATCCTGGATGCTTATCCGGATGGAATTCCTTTATTAATTGTCTATATCTTTTAGTAATTGCTTCTATTGTTAATATTGTATCCAAATCAAATCCTAATATTTGTCTAGCATTTTCTATTGACATAATCTTAACCCCCTTTATTCAAAAGCTATTACATTATATCACAAATGATACAAAAAGTCAATTTTAAATAAAAAAAGTCATTATTCATGACTCTTCTTCATCGTTAATTTCATAGGATTTTCATCTACAAAAGATATATTTGCTTCTTCAATATAAGCACCGGGCATTAAAGAACTAATTAGTAGATTTTTTACTTCTTGAAGATTTTTTCCTCTTATCTTAGCAGCAGCAGAATATTCGTTTCCACCACCACCGAATAATCTCATTATCTTAGATACATCAATTAATCCTTTACTTCTAGCACTAACACTAATAGTAATATCATCAATATAAGCCATTGCAAAACTACAATTAATATTATATTTTAATAAATAATCAGCAGCCTTAGCAATATCTTCAGGTTCATATATTCTACCACTATCTTCTGAATCAGAAGCAATCGCAAAAATATAATTTTGAAAATCAGTATTATCAACTAATCTTTGTATAGCTCTATCATGTTCAAAATCTTCTAAAAACATATTATTTGCAATAGTAGGATCTGCGCCACTAGCTGTAAGTTTAGATGCAACTTCAAATGTTTTAGAACTAGTATTTTTACTCAATTTATTAGTATCAAGAATAATACCAGCAAGTAAATAATTGGCATAATCTGGAGATAATTTAACACCATATAAAAATAATAGTCTAGAAACTTCTTCACATACACTAGATATACTATCATCTACATATAAATAAGGAGTCTTAATAGTATGATCATCTGTTTTATGGTGATCAATAACAATTATATTCTTAAATTCACTTAAATAGTTCTTCGTACAAAGAAGATAATCCTTATTAGCATCAACAGCTACCATCATACTTCTAGGTGTTAAGTAAACAGGTAAATCATTACTTCTTATAAAATTAAAATTACTCTTAATACTTTCTAAAACCTTTCTAGTTTCAGGTTCTAACTTATCATAATCATCATCTATTACTATAAAACAATTTTTATTATTTTTCTTACATATTAAAGCTATACCTAAAGCAGAACCAACAGCATCAAAGTCTGGCCTAATATGTGGAACAACAAATACATTATCATTTTCTTCCAATAATCTATCCAAACTAGCCTTAATATAAGTACTATTATCCATAGCATTATCTCCTTTGAAAGAATAATACTATTTATTATAGTAAAAAAGACTCTAAAATGTCAATTATGAGTCTTTATTATCTAAATAATTTATATTAACATTTTTTTCAATCTCATCATTAACCGCATCTTCATCTATTATTAAATCATAATCTTCTTCAGTATTACTTACAGGTATTCTTATTTTAGCATCTCCAACTATTTCTATACCAAGTTCCTTAGAAATTGTATATTTAATTGTTTTATCCTCGTTTGAAACATCAATACATGTTGGATTCTTAAGACTTCTAATAATAATTTCAGAATCATCATTTAAATCACCATTCTCACGTACTTTAACTCTAACCTTTTCCTCATAAAACATTTTTTTACTTACTACATTTGTTTTTGTATTGTTATCATAACTATACCAAATATTAATATCATAACTTCCATTTATTTTGATGTACTCATCATCCTTCTTACCATGAATCTTATGATTTATTACCCAACATCCAAGAACAGTATCTACATCAGTATCAGTAGTAAGTTCATAATCATTCTTAAAAGTTTTTTTTCCTTTACCAATAACAGTTTTAGTAACTATCTCTTTATAATTATTAAACATAGGCAATCCTCCTATAATAGAATATGCTTAATAATTAATTTTGATAAAAAAATAAGAGATTTTAACAATCCCTTATGAATTTAAAGATTCATTTAAATATAGATTTTTATATAATTCACATGTTTTTAATAATTCTTTATGTTTACCAGTCGCAACTACTTTACCATGATCAACAACATGTATAATATCAGCATCCATTATTGTTGAAAGTCTATGTGCCACTATTACAACTGTATGATCACTAACTAAATCATCAATAGTTTTCTTAATGTAGTTTTGACTATTATTATCTAAAGCACTTGTTGCTTCATCAAATAGTATTATCTTACTATTTCTTGATAGTGTTCTTGCTATAGATAATCTTTGTTTTTGACCTCCAGATAAGTTAACGCCACCTTCTCCTAAAATAGTATCATATCCTTTAGGTAAAGACATAATATAATCATCTAAATAGGCCATTTTACAATACTTACGAATATCATCTAACATAAGATTTTCATCTACAATAAGAAAGTTTTCTTTTATACTTCTATTAAATATAAATGGTTCTTGTCTTATTATAGATATATTTTTTCTAAGAGTGTCCTCTTTTAAATCTTTAATATTAACACCATCAATAAGTATCTCTCCATCACTCACATCAAATATTCTAGTTAGTAAGTTGAATAATGTACTTTTACCTTGACCAGAAGCACCCACTATAGCCACTTTCTTATTTGGCTCAACTAATAAATTAAAATTATTTAATGTTTCATCCTCATCAGGATAAGCAAATGATACATTATCAAATTTAATAACCCCTCTAACATTTTCTAATTCTTTTAAGCCGAACTTTTCATCTTCAAATAATCTATTATCTAAAATATCATTAACTCTTGAAACAGATACTTTAACACTTTGATATGTTTGTATTAACTCATTAACATTCTCTATCATATTAGTAAATCTATATACATAGTATGTCATAGCTACTAAGAATGTTAACGATACCTGTTTATAATATAAAAGTACAATACAAGTAGCAAGTACTCCACACTCTAATATAGATTTAAGTAAACCTGTTACTATATCAAAATTCTTTTTAGTATCAATTTCATTAGCTGACTTATTAAATAAGTTCTTAATAATTTCAATAACATTATTAATTAAATTATTTTTAACTCCTAATGTTTTTATTTCTCTTATACCTCTAATTGACTCATTAGTTAAAGATATAAACTTATCTTGTTCTTTCTTTCTATTTTTATGAATACTCTCTAATATTGGATTATATTTTTTAATTACAAAATATAATATTAACATAATTACTATAATCTCTAAACCAATTATCCAAGAATTTATAAATATATATACTAGTAAAACCATTGATGTAACAAATACTGTTACCATATTTAATAATCTTAAAAATACAAAACTTAATGTATCAGCATCATTTGTTATACGATTTATTATTTCCCCTGAAGACATCTTCTCAAATGCTACTGCTGGTAAATTAATTGCTTTTTTATATGCATAAAATTCTAATTTTCTTGTTAAAATACTTTCTAATTTAGATAACATTGATTTTGCCTTAAGATAAAGAATACCATCAGTAGTAATCTCTAATATAAAATATATTCCAATATATAAAAGAGCTGCCTTAAGATTTAACTCAGTTATAGATTCTACACTTTTACCATTCAAGTAACCTGTAAATATCTCACAAAATCCACATATTACTACTATTATACTTGCTAAAATAAGTTTGCCCTTTTCCTCTTTCATCAATTTAATTAGAGGTTTAAACTCTTTTAAATCTTTCATATTTTACCTCCAAAAAACTACTCTGATAAGAGTAGTTAAATATTTAAATATTAAACGTTATAAAGTTTGTGGAAAACATTGAAGATTCCCACTTCCTTTATCAAAACTCTTATCATTAAAAACATATAAATTCAAATTTAAAATCTTCATTTCTTCCACTCCTTTCTCTTTAAATTCAACAAAAATATACCATAAATATTCTTTTAAGTCAATCTAACTACAAAATCATCGAAGTGTACTTTTAAATTTTCGTTATCTTTTGAAACATTAGTTTCTTCACACTTCGGACAACCAATATTCTTATTCTTATACCACATATAACCAAACCCATACGCAACAAACAATAGAACTAACAATAATATAACTAATATTACATTAACTCTTTTTCCATTTTCCATGCTACACCTCTATTATAGAATAACATATATTTTTAATAATAAAAACAGTTTTTAAAAAAATATTTATATGATAGAATTATGATAATGAAGTGATATATGAAAAAAAGTTTAGTTGGAGTATCTTTATTAACAATAACATGTTTGTATGGACTCCTAAGTGCTGTAATAATATTAATAGCTCTTTTAACAGGTCAAGATATTGGATTGTCTATTTATATTAGTATCGCAATGATAATAATTCAATTTTTAATTGCACCTTGGTTAACAGACTTAACAATGAGATGGTTCTACAAAGCAAAATTCGGTGAACAAATACCAGATTACTTAAAAGAATTCATCGATAGTATTTGTGAAAAATACAACATGAAATATCCTAAGATTGGTATTATTCATGACGGGTCACCTAATGCATTTACTTATGGAAGATTTAAAAATGATGCTAGAATTGTACTAACTGATGGAATATTTAATTTATTAACTGAAGATGAAGTTAAAGCAGTAGTTGCTCATGAACTTGGCCATGTAGTCCATTATGATATGTTAATAATGACAGCAGTACAAATAGTACCTTTAGTATTCTATGCTATATATGAAGCATCAACTGATATGGACGTTGACGATAGTGATAATGCTAAAGCAAAAGTACTAATTTCAGCAATCGCATATATTCTTTATATAATAAGTCAATACTTAATATTATGGTTATCAAGAACAAGAGAATATAAAGCAGATGCTTTCTCAGTAGATGAAACTAAAAAGCCATCATCTCTTGCTGAAGCATTAGTTAAAATAGGATTTGGATTAAGTACTACACCAAAAAGTACAAAACATAGTGTATCTAAAAATAATGCACTTGGAATATTTGATGTAAAAGAATCTAAATCAATGACAGTATGTAGTCTCGAAAATGGAAAAGTTTCAAAAGATAAAATTAAAAATGCTATGAAATGGGAGTTATGGAATCCATGGGCAAAATGGTATGAATTAAATTCAACTCACCCATTAATTTCTAAAAGATTAGAAGCAATTTCCTTATTAGCTCCTAATTATAATGAAGAACCATATATTAAATTTGATTTAGTAAAACCTGAATCATATGTAGATGACTTCATTATGGAATTAATGATACTTTGTTTACCAACTATAGCATTTATAATAACAATTGTACTTGCTTGTTATCTTAAAGGTAGTAGTAAACTTATAGTATTAATTGGTGGAATAGCTACATTAACTCTATCATTTATCAAATTTAAATTAAGACATAAAAGTGGTTATACAAAAACAACAGTAAGTAACCTTTTAGGTGAAGTTAAAGTATCAGATGTAACAAGCATACCTTGTGAATTAAAAGGAACAATAATCGGTCGTGGCAATCCAGGATGCATATTTAGTGAAGACTTCGTTATTAAAGATGAAACAGGTATTATATTCTTAGATTATAATCAACCTCTTTATATAATTAATAAAGTATTCGCTCTATTCAAACTACCACAAAACTTTGATAAAGAAATCACAATAAAAGGATGGTATCGTAGAAGTCCAGTACCATATGTAGAAATATATGAAATGACAATAGATGGTAAAACTAAAAAGATATGGACATATAGTTTACAAATAGCATTATACATAATACTATTAATATTGTTAATCATATTTATTTCAATAGTATAAAAAATAGATTTTCAAAAAATCTATTTTTTATTTTATATTAAGAATTACATATTCACTATGATAATCTGTTCTAACAGGCATCCCCCAACCAGCAATACCAGATGTTACAACTTTTTGAAAATTACCATCACTTTCATAACCATATATCATTTCAGATGTATTAAACGTTTCTTCAAATATCTTAACAGGAAATACTTGACCAGCATGAGTATGCCCACTAAGCATTAAATCAATATTATTATCTTTAGCACTTTTATAATCAATAGGTATATGAGCAAGTAATATTTTATAATCATCATTATTAGTATCATTAACTAGCTCTTCAATACTTTTTTTATAACCATTACTTCTACCAATTATAGTAAGCTCATCATTTATTCTATAACTAGAATCTTCTAAAATATTAATACCATTTAAAAGTATATTATCTCTAAGAATATTCTTATTATAATTTTTACTATTACTATAAATATTTTCATCGTGATTACCATAACTATAAAAGATACCATAATTAGTTTTAAAATTACCCAATATTTTAAAACATTCCTTCATTTCTTCTAACGTAGTATTCTCATCAACTATATCCCCTACCAAAAATACAAAATCAGGATTCAACTTATTAATCTCATCAACAATATTAAAAAGTCCTTTACCTTTAACACCAAGTCCATAATGTAAATCAGATATTAATATTCCCTTATACTCATTATTTAACTTATTATTAGTAGAAATATTATAACTTTTACCATCTATATTATACATATTATAAACTCCATAACAAGTAAATAAAAAACTTAAAATTACAGGAATTAATAAATAATATTTATGAAACCATTTATACTTCATCAAAAATTTATAAAACAGCATAACAACTAAAAATAATAATATAGTATATAAAATAAATACTAATACAACTGAAACATATTTATTCATCATACCAACTACTAAACTACCATAAAATATTATAATAGATATAACACATAATATATTCTTATTAATATTAATATTTAATTTCTCACACACCTTATATAAATACTTATAAAAGATAAGTGTTAAAAACATAAAAAAGATAAAAAATAAAACTACAACTACATAAAACATAAAATACACCATAACAATTATAACATAGTATTTTTATTTTTATTAAGTAAATACTAATATTATGAATATAATAAGTAAACTACAATCCATAAAAGAACATATGCCAGATCTTCAAATAAAAGAAGTTTCTTTTGGTATAAATAAAATTTATATTGTAAACATACAAACAGTATCATCAAGCACATTAACTAATGAATTTATACTTGAATATATATCAAAACGCAGTTTACTTAAAAACGAAATAATTTCTTCACTTAAAAAAGATATTTTAAATTATACTCCTTCTATTAGTTTTATAGACATCGATTCTAAAGATGTAATGGAATACCTATTTAATGGATTTTCTATTATTATTTACCATGATGAATGTATAGCATTAGAAACAAGAGCAAACCTAGATAGAGGCGTTAATGAACCAACAAGTGAACCTACTATCAAAGGACCAAAAGATGCTTTTAATGAAAACTATAATACTAATATAGGTTTAATAAGAAAAAGAATAAAAGATGAAAATCTTTATATAAAAGAATTAACTCTTGGAACAAGATCTAAAACTAAAGTAAGTATTATTTACATGAATGATATTGTAGATAAAGAATTATTAAATGAAACAATAGAAAAAGTAAGTAGTATCAGTAATGACAAAGTATTAGATACTTATTATATAAAGAGTTTAATAAGTGGTGAAAACAAATCATCATTTCCATCCATTAAATCAACAGAAAAACCAGATAGTATAGCAAAAGCTCTTACTGAAGGAAAAATATGTATAGTTTCAGAAAACTCATGCAATGTTCTTATAATTCCAACATTTTTTATAGATTATTTTCATAACGATGAAGATGTTTATCAAAAAAGTATATATATAAAATTTGTTAAATTTATAAGAATATTAGCACTATTTATTACAATATTTACACCTTCTATATATTTAGCTATTATTACTTATGATCAACAAATACTACCTACTAGTTTACTTATAAATTTTTCACTTCAAAGAGCAAGTGTACCATTTCCAGCATTAATAGAAGCATTTGCCTTAATGTTCACATTTGAATTACTTTATGAAGGAGATGCACTAACTCCATCATCAAGAGGAGCTTCTCTTTCAATATTAGGAGCACTAGTTTTAGGAGATGCAGCAGTAAGTGCAGGAATAGTATCACCTATTATGGTTATAGTAGTAGCAGTAACTGCCATCTCATCAATATTCTTCGTTTACTATGACTTTCAATCATTTGTAAGACTATATAGATATAGTATAATGATACTTTCCTCAGTTTTTGGAATAATCGGAGTACTTTTTGGATTCATATTTATAATGACAAATCTTTGTAGTATAAAGTCATTTGGAAAACCATTTATGTATCCAATAAGTCCTAAATTAAATATTAAAAATAGAAAAACATTAATAAAAAGAGGACTATTACCACAAAATAGTAATAAAGGAGAATCATGAAAAAAATAATAATACCTTTAATATTGATATTATCACTCAGTGGATGCAAAGACTACATAGAAATAAATGATTTAGCTATATTAACAGGCATAGTAATAGATTATAAAGATAATATGTATGAAGTAACCGCACAACTAATAGTTAATGATAAAGATAGTAAAATTGAAGTATTTAAAACTTCATCTAGTTCAATAAATGAAGCAATCGCAGAACTATCAAAACTAAGTAATAAAGAAGTATTTATTTCACATTTAAAAGTATTAATCGTAACAGACAGAATAATAAAAAAAGATATAGATTTCAAAGATTATTTTCTAAGAAGTTCAAAATCAAAAATGAATTTTTATATATATGTAATAGATAATGATATAAGTGATAAAATATTAAATGTATATAAAGAAAATAATGGTTCATCAATATATTTAGAGAAAATGATGAAGTTTAATCAAAATATTTTTTCTTCATCTACTCCATTAAAATTCTTAGAATATGCTTACTATACTTATGAAAAAGGTTATAACTTAATATATCCTAAAATAAAAATAGTAAAGAATAATGATAAAGAAGTATTATATTTATCAAATTTAACAACATTTAAAAATGGTGATGAAATAGAACTATCAGAAAATGAATCAATATTCTATAATATAGTATCTAACAAAGCTATAAAAACAACACTTACTATTAAATGTGATGATAATAATTTTTCAGTAGAATTACAAGATATTAAAACTAAATATAAATGGAAAAATAATAAATTTACTATATCTAATAAAACTAATTCAAAAATTATAGATTATAATTGTAATTATGATTTAACAAAAAAAACATCTATAGATAAATTAAATGATTTAACTAGTAATTATATTAAAAATAATATTAACAACTTACTAACATTTATAAAAGATAATAACGAAGATATTATTGGTATAGGAAATTATATTTATAAACACAATAAGAGTTATTTTAAAGATACTAATAAATGGAATAATTATCTAAATAATATAGAATATAAGATAAATGTTAAAACAAATATCACTTCTATAGGAGAAATTAAAAAATGAAAGAATCTAATGAAAAAATAAATAGTTTTTCGCTAAGTACTTTAGTAATAACTTTAAGTGGAGCTCCATTTTGGGGAATACTAACTAGTTATTTACTTTATAATTCAAGAGAAGCAACACCAATATCCATGATAATTGGTTATATTTTAGGATTATTAATTTCTAAAACTATACTAACTCTTAATGATAAACATACCAATTTAATAAGTTCTTTAAAATTCAAAAAAATATATGGAAAATCATCAATAATTATAAATTTAATTGTTGCTTTATTATCTATATTTCTATATATATTTTTATGTTATAGATTGTCTTCTTTTTTATCCAGTCAATATTTAACTGAAAAACCTAGTATATATTTTTATCTATTAATATTAGGTTTAACTTTCTATATTGCAAATAAAGGAATAGAAACACTAACTAGAGTATCTATTATATCTATTTTAGTTGCTTTTTCAATATTTATATTTGATTATACTAATCTAATAAAAGATATTAATATAAATAATTTTTTACCTCTTATTACTGTAAGCTATAAAAACATTATAAAATCATCAATTATTTATGCATTATTTTCTTCAATTCCGCCTATGTTCGTAATGAGCATAAAAAAAGATGATTTAATTGATAAAAACAATTTTAATAAATTATATTATAAAATGTACACTTTATCATTTATATCATTATTTATTGCTATAACATTCACAATAGGAGTATTTGGAATAAATCTAGCAAGTTTATTTGACTATCCTCTATATACAGTACTTAAGAAAATAGAAATATTTTCATTCCTAGATTCACTAGAAAATATAAGTGTTATGCTTTGGATTTTATATTCAATTAATGCAGCCGCATCAGTATTATTATGTATATTTAATAATCTTAAAGAAGCATTAACTCTAAACAAAAAGAAAGAAAAATATATGAAAATAAGTGTTATGATAATAACACTTATAATAACTTTTATATTTTATAACAAATATAGTTATATAGAATCCTATGACTATATAAAATATCCATTCTATGTAACTTTAACTATGTTAATAATAATATGTTTAACTATTATTATTAATAAAATCAAATTTAAAAGAAGCTAATCAGCTTCTTTTATCTTACCATTCCAGGTTTTTTCATATGATCCGCTTTACTTTGGATAAAAGCTTCTAAATCATTCTTATCAAATGGCTCCATAATTGTTTCAAAATATTTACCATCAGGATAACTAGTTTTTCTTAAAACTTGACTTCCCTTAAAAGTAAAATAATCAGTTACATCATAAGGATTTCTCTCTTCAATAGAAGGATGTAAACTTACTAGTGAACTAGTAACATATACTCTATCTCCAATTTTCTTAATAACACCTTCTAAGCACTTATTTTCAGTACCATTAGAAATAGCTCCATTAAATCCAACTTCACCAGTTTCTATTTTTTTAAGATTCATAACAACAAGATCATAAGCAGTAGTAGAAGGATTGCCAACATTAACTTCACTATCAGTAACTTCTTTAGTATGTCTGATTATATCAATGTAATAATCACCTTCTTCTTCACTTAATCCTTTATATCCAAAATAAATCTCATATAAAATTCTATCTTCCCTAGTCATAAACAAATCCCCTTTAAAAAAGAAATAGTTTAACTATTTCTAAAATGAATCTATGTTTACTTTAACTTTTCTATTACCTTCATTATAAGCTTTAGCTTGTATTAAAGTTTTAATACTAGTAGCAATCTTACCTTTTTTACCAATTACTCTACCCATATCAGCTTCTGATACAAGTATTTCGATGGTAGTATCGTCATCACTAGTAAACTCTTGAACTTTAACTAAATCAGGTTCTTTAACCAACTTTTTTACTATTAATTCAGAAAATTCAACTAAATTCATTATTTATTATTTTTAGATTTATGGAATTCTTCCATAACACCTACTTCACTTAAAATGTTCTTAGCTGTATCTGTAGGTTGAGCTCCTTCCTTAAGCCATTTTAAAGCTGCTTCTTTATCTACATTGTATTTAGTAGCTTCTAAAGGCATATAAGTTCCTATAGATTCAATAACATTACCATCTCTTTTAGCTCTAGAATCAGCTACAACAACACGATAGTAAGGTCTTTTCTTAGCTCCCATTCTTTTAAGTCTAATTTTAACTGCCATATCTTTCTCCTCCTCAGTGATTAATAATATACACTAATTTAAAAAGTATGTCAACCTTTTTTAGTTAACATATCTTTTTACTAACTATTCTTTAATGTAAAATATCCAGGACTACTTGTTCCACCATCTATTCTTGCATATGTTTTATCTTTATAAGAAACATTATATGTTGTTCCAGCACCACCTACTAAGTTAGTAGTATTAAAAAACATATCATCTGACGATGTAACAGAATTAGTATTAAAGATATCACTTGCATATATAGTTTTTAGATTAGTATTATAAAAAAACATATAACTCATATCTGTTACTTTACTTGTATCAAAACTGCTTAAATCCAAAGTTGTGGCTGCATTTCCAGAAAACATATGATTCATATTTGTTACATTACTTGTATTAAAACTACTTAAGTCTAAGATCGTAGCTGCACTACTATAAAACATCCAACTCATATTAGTTACATTTCTTGTATCAAAATTACTTAAATCTAGGGTTGTGGCTGCACTACTTCTGAACATACTATCCATATTAGTTACTTTACTTGTATTAAAATTACTTAAATCTAGTGTTATGGCTGCACTGTTTTCAAACATCCAACTCATATTAGTTACATTTCTTGTATCAAAATTACTTAAATCTAGGGTTGTCGCATCACTTCCAGCAAACATACTACTCATATTTGTTACTTTACTTGTATCAAAACTACTTAAATCTATAGTTGTGGCTGCACTTCCATAAAACATATCACTCATATTTGTAACATTACTAGTATCAAAACTACTTAAGTCTAGGGTGGTGGCTGCACTTCCATAAAACATAGAATTCATAGAAGTTACATTTCTTGTATCAAAACTACTTAAATCTAGGGTTGTGGCTGCACTTCTAGAAAACACATAACTCATAGATGTAAGTGGTTTATTATTTATATATGTACATAATTTACTTGTTACAGGGTCTGTACTAGTTTCATCTGTAAGTTGTACTCCCCATCCATCATCACTAATATTTCTCCATGCTAAGCCAAATTCTGATAAATCTCCCTCTTGCATATATCTATAAGTATATTATCCATTTACATACTCTGCTCCTTGTACCATTTCTCCATCAAATGTACAGTATATTGGTGTATTATCTACATATTCATTTATTCCTAAAGTACCTGTAAATTTTTTACCTTGATTATAATTTTGTTCAGCATTAGTTTCTATAAATGTTATTGTTATATTATATTTATGAGTAATATTTGACTCTACTAAAACATTCTCTTTTATTTTAATTCTTTTAATTGGTGTACTTGATAAAGATTCACATGTTCCTTCTTCCAACCCACTAGAGTTTAGTCTAGTACATGTAGCTTCTATTACCATTTCATCATTTATAATTTCATTTATTAGTTCTTTCCATACTAAATTGTATGATGTATCTAAAGTACCCGTATTTTTAACACTTATTTCTTTTGTTATAGTAGCTCCTGGTTTTATGTTGTTCATTATTATTTCTGGTCCATCAGTATAAGTAAGTTCTAAAGTACCAGTTTGTACTATCTGATCTTTTACATTATTATTAACTAACGTTGCTGTAAAATAAGCATATGAGAAACTTACAACTGCTAAAAATAAAAATACTATTCCTATACTAAATATCATCTTTTTTTCTTTATCTACCATACTATTCACCTATTTTAAGTATATAACAAAAAAGATACTATTTCTAGTATCAATTTTTATTTTTAAATTTGTAACCTTTAACATATGGTATTAACTTATTTCCTTCAACAACATATGCAGTTTTAGCTATATTTAATATTGGTAAATCACTTTCACTATCACTATAAGAAGTAACTATCTGAGCATTAGGAATAGTATTAACAAGTCTCTTAACCTTTTCTTCACCTTTACAATTCTTTCCAATTATATGTCCATCCTTATCAGTTTTAGTTGCTAGTACATATTTAATACCAAGTTTTTTGCAAAATGGAATAATCCATAATTCATAAGATGCACTTATAACAATATCATAATCAGTCTTTCTAGATAAATACCAAGGTTTAATATTCTTCATATGTGAATCTACAAACTTTTCAATATATCCATTTAAATCCTCTATTTCAAATAAGAAAGATAACATTGCTTCTTTAACCCTTTCAAAAGTAATAAGACCTCTCTTATAATCACGTTCTAACTTTTTAGTTTTATTTAACGCTTTTATTACTTTAAATGGATGCTTTTTAAATGAATAAAGCAATATATCCTTATTAGTATCTCCATTATAAATTGTATTGTCAAAATCATATATATTCATATTTTTCACCAATTATATTGTAACAAATTTTGAATAAAAAATCTATTTATTTAATTTAATAGAATCTATTCCTAATGTCATAATAATATTTCTAACTATACTAGTATACATAAACCATCTTTTAATAACTTTAAGTCTTAGTTTTATTTTAAGTTTAATCGTTTTATTTCTATATAATTTAGTTATTTTTTTTATATCAACATTATCATTTATAATTTTAGATAATATATCAGCACTTCTAATAGCACTACTTATTCCTTCAAAAGAACTTGCACTTATAAATCCAGCTGCTTCTCCAACTAAATAAGCACCATCTTTTCCAGTAACAAAATCATTAAATTTTTTAGGCCTATAAACAAGACAAGCTTCTTTTTTTACTGGATTATTTAAATCTATATTTAAAAATCTTGAAATTCTTTCTCTTTGCTCTAAAAACTTATCTTTAGAGTTTTTAATATCAAAAGCTCCACCATATATTAAATATTCATCCTTATGTATTAGCCAAGAACAACTACTACTAGTTTTTTTATCAAAAATACAAGAATAAAAAGAATTACTTGAGTCTACACACTTATACCATTCTTGAATTGCCATATATTTCATAATATTATTGTCATAAAATGTTCTTCTAACTATAGAATTACACCCATCAGCACCAACAATTATTTTAGATTTTATTAACTTCTTCTTAGTACCATCTAATACTTCAAGAATATAATTATCATCTTTTTTAATACTTACTACTCTTCCATTTATCTTTTTAACATTATTTGGTATTAATGATACTAAATATTTATCAAATTTATATCTATCCATATTTAAATAATATCTTTGATAGTATTTAATTTTACCACTTACTAAATCCATTGTTTTAACAGAAAATATTTGAGGACTAACTAGTATATCTTTAGGAAGAACTAAATCATAATGAGCAAATTCTTTTTGAGCATCAGGAGCAAGTAAACCACCACATGGTTTTTTATTCTTTTCATTTTCTGCATCAATTATTAATATTTTATTATTACTTTTAGATATTTGTCTTGCAAGGGTACTTCCAGCAGGGCCAGCACCTATAATAACTATATCGTACATACTTTTTTCTCCTTTGTAAGTATTATAGTAAATTAACAATTTATTAACAATTAGTTTTACATTTATTTACACAAACAAAAAAATCTACATAAGTAGATTTCTTATCCCTCATTCCTCATAAATGCTTCATATTTATCCATTATTTCAACAGGATCACCTTGATCCTTAATAACACCTTCATGAAGCCAAATAACTTTATCACATAGTTCTTTAATAGTATTACTATTATGAGAAACAATTACAACTGTTCTATCATCATTACTAATAAGTTCTTTCATCTTATTATAACTCTTCTCTTTAAAATGTATATCTCCTACACTAAGAACTTCATCTATTAACATAATATCGGTTTCAAGTATAGCAGTTATAGAAAAAGCAAGTTTAGAATACATACCTGAACTATAACTTCTAACAGGTCTATATACAAAGTCACCAAGTTCACTAAACTCTATAATATCATTTACTTTTTCTTCTATTTGTTCTTTTGAATATCCAAGTAACATACCAGATAAAAATATATTTTCATACCCAGTTAATTGTTTTTGAAATCCTACTCCAATTGATAGTAATGAAATACTATTACCATGTAAATTAATACTACCTGAATCAGCACTAAATATGCCAGAGATAGCTCTTAGCATTGTACTCTTACCACTACCATTTTTACCACAAATACCTAAGATTTGACCTTTAGGTACTTCAAAAGATACTCCTTTTATAGCTTTAAATATTTTACCAGATCCACGTGCTTTTAATCCTCCTTTTTTTAAAGAGAATCTATTCATATCTCTATAATACACATGTAAATCTTTTACAGTAATTGCCATTTCTTCTTTTTTCATTATTTCATCACCTTTACATATGTATTTTCATATTTATATATTGTCTTGATACCTAACATACAAAGTAATATACCAACTAAGAACCATACAAGTGTCCACATTCCAACTGGACCACTTTTATATATCAATACATTTCTCATATTATATATAAAGTTTGCTATTGGATTTAAATCAAGTAATATAGTTCTGTACAACACATTATGAATTCTAGTACTAATATCATAGAATATACCAGTTAAATAAAACACCAATCTCAAAACTATATTAACTAAATTTGTTAAATCTTCAGCAAAAACACCAAAATGCATAACTAGTGTACAAACACCAAATGTAAAAACCATAACCGAAATAATTATAGGTATAAACCATAACACATTCAAGGAAATTGGTACCTTATATATAAACATAAATATAACTACAAGCAGGAATGATACTGCCATTTTAAATGCATTAACTCCCATTTTAATTAAAAGTAATACAAACTTTGGTAAATATACTTTAGTAACTGTATCACGATTATTTGCTACCAATTTAACACTACACGTTACCATCTTATTAAAGAAGTTCCATATAGATAAACCAATAAATACAAATACTGGAAAATACTGAACACTAGACTTAAATACAATAGTAGCAATAAATGTATATATAAGCATAAATGCAAGTGGTTCTAAAATCATCCATAAAAATCCTAAATATGAATTTATTACTTCAGTTTTAAGTTCAGCCCATGTTGCATACATAATATAATTTTTATACTTCTTTAAATCATTAAAAAATCTTTTCATTATCTCTCCTCAAGTACTTAATTATTTTATCATATATTTATGATAAACACAAATTATTATATATTTTTTAGTATAATGACTAATAATGTGATAATCATTTATATTATAATTATTTATATTTTTAAATACATCTCCATTTAATTTAAGTATTGCTTCTTTTATTGAAAAATTAGTTATTGTATTACTACTTACATTTAATAATTTATTCATATTGTTTAACGTATCAATATCTAGTTTTCTATAATACTGTATATCTATTCCAACTCTCACATTTGATAAAGCAACTACTACTATGTCTTTATCATGAGAAATACTTAAATAGATATTATTATCTAAATATGGTTTACCATTCTCTGTATACATTATTTTAAATTTATCAATATTAAAATACTTATGTAAGCCTTTTTTAATAAGATAATATTCTGCATTATAATATTTATTTTCACTATTAAAAGAAACATTAATCTTTTTAGAATTAATGTTTATCTTTAATATTTTTAGTTGTAGTTGTTTTCTTTTTAACATCATATATTTTATTCTCTATTTTATAATCTAATTCTTTTAATCTTGTTTCTTTTAATTTATTATATTTTTTTAAGTCTTCATTCCATTTTTGATATTCATTATCATTTCTATGATCTTTAAAGTTATAATTATTTCTTAAATATTTAGTTACTTCATTTGTTACTTTTATTGCACCTTTAAGGTTTAAGTGCATTCCTTTATCTTCTGTATCAGTAGTAAAATCGAGTCCATATGAATCGTTATTTAAATCTAAATATTTAACATTATATTCATTAACTAATTTCTTTAATTCTTCATTTTGTTCGTATCCCCAGGCTCTAGTATCAGGAATACCAAGAAATACTAAATCTATATCATTATCTTTGCAGAATTTAACAAATATATCTAAGTATTTCTTAGTATAATCTTTCATTACAACTTCCCTACCACTAGGGTTCATATAGTTAAAGCCAGTGTATCTAGGATTAATTTTAGTTGACATTATATATCCTTTAGTAATTGAATGATAACTTCCAAATGTTCTTTTTACGTTAGATACATTTATTTCACTCCATCTTGAATGATATCTAAATAATGGAAAATAATAAGATATTTTTTCTTTTAAATCAAATTCAAAGAAATCATCATTTATCATTTCATATTTAGTTTTGCCAAATTTCATATAATCAAATGATTTTCTACGTTCTGGTTCTACTTCTTTTTCTGTATAAAATAATGTGAGTGGATCTATCATTATTACTTTTGGTTTTTGATATTTATATGCATCTTCAAGGATATAATAAAGTAAATATATTCTAGCTGAACTAACACTATAATTATATGAAGTTATACCTGTTTGTTCATATATCTCCATAGGTGAAACGCCTTTAAAGATACTACTATCACCTAAAAATAATACATCTATTGAATTTTTAGGTAACTCATAATAACCATTTATTGTATAATCTTGGCCATCCATTTCAGACAATGTACCATTTTTCCATTTAGGAGTAAATACTTTTCCAAGGACTATTATTAAGGCAAACATTATAGTAAAAAATACAACTAACCTTATAAATATAAATAATTTTTTCATATTAGAACCCTCCATATATGAAGCTAGCGGCATCATATCCTTTACCATATATACCAAATATAATAATAGAGAATATTATTATATAATATATTAACCATTTAAATAATAGATTTTGTTTTTGTAGTTCTTTTCTAATGTTAATATTAAATTCTTGTATTACTCCTACTACTAACATAACAAGAATGCCAACCATTAATAAAGCGAAATCTAGTTTCTTAAGACCTAAACTAAATAATGAAGCTGATGCCTTACTATGAAGCATTAATCCCATTTGTTTAAAACTATCTACTCTAAATAAGAACATACCAAAGCATACTATTAAAATAGTTCTAATCGCTTGAAAGAATTTATAACTCCACACTTCTATATTTATTTTAAATATACTTATTATCTTTTTAAATACTGGTTCTAATAATATACCTATCATCATAAGAACGTAATAATAAAGTCCATAAACTACATATTTAAAACTAGCGCCATGCCACATACCATTAAAGAACCATACGAAGAATAATGGAAATGCTGTTATTATGAATCTTGATATATATTTTGATTTCATTTTTCTAAGTTTTAAATTAAGTTTCATATTTAATTTAGATAAACTAATTGGATAAAATATATATTCTTTTAACCAAGTACCAAGTGTAATATGCCAACGTCTCCAAAATTCTTGTATTGATTTTGAAAAAAATGGACGTTTAAAGTTTTCATCCAATTTAACACCAAATAATTCTGAAACACCACTTCAATGCATCCACTAAAATCAGCATATATTTGTATTGTATATAAAATTATCCCAATTACTAACAAAATTCCACCATAATTATTTTCAAATACTTTACTCACAAATATTCCAGCTCTATCAGCAATAACAAGTTTTTTAACAAACCCCCAGCCAATAAGAACAAAAGAAGATACAAAATTATCATAATTAAACCTTTCAGTATTAAATAATGTTTTAGAAAGTCTACTATAATTCGCAATTGGTCCTTCAACTATCTGAGGAAAATATACCAAAAATAACAATACTTTCAAGTAATTACTTTCTGCCTTCATTTTTTTTCTATATATATCAGTAAGATAACTAATGGTTTCTAAAGTATAATATGATATACCTATAGGTAATATAAATTTCTTATAAGGAATATTAACCCCTATAACTCTAAACATATCACCAAAAAAATTATTATACTTAAGCACAAGTAAAAATGATAAATTCAAAAGTATAGATAAAATTAATATTAATTTTCTTTTATCTGTATATTTTTCTATTAATTTTCCACCAAAATAAGTAATTATAGATGACAATAATATAAATATTATATATTTTCCACTAAATAAATAATAAAATATTAAACTTCCAATAAGTAATACTATATATCTATATTTTTTGGGAAATACATAGTATATAAAAACAAGTACAAGTACGAACAATAAAAATTCTATACTAGCATAACTCATATAAAACACCACTCATCCATATTTTAATATAATCTCACTATTTTAATTTATTTATTAGAGATTCAATTGTACTTACAGATTCAAAGTTTTCTGGAACTAAATCCATAACACCTATCTCAACATTAAATTTATTATTAAGTAGTGATACAAGCATAATAATATCAAAAGATGTAAGAATACCATCTGTTATTAGTTTTTCTTCTTTTACATAATCTACTCCTGCTTTAACATCGTTAAGTACTTCAATAATTTCATTTTTCATTTTTATTTCTCCATTTCTTCATACATTGTTTTTAATTTAGCTCTATCAATTTTACCATTTGCGTTATGTGGCATCTTTGGTAATTTGATAATCTTGTTTGGATAACACAATTAAATTATTTTTTGTATCGTAAATACAACAAGATGATATAATTCCATCAATGGAATTTATGTTAGTTTCTATTTCACCAAGTTCTATTCTATAACCCATATGTTTAATTTGAAAATCTTTTCGACCTAAATACTCTATTTCACCATATTCATTATATTTACCTAAATCCCCAGTTTTATATAATATTTCAGGATAAGCATTATTAAGAGGATTAATTACAAATGTAGAATTTGTTTTCTCAGAATTATTATAATAACCACTTCCGACAATGCTTCCTCTTACATATAGTTCTCCTACTTCACCAACGGATGCAAGTGTATTATCATCTTTTATAATTAATATATCTGTATTTTCACATGGCTTACCTATTGGTAATGTTTCATTATCTTTAAATTCTCTATTTACAACATAATAAGTACATATATCAGTTGTTTCAGTTGGGCCAAATAGATTAGCATACATTAATTTTGGTAAATGACGACGCCATATATTAAGTTGTGGCATAGGCATTACTTCACCTGCGAATAATACTTTCTTTAAATACTTTGGTTTAACATAATCAAATGTTTTCATATTAACAACAATACATAAAGCACTAGGTACCCAGTATATAGTATTTATCTTATTAACATTCATATATTCAATTAATTTTACTGGAAAACTAAAACATACTTTAGGTATTATATATAATGTAGATCCAACCATTATATTAGTAAATACATCACTTATAGACATACTAAAATAAAATGGTGTTTGATTTCCAAATATAGTTTTACTATTTATATTAAATGCATTTTTGAACCATGAAGTATATTCTATAACAGATTTATGACTTATTACTGAACCCTTCGGTACTCCAGTTGAACCACTTGTGAATAATACATATGCTGCATCAGTATCAATAACTCTATTCTTTACTTCATTTAATAATTTTTCATTAGTTTTATATTTTAACTCTTCTATATTTAATATAGGTAAATCATACTGAAGTTCTTCTACTTTATCTATATTTTTATTATCTGTAATTATTAGTTTAGGTTCTAATGTATTAACTATAGAATCAATTCTATTTTTAGGCGATGTTACATCAACAATCGTATAAAAGTTACCACTATATAAAACACCAAACATAGATAAAAGTGTATTTATACTCTTATCAATAAATACCATGATAGGCATTTTAAATAAATTATATTCTTCTACTATATTACTACCAATAACTTTAGATTTTAAAACAAAATCTTTATATGTAATAAATACATTTTCATTTTCAGCAAATGATATCTTTTCCGGATATTTATTACATGTTATATCTAAATAATCAGTTATACTTTTTATCATTTTATTCTCCTTTAGCATATTCAAATATTTTTTTAAATTTATCCATTTTCATAAATGCATCTATCTCTATTCTGGCAATCTCATATTTATTGTCAAGTCTAGTTGCATATTTATTATCTCTTATCTTAAAAGCAAGTTTAATATCACTATTAGATGTTACTTTTAACATATCTTTAGTATATATTCCATATGGATAAGCTAAATATTTAAAATTGTATTTTTTATTATTTTCAAAATCTTCTACTAATTCATTATAAGACAATGTTTCGACTGCTTTCTTTTTACCACATTTATGATGCATATTATATGTATGACTTTCTACTTGAAGTAAAGATTTATTCTTTCTTAGTTCTAATATTTTATCATATCCAAGTTTTAATCTTTTAGGTTCATTTAATTCTTCTGTAACTTCAGGTATCTCTTTTCCTATTGAAAACATTGTTGCTTTAAAATTATATTTTTCAAATAATGGAAGTAAATTATAATATGCTTCACTATCTCCATCATCTATTGTTATAACAAATGTTTTTTCTTCATAATCACATTCTTTATTATACCAGCAATAGAATTCATCTAAATCAATTGTTTTCCATCCATTATTATATAAATATTCTAACTCTTTACTTACTTCTTCTAAATCATTAACCCAAGCATTATCTTTAAAATATTTATTTCTAATATCACTAGTAACAGTTCTATGATAAGAAAGTACTGGTATTTTAGTAGCTTTATTTTTGATAATTACTTCTTCTTTTATAGGTTCTTTTTCATTATCTTTTTTGATAATAGATTTATTTAAATCATTAATATTTTCATTTAAATCATTAATTTTATTATTGTTTTTTATATATAAGACAATAAGTATCAAAGAAAGTATTATCAATAACAACTTAAGTAATGAAGAAAACATAAAAAGTGTTTTAAAATATTTATTACATTCTTTATTCTTAATTACTTTTTTATTATTTTTATTTTTTATACTTTTAGAAGTGTTCTTTTTATTATTACTTTTCTTACTATTTTTATTATTCATTCTAACCTCTTAAGTATATTTTATCACAAAATAACTATAAAGTCTTTTTTATTTCATTCACCATATTTTTAGTATAGTTTTTTATATTTAAATCAACATATTTACTTATTAAGTTTCTATCTTTATATTTAGTGTAATCACTATTTTTTAAAAATGAAATAACTTCAGAAGCACTATAGCATATTGGACCTGGGACTTCATTCTTATAATCAATAAAGAAATCACGCTTACCACTATAGTCATTCAAGTCAAAAGCATAAAATATCATTTTTTTATTCATAATACCTGCTTCATATATTATAGAACTATAATCACTTATAACATAATCAGATATATATATCATTTCACTTGTACTAAAGTCTTTACATATAAATACATTATCATTATCAATTTTAATATTACAAAGTGGATGTAATTTAATAATTAAGTTGTACTTTTTATAATCAAAATTATTTATTAATTCATGAATATTCTTTTCAAATAAATCATTATCTTTTCTAAATGTAGGTGCATATAAAACATTAATCTTATTTTTTAAACTAGGATATTTTTTATATATTTTATTTTTAACACTATTAATATATTTTTTATCTTTTAATAAGTCTATTCTTGGAAGTGGTACACTACGTATTATAGATTTATCACAGTTAAATACTTGTGCAATAAATGGTATACATTCTTTTGAGGTGGTATAAACATAAGTATAATTTTTATGCATATTAGCACTTTTACTTACTTTTTCACTTCTTCCTTCATCTTTACCAACTATAGCATAGCCAGCTTTTTTACATATACCTATCGCATGCCATATTTGTATTACTACTAAATCTTTTTTATGTTTTAAATTACTTATTAGATAACAATATGTATCAAGTATAACGACTTTACTTCTTGATATATGATACATTTGTTTTAACATATGAAATGCATATAATAATTTATTATCCATCTTTTTACATAAAACAACTATTTTATAGTCAGGTAATTCTTTTTTTAGTTCTTCACTTAATAATTTAAAATCTGTAGTTATATTGTTAGATTCACGACTTATTAATGTAATTTGTTTTCTTCTTCTAAAACATTTAAAAAGAAGATAAATTACATTTAAAATAAAATTAATAATCTTAATAATAAATGTCATAATATCTTCTCCTTAACTATTTTTTTCTTTGTAGAATAAATGAATCAACAGTTCTCTTCATACCTTCTTCTAGTTCTACTTTAGGACTCCATCCTAGAGATTCAAGTTTAGATGTATCAAGTTTAACTATTTTATATGAAACATATCCTTTTTTAACTTCATCGCTTGGATTACTAAATACTACTTTAAGACCTTTTTCAGGATATAAATCAACTAATTTTTTAGCAACATCTCTTATCATATATGGTTCTGTTTCATTAGCTAAATTATATGCTTCAGTATTTTCTCCATTAACCATTACTTCAATAATACCAGTTACTGTATCTGCAACATAACAGAATGCTCTTATTGCTGTACCATCACTATTTAAAACGATATCTCTATCATTAACAACGTCTCCAATAAAGTCTGACATTACTCTTCCATCATTATTAATTTCCATTGTTGGACCATATGTATGAGCAATTCTAAGTACATTAAATGGAACTCCATATTGTTCATAATAACTTCTAAATAATGCTTCAGCAAGTCTTTTACTTTCAGGATAACAATTTCTTCCATTAAGTGGATCAATAATTCCCATATCACTTTCAGTTATCTTTTCTACTCCATCAACTTTACCATATATTTCTCTTGTAGATGGGAATATTACTTTAGAACCTTTTTCTCTTGCGAGTTCAAGAACATTCACAGTTCCAATAGTATTTGCTTTAATAATACCAACTGGATTTTTCTTTATAGCTGTAGCACTAGCACTACCAGCAGCATGGAATATATAATCAACATTACCAGCATATTCTAGTTTTTCGCATACATCTTGATTCATAAATTCAAGTGATGAATCTTCTAAATAATCACTAAACGCATCACGTGCTTTATCCATATTTCTAACAAGCGCTACTACTTTAGTATTAGTATGTTTTTGCTTATTTAGTTCTAAAAAGAAATATGTTAAGTTACGAGCTATTAAACCAGTTGCTCCTGTTATAAGTATTGTTTTATCTTTAAATTCTTCTTCATATGGACAACTATTTACTAAATTATCCATATCTTCTTTAATTATTTTGTTCATGCTTAGTTAACCTCATTGTTATTCCTGCTTCTTTTTTTTTACTTTCTTCGTATTCATAATATTCAATTAAATCAGGTATTCCTTTAGCTTTACCACCATTATTTTTAAATTCTAACCATGCTTCAAAGATATATAAATCAACTGGATTAGTAATTTTAGTATTACCTCTAACACCTTCTGTTAGATATGTTTTCTTTCCTAGCATATTAAACAATGTACAGCTATCAATAACATCAATATAATCTGGATTTTTAGCTCTCATAGTTTCATGTGCTTCAATAATTTCACCTAATCTAAATGCCTGAGGTGCTTGAGCATTATAAGATTCTCTTCTTACTGGTACTGAATCTACATTAACTGTATCTTTACTTATAATAAATGTTTCATTACAACCAGTACATGTAATAGAGTTTCCATTGCGTCTTGTATCTGCGATATTTCTTGATATTAGTTCAGGACTAATAAATGGTCTTACGCCATCATGAATTAATACAACATCATCAGGACTACAATTCTTTTCTGCTTCTTTTAATCCAATATAAATTGAATCTTGACCTGTTTTACCACCAGGTACTACTGAAACTACTTTTGACATACCATACTTTTCAAGTTGAAATTTCAAATAATCAATCCAAGGTTCAATACATACAACATATATTTCATCAATTTCTGGATGATTTTGAAAATATTCAAGTGTGTAAATGATAATTGGCTTTCCTCCTACTTCTAAAAATTGCTTTGGAACATCTTTAACTCCCATACGAGTTCCTGTTCCACCTGCAAATATAACCGCTACGTTTTTCATATAAAAAAACCTCCTAACCTTATAATAGCATATATAATATTAAAAATCTACTTAATTAATTTATTCATCTTATCTACAACTTTTTTAGATGCATCACCTTTTTCATAACAATTTACTTTTCTTAAAAAACTGTTTACATCTTTTAAATACTTTTTATCATCAAAATTAATAATCTTATTATATAATTCATCATTATTTTTACATATTGGAAATGGATAATAATCTAATGTATGATAAAACCCTCTTTCAGTATCAATATACTTTTCAATATCAGTTGTATATAAGAATCCAGGTCTTTTTGTGATAACATAATCACATATCCAACTTGAGTAATCTGTTATACCAAAGTCAGTTACACATAATAATTCTTGCATATCAGGATAATTTGTTACATTAATAACAGTATTTTCAAACTTTTTAGGTATTTTAGTATTCTTAAGTCTAAAATGATATCTTACAAGTATTACCCAATCTCCACTAAATCTTTTAACTAGTGCTTCATGTAATCTATTATAATCTAAATCATAACAACTAATACTATCACTATTTCTAAATGTAGGTGCATATAAACATATCTTAGTATCTTTTTTGATATTATACATCTTTCTTATTTTTTTATCATAATTTAAAAATTCATTATTTTTGTTAAATAAAATATCATTTCTAGGATGTCCTACTTTTAAAAATTCAGTTTTAGGCCAGTAACTTCCTCTAAAAACATTTTCTTCGAACTTACTATTAGTTATAATGTAATCATCAGCATTCGCAGAAGAAATTGCTTTTTCTAACCAGTCTTTATCACTAACTGAGCTTGGATCTATTCTTTTGAATCCCATTGAACCATGCCATGTTTGAATAACAATTTGACCTTCTCTTTTGAATAAATTCATATATGCAAAATTAGTAGAATTGTCAAATATAAATTTACTTCTTTCATATTCATAATAAAATTCGTTTGAGTCTCTACTTACTACTTTAATTCCATGTGGAAATTGTTTTATATCATTTTCTTTTTCACTACGAATAACCCATATAATTTTATAATTAAGTTTATTTTTTAATATATAATCACATATTGCTTTAGAATTACAAGTATAATCTCCTTGAAATGTAATAAACATAACTTGATTATTAACTAATTTGATATTACTTTTTTTAGTAAGTCTTTTATAGTATATTGATCTTATTTTCTTATTTACTTTTTTAAAAAAAGTACCATCTTTAATAGATTTGATTACTTTTTTAAGCATATTTCTCACTCTCTTTCATACTTCTTAATAGCTTCATAAATTCTTTTACAATTATTGTAATCTAAATATTTAAAGAATTCATTAACTCTTTTATCATACTTTTTATTTAATCTACAATTAGAATTTATTATATCTATAAGTAAGCTAACAACATCTTCTTCACACTTAGCTATATCACCAAATCCTATATTTTGATAATCCATTTCACCATTACCATATGAAGGTGGTAAATCATCATTATGATAATAAATTATTGGCTTTTTCATATAAGCAAAATCATATTGAACTCCTGAATAATCTGTTATCATAATATTAGATTCAACTAATATATCTTCATAATCTACTGTATTTGATGGTATTATTTCAACATAATCATTCTTATCATAATCTTTAATATTAGATATTAATGTTGGATGTATTAAAAATTTAATCTTATAATTGTTTTTACGAGCCATTTCTATAATATGTTTATTATTTATTAAACTGTTATATACTTTAAAATAATTAGTGTATTTAAAGTTATTATTATATGGTCTTACTTTACCACTTGATGTACTACTAGCGACATCTACTCTCCACGTTGGTATTATAAGAATTACACCTTTTGGATTACTTTTAAGTCCATCATAACGAGCAAGGCCACTAAATATTAAATTTTCTTTATTATATCCATATTCTTTTTTAAGTAAGTTCTTTTGTTCATAAATAGATGATATAAAATATAATTTATTGTTATCAAATATTCTATTTTGTCTATGATACATATTTTGCATAGTAACACCATGTTGTATACAATGTACTTCAGCATTAAATAGATTCTTATTATAATCTCTCATATAACCATTAAAACTACAAAATGAAGCAGCGAGTGAATCACTTGCTAAAATATGTTTAGCATTTAAGCAAATAATCTTACATTTTAAACTACCATATACTAGAATATTCTTATAATTCTTTATTAGTTTATTATAAGTATTAGTATTTTTATTAACAATATAATATGCTTTAGAACTTGTGTTATCATTTATATATTTAAATATATATTCTCCACAATCTCCGCCTTTATAAAGTTTATCATAACTTACCATTATGTCTTTATTCTTATAAAATGAATGAGTTAAAAAATAACAAGTACGTACTATAAAAGGTTTAATAGTTTTAAGTTTCTTATGTCTAAACTCACTTATAATGAATTTAACTTCATTTACGAAAGTATTCTTTTTACCTATTGTAATTACATTATCATTACACTTTAAACATTTATTTTCTATATTCCAATAAGAATTCTTTCTATTAGTGATAAGTCTACTAGAAACATTATTTCCAAAAGAAACATGTATCTTTTCATTATCTTTATTTTTAAATACTATATTTTTATCTTCTAATTTTACTTTAAAAGTGAAAACAACATCATTATAATATTCACGACCAAATATCTTATTTCCCATATAAATATCTGTCTTATCGTAATCTATTTTTTTATCATTTCCATAAATATTAACATTTGATAATTCAAAACATGTTTTATCATAAGAGCAATCAAAATATAAATAACCTTTCTTATAATTAATACAATGTACCACTATAGAATTAGCCTTAACATTATCTACATTATATTTACATTTTATATAATCATCACTTAACTTATACTTTACGCTTTCATATTTAATATTAAGTATGTAATATACTATATTCTTATTTATATTTATATTAAGTTTTACATTATCAGTATTAATATAAATATCATCCACATTATTTAAAAATTCACGTGATAATTTAAGAAATTCATTATACTCACTATCATTAATAATACTATTTTCAACCTGTCTAATATTATAAGAAAGTTTAAGTAAATACATATTAAATAGGTAATTAATACCCTTCCCTTTACATTTTTTTGAA
This sequence comes from Mollicutes bacterium, assembly GCA_004552445.1. GTDB lineage: Bacteria > Bacillota_I > Bacilli_A > RF39 > UBA660 > CAG-1000. The sequence continues at coordinate 65,105 of SFOJ01000003.1, forward strand.
AGTTCACATATAGTTTTCATATCATCCAAATACCAATTTTTATCAATATAAAAAGTATTCTTATTTTTATCAGTATATACAATATTAATATCTAATCTATCATAAGATTGATAATAATATGTAGCATGATTATATAAATACATAAGAATACCATATTCATTCTCATATTTACATTCTTCAATTAAACTTTTCTTAATAATAAAACATTCTAAATAAAAATTAAAATATCCATCATTTATATTGACAAGACCATATTTCTTTACTAATCTATGATTTCCATTATAAGGACATAAAGCATACAATTGATAATTGTTATACTTCATAAAATTAATTATTTTATTAAAATTAAAATTAAACTCATAATCTTTATCAGTAATAATTACATAGTCACTATTAATCGATTTTATTTTTTTTATATCTTTTAAAGAAATTACACTACACCTATCCATATTTTTACCTCCCATGAAAAGTATAACACAAATTAATAACAAAATAAAAGAACTTGAATTTACTTTTTTTAATATATATTTTATAATAAAAAAGAAATATCAAAAAGGAGCAAGTATGTCTAAATATAAAATTAGTGTAATAATACCAATATATAATGTAGAAAAATATATTGAAGAAACTATAAAAAGTATAATAAATCAATCAATAGGATTTGAAAATATAGAATTAATATTAATAAATGATGGAAGTCCATATAATGAAGAAGAAATATGTCTAAAATATAAAAAGAAATATGATAATATAAAATATATTAAAAAAGAAAACGGTGGAGTATCTTCAGCTAGAAATGAAGGAATTAAATTAGCCACAGGAAAGTATATTAATTTTATAGATTCAGACGATAAATTTGAAAAAAATGCATTTGAAAAAGGATGCAAAATGCTAGATAATCACCCAGAAATTGATATCGTCGGATTTAGACAAAAGTTTTTTGAAGCAACACATGGATATCATATAACAGATTTTAGATTTGACAAAGGCGATAGAATAATAGATATAACAAAAGAGCATGAATTGCTTCAATTAAGTGCTGCTGCTGCATTAATTAGAAGAGAAGCAATAAAAAATATACTATTTGATGAAAAACTTAAATACTCAGAAGACGCTAAATTCATGACTGAAATATTATTTAGAAGAAGAAAAATGAAATATGGAGTAATTGCTTCATCAAAATACTTATACAGAAAAAGAAAGTTAAATAAAAATTGGTACACATTAACACTAAATGAAGTTTATAAATTTACAATTAATTTATCCAAAGAAATTTTTGGGAAAATAATACCTTATGCAGAATATTTTGTAATGTATCATTTACAAGCAAGAATTAATAAATCATTTGATGTTAAAATGAGTAAAAAAGAAAAAGAAGAAAATAATAATATAATAAAAGAATTACTAAAAGAAATAGATGATTACATCATCTTAGAGCAAAGAATATTAACAATTTATGAAAAAATGCAAGCATTAAATATAAAATATAATAACAAAACAAATGAATATTATCAAATAAAAGATAATAAATTACTGTTTAAGAATATAGAAGTATGTAATATACATGACTTATATACAAACTTATATGAAATCGTAGATAATAACAATGAATTCATTATTAAATTAGAATTACCAGAAAACATACTAAAAATATCAAAAATCCAAATAAAAACAAATAATAGAAATCTAAATTATGATATTAAGAAAGCTCAAATACAACAATTTAATAACTTTGAAAATTATGCGCCAGAAATAAAATCAATAGAATTTAGAATTCTAAAAGACGAAACAAATAAAATAAAAGTTCTTGTAAATAACGAGAAAATTGCAATCTGCGGAATTAAAGAATTTAGAATAATAACTAAAAGTAATTTAAGATACAAATTATTAAATTATTATGTTTACATAACAAAAAATAATCTAATAATAACAAGGAATATATTAATTAAATTTTATAGATTTATTATACATACAACACATATGATAATAAAACATCCAAAACAACTAGAATTAATACTTCTTTCAATGCTTACAAATTTTAAATTTAGGAATGCTAAAATAGCATATCTTGATAATGAAGGAAATGTTAAAAAATACTTAGAAAAAAATAACATTAAAAATATTTATAAAATATCTGACAATAAAAAAGAAAATGATTTATCAAAAAGATCATTAAAATATAAATTAATATTATTAAATTCTAAAGAAATATATGTATCAAATAATGATAAAGAAAATAGAGATATAAAATATCCTTTTGGTAAATCAACAAAAATATATGTAAATAAAATGCAATCAAATTACTATTATATTGATCAAAATGGTAATATAAATAAAAAAATGTAATTATAATATTTACATTTTTTATTTACTTATTAAAAATCTTAACATCTCTTCTTTATCTTTTTTACCTTCTATAATATCATGAATTAAATTTATTATAGGCATCTTAACTTTTTTACGTCTAACTAACTTGTGAATAGATTTTAACGTATACATACCTTCTACAGTAGTATTCTCTAAATATTTATCTATTTCTTTTTTACTAGCACCGCTACCAATTAAATAACCAAAACTAAAGTTTCTTGAGTTTTTACTAGTACATGTCATAAGAATATCTCCAAACCCAGCAAAAGATAAAATAGATTTCTTTTTGCCACCTAAAGCATCAATTAACTCTTTTATATCATTCATGCTTTCAGTTAGAAATAATGCTCTTGTTGAATCAGTTACTCCCATACCTTCTAACATACCACTAGCAATAGCCATAACATTTTTAATACTACCACAAATTTCTATACCAGTAATATCTCTAGTCCTTCTAAACTTAGTAGTTGAATTTTCAAAGCACTTACGAATAACCATTTCAGTTTTATGGCTTTTAGTTGCCATGCTAAAACCAATAGGAGCATCTTTAATCATATCAACAGCAAAAGTTGGACCTGATATAACAGCAACACTATTTTTTAAATATTTAGCAAATACATCATTTAAAAATAAACATGTATTTTGTTGAATACCTTTGGTAGCAATTAATACAGGTTGATTCTTTTTAATATATTTAGACAGTTGTTTAGTAACATCTTCAAAAGCAAAAGCTGGTATAGCCATTACTATTAAATCTTTACCATTAACAGTTTCCTCTAAATTAGTTGAAAATTTTATCTCTTTTGGAATTTTATATCCATCTAATTTTTTACTTATTCTTTTTATATCTAAAACTTTAGCTTCTTCTTCATTATGTGTCCACATTTCAACAGTAACTTTGTTTTTTACCAGAATATGTGAAAGTGCTAAACCAAAAGCACCAGCACCAAGTATACCTACTTTCATCTATTCACCTCTAAAACAATTATAACAAAATTTAAATATATTTCAAAATTTGCTTATAAAAAACATAAATTTATATTAAATTAACATAAAATATTTACATTTTATTAACAAAAAAAGTTCAATTTCTTGAACTTTAAAACTACTTTTTCTTTCCTTTTTCTTTTGACTTTGACCAATCAAACACTATATTTGTTTTAAGAACAAAATATAAAACTATAAATATAAGTATTACATAACATCCCGCTACTATTTTTTTATCACCTAATACATAGAAGATAGTAGTTAGAGAAAACATTATATTAATTGCATATATTACAAGTAATGAACTCTTTTTAGAAAAATGTTTAAGTAGTTGATGATGTAAATGTTCTTTATCTGCGTGATCAATACTTTGTCCTTTAAGTTTTCTTCTTATAATAGCAAATAATGTATCCATAATTGGAATAGCTAATATTAATAATGGAATAATTAATGATGTTAATGTAGTTGTTTTGAATCCAAGTAAGAATATTACTGATATCATAAAACCTAAAAAAGTACTTCCTGCATCTCCTTGATATATTCTAGCAGGTGGAAAATTATGTACTAAATATCCAAGTGTTGAACCAAGCATTATTAAAGATAAAATTATATCCAAACCACCAAATTTATTTAACATAAACCCTATAGTAGCAATAGTTAAAAAGTATATTGATGAAATACCAGCACATAACCCATCTAACCCATCTATTAAATTAATAGCATTTATTGTAGCAACTATTATAAGCATGGAAATTAATTCCGGTAATAATGGTACTGAAGTAAATTTAATAGTTATTCCAAATAAAGTTACTTTAGTAAGTTCAAGCCCACCATAAAATACAACTATCGCAGCAACTATTAATTGAACCAAAACCTTATATTTATTAGGCATTGGTGTTTCACTCTTAGTCATATCATCAAAAAGTCCTAAAAGCATAATTAAAAACGAACCAATAAGAACTGCTATCATCAAGTTATTTTTAGGTGCAAATAACATATATCCAAGTAAAAATGCAAAAAATATACCAAGTCCACCTAATAATGGTACTGGATGTTCTTGAATCTTTCTAGGATCATTAGGTATATCTAATATTTTTAAAAATATAGCTACTTTCTTCATCATTTGAACAAATATTAAAGAAGCTAAAAAACATACTGAAACTATTATAAATATATTGTGTCCATTAACATTAAAATTCATAATTTTCAACTCCCTAATAGTTATTATAAACTAATAATAACATTTTTTCCATAATTACGTTAAAAAAACTAATATTTTATATTTATGTATAATGTGTAAATAAAAACCAGTTTTTAATGAAAATTATGTCGAAATTTGCTATAATTATTATGATAATTAAGAATGTAAAGGAGTACACATGAAAAAAAGATATTATATAACTATTATTTTTTTACTAACATTTCTTTGTGTACCATTGAATATAAATGCCTCTTTTGATGCAGAGATAAATGGAAACACAGTAAGAATTAGAACAGGACCTGGTACTAACAATTCAGCAATAGTTACAGTAAATGCAGGTACTTCAATTTCAGTAGTTGATAAAACACTATATAGTGGTACTGGTTGTAATTCTAAATGGTTAAAGGTTATTTATAATGAAAAAACAGGATATGTATGTAGTAAATATGTAACTTTCTTAAATAATACATACACTGGAATAAATGTTATAGATTGGACAGCAAGAGTTACTGGAAATAATGTTTCAGTAAGAAAAACTGCCTCTTCAAGCGGAAAAGTTATAGAAACTCTAACACTTGGAGCAAATGTAACAATATTAGGTTCTAGTGGAAACTTTTATAAAATCAAATACTATGGTGAAAAAGAAGGATACATAAGTAAAGATTATATTGTTAAAAAAAGTGATATAACTGCCACTGACAAAGAATATGCAAAAGTATTAAAAGATAAAGGTTTTCCTGATAGTTATATCCCATATTTAACATATCTACATAAAAAATATCCAAACTGGGTATTCAATGCAGATAAAAATAATAGAAGTTTTGTTACTTCAGTAGATAAAGAAGCCGGAAAATGTTACATGCAAACAAAAAACGATAACTATAGAACATCATCTGTACCTGCTGAGGGAAGCACATGGTTTAGAGTTAACAAAGGTGTAATTGCTTTTTATATGGACCCTAGAAACTGGCTTACAGAAAATAGAATATTTATGTTTGAAAAATTAGATTATGATAACAATTTAGATAAAGAATACCCTACTCTTATTAAAGCAATATTTGGAAGTGGCAAACTTGGAGATGATAAATATACAATTCCGATGTACAACGCAGCCAAATCATTAGGTATAAGTCCAATACATGTAGCTAGTAGAATTAGATTAGAAGTTGGAGCTAGTGGAAGCGCATCAACTGATGGTGGAAAATTCACATGGAAAGGTAAAACATATAGTGGATACTACAATTTCTTTAATATAGGAGCTTATGAAACAACAATAGATGGAGTTAAATATTCAGCAGTAACAAGAGGTCTTGCCTACGCCGCTAAACTAATAAGCAGAAATGGAGAGCCATGGAATAACATTGAAACTGCTATTAAAGAAGGAAGTAGCACACTTGCTAAAAACTATGTTACTAGAGGACAACAAACAATATTCTATCAAAAGTTCAACATTGGTCCTAAAGCTGAAAGTCCTTATGCAAATCAATACATGACAAATATTCAAGCACCAGCAACAGAAGGATCTTCATCATATAACTCATATAAAAAAGAAAATTTATTAAATTCAAAATTTACATTCGATATTCCTGTATATAAAGATGGTACTCTTCCAGAATACACTTCTCTACCAAAAAGTGGTGACACAAATAATAATTTAGCATCTCTAAATGTAGATGGATATGCATTAACACCATCATTTGATGAAGATATACTTACATACGATGTTTATGTTCCAAAAGAATTAATGACTGCTACAGTAAATGCAAAAACTCAAAGTGAAAAAGCAACAATATCAGGAACTGGTGAAACAAAACTAGAAGATGATGAAAATGATCCTACTACAGTAAGTATGGTACTTGAAAAAAGTAACTTAAATATAAAAGACAATTATATAGTTGGAATTAGACCAGAAACAAAAGCTAGTGTTATAAAATCATCAATAATTACTTCTGGTGCAAGAAATGTTACAATTAAAAATTCAAAAGGAATAGAAATTAAAGATACAGATATTTTAGGAACAGATTATAAAGTAACAATCTCTACTTTACTTGAGTCCAAAACATTCACACTTGTAGTGAAAGGAGATACTTCAGGAGATGGAAAAGTAACAATACTTGATCTTTTACAAGTTAGAAAACATATTAATGGAGATAACAAATTAAACAATACTAGATTCCTAGCCGGTGATACATCAGGAGATAACAAAATAACAATACTTGATCTTTTACAAGTTAGAAAACATATTAATGGAGATAAAAAATTATAGGAGGAAAAATGAATAAAATATTAAAATCACTATCTATATTGATAGTATCACTACTCTTTACAATAACAGTAGATGCAGCTTCGGCAAATGTAAAAGTAACTACAAATAAAAGTCAAGTTGTAGTTGGAAATACATTCACAGTAACAACAAAAATCTCAGGATCAGATTTAGGTTCATGGCAATGGACACTTAGCTATGATACAAAAAAATTTAAATTAGTAAGCGGTGGAAATGTTTTCTTCTTTAGTGAATCAGGAGAAAATCAAAAAACAAAAACATGGACGCTAAAGGCAATAGCAAAAGGAAGCGGAAATATAACAGTTAAAGCAGCTGGAGCATTTTCATATAAAAATGAAGTAGCCATGAAAGTAACTACTAACACTAAAACAGTAAGAGTAATAACACAAGCAGAACTAGAAGCAAGTTATTCAAAAGATAATAATCTTAAAAGCTTAAGCATTGATGGCTTAAAATTAGAACCAGCATTTAATAAAGATACAACTGAATATAAAGTTACTGCTGAAAGTAATACGACTGAAATAAAAATAAATGCTACTAAATCAGACTCAAAAGCAGATTTATCAGGTACAGGGACATTCAAAGTAACTGAAGGAGAAAATAAATTCACTGTAACTGTAGAAGCAGAAAACGGTTCAGTAAAAAAATATAACATATTAGTTAATGTAACAGACCCAAATCCAATAACAGTAAAAATAAATGATATTGATTACACAGTTGTTAAAAGAGAAAGTAATCTTACTAAACCAGAAGATTATGAAAAAAAAGATATAACAATTAATGACCAAAAAGTACCAGCTTTCTATAATGAAGTAAATAATTTCATATTAGTAGGTCTTAAAAATACTGAAGGAGATATCAAACTATTCTTATATGATAGTGAAAGTAATACATTCAGTGAATATAAAGAAATTAAACTAGATCAATTAAAACTATATCCATTAACAATAGATAAAGAAATAAATAATTATAAACTATCTAAAATAACTATAAATGATATTGAATTTGACGCTTTAATACAAAATAATAGTGATTATGCAATTATACATGCACAAAATATGAATAATGGTACAAGCGACTATTACACATATGATAAAAAAACAAATACTGTGATAACTTATACAAATGAAGCTTTAAAACCATTAGAAGATAAAATAGATAAATATGAAAAAATGATACTTCTTCTTACAGGAGAAACAATACTAGTATTCTTCATCCTATTATGTATACTTATATCAAAAATAAGACATACTAAAAAAAGAAAAAAACTACATCAAATGATGATTCAACAAAAAGAACTTGAAGAAAGACAAAAAGAAATAAAAGAAAAAGAAGAAATAAAAGAAAAAGAATCAAATAAAAGTAACGAAGTAAAAGAAGAAGCTAAATCAAAGAAAAAGAAAAAGGATAAAAAGAAAAAAAATTAGAAGGAAGTGTTAAACATGAGAAAGAAAAAAATATTAAAAACATTTACAATTTTTATACTTTTACTAATAGAGTTAATTAGTCTTTGTTTCTTCACATACTCTTTAATACTATATGAAGGAGTAGAAACATTTTATAGAATATATGGTGTTATTATACTAGTATATTTATTCTTATTCTTAAGTTATTTATTACTAAGAAGTATAAAGAAAAAAAATATGAAATCTTTTGTAATACCAGCAATTTTAACAATAGTAATAATTGGAATTGAATTTGCTGGATATTATTACTTAACTAAAATATACAAATCAATTGATGCATATAGTGATACTAAAAATACTTACTATAGTTCACTAGTAACATATGATAAATCATTAAATACACAAAAAGATTTAAGAAAGAAAATAATTGGTATAGTAAGTAATTCTAAAGATATCGAAGGAAATATACTTCCTAAAGAACTAATTAAAAAATATAGTTTAGATTCATCAAATGAAATAAAAGAATATGATTCAACAATTGAATTATTACATGCTCTATCAAATAAAGAAATAGATGCTGCTTTCTTCAGTCGTAACTACGTAGATATGTTCTACAGTCTTGAAGGATATGAAAATATTGAAGAAGATACCAAAGTATTACTTGAGGGTTCTAAAATATATGAAACAAATGAAGAAAATATCAAAAGTGAAACAGCATCATTAAATAAACCATTCACAATATTATTTATAGGAGTTGATTCATCAAAAGATGGTGTTACTTCAGGTTATAATGGTGATGTACTTTTACTAGCTACATTTAACCCATCAACCCTAAGAGCGACAATAACTTCAGTACCAAGAGATACTTATATTAAAACAGCTTGTTCTAATGGAAACTATAGAAGAATAAATACTACCACTTGGGGAAGTTCTTCATCTTGTGCAGTTAAAACAATAGAAAAATTATTCGATGTAGATATTGACTACTATGCAAAAATCAACTTTAAAGGAGTTGTATCACTAGTAGACGCAGTCGGAGGAATAGATGTAGATGTACCATATTCATTCTGTGAACAAAATAGTTCAAGAAAATGGGGAAAAAACACAATATACGTAAATAAAGGAAAACAACACTTAAATGGTGAACAAGCACTAGCACTTGCCAGAAATAGACATGGCTGGTCAAAACATTGTAGCAATGAATGGAATCAAGGAAAAAGAAATGATTTTGTTAGAGGCAAAAACCAGATTAAAATTATTATGGGAGTTGCAAATGCAGCTACTAAATTAACAGATCCAAATCAAGCAATATCAATACTTGAAAAAATTAAACCAAATTTCCAAACAAATATAACTACTAAAGATGTATTATCACTTTATAGCTTAGCTAAATCAATTGTAATAAACGATAGTGCAAACTTAGTAAATCTTCAAAGAATGCAACTTAAAACATATTCAGTTTGGGGAAAAGTATATGAGCCATCATCTAAAAGTTATCCAGCAGTACAAGTTCCATATCAAGGTAGCATAAATGACATAAAAAAAGAAATAAAAGCTAACTTAGGTAAAAGTAAAACAGATCTTGTAAAAACTGCTTCATTTGACTTAAATAATCTTTATGAAGACACATTAATTGGTCAAGGTAAATATACTACTCCAACAGTAAATACACTTAAAAACTTATCTAGTTACTCTGTATCTAGTATAAAGTCATATGCTAGTAAAAATAAATTAAAACTTAAATTTATAGATTATAATACAAACAAAGAAGTATCATTAGATTCTTGGACAGATTATAAATTCTATAGTCAAAAAGAACATGTTGATACAATAATAGATCAACTAAGTAGTTTAACAATATATGTTAAAAAACAAGTAGTCAAACCTACTGAACCAACAACACCAAGCGAAGAAGGAACTACTGAATCACAAGCATAAAAAAAGTTAAGAAATTTCTAAAGTTTCTTAACTTTTTTATTTTCATAAATGTAAATTATTTTTAATAAGTTGATTTAATTCAACAGCATATTCCATAGGAAGTTCACTTCTAAATCTATCTAAAAATCCAAGTACTATTAATTCAGTTGCTTTTTCTTCACTAAGTCCTCTACTCATTAAATAAAATAATACTTCATCACTTATCTTAGAAACTGTAGCTTCATGTTCAATATTTGATGTAATGTTGTTGCAAGTATTAACTGGTATAGTATCACTCTTTGAAATTTCATCTAATATCAATGTATCACATTTAACCATTGCTTCACTATTTTCTGCAGTTTTCTTTATATCAACTTTACCTCTATATGTAGAGTTTCCGCCATTACTAGCTATACTCTTAGATACAATATTACTCTTAGTATTACGCCCTATATGTATCATACGAGCTCCAGTATCTTGTATTTGTCCTTCTTTAGCAACACCAATAGTAATACAAGTGCCACTTGAATTATCACCTTTAAGAACACAACATGGATACTTCATGGTAACTCTAGAACCAATATTACCATCAATCCATTCCATTAGTCCACCTTCATCTACTAAAGCTCTTTTAGTAACTAAATTATATACATTAGTAGCCCAATTTTGAATAGTTGAATATCTACATTTACTATTTTTACCAACATATATTTCTACTACTGCAGCATGCAATGAAGATTCACTATAAGTAGGAGCTGTACACCCTTCAACATAATGAAGACTTGAGTTGTCATCTACTATTATTAAAGTTCTTTCAAACTGACCCATATTCTTACTATTAATTCTAAAATAACTTTGAAGAGGTCTATCCAAATGAGTATTCTTTGGTATATAAATAAAACTACCACCACTAAATACAGCACTATTTAAAGCAGCAAATTTATTCTCATTCATATTTACTATTTTACCAAAATATTTTTCCACTAAATCTTTATGATTTTTAATAGCATTCTCTATAGATGTAAATATAACATTCTTACTTTCAAGTTCTTCTAACATGTTATGATAAATTACTTCACTTTCATATTGTACACCCATACCACCCAAATGTTTTTCACTCTCAAGTACACCAAGTCCATCAAGTTCATCAACTACAGGCTTAAGTACATTATTCCAGTCATTTTCTATTTTTTTATCTACTTCATTACTTTTATAATAAATTATATTATCATAATCTAAATTAACATTTGGACCAAAAGATGGATTTTTCTGTTTCATAAAACTTTCATATCCTTTAAGTCTAAAATCTTGAATCCACTTATCTTCTTTTTTTATATTAGAAATCTTAAGTATATTTTCTTTTGTTAAACCTACTATTTCCATACATTCTCTTCTTTCTATTTTTCTTCGTATATTTTAATTATATTAATAATTGCTTTACTTGGAAGTAATGCGCAATTCTTTCGATTAGGTTGTAAGTATATTTCATCATATACATTAAGTTCACCAAGTAATTCTTTATCATATTCTTTCTCATTAATCATATTTTGATAATTAGTTATTATTTCTTCTGCTTCATTTATTGTTTTACCAATTATTTTTTTTATCATTATACTAACAGCAGAAGTACATATTGCACAAGCTTCTCCATCAAATCTAGCATCCACTATTTTATTATCTACTATTTTAAGCATTAAATCTATATTATCAATACATGAATCACTATTAGTATTTTTAAGAATATATGTTTTATCATCAATAAGTCCCCTATTAACAGGATTTTGATAATTATCTAGTATAATCTCCCTTTTAATTTCTTTATTCATTTATATCACCACATCATATAATTTATCACTATTTTTAAGTGCTTCTACTAACTTATCTATTTCTTCAAATGTATTATAAATATAAAAACTAATTCTACAAGTATTCTTAATACCTATTTCATCTTTTAATATTTTAGCACAATGATTTCCTGCTCTAATAGCTATACCATATGTATTTAAATAAATAGATGTATCTTGAGCAAAAACATCCTTTATATTAAATGTCACTATACCACTTTCAGTATGTTTGTTATATATAATTATATTATCCATATTTTGTATCTTAGATATTAAATACTTTTTAAGCTCTAATTCATGTTTATGAATATTATCAACACCAATACTAGTTACATAATTAATTGCTTCTTTAAGACCTATTACTTCAGCTATAGGAGGTGTTCCTGCTTCAAGGTTAATTGGATAATTTTTTAATATATATGATTTATCACTATCAAAACTTTCATTCATTCCTCCACCATATTTAAGAGGCACTAAATCTTTTAAATACTCATTTTTTCCATATAAAACCCCTACTCCAGTAGGACCACACATTTTATGACCACTAAATGCTAAAAATGAAATATTACTTTTTATAACATCTATATTAATATGAGATACACTTTGTGCAGCATCAACAACAAAATATAAATTATTATCTTTAGCTATCTTACCAATACATTCTATATCACGTATATCCCCTATTACATTAGATACGTGGGCTATACTAATTACTTTAGTATTCTTATTTATAGATTTTTTAACATTTTCTAAAGTAACTTCATAATTTTCATTAAGTGGTATATATTTTATAGTACATTTACCCATTTTTTCCAATACAAACCAAGGAAGAACATTAGATGCATGCTCACTCTTAGTAATTAATACTTCATCATCTTTATTTAATATATTTTTAAAGTATCCAAATACTATAGTATTTAATGAATCGGTTGTTCCACTAGTAAATACTATTTCTTCCATTGATTTAGCATGAATAAAATTCTTTACAACTTCTCTTGCTTCATCATACTCTTTATTAGTACGAATAGCATTATTATAATCACCTCTATGTATATTAGAAGTATATTTACTATAATATTCCATCATTTTATCAATAACACATTTAGGTTTTAATGAAGTAGCACTATTATCAAAATATATTAAATTATTATCTATTGCTGGAAAATCATCTCTATTCATAACTCACCTCAAATCTTATTTATTTCTTTTTCTAATTTTTCTATTAGCTCAGTATTATCACAACCATTTACTAAGAAACTCTTAATTAATAAGTCATAACTTACTTTTTCACTAATACCTCTACTCATTAAATAAAAAAGTATTTCATCTTTGAATTTACCAATATATGCCGAATGAGAACTAATAACATCATAATTATCTATTAATAATTTTGGAAGTATAGTACTTTTACCATCACTAATATTAAGTATTTGATTCTTTTGATTACATTCACATTTATCACTTTTATTTAGAACATTACCAGTTATATCAAAATCAAGTTTATTATCAAACACATTTATTCCATGATTATATATATTACTTATAGTTTTGCTATTATTATGATTAACATCTATTTTATATTTATGATCATCATAATTAATAGTACTATAATGATACTCTACGCTTGCGTTTTCTCCATTTAAATTAATTATTATATTATTATCTATATTTATTCCATATTGATACACAACTAATTTAGAATTTTCACTTACATTATAAATTACATCTTGATTAGTTGTATCAAAATCATAAAATACTTTTTCCCTTTCTTTAACATCTATAATTCTATTCATATTATCCTCTTTCATGATATCCATGTTTCTCTGTGTCAAATGCTAAATCCATGTTACCAGTTTTAACTATTTTACCATTATTCATAATATGAACATAATCAGGTTTAATATATTCAAGTATTCTAGGATAGTGAGTTATTATTAATATAGATGTATTTTTATTTTCTTCTCTATATTTATTAATATTTTCACATACTATTCTAAGACTATCTACATCTAATCCACTATCTATTTCATCAAGTATTATAAATTTAGGTTTTAGCATCTTTATTTGTAGCACTTCATTTTTTTTCTTTTCACCACCACTAAATCCTTTATTCAAGTGACGATATAACATATCTTTATCAAATTCTAAATCTTCTATAGACTTATTTACTTCATCAAGAAATTTAAAATAATCAATATTTTCACCAGTTATTTCACGATTAGCTGTTTTTAAAAACTCACTATTAGTAACACCATCTACAACTGTAGGATCTTGCATAGCCAAAAAAATTCCTTTTTTAGCTCTTTCATTCACTGGTAAATTATTTAGAAGATCTCCATTAAATAGAATATCACCGCCTATAAGTTCATATTTATAGTTACCCATTATTACCTTTGATAAAGTACTTTTACCAGTACCATTAGGTCCCATTATTGCATGTACTTCTCCATCATTAATATTAAGAGAAAGACCATTTAATATTTGTTTATCTGAATCTTTAACTTTAACACTTATATTTTTAATTTCTAGCATATTACACCTCTAATATAATTTTTTAAATAAATCCATGGCTTCATCTATAGCTTTATTTTCACCCTTTAATATTTTTTTAGTAACACAAGTTTCTAAATGACTTTTAAGAAGTGTATTACCAAAACTTTGTAATGATTTAGTTATTGCTGATACTTGAATTAAAACATCTTCACACTTACGTTCACTTTCAAGCATTTGTCTAACACCTTTAATTTGTCCTTCTATAACATTAAGTCTTTTTATTAAATCCTGAGTTTCTTTTTCTGTTCTATGAAAAGAATTCATACACATACCACAATTCTTACATTCTTCTCTCATTTAAATCACCAAAATTATTATACACCCTAGGGGGGTATATGTAAATAACAAATTAAAAGACTATTTCTAGTCTTATTTATTTTATTATTTTATCCAATATTCCATTTTCTAAATCATTAATATTATATAATGTTTCAAGTTCGTTAAATGTTTCTTCTAAATTCTTTCTAGCATTCTTCCATCCAGTACCATCAGTAAACCATATAAACGTTAATCCATTAACTTTTTTTGCTTCTTCAGCTAACATTTTATAACTTCTAGCAGTTTCATTTAATTTAGAACCTTGACTTGAATAAAAATTAGTTTCAATTACATACACCTGATTATCAGTTTTAATTACAAAATCAAATCTTTTAGTAGAAACATTATTACCACTTATACTAGAAAGATCTAAATTCCATTTATTTTCAATTTCAGATATATACATTTCCTTATAATATTCTTTTATACCAGCTTTTCTAATATAACTTTCTACTAAATTTTCCATTAGATGGCCACCACGATTTTTACGCCCATTAGAATCAAGACCAACTTCAATACCCAATACATAATCGTAAAGATTATTTATAATATGATTTTGCAATAGATCAAATAATCCACTTTCCTTCATAAATCTAACATAATCATCAATAGAATAAACCATTTTATTAAATTTAAACAAGTATTCTTTTAACTCATCTTTAATAAATATTTCATTTGATCTAACTGCTAATAAAACAGGAATACACTCTAATGTTTCAGGATATTTAACTATTATATTTTTAAATTCATTTTCAATATCATTACTGCCGATCAATGAATTTAAAATATTTAATTCCACTTTAATTTTATCTATATTTCTATAAATCTTTTTAAAATCAACATAATAAGTATAATCAGATATGCTTGATTTAAATTTACTTAACCATTCATTAAAATTTCTTTTTATATTATTCACCTTCTTTTCTTCTTATTGTTAAATCTAAATATTCTTTTTCTTTCTCTATACCAATATATTTTCTATTCAATTTTGAAGCTACTATACCTGTAGTTCCACTGCCATTGAAAGGGTCTAAAATAATATCATTTTCATCAGTAGATGATAATATTATTCTTTCCAATAAAGCAACGGGTTTCTGCGTAGGATGTTTGCCATATTTCTTTTCACTTTATTATCATTTAATTCTCTCATCAATTTATAATTAAATTTATGCTTTTCCTTCACATTATCTTTCATCGCCCACAATATAGTTTCAGTTGAATGAACAAAGCATCTACAACTAATATTAGGTGGAGGATTTATCTTTTTCCAAGTAATGTTATTTATTATTTTAAAACCTTCTTCTTCCAATGCAACACCAATGGAATAGATGTTATGCATAGTACCACTTATCCATATAGTTCCATTATCTTTTAAAATTCTTTTACACAACCTAATCCATTTTTTATTGAAATTATGTTTTTCCTTGATAGATATTTTTTTATCCCAATTACCTTTATTAACGATAACCATTTTTCCGCCACTACAAGTAATACCATCTCCAGATAAAAAATAAGGAGGGTCTGCAAAAATCATATCAATGCTTTTAGACTTTATACTTTTTAATATTTCAAAAGTATCACCATGAAATAAAGTAAAATTATTAACTTCATAATATGGTTTTACCTTATTCATATAATCCTCCTTAACTACTTATCAAACTTTTCAGTAACATTATAATTAGTAATAATTACTTCTTCTACATAACCACGTTTTTTACCATTAGCATTTATATTTCTCTTAGCTTCTATTACATCTATATTATAATTTTTATATAGTTCTTTAACTAAACTTGTATTATGATTAGAAAGCATTACATAAACTCCTCTATCAGCAAGTTCTTTATATACTCTAGCAAGTCTAACTTGTTCTTCTTTTCCAAATCCATCCTCAGTATAACTATTAAATGTACTAGTATCAGAATCATATGGTGGATCAAAATATACAAAATCACCCTTTTTAGCATTCTTAACTGATTCTTCAAAATCAACACATAATATAGTTACATCATTAATAGTAAGATAATTACTAACAGTTATTAAATTACTTCCTTCATAAGTATTAATTTTTATTTTCTTACCAAATGGTACATTAAATTGATTCTTACTATTAACCCTATAAAGACCATTAAAGCATGCTTTATTTAGATAAATAGTTCTAGCTGCCTTAGTATAATCAGAAAGTCTATTATATGAACTTATACTTCTATCTTTATTTCTAATTTCATAATAAAATTCTTCAGAATGTTCTTTTTCATAATGATTTAAAACACTACACATCTTTTTAAATTTATCTTCATCACATAAACATCTATATACATTTATTAATTCAGCATTTGAATCATTAATAACAGCCTTCTTAGGTGATAGTTCAAATAGTAAAGCTCCTCCACCAACAAATGGTTCATAATATGTATCAAACTTCTCAGGTAAATGTTTTTTTAATTTATCAATAATTTGTCTTTTGCCACCAGCCCATTTGACAAATGGTTTTCCTTTAATCATAATACTGCCTCTCTTCTTAAGTACTAAAACAAGTATATCAAATTATTAATAAGATTTCCATTTAAACAAACAATACTCTCTTGAAATTATTTTTATTATAACCACTTTTTACATAAAATGATGCTTATATAATAACTTTATAATAATTCAATCACCAGTGGCGACCATTGAAATATAGTCTTCAGCATTTATTTTCAAATAAGAAATTTTATTCTAAAACATTTATTTTTTCATTTATAGACCCTCCTATTATTATAGTTAGGCATAAACTATCAAAACACTTCTTTTATAATATTTTAAATGTTAGAACATAATAAAACCTAACTCACTAGTAGTTAGGTAACAAAACTCGTGGTACCTGACTCAGGGAATCAAGTACTTCATTAACAATAATATAACATAGTTTACTCACGAAGTAAATTATTTTAAACTATAACTATTATTTATAATAGAAGTATTATAAATAAATAGAACATCTTTATTATCAAAAACAATATAATTATCAAGAATTTTTGGACTAATATATCTAGTATCAACTAAAGTAATACTTTTATATGATGAGACTAATAATGGAGCTAAACTACTACCAAAACTATCTCTAAATATTATCAATTCCCTATCGTTATCAGTATCATTGTTATAAATTTTCACTAAAGGAGTACTTCCACCTAAATACATTTCATATTTATCATTACCTTTAAGTTTACTTTTATCATAAAAATCTATGTAACTATCCTTAACATAATCATATACTAAACTATTATTTATAGCGTCATTCTTAATAATATTTAAATCATCACTCTTACTACTTATAGGTATTCTAGATTTATATATTCCATCAAAAGTATCTACGTTTATAACTTCATAATTACTATAAAAATCATTATTCATACCACTAAGTAATCTTAAAGCAACTTTATCAATCTTATTAATCATAAAATGACTATCAGTTTTATAATAATCATCCAATTCTAAATCATCAAACAATCTAATATATTTAAAATTTAATTTATCATGCATATAATTTTCTAAATATTTATAATTAATTTTTAAATGTTTATCATTAATAAAATAATTCTTATCAGGTATTATTGAATAATAAAGATTACTTTTACTTAAATAATTATCTTTTATATAACTAATTTTATTTATTAAATTATCTACTGAATCCATATTTAATGGATATTCCATCTCTATAAAATTATTATCTTTAATATATAAGTTATGATAACTATTTTTAATACTCAAATCCATTTTAGCTTTCAAAATCCTAAAATTATCTCTATATATAAATTGATCAGTAGTATACTTATCAATTTCATTAAAATATGTTCCATTAAACAAACTTTTTAAACTAAATTTAGGCATTAATGTAAGTTTACGTCTCTCACTTAATGATACTGAGACATCACTTTTAAAAACGTTTAAAATAAAGAATAATGAAAGTATTAATACAAATAATACACTAATAACTATATCTTTATATTTATTACACATATTTCCTCCTTAAAACCTAAAATATAAAAATGGATTATAACTACTATCAATAAGCATAGAAGTAATAACTATAATAATTAAAACAATAACTATAACTTCTAAAAAATTAATAATATAATTTAATATCTTATTTTCTTTTAACTTACTAATAATATTTTTTATTAATGGAGTACTTAGCACTAAACCACTAATTAATATAACAACATAACTTCTTACATAATAAATTATAAAATCATTTGAAAAATCTAAACTACCAAAACTAAATAAACCTTTAATTACAACAAAAGCACTATTTATATTATCACTTGAAAATATAATGAAACTTATCATAACAATAAATAAAGTATATATATTTCTAATTATTTTAGGTAATTTATCAAGTATATTTTTAAGAAAATATTTTTCTACGATTAGTATTATTCCAAAGTATAATCCCCATATTATAAAGTTCCAACTAGCTCCATGCCATAAACCTGTAAGCCCCCATACTACTAATATATTTCTTATATGTTTTAATGAACTAACTTTATTTCCACCAAGTGGTATATATACATAATCTCTAAACCAACTACTAAGAGTCATATGCCAACGTCTCCAAAAGTCGGTAACACTAATTGCAATATAAGGATAATTAAAGTTTTCTGGAAACTTAAACCCAATCATTCTTCCAATACCTATAGCTATATCACTATATCCAGAAAAATCAAAATATATTTGTAACATATAACTAATACCAAGAATCCAATAAAGTAAAACAGAAACTTCATTACTACTAGTCAATATATTACATAATTCTCCTATATTATTAGCAATAACAACTTTTTTAAATAACCCTATTATAAATCTATTAACACCATAACTAAAACTTTCAAAACTAAAATTTCTCCTTTTTAATTCTTTATTTACACTCTCATACCTAACAATAGGTCCAGCTATTAATTGAGGAAATAAAAAAACATATGTCATATAATTAATTAAACTTTTTGAAGCATTTATTTTTCCTTTATATACATCTACTTCATAACTAATAATTTGAAATGTATAAAAACTTATACCAATTGGAAGAACTATGTTTAATAAAGGTATATTACCACTAAATATAGAATTAATATTTGTAATTAAAAAATTAAGATACTTAAATACACAAAATAAAAATATATGAAATGAAATAGTAACACCAAGTAAAATCTTACTTTTATTTTTTTCTATATAAAGTGTCATATAATAAGAAAATAACACTTCTATTAACATAAGTAATATATATTTAGGTTCTCCATAAAAGTAAAAGATAATTGAAAATATTAATAAAATTATATTTTTATATTTTTTAGGAACAATAAAATATAATATTAAAAACATAGGTAAAAAATAATATAAAAATGTAATACTAGCAAATACCATAAATTCTCCTTTTAAAAAAGCTCCATAAAGGAGCATATATTAATCAGCAACTGGACTAAAATCTAAATTACCACCTTCAGTTTTAGTTAGTTCTTTTCCAATATTATTATTAACATATTTTTTAAATCCATTATATACTGGTGTAGCCCAATTATCGCTTGCCATAACCATAAATATAATATCATCACTATTAGTAATATATAACTTTTCAGCACTAACACATAACCATTTAGCCATATTAATATTATTATACATTTCTTGTTTCATAGTTTCAATTTTAGAAGTGTCTTTTACTTTTAATACAACTAAACTATAAGCTTGAGCATTCATAAGTGGCTCAGATACAACAAAAAATTCTACATTAGTACTATCACTAAGTCCAGTATAATATTTAAATGATTCAGTTGAACTATCTATATTTTGAAAATCTAATGCTGGTAATGTATCTCCTAATTCATTATAAATAGTATTTATCATATTTTTTAAATCATCAGAAGTCTTAAATTTAGAAACACTTTCTTTTGATTTACCAACAACAAACATAATTATTACAAACAAAGCAATAACTAAAACAATTAGTGAAACTCCAATAATAAATGGTTTATTTTTATTGTTCATTTTTCCTCCTCTTACTATATATAAATTATATCAAATTAAATATTTTATTCAATATAAAAAAGACAATTTCTAGGTTTAATTGCCTTTAACTATATATAAAATATCTTTGTCATTAATAACTGTTAATTTAGCACTTGTTTGATATCCTAAATCCTTTTCATATGTCCAATTAGCAGTCACTAAATACGCAGTATATTCCTTTTTATTATAAGTATATTTAGTTTCAAAAACATCACTAATAGTTACATCTTTAACAACAGGAAGTTCTTGTTTTCTCTTACCATCTAAATTACTTTCAACATACTTATAAAGTGAGGATCCCATATTTTCTTTAAAGTTATCTCTTAAATCTTTATGTAAAAATTCAAGACCACCTATATCAGTACTAGAAAGCTTATTATCTAAAGTATATAAATCAATTATAAATAATTTAGATATTAATTTAGCATAAAGAGTATTATCTATTGGTTTTTCATTTAAAACTTTAGTTAATTCTTTGAAAGTAGTTTTATATATATCAGTATCACTCTTTGTTAATGTATATCCATAGTATTCAATAGAATCAATTTGTTTTTTATTAGCATTCTTACTAAAGAAATCTTTATTAACTCTATATATTAAGAAACCAAATAATAATAATCCAACTACTACAAATAATAATATTATTTTTCTATCATTTTTCTTTTTCATTTTCGCAAGCTCCTATCTTACTTTCTTCATTTTTAATTAAATCATGAAGAACAATACCATTTGAAACATCTAATATTTGATTAGCATAATCTTTAATTCTACTAATATAATCTGAATCTATTGGTGTATCATTTAATGTAATATATTCATCGTTTAAATTACTATAATATACTTTATCAGTAAGTATATTTCCATTAGGAAATACTACTATTTTTTCATTTTTACTAAAAATATCATGTCCAAGACCATATTTATCTTTAAAACCAAACATATTTGCAAGTGTTGGTAATACATCATACATACCCATAGAATAACTAATTTTCTTACTATACTTCTTTTCAGCACTCCACATTATTAATGGAGTATTTTTTAGTAAATCATAATTATAATTTTCCATAGATACAAAAGTTGGATCAGTTTCATCTTTAATATCATTAGTAACAGGATCATAATTATATAATAAATTAAATTGTTTTTTAGCAAGTCTAGCTTCATGATCACCATATAATATAATAATAGTATTCTTAGTTAAATCATTATCTTTCAATAACTGAATAAATTCACCTAAAGCAGCATCAGCATAATGAGCACTTACAATATAGTTACCCATAGAAGTATTTTTTAAATAATTAGCTTTACCACTTTGCTTTTTACCATTTTCATCAGTATATGTATAATCCATAGTTAATTCAAAAGGATCATATTTTGTTAAATCATTAAATGGTGAATGATTTGAAAGAGTAATTACTGTACCATAAAAAGGACTCTTAGTTTCTTTAATATTTTTAAGTATTGGAATTAATTGATTAAAGAAAGATTTATCTGATAAACCAAGTCCAACCCAATTAGGATCAGATGTATCACTTGGAACAACATATGAATCCTTAGCATAAAAATCTTGATATCCTAAAGTTTTATGCATAGTTTTACGATTCCAATAATCGGCATTATTAGCATGAGCACTAAATGTATAATATCCCATTTCATTAAAATACTTAGGTAATGAATAATAAGTTCTATTATAGTAATTTACAAACACTGTACCACTAGATGAAGGCATTAAACCAGTATTTAAAGTAAATTCTGTATCAGAACTTGTTCCAACACTTATCTGAGGATAGAATCTATCAAAATAAATTCCCTCTTTTGCTAATTTATTTAAATTTGGAGTTACTTCTTTTCCATTAATTTTTAAACCTACTAAGAAATTTTGAATACTTTCAGCATGAATAAATATAACATTTTTTCCTTTAAAGATATTAGTATACTTATTAGTTTTGCTTTCTTCTTCCCACTTACAAGCATAAAAATTTCTAAATTTACGAGCGGATTCATCATAACCAAATAATGTATTTAAATGAGGTTGAATACTTTGTATTAAGTCATTCGCAGTATATGTATAAAGACCAAACTTACTTACTAACCACTCCCTATTCCATTGTTTAATAAGTCTACTAGTATCAGTTCCATTAAGAGTAAACAATAATGAACAAATAATAACGCCAGAAGTTGCTAAACTATATATAAACATTCTTTTACCCTTTTCAGTTTTCTCAACCTCAAAGTAATAATTTCTCTTATTTAATTTCCTATGTATAGATACAAATATTATAGGAAATATAATATATAAGAATTGAGTAAAATGTAGTTTATCATATAATGAATCATCAACAGCACCTAACATAGATGCAGTTGATATTAAGTTAACAGATAGAAATGATTGATAAAATTGATAATAAATAGTGTTACCGATAGCTAAAAATGTATAAAATATAATCCATACAAAGAAATATGTAAATTGATATTTTGGCTTAAATAAATAACCAAAAGCACCTATTAACAACACTATCATAAAATCAGATAAAAGTGCTTTAAAATATAAAGGAGTACCAATAGTACCTAATCTTACTAAGAAACCTATCAACAAAGAAATAACTACATACGATAAAAATAATATATTCGTAGAAGCATACTTTTTAATATTCTTAACTATATTCTTTCCAAATTCTTTAACATCAAAATTTTTAATATTTTTTAAATCGACCTTTTTAATCCTTTTCATACTAATTCCCTCGAAATAATTATAGCATTATTATTACTATTTTTCAATGCAAAGAAAGTAAAGGACACATGTCCTTTACTTTCTTCAATAACTATTACTCATTAGTTATTTTACATTCTGATGAGAATGGACTATTAATACAAGTCATACAATCTTTATATTCAGCAGCACCTATTAATCTCATAAGAACACCTACGATTGTAACGATTAAGAAAACTAATACAGCTGCTATAGCTTTTTTAATCAACTTATGTTGAGCATCCTTGATTTTATTTTCATCTTTTTCAGTTACTGCTTTAGCCATATCTAACATACCTACTATGATTAATAAAATAGGAACAACAACTTTGATAATGAAAACAGCAATACCAACTAATCTCAATACTGGTGATAATTCATTACATAAATCTCCAGCATCAGTAATAGTGTCTAACATATTAACTAAGTTTAACATACTTCAAATCTCCTTTTCTACTTAAAATTTTATATAATTTTAACAAATTTGTCAACTATACCAAAATAGTTTTAACAATTAAATACCCATTTTACTAATAAAGTTTTTAACAGGTTCTATATTTTCTTGTCTATCATCACAAGGTGGTATAGCAGCAAATACTTTTAATTTAGTTTCATATTCAAATGTTGCAACATCTTCAGAATTAAGAACACACTTATTTAAAACAACTTTTTCATTTTTTAAAGTTTCTAGTACAGCTCTGTTTTTTCTTAACATTTTATTAATCATAATAGTTGATGGTTCAATTAAATAATACACTTGACTACAAATTGAAACATCATCATAATCATTTAAATCAACTAGTACAACATCACACATTTGTTTTTTCATAAGTTCTTTTGGTAAATCAGTAGAAATAGTACTGACCAAATCTTTATCATTAAAATATAAAAAATCAACCTTATTAACCTCTATAGCGCCAACATTTCTAACCTGAGATAACATTTTACGTATCATATAAATTAAAGTTGTTGATCCTGCATGTTGAGTCATATTCTTGAATCCTATAATTTTCATTTTACCATTAGAAGATCCAACACCTTCAAGACTAGCATCTCCATTAGTAGCAGATGTATCTATATCTTGTAAATTATGAATATTAACAACATCTCTATATGTATGAGGATGAACTAATAAATAATTAATCCCTTCAGCGTTACGCGTAAAATTATAAATACCAAGAGATATTAACTTTGATAGATAAGTCTTAGAATCACTTTCGGGACTATCATCAAGTAATAAAATTACATTCTCCATATTTATATTCATTGCTAATTTTTGCAAGTTATCAGTATTTTGATAATCACGTATAGCAGTAATATCTAAAATCATTTTATCATAATAGAAATTAGTAAAAGTATCTATTATTTCATCTACATTAAAAACCCCTTCCATAGACTTCATAACTTCTATATTTAAGCCCATCAAAAGTTCTTTATATTTGTTGTAAACCATTACATTCATTATAAATCATCTCCCCTATTTAATTAATTGCTACATCTAAATGTACTTACATCATAATATAACGCTTTAGTTTCACCAGAAATTGGTAGCTTAACAGTAACATTTATAATTGGAATTGAAAGAGCAATAAAAGTAGTAACCTTATAATATACTTTTTCACTTTCACCAGCTTTAGGACAATATTTAATTAAACAATAACCACCTTTTTGTTTTTCACCGTCATTATTACGAGCACAAGGGTCATTAGTTCCATCAAATACTGAATAATTATAACCCATAGCTTTAATATAAGCAAATGCTTTTCCTTCAACAGAAGGGTCACTTTTTAAAGCATCATCAGTAATATTATTTAAATCATTAGCAGAAGTAGTAAAACCTTCATTTCTTTCAATTAAGTTCAATATTTCATTCTTAACTCTAAAAGCTTTAGTATAACTAATAGAATAAGCAAGAAAACCTGCAAACAAGAATATAAATACTATAACTAATCCTGTTAGCCAAGTACCACCCATCGCTTCTTTCATATCACACTTCCTTTACACTTTTTAAACTAAAAAAAGGCTATAAATGCCATTGACATCAATAAGCCACGACACCTATAGCATTTTTTAATATTATTCATAATTAGCATCTACACAACCTGCATTTCTACCAGCATCTTTAGAAGCTGGAGCAGCAGTAACAGAAGCAGGACAACATACCCATACTCTCACTGTAGCATTTGAACCAGTATTAGCAGATTGACCATTAACAGAAGAATCGTTAGTAGCCCATGCTTGCCAATCGTTACCATAAGTTTTACAAGTTTGAGTAACAATAGATTTTTGAATCATTGGCCAAACAAATATGTAAAATAATGCACCTACAGCAGCAATAGCAATGATTGTGATTACTGTCATGTTTAATTCACCAGTAGCTTCTTTCATCCTTTAATTTCCTCCTTTACTTTCTAAAGTAATTATACAATATTGAAAAATTAAAATCAATATATATTTACACTATGCACTAACAAACATTTGGAAAATAGCAAGAACTAGAATAACCATAACACCTGCTCCAGTTGAAGTAAGCATTGTCATAGTCTTCTTTTCCATTTTTTCTAAACGCTCTTTATACTTAGTTTCTCTTGATTTATTTTGAAGATTTGAAATAGTTCTAGAGAAAACAATTAATTGTTCTTGTTTTCTTTCTTGACTACCTAAGCTAAGTCTATACAAAAGTCTCATCATACGCATACTATCACGAACAGGATATCTACGAGCAAAAGCCATATATGGCTCAATTGTAGAGTCACCGGCATC
Organism: Mollicutes bacterium; assembly: GCA_004552445.1. Taxonomy (GTDB): domain Bacteria; phylum Bacillota_I; class Bacilli_A; order RF39; family UBA660; genus CAG-1000. The sequence goes on from SFOJ01000003.1 coordinate 91,533, forward strand.
TATGGAAGCTATTAAATCACGAAGTCCTGGCTTAAACATCTCTGGAGCTGTTTCCAAACTACGTGTAATAGCAACTGGAACAGTATAGTGTTGAATTAAAATTTCTAAACTTTTTAAATAATATGGCAATTTTAAGTTTATATCATGTAAATGTACTTTATAAAAGTTTTTAACCTTATTATAGTCACTTTTAAACATCAAATAAGAAGCTACAAAAACAAGTACTAATTTAATTGCAAAATTTAAACTTTGTACACTAGTTATTGCTAAAATAAGTCCTAGCAAAAATGTTATAATTGCAGTTTTAACCCTTTTTTGATACATTTGATTAACATCAACTTTTTCTCCATACCTTGATACAAGAAGGAAATCATAATCATCTTCTTTTAATTTTGAAAATAATACTTTATTATCATCAACAAACTTATTAAAATTAAAAGTTCCAAGATAATTAAATAATAATATTATTATAACACCAACTATAAATATTTCCATTATTCAGCACCTACATCCTCATGGTAATATTTAATACCTGATAACAAGAAATATGTATTTATTAATATTACACCATGAAGTAATATTAATACATACCATTGTTCTATTAGTTGTAGATAGCTATCGTTACCAAGTAATAATTGAACTAACAATACAAGCAAATATAGAGCAACACCGAAAGTACAAAATTGCTTATAGAATGTAGTTCTATCAATTCTATCACGATATACACTTTCAACAAGCATATCTATATCTTGAAGCATACCTTCTAGAGCTTCACCAGAATCCTTAGAACCTTCCTTAGTTATTTGTAAGAATAATTGATGCATATTCTTAATAACATAATAATCATACTTTTCATTCATAAATCTTATAGCTTCATCAATAGTACCATTTTCATATGACATTTGAATCATTTCTTTAACATCACTTAATAATGGTTCTTCAAGAACTTGTGAATCTCTAACTCCTTCTAAAGCTTTTACAAATGATTGGGTTGTATTAAACTCCATAATAACATTTGTAGTATAAACTTGTATTTGCTCAAATATAAATTCACTATATGCTTTTTTACATCTCATATACGTTAAATATGGAATAGCTACGATAGCAAGACATGCATAAACAATACTCCAAATAATACTATAAAAATATAAATATGCAACAAATGCAGCTCCTATACCAAATATAGCAATTTGAATAACGTACTGACGAGTTGTATATTCTTGACCTAACTCTTTTGCTTTCTCACGTACAACTTTAAATGAGTAAGGAGCATATTTTTCATATGTATTTCCTACTGTTTTAGCAATAAATTTATAAGAGTTATCACCTGTATTTTTTCGATACAAAATTACGAAAGCAATTATTATAGCAATAACTAATACTTCAATATACATATATACCTCCTTATTAAATTTCTATCATTTCTATATTTTGTTGTGTTGGAACCTCATTAGTTTTAACCTGTTCTTCAACAGGAATAACTTCTTCTTGTATAACTTGAGAAGTTTGATTAACATTATCATTCTCTTCTTGGATAACAGATTTTACATCATCATTTGAAGGTGTATTATCTTGTAAATCATTTTGAGTTACTTGAGCAGTAGGATTTTCAGCATTTTGAAGTACACTTTCTTTAGGTATAAAAGGATCCTCTTGCATCATAACACCTTGAGATGCTAAATAATCAATTAAATGTGAAGTAGGATTATTATATACTTCATTTTCCATCAAATCACGAGCATATAATACATTAACTTTTGCTTCATTTGTTACTTCATCAACATAAAATTCTACAACTTGAGTAATCTCTCTTTGAAATCTGTTAAATTTTTTTGAATAGAAACCTTTAACGTGTATACCAAGTTGAATATATCTATGCATACCTTTGACAAATTGATCAATATCTTGACTACTTTCAAGTAACGAATAAAGACGCATTGGAATACTTGAAGCTTTATCAGAGTGTATTGTTGATAAAATATTATGTCCTGAAGAAATTGAGTTACGAACAGCTAAAACTGCTTCAGCAGAACGAACCTCTGAAAGTAAAATCCATCTTGGGTTTTGACGCATACAAGCAACCAAAACATCAGAATAAGAAGCAATATTATTAGTTTTCATTGCAACTATATCACGAGTTGGATAAATTTTATCTAAGTGAAGTTCTAATGTATCTTCTATAGTAATAATTTTTTCATCTTCTTTAATATGACTAGCTAAATATTTAACTAACTCAGTTTTACCTGAACCAGTTTCACCACTTACAAGTATATTGCAGTGTCCACTAACACAAGTCATCAAGAAATCATGAAGTTTTAAAGAAACATAATCTTCTTTAACTAACTTATCTTTATTTAATCTAATTTTTGCAGGTGTCTTTCTTATTAGTACAGCAATTCCATTAGTAGCAATAGATTCATGTACAAAGTTAAGACGTAATTCAGCACTTTCAGCATCAAGTAATGGATGAGCCATATTAAATGTTTTACCCATAACGTTTGAACATTGAAATGCTAATTTTTCCATTACTTCATTATTAAGTCCATCAATATGAGCTGGTTTTACACCTTGAGACAATGTTTTTATCCATAATTGACCATTATTAGAATATGATATATCTGTTACATCATCATCATCTAAAAGAGGCATTAATAAACCAAAATCTATTTGTGAAAATACAGCATCCTCCACTATTTTCCCTTCTTTCTTTTTTTATTCAGTGATATCTATACTATTATCACCATTATTATTATTGTTGTTATTATTGTTGTTATTATTATTATCATCAGTAGTATTATCACCACTAGGAGTTTCATCAATATAATCAAGAGGCACTTCTCTAGTATTAGCTAATATTAAGCTTTTTAAATAATCACTACTAATAGTAGTTGTTGGATTATAATTTGCATTTCTTGGAATTGGTATTAAACTTTGAGCACCAGATGTTGCATATGCTTTTCTAAATAATAAGTGAAGTTCTTCAGGAACTGCAAATATTAAAGCAGCAGCATTAGTTTGAGATGAACTTTTCTTGAATATATGATTTCCTTGACCATCCTTAACTGCAAGAATTTCGATACCTTCAATCAATTTACCATAAACAAGTTTTCCACTATCATAAGTAGAATAATATAAATCTATCTTATCACCAGGAAATATTGAGTTACCATATGTGGTTTGTTCACTAACAGGAAATGAAACAATAGTATATCCCTCAGGAATATTACTCCAAGCTGAATCAGGCATAGTATCCCAAGTTACAACTGAAGAAGTATAAAATAAACTACCTGCAGGAATGAAAGTATTATAATTAACATATTTTCCTATTACATTATTTTCACTTCTAATAACATTATCTGTAACCATAGATGCTGCAACTTTAACTACACCTACATCATCTTTAGTAATTTCTGTTCTTGACTTTATATCCCTTAAAGCATATGGAACACTTATAGCATTAATAGCTTTATCAACCCTATATCTATATGCAAAAAATAGAATAACAAGACATAAAGCAACAGCAACAATTGTTACAACACCTTTATTACCTAAAAGTTTTTTTAATGGATTAGTTTTGATTTGCATTAATTTTTCCTCCATTTACATTTATATTTTTTAAATCTTCATCCTTAACATCTACTGTCTTAGATAATATTAAATTTTGAATATAAGAACTAACAATACGAGTTTCTTTAGGATTTTCAGAATAATTTGCATTTCTTGGTACTGGGAACAAAGTTCCACCTACATACATTGTCTTTCTTAAAAGTAAGTGCATATCTTCTGGAACATTAAATATTAAATAATATGGTTGATCCATACTTGAAGTTTTTTCAAAAATATTATTAAAACTTGAATCGGTAACAGTCATAACCCTAATACTTTCTATATATTTACCAACAAGTATCTTTCCATCATAATCAGTACCAGAATAATATAAATCAATATAATTACCCGGAAAAATTGAATTACCATAAGTAGATTCTAAAGATACTGGTAAAGCAACAATTGTATTTCCCTCTGGAATATCACCATATATACTTCTAGGCAATTCTTCCCAAGTTAATAGAGTATTCGCATAAAATAAACTATTATTAGGTATTTCAACTTGATTACTTACATATTTACCAACAATCAATCCAGGTTCAGTAATAACATTAGCAGTAACAATACTGCCTGGAACTTTTCTAGTACCAACCATATCGGAAGTTATAAGTGTTCTTGGTTCTAAATTTCTAGTAGCATAAGGAACCATAGTTGGCTCAGTAGCTTTTTTTATTCTATATGAATAAGCAAAATATATTATAATCAAACAAAGTATAACAGCAAAAATAGTAACAGTGTTTTTATTCTTAAAAAATCTTTTAACCCCTACCAAAATATTATTCATTCTTTATTCCTCCAAATTTTTATCACTCTATTCTAATTAATTATATCACACTAATTACTATTTTTTCAATACATTAAAAAATAAAAGAGAAATAATTTCTCTTTTACATTTCAACTTTAGCTAACATATATTTATTAATTTCTTTTAATAAATATGAAGCATATAAATTTCCTTCAAAATCATAAAGAAGTACTACATCTTTATAAGAATCTCTTATCTTATACTTTGTATTATCATATTTATTCATAACATTAATTGAAGAATCAATAGCTTCTTTTATCTTAGAATCAGATAATCCAATTTTATTTTTAAATTCTTCTTGAGTTAACATCTTACCATCTTTAATATCATAAATATATGAAGTTGTAACTATTGGATCATTTTTATCATCACAAATATAATAACCATTTCTAACCACACCTAAAGTAACAAAATCATCATTCGTATATTGATAAAATGTAGAATTTACAACATAAGTATATTTAATATTTTCCTTACATGCAGTTCCATCAACTTTAGAATTTAAAGTTTTTTCACGATACTTTTTAGTATCACTATTTATAGTGTTTAAAGCATCATTTAATTCTTTAACATCAGTTGAATAATTCATATCTCCAAAATATGTAGTAGCTGTAACTGGACATTTAGATTCGTTATCACATATTTTTACATACTCCAAATCTTTTAAATCATAATCAACCTTTTTAAAATCTTCACTTGTTTTTTTATTATTACATCCAGTAAAAGAAAGAATAATTAATATTGAAACAAGTAACATAGATATCTTTTTCATTTTATTACCTCCCTATTATCCTGGACATTGAGTAACTGTACAATTACTTTCACCAGATGCCTTAAGACAATTAGTATGAATCCAAACATAATTGCTTACATAATTCCATAAGTTATATGTAGAAGATGAACTTGGATCTATATAAACGTATGAATAACCATTTGCATGAACACCTAAATCATATAATACTGTATTGTAATTAACAGTTCCTGCTCCACTTTTACCGCTAGAATCATTATAAACATAAACATTTCCAGATCTACAGAATGAAGATTTTTTACATGCTTTAGGATTTTGTGTACTACAACTAGAATTCCATACAGCATAAATTGTTGTATTTGCAGTGAATGCTGAACTTGTACTAACATTAACACTACCGCCATCTGTCTTAGACCAACCAGCAAAAGTATAACCACTTCTTGTAGGCTCACATAAATTGCCAACAGGAGTATTATATTTTATTGATTGGGATGAACAACCGCTTCCACCTTTATTATTATATGTCAATGTAAGACCTTTAGGTTTCCAACAAGCATAATATTTAATGTCTTTAGTTACAATAGCATCAGCAGTAGCTTTATCTCCTTTGCAACCGCTTTGAGTATACCAACCATTAAAATCATAACCTGTTTTAGTTGGAGTACATAAACTTCCTAATTCAGAACCAGAAGTTAAACTCTTACTATCACACTTTGTACCACCTAAACTATCAAACTCAACTATTTTACTCTTACATGATGGTTTTGAAACCATTAGTTCCATTCTCTTAACATATATTGTATTACCTTGATATTGAACCTTACAATATTGATTTCCATTAAATGTTTTATCACATTGAGAATTTATACCATCTTCTTCTTTTTTATACTTATCAGCATCGTATTTAATTAAAACAGTAGAACCACGAACTAAATCATAATTATAAGTAGTTCCATCAGTATTATAACCATCAGCAGTAGCATTACAAGTTATGTATCTAGTTATTGTCTTAGTATTAACTTTTTGCTCAGAAGATGTACTATAAATAGTTTCTAAAATTCCAGTTACCAAAGTATCTAAATTTATATCAAATGATTCATCATCTAAATTTGTAGTACCAGCCCTAGTTCTAATCTTAATAGTAGCCTTAGGTGGTTCTTCATATATATCATAAAAACTAACTTGATATGTCTTATTATTTGTTACAGTCTCTGAAAATCTTCTTAAGAATACTTCAACAAATTTTTGTTCAGACATCACAAGTTTACCGGTAGTACGGTAAGTGCCATAATCGACAGCGTCAATCATAGCAGCTTCCATTACCTCTCTAGCTAAGTAAAAGTCTTCTTCTGTTGTTGTAGTCATTCGTTGTATTAATAACATTATTACAATAATAGCTATACCCATAACTATTACGAAATAACCCCAAAATGAATGTTTCATATCTCAATACCTCCTAACTCTTACTTCCACTAACTTTAATGTCACCAAATCTACCAGCTTTAATTTCACTTAAGAATGAACTCTTACATTCAGTAAATGATTTTAATCCACCATCATCATCAACCATAGTACAATTTTCTAATGTTTCATTTAAATATCCACCATTAGCATTTTGAGAACTATTATATTCTCTTATTTGTCTAATATTACTTGGAGTTAAAACATATCTATATTCTAAATAATCATCAGTTGTATAAATTGTATCAGCTGTTTTTTCAATAGCATCAATAACATCAGTCTTACTACTCCAGTTAATACCAGTATCTCTTATATTTTCACCAGGGAATAAGTTGCCAACATCAACATTTCTATATATAAATCCATATGTTTTAGAAGAATTATCTTTTGGAGTCCATATATCACAAGAATCAGATATAACAGGAACACCATCTTTTAATTCGTAGCATGGATTCTTACACTTATTTAAATTTGTTGTACCATCGCTTTCATTAGTTTCACAGTCATAATATTTAGTTGTATTATAAACTTCATAATTACAAGCATATTCTAAGTCAATCTTCTCATTAGTTGTTAAACCTAAATTAGAATATTTATGTTTAACATAATATGAACCAGTTGAACCAATATCTTTACCAGAAGCATTTTTCCTAGATTTATTGCTTACTGGGAAAACTTCTTTACCAAGTGGAGTACTATTATTAGCATCCTCAGAACCATCATCTTCAGTTACAACGCCTGTATAAACAGAAGTTTTATAAGATTTAGGTTGCCAAAAATCAGCTTCAGTTACAGTAATAAATGTAGCATAATCATTGACTGGTAAACTAATTTTAACAGACTTACAAGTAGCACTAGTACCAACACCAGAACATACTATTCTATCATGATTAGTTGTCTTATTAGGATTTTCTATTTCTACTTCTTCATCTTGTCTATATTCATAACATTTAGTTTTATTACCATCATTTTTACAATAATAGTTATTATTTAATCTTGAAGGTACATTATCAACATTACTACCAAATTCAGTTTCAACACCATAATCATCTTCATAACCAAGAACAAGTGAAACACATTCTTCTTTAGTTTTACAATAAGCTTGAGCTAATAAATAATCTTTAATAGAACCACCATTAGATTTATTTGGAGTAACAGTAGTATCACCTGAATGATATTTACCTTTCAAATCAGTATAATAATTAACAATTTTTTCAGGGAATTTAGCTCTATTTTCAGCTGAATCTACGTAAAAATTACAATTTTGTAAATCATAGTATAATTGTTCAACCGCTCTGACCGCATCCTTAAAGTTATTCCATGCTGTATTTTCTTCATCTTCTAATGTATCATTACTTTCAGGTTTTCCATTCGTACAGCTTCTACTTGTTGATTCATGTGCAACACATGGATGACTACATGTTGTAACACCTTTTGAATTAGTATGACAACTTGTTGTTCTTCTACAACATTTGCTACCACAACCAGATACACCTGTATTAGGAGAACCAGATTGTAATGTGTTCGTAGGAGTTCCAGCCTTAGAATTAGCACAAGTTACTTCTCCATTAGAATTTGCTTTACAACTTGAATTAATTTTCCAAGTATTATAACTTTTAGAATTTGAAGTTATAGAATCACTACCAGAAGAGTTACAAGAATAACCATAACTTGGCCAAGTATGTATTGTTTTTTCACCACAGGCCTTAGAAATCGTAGTACAAGCAGTACTTCCACAACTACCACTTCCTCTATAACTATTTTTAGCACAAGCAGTTATTACATGAGGTCCACCATTACCAACTTCCCAATCATATAATACTTCGATTTTTTTCCATTCATTATATTTATTTATCATATTCTTAACTGCAGCATCATATTGCTCAATCCAAGTTTTACCATCAGCATTCTTTTTATTATAATAAATTTCACTAGTACATTGTCTCTTTTGAAGAACTATACTTGTTAATTTATGATCTGTTGTTAAAACATTTTCAATGTCACCCTCACCTTCTAAAACCTTAGAAGCAATATCATAACTAAATTGCATTCCAGCATAAACCTTAGTTTTATTAGCAAGATAGAAAGTTAACTCTTTTCTACAATAAATATTACATACTTTATTATTTGCTCCGGTTTCTTTAGTATAACTAAATTCTTCTTTCTTACTAGGATCACAAGGATTTAATATACAGTTCATATAAGGATCTTCATATGTAGATTTCTCATATGTATCATAAGCACCTGCTCCTTGTATTCCATAGCCTTCACAAGTGTTTTTTAAATATCCCCTTGCTTTAAAGTCATCACAATATTTTTTAGGATCACAATAACAAGGAACAGAAAGTGTATAAGGAAAAGTTGAATTGTTATTATCAGGGTCACCGGAAGGATTTTCTACTTCATTTCTTTTTTCACTGAAAGCAAATGTAAGCATTATTTGAGACGCATCAGCTCCATTAGCATTAATATATTGACGAACATATCCACCTTTACTATAACCCTTTAAGCCTAAATTTAATGTATATTTTGTATCTTTTCTAACAGTAGTACCACCAGATACTGAACATTCTTTTCTTTGTGCTTTAATTACAAATTCACAAGTTTCTTTTCCTTCACACTTGGCATCTGTAATCATTCCGTTTGAAGTTTTACCACTTGCATCTTTTAATTCAGCATAAACTTTACAACCTGAATTCTTATTTAAAATTTCACTTTTAGTACAATCTACCATTTTTTCTTGGAATGTTTCAGGTATTTCAGCAACTACAGTATAAGTAGTTTCTCCTCCGTTAGATTCAGATGTTTGTGAAAATTTAGGATCACTAGTTTCACTAGCTTCGTATTTAACGAATTCATGATCACCCTTTAAAGCATAATTAAATAATTCAATTGCTTTCTGATATTTAGTAACGCCATCAGAACCAGTACATAATATACCAAGCCCTGGCCCAGATGAACAAGAAGCACCTTTATAACCACCAGCAGCTTTTCTAGCAGTTAATAGATATACATTTGTATTTGATACATATTCATATTCTGCCTCTCCAATACCAGTAATTGCTTCACCATCACTTAATGTAACAGAACCATTAGCAGCATAAGCAACCCACATTCTAAGAGCAGCAGTTATTTCAGGATAACCATACTTACCATTATCAACAAACTTAACAGAACCATCACTATAAGTCCCATCCTCTTTAACAGTTTGATATAAAATATCAGCAAAACCACAAAAATAGTGATTTTCAGTTTTACATCTAGATAAATCAAAGTCTTGACTTAAACAATATTCATTTCCTCCTGGACCAACTTTTCCTGGTTGAATACAATAAGTGGTATCTCCACCGTCAGTAAGATATTTATAAGCATATAATGGACCTACAGTAGTTTTCCACTGTTCACTAGAACCAGTTGTAGTAGTTACCTTACGATAAGTATACCCATATTTTCTTACAGTAGTAGAAGAACCTGATGAAGAACTATAGCATCTTCCTTTGCAAGATTTATTAGTAGACTTACAAGATCCACATTTTGATAATTTATTTGTACATTTATTTAAAGTGGTAGAACATCTATATGTAATACATGACTCAGTGCATCCATTCTTAGTAAAATAAGTACTGCCATTTAAGGAACATACATACTTACTAAAAGTGCCTTTTTTCGTACATTGGCCAGTAGAAATAGATTTCCACTCACCTTTTTGTGTATATGTTTGTGCTTCACATCTGCTTTTAGAAGAAGCAGTGCCTCCACCAACACACGTATATTTACCACCTGTTGATGAAGATTTAGTTTCTGAAAAAAATCCTACACATTTGACTTTACCACTCTTAACATCACTACGTGCAGCACAAACCGCTTTTGCTTTAGAAGAAGAATCCCAAAGAGCAACTGACCTTAATAAAGAACCTTCTACAACATTTTCCCAAGTTTTTTTATCTAAATAATTATATTTATAATCACCAATAGTAGCGCCAGAATTACTAACAGAATTAATCTTAACACATTGACTAGCCTGAATACCATTTATACAAAATAGAAAAGAAAATACAATAAATATTTTTAAAAACTTCTTTTTCATTTAATTCACCTTCTTTTTCTTTTCTATAGCAATTGTAATTCCATAAAATATTGAAATTAATATAACAGGTATAACAGCATAAAACCAGTACTTTTTAATATAGAACCATGCTTTAGCAATCCATGACATATTTTGAGTTTCTTTAACTTGCAATTGCTTTGCAACATAACTTTTAAATTCCTCTTCTGTCATAGTACCAGCGTCAGAATTAAATAAACATTTTTCATCGACAGGATTATTAATACAATATTCAGTAGTCATATACCTATTATATGGATTAGTTTCATAAGTTAATGTTTTTAATTTTTCATTTGGACATGCACTATTTTTTCCACCATATATAGTAATAGTATATTTCTTTTTAGTATCATGTATTTTTGAACCGATAGCTATAGTATTAAAATCAGAATCATAATTCACAGTATATTCTTCTTTAGTTAAAGAATCTTTAACTTTAGCGTAAGCTATATCAATTTGAGGATATACCAATAGTAAATAATGATATTTCTTTTTATGTGTAGTCAATAATTTTCCTGACTCATCATAAATATCCATATCTTCATCTTCTACGGGTTCAATATAAGCTTCCTCAGCCCAATCATTTAATTCATCATCTTCACAAACAGCGAATACATTACCTACTCTTCTATTCAAAATTATATCATAAACATATTTTCATTTTCAATAGATTATAACAAATAAAAAAGAGAAATAATTCTCATTTAATTTATTTAAAGAAATTATGTTATATTAGGTACAATACCTTTTTTTATTTGTTTTCTATAATATAAATTAACAAAGAAATAGAATAAAACATTAATAGGTCTTTTAAAAAAGGCAATTG
>SFOJ01000015.1 GCA_004552445.1 Mollicutes bacterium
TGGCTTCATAGCTCAGTTGGCAGAGCACAAGACTGAAAATCTTGGTGTCGTTGGTTCGATTCCAACTGAAGCCACCATTTTGTTAAATAATACAAATGCAACGACACAATATTAAAGCGATTCCGACAGGAATTTAAACGCGCTCATAGCTCAATTGGATAGAGCATTTGACTACGGATCAAAAGGTTATGGGTTCGACTCCTATTGGGCGCACCATTAGATCGGGAAGTGGCTCAACTTGGTAGAGCATTTGGTTTGGGACCAAGGGGTTGCAGGTTCAAATCCTGTCTTCCCGACCATTAGAAAACAAAACTTGCGTTATGCAAGTTTTTTATTTATAAATTTTTTCATAAATATAATGAAAATTATTATAAGAAATTGCAAAATTTACACCATGATATCTTATGTTATTTGAACCATATAATATCATGTTAAAATTTATGACAATTACTCCTTCCTCTATAGCTTTAATTAAAAGATAAGGATTTTTTAATTTGTAAAAAATCAAGTCATTATAATAAATATATTTTTTTCCATTTATTTCTTTTTGAATATAGGTAATATATGCTAAATTTTTTAATTTATTTTCAAAAATTTTATATAACTGTTCAAAACTCCAATAAAATTTTGTACAAGTGATTTTGTTTTTATAAAATATACATAAATAAATTTTATTCCATTTATATGAAACTTTTAGCATAAAACCATATCCACTTTTACAATATTTTATTTTATTACTTTTAACGCAAATTGAAAGTTTTTTTACATCATTATCACAACTATAGCCATAATTTGAAATTAAATATACTATAGAGTCTTCAAAAGATTTATTATAAATCTTTGGAAAAGAGCTGAAAAGCGTTATTGGATATTTGCTATTAACGGAAGAAACTTTTAGTTCTATTTCAAAAAAGTCTGCAGCGCATTTATTATCTAATTGCTTATTAATTAAGATTTCGAACATTTTTCCAGCAGCACCACTATCATAATATTTTGATTCTATAAATTTTCTTGACTTTATACCATAAAATAAATTTTTAAGATATTTAAAATTGTCATTCATTTTTACCTCCTAATTATTTATTAAGATAAAAAAATCAAAAACACTTTAACTTTAGTAAATTAATTGTTAAATTTAATTAAATAACTGAAAAAAAATATTATAAGTGTTATGATATATATATGAAAAGTATAATGAATGAAATAAAATCAAATGGTAATGAAATAATACGCGACAATAATTTTTTAATTGTTGCATTTCAGAATCGTTTATCATGTAGAATGTTAAAAATTTTCGGAAAATACAATATTCCTTTTAATAAAAACATAATAAATAAAAGTATAGATGAATATTTAATAAATAATATGGTCGAAACAAATGAAGAAATAATTGATAAATATATAGAATTACTCAAAAAATATGAGAAAATTATGCAAGATTATGTGACACGAAAAATAGATACTGAAATAATTAAAAATGCAACTTCAGCATTTGTTGAAAAAATATCAAAAAAAAATAAAGAAAACTTTACTATTAATATGTGTACAAATTTCATAGAAAATATAAAATCCCTGATTTTTGTCTACGACAATAGAGACTTGAATAGCGAAATATTATCAAGAATAAATGATGATACTAAAGAAATAATCGAAGAAATTAATAAAAATAATTTTAATTTTGTTATAGAGTCTATAAATATAATAATCAAAAATATAATAAATAATGTTTAATTATAGTGAGGAAAAAATGAATATAAATGATTTAATAGAAAAGTTGAGAAATCAGGGAATGATTTACGTAATCGGTCATTCTAATATAGACATTGATTCAGCAGTTTCATCAAAGATTTTTTCTGAAATTTTAAATAAATTTGGTATTACAGCTACTTATGCTATATTAGAAGAAAAATATAATTTTGATACTTATAATCAAAAGATGGTTGATGCATGCATGAATTTCAGCCCAACAATAATAAAAAAAGATGAAATAAAAGAACATACATTTTTTTTGGTTGATCACAACGATTATTTACAATCAGTAGGTCCAGAGGCGAATATATTGGGATGTATAGATCATCACCCAAATAGCAATAAGATTAGTTCAGCAATAATATCAGATACATGTGCAACAGCACTATTCATTTTTAAAGAATTTAAGAAATATTATGATTTTTCTGATGAACAAAAATTTCAAATATATATGGCTTTTTTAAATGATTCAACATTTGGAAAATCATCTAGATATAAAGAAAGTGATGAAATTATTGCCAAAGAATTAGGATTTAAATATGATTACAATGAAATGTTTAGAAAGTATTTTATACCAACAAATTTAGAGCAAAGAATTGAAGATGTATTAAATAATGGTTTGAAAAGTTATAAATTTGGTAATATCTATTTTGAGAGTGGGTATGTAGAATCGTTTGATACGAATAGACTAAAAGAATATGAAGAAGCGGTTAAAAAAAGAGAAAACTACCTAGGAATATGGATAGATTATACTAACAGTAAAACATATGTTATCTTTAATTACATACATAAAATAAAAAAATGGAAATATGATTTTATAGCATCCAGAGCTACAACGATTTTAAACGACGTATTATCATTTATAAAAATAGAAAATTAGTTTAACTATGAAAAAGATAAACTTGAGTTTTGACATAAAATAATGTAAAATCAAAGAAGGTGGTTAATATGAATATATATCAAATGGTTAGAAAGTTTAAGAGAGAATATCCAAAAACTGTAGCTTTTCGTACTAAAGCACATTCATCTGTGATAGAAAGACACTTAAATCCAGGAGAAGAAGTTCTATACGCTTTTTGTGCACAAAAAAATACAAGTTCATTTATGATAATAAATTCATGTGCGGTAGCTTTAACGAACAAAAGAATAGTTATAGGTCAAAAAAGATTATTATGGGGGTATTTTTTTACAACTATTACTCCAGATATGTATAATGACCTAAAAGTTATAAAAAATTTAATTTGGAGCGACATAGAAATTGATACAGTTAAAGAAAATGTCTACATATCAAATATTGATCCAAAAGGTGCAATAGAAATTGAAACAAAAATAACAGATTTTATGATGACAGAGAAGAAAAAATATGGCCAGAAGAAATAATTTAAATAAAGTAATATTTGCACTTAATATCATATTATTATTTTGTAATGTTTTTGCAGAGAATTTGGATTTAATAAGTGATAAATATATTTTATATAATCTAAATGATAATAAAATACTAATGCAAAAAAATGAGAACGAAGAGACACAAATTGCAAGTTTAACAAAAATCATGACAATCATAGTTGCAATTGAAAATATTACTGATTTTGATGAAAAAGTAACTATAACAAAAGATATGGTTAACAATATTGAATGGGATGTGGCAAAAATAGGATTGAAGTCTGGTGATATTGTAACATACAACGATTTATTATATGGTGCAATGCTTCCAAGTGCTGCAGACTGTGTAAATGCTCTAGCTATATCTATATCAGGTAATTATAAAGATTTTATAGGATTGATGAACAATAAAGTAAAAGAATTAAAACTTAAACATACACACTTTGAAAATGTAGTTGGCTTGTATAGTAAAGACAATTATAGTTCAGCATATGATGTGGCTGAAATACTAAAATACTCATTAAAAAATAAAAAATTTAAACAGATATTTGAAGCAAAAGAATATGTTTTAACAAATGGAAAGAAAATTAATAGTACGTTAAAAACATATAATAAAAAAATTGGCGAAGATATATCTTATATTACCGGAGCAAAAACAGGATATATAAGGCTTGCTGGAAATTGTTTAGCATCTACTGCAAGAATAGACAATGTAAATTATTTATTAGTTACGTTAAATGCATATTCAAACAAAAAATCACCACATATTTTAGATGCAATATCGACATATAAGTATTTTTCTAACAATTACTCATATAAATATATATTGACAAAAAATGATGTGGTGGTAAATTTAAAGACAAAATATGCAAAGGAAAAAAATATAGATATACATTCATCGCAAGAATATAAATATTATTTAAAGAATGATTTCAACAAAGATAGTATTAAATACGAATATGATGGAATAAAAGAAATTTCATATTTTACAAAGAAAGGAACAACATTAGGAAAAGTAAAAATTAAATTAAATGATGAAATTTTAGAAACATTTGAACTTATATACAATGAAAATTTAACATTTAGTATTGCATCATTTTTATGGATTAATAAAATATATATAACAGCAATAATATTGTTTATAATTATTCTATTAAAAATAAATAAAGGAAAAAAGAGAGTAAAAGTAGGTTAAAATATAACCTATTTTTAACTATAAAAATATTATTGACTTTAAAACACAAAAATTTTACAATATAAATAGAGGTTTAATAGACTTCTAGAAAGTAATGGAGGAAAATTATGGATAATGTAATTATCTCCATTTTGCTTGTAGTAGTTGGATTGCTTGTGGGCGCTTTCATCATGATAATTGTAAATAAATTAAAAGTAAGCGCAGCACAAAAAGAAGCTGATAAACTAATTCAAGATGCTAAAAAAGAGGCTGAAAAAGCAAAAAGAGATGGTATTCTTGAGTTAAAAGAAGAAAGTTACAAGTTAAAAAATCAAACTGATGCAGAAATTAAGGAAAAGAAAAAAGAACTTAATGAACTAAGTCAAAGAATTGATAACAGGGAGAAAAGTTTAGATAAACGTGATGAATTATTAACTGAAAGAGAAAAAAACTTAGATCAAAAAGATAAAGATTTATTGGCACAACAAAAAGAAATTCAAGAAAAAGATGCAAAAATGGAGAGTATAATAAAAGAGCAAATTGCTCTTTTAGAAAAAATCTCAGGTTTTTCAAAAGAAAAAGCTAGAGAAACAATATTGAAAAAAGTAGAAGATGAAATGGGAAAAGAGATTTCAATCTACTTAAAAGAACGTGAAGATGCAGCTAAACTTGAAGCAGATAGAAAAGCAAAAGAACTAATCGTTTCAAGTATGCAAAGATATTCTAGTGATGTTACAAGTGAACAAACAGTAAGCACTATTGAATTACCAAATGATGAAATGAAAGGTAGAATAATTGGAAGAGAAGGTAGAAATATCAGAACAATCGAAGCAGTAACAGGAGTAGATTTAATAATAGATGATACTCCTGAAGTAATTGTTTTATCATCATTTGATCCTCTAAGAAGAGAAATAGCAAAAGTAACATTAGAAACTCTTATCAAAGATGGAAGAATTCATCCAGCAAGAATAGAAGAATTATACGATAAAGTTTGTGAAGACTATAAAAAAATAATACGTGAAAAAGGTGAAGAAGCTCTATTTGAATTGGGAATATCTAAGGTTGATCCAGAAATAGTTGAACTAATTGGTAAACTAGCATTTAGAACAAGTTATGGGCAAGATGCATTAGCACACAGTAAAGAAGTTGCACATTTAGCAGGACTTATGGCAAGTGAATTGGGTGAAAATGTACAGCTTGCTAAAAGAGCTGGATTACTTCATGATATAGGAAAAGCTATTGACTTCGAAGTGGAAGGAAGTCATGTTGAAATCGGAGCAGATATTGCTAAAAAGCATGGTGAAGATAAAGTTGTTATAAATTCTATTGAATCACATCATGGTGATAAAAAAGCAGAATACATAATTTCTGAATTGGTAGCAATAGCAGACGCTTTAAGTGCATCAAGACCTGGAGCTAGAAATGATTCATTAGAAAATTATGTTAAAAGACTTGAAGAATTGGAAAATATTGGAAATTCAATGGAAGGCGTAGAAAAAACATTTGCTATGCAAGCAGGAAGAGAGTTACGCGTTATGGTTAAACCAGATGAAATTGATGATTTATCAAGTTATAAAATAGCAAGAGAAATTAAAGATAAAATTGAGGATACAATGCAATATCCTGGTACAATTAAAGTTGTTGTTATTAGAGAAACAAGAGCTGAAGAAGTTGCTAAGTAGTGACTTCTTTTCATTTGCTTATTTATACATCAAATGACATAATTCTTTTTTTTAGTAATAATCTATGTTAAAATAATTAATAGGTGATATAATGATAGCTTTAATAACAGGTGCATCTAGTGGTTTAGGAGCTGATTTTGCAAAGGAACTCTCTAAAGAAGGATATGATTTGATTTTAGTAGCAAGATCTAAAGAAAAATTAGAAAAAATAGCTAAAGAATTAAAATCAAATGTTGAAATTGAAGTGATGGATCTAAGTGTAAAAGAAAATGTTTATAAATTGTATAGCAAATATAAAGGTAAAGTTGATTTGCTAATTAACAATGCGGGATTTGGAGCATTTGGTAAATTTGTTGATAGTGATTTAGATAATGAACTAAATATGATAGATTTAAATATAGTAACTTATCATATTTTAACTAAATTATTTTTACAGGATTTTGTTAAAAAAAACAAGGGTCAAATACTTAATGTTGCTTCATCAGCAGCTTTTGAACCTGGGCCACTAATGTCTACATATTATGCTACTAAATCATATGTCTACAACTTAAGTATGGGAATTTATGAAGAACTAAGAAGAGATAAAAGTAATGTGAAAATTAATATATTATGTCCTGGTCCGGTAGACACTGGCTTCAATGAAAGAGCTCATGTTAAATTTGGAGTAAAATCACTTAAAAGTAAAGATGTTGTAAAGTATACATTAAAATGTATGAAGAAAAACAAATTAATAATAATACCAGGGTTTACAATAAAATTGGGTGTTTTTGCTAATAGACTATTTAGTAGAAAACTTATTGTAAAATGTACTTATAAAATACAAAAATCTAAAACTTTAAAATAGGAGTAATTATGAAAATAGTAAAAATAAATTCATTAGGTTGTCCATCATGCATAATAATGAATAAAATAATTAATGAATTGAAATCAGAGTATAAAAATGTTGTTTTTGAAGATTATGATTATGATTTTGATGATATTGAAAAATTCAATGTTGGAAAAATATTACCAGTATTCATTTTTTATGAAGATGATAGAGAAATTACAAGATTATGTGGAGAACACAAAAAGGAAGAATTTATAAAAATTCTAGAAGGAGAATTATGAAAAGAATAACTTATATATTACTATTTTTAGTTTTGTTTATCCCATGCATTATTTTTGGAAGTGAAAAAGATTTAAATATATATTTATTCTATGGTGATGGTTGCCCTCACTGTGCTGAAGAAGAAGAGTGGTTTAAAACATATTTGGATAAAAATAAGAATATTAAAATTCATAGATATGAAGTTTGGTATAATAAAGATAATCAAGAAAAATATTCTAAAGTTCATGAAATATTAAATGATAAATCAAATGGAATTCCATACCTGATAATAGGAGAAACTGTAATCAGTGGGTTTGATAAGGAACTAACTCCTGAAAGAATAAAAAATGCTGTAGAATACTATAGTAATATAAATTATAAAGACAAAGTTGGCATTTATTTAGGTATAGTATCAGAACGTGAAAGTGGAAAAGATGAAGCAAAATATGAAGATACAAAAGTAAAAATACCACTACTAGGAACAAAAGAAGCAAAGGATGTATCTATAGGTCTTTCAGCAATACTAATAGGAGTGGTAGATGGATTTAATCCATGTGCAATGTGGATATTATTATTTTTAATTTCTATGTTATTGGGAATGAAAAATAAAAAAAGAATGTGGATACTTGGTATTACATTCTTAGCATCATCCGCATTAGTATATTTCTTATTTTTACTTTCATGGTTAAACCTAGCTGTTTTTTTAAATAAAGTATTATATATAAGAGTAGCAATATCATTTTTTGCAGTTCTTTTTGGGGTTTTACAGATAGTAAACTTTTTGTTCAAAAAAGACAATGGATGCGAAGTAGTTGATAACAAAAATAGAAAAAGAATAATAAAATCAATACAAAAAATAATAAAGGAAAAATCATTCATTCTTGCAATTTTGGGAATTGTATTACTAGCTGCTTCAGTAAATATTATTGAACTACTATGTTCTCTTGGACTTCCAGTAATGTTTACACAAATACTTGCAATTAATGAAGTTGGTAAAGTTGGACAAATTCTTTATTCCATTTTATATGTATTGTTCTTTATGATTGATGACATAATAATATTTGTAATAGCAATGAAAACACTTGAAATTAAAGCTATTTCAAATAAATATGGAAAATATTCTCATCTTATCGGTGGATTAATAATGATAATTATTGGAGTATTGATGGTTTATAAGCCAGAATGGTTAATGTTTAATTTTTAGGACAAAAGATTATTATTTACATATAATAGATTAGGTGATATATGTGAATGATAATCTTTTTAATAGGATAACAGAAAAAACAAATGTAGATAAAGACACAATAATTGGCTTAGCAAGAAAGTTACAAGAAGGAAATTTCAAAAATAAAGATACACTAAGGGAAATAATACATGAGTTATCAGATATAACTGGAAAAGAAGTATCAGAAGAAAAAGAGAATAAAATTATTGACATGATTATAAATGACAAAGTACCCAAAGATTTAGAAAAATATGTTTAAAACATATTTTTATTTTAAAATCAAATATTTTATAGAATAAAAAAAAGACTTCTACAGATTAGAAGTTCTTTTTATTGCAGGTTTATAAAATTCCTTTTGAATTTTGTTTGTTGACCACAATAGCTGATGAAATGGTTTATTAACAATTAAATCAAATTCTCCAATATATTCATAAACTGTAGGTTTAAATTTTAATTTAAATTCATTTAATTCTTTGTACGGATTAGTATCAGTAAAGTCAGCTGTAATTCCATACATATCCAGATATAAATATCCTGCCTTCTTATATTCTTCAATAATTTTATAGAAAATATATGTTTTAATATCAATACCTTGAAAATCTTTATTATAACCGGAGATTATAATAGTAACTCTTCCTTCATATTTAACAACAAAAGCAGCTCCTAAAATTTCTTTAAGCGTATTTTCTTTCATTCTTTGATTAGCAAGAGCTATATCAGAAGAAATTCTATTCATAATATCATCACTTTTAGTTTTTTGAGCATAAAGTGATGAATCGTTTGGATTGTTTTGAAAAGCTTTATTAATATCATCATTTTTTTCTTGTTCATAAATATATTGTTTTTGTAAATATTTAACATATGTTTCATAGTTTAAATTAACCATTAATAAGTCAACCATATCACTTTTTTTAAATTCTTTATAAAAAAATTTATAGTATGTAGAAGTTTTACTTTCTTTATCACTAACAAATGAATAGAATTTTTCAATATCATCTTCATTGCCACTCACGATACTAACACCTTTCAATTCTGATTCTTTCATATCAGAAACTAATTTATTATCAAGAACATTAAAATCGTATGTTGGTAAATATATAACTGGAGTATATTTAGGAAGAAGAGATTCAAAATATAAATTATCTCTCAATTTATCATATCCAAGTTCTTTAAGTTCAGCAACTAGTTGTTTACTGTTTGAATTGATTAATTTACTTTTATCATCAAAATTAATTACTGAATAAGTTATTTCTGGATTAATTTTTATAAATGCAAAACCCTTCATGAAAAAATAGTCTTTGATTTTTTTACTAAAAGTTTTAAGAAGAGGTTCATCATAAAAATCAATTAAAAAACCACGAGGAGCATATCCATATTTCATATTAGGACCAATAGATTTGTATAGAATTAAACTAGCTCCAACAATCATACCTTTGTGATATGCCCCAACATACATTACAGAAAAATCACTATGAATCATTAAATCTCCATATTCTTTAGTTTGAAAGAAGTTTTTTAGTATATGATTCTTAGCATATTCACTAAAAACCTCAGGCTTAATTTCTTTTATATCCATAATTTCGCTCCCTTTTTAACAACAATATTATAGCATATTATCAAAAAAAATAGTATAATGAATATGTAAATAATTGGAGGGTATATTTATGAGCAAAATAATAAACATAAAAGCAAGAGAGATTCTTGATTCTAGAGGAAATCCAACTGTTGAAGTAGAAGTAACTACTGAAAAAGGTATTAAAGCAGTTGCTGCTGTACCATCAGGAGCATCAACAGGTAGTAGAGAAGCATTAGAACTTAGAGATAATGATGAAAGATATTGTGGAAAAGGCGTATTAAAAGCAGTAAACAATGTAAATACACTTATTAAAGATGCAATTTTAGGATTTGATGTATCACAAATAAAAGAAATTGATACTAAAATGATTGAAATAGACGGAACACCAAATAAAAGTAAATTAGGAGCAAATGCAACTTTAGGGGTAAGCCTTGCGTGTGTAAAGGCAGCAGCTCTTGAAGCAGGCAAAGAAGTGTATGAATATCTAAATCCAAGAGAAAAGAAAATACCAAGATTAATGTTTAATATTGTAAATGGTGGAATGCATGCTAAAAATAATATAGATATTCAAGAATTTATGATTGTACCAAAAAGAGAATCATTTAAAGAAGATCTTAGATGTGCAAGTGAAGTATTTCACGCTCTAAAAAAGCTTTTAGATAACGAAGGTCTTGCAACGTCAGTAGGAGATGAAGGAGGATTCGCACCAAACCTAGAGACAAATAAAACAGCATTGAACTACATAGTTAAAGCAATAGAAACTGCAGGATATGTACCAGCAAAAGATGTATTTATTGCTCTTGATGTAGCTGCATCTTCATTATATAACGAAGCAACTAAAACATATAAAATAGAGGATAAATTCTTAAATAAAGAGGAACTATTAGATTACTATCTTGATTTAGTTAAAAATTATCCAATCATTTCAATAGAAGATCCTTATGATGAAAATGATTACGAAGGATTTAAACTAATAACCGATAGATTAGGAAAAGAAATAAATATAGTTGGTGATGATTTATTTGTTACAAATAAAAAAGAACTTGAACATGGTATTGAAAATGGACTTTGTAATTCAATCCTAATTAAGCCAAATCAAATAGGTACATTCTACGAAATGCTAGAAACAATAGTACTTGCTAAAAAGAATAATTATACATGTATTATGTCACATAGAAGTGGAGAAACAACAGATACGTTTATCATAGATGCAGCAGTAGCATTAAATATACCATTTGTTAAAACTGGTTCAGTATCACGTGGAGAAAGAATTTGTAAATTCAATAGACTACTTAAGATAGAAGAAGAAATAGAAGAAAAAAACTAATTCTTGTAAATATACAATAAATATAGTATAATATCTCACGAGGGAGAAAAACATGGAAAAAGTTTTATTAGTAGTATCAGTTATATTAATAGTTGTTGTATTATTACAAAGTAATAAAGCTAGTGATGCAAGTCAAATTATAACTGGTGGAAATAGTGTACTTTTAGGTAAATCAAAAGAAAGAGGATTTGAAAAATTTATAACAAGACTTACTTATGTATTAGGTTTTGCATTTATAATACTTTCAATGGTTTTATCTGTATAAAAATATTAATAAAGTTCATAAATCTATTATGAACTTTTTAATTTATATGTTAAAATGGTAATAGAGGTAAATATGAGAGAAAAAATATTAGAAATAATTGAAAGAGAAAATAGAAGTTTAAATCCAATTGAAATAGTTAATATGCTATACAAAAATAGTACAGTAGAAGATTATAGAAAAGTAATGGATGAACTTGATAGTTTATGTAGAGATGGGATACTTAGACAAACTAGTGGAAATGCATATAAAAAGAATGAACTAATCACTGGTGTTTTAGATATGCATGAAAAAGGAAATGCACATCTTCTAGTAAAAGATGGACCAGATATTTTCATTGCTAAAAATAATATGAAAGGTGCCAGTAACAATGATACAGTTCTTGTAGATTATGTTAATAAAGAAAAGAATGAAGGAAAAGTAATAAGAGTGTTAAAACGTTCGTTAGGTAGAAGTCTAGCTGAAGTAGTAGATATAGATGGTGTATACAAAATTGTCCCACTTGATAAAGAACTACCATATGAAGTAGTGGTAGATACAAAAGATACTGAATTTAGTTTAGTAGATGGTTTAATTGTACATATAGATTATGTAAAAGATATTTCAAAAGGAAAGGTATTAGCCAAAATAGATAGAGTAATTGGTCATAAGAACGCGCCTGGAAATGATACTGAAATAGCTATGATAGCAAGTGAATTTGGAGTAAGTGTACAAGTTCCAGAAGATGCAAAAGAAGAAGCAAAGAAATTTCCTAAAAGTTTAGATCCAGATGAAATAGATAAAGAATTAAAACTTGGAAGACGAGACTTAAGAGGAGATACAACAACCACATTGGATGGTAAAGATACTAAAGATATAGACGATGCTGTTCAAGATGAAATATGTCCAAATGCAAATTTTCAAATTACAGTAGATATTGCAGATGTTAGTTACTATGTAAAAATGGGTAGTGCAATATGGAAATACGCAGAAAGTAAAGGAAACTCAGACTATTTGGCTAATAAAGTTGGACCAATGCTTCCAATAGAATTATCAAATGGAATATGTTCATTAAATCCAAACGAAGATAGATATGCGGTAAGTTGTAGACTTGAAATAGATCATTCAGGTCGTATAGTAAATCAAGAAGTTTTCTTATCAGTTATTAAGTCTAAAAAGAAAATGAACTATGATGCTGTTCAAGATATTTTAGAAGGAAAAGAAACAGAAGATACTAAAGACTATACAACCATAAAATACACAGTTAAAGCAAATGAAACAATAAATGATATTGCATTTAAAAACTGTATAACACCTGAAAGATTATTAGAATTTAACAAATTAGAAGACTTTAAACCAGGTAACGAAGTTAATATACCTCTTAGTGATATTATTAAATTAATGCATAAAATATCTAAAGTAATGGATAATAGACTTTCAAAAGAAGGAAAATGTGATTTTGATTCAAATGCAGAAAAGAAACAAATATTTGATGAAAATGACAAACTTATAGATATACAGCCACGCGTACAAAGAGAAGCTGAACATATTATTGAAAATCACATGATTTATGCTAATGTTGGATTTACAAGATTTGTATGCAGTGCCTTAGCAGAAATAATTCCTCAAATGGTACCATTCGTATTTAGAATTCATGAAAAACCAAATCCTAAGAAAATTGAAGACTTCATGACAATGCTTAGTGTATTTGGTGTAAATTATCCAAAGAAAATTAATCCGGAAAACGTAAGTAGTAGAGATGTTAGAGATTTACTTGAATACCTAAAAGATGATGAACACTATGGAGTATTTAGTAAAAAATTATTAAGAAGTATGCAAAAAGCAAGATACTCACCTGAGAACGAAGGACACTTTGGTTTAGGATTAGAAGATTATTGCCACTTTACTTCTCCAATCAGAAGAATGGCAGATTTACTTGTACATACAATATTTAGAGTATTCTTAATAGAAAAAGATTATAGCGAAGAAAATTTAAGATTCTGGGCATCATATTTAACTGAAGTATGTGATCACATATCAGAGTGTGAAAGAACAAGTGCTGAATGTGAATATGCAGTAGATGACTATTACGATGCAGTATTTATGGAAGATAAGATAGGTAAAACATTCGAAGCAACAATAGATAGTCCAATGCAAAATTCATTCTTTGCAGAAACAACTGATAAATATATAGAAGGTAAAGTAGATTTTATAATTAATGAAGAAGATGCAAAAGAATTAGAAAGTCTAACAGATCCAAATGAAATAGAACAGTTCATTGCAGAACATATAAAACCATTCCCATATGAATATAACGAAGCGGTATATGGATATACTAAAAAAGGTAGAGTTGTTTATAGATATGGAGATAAAATACTTGTTTCTTGTATAGGAAGTAATCCTGATAAACGTGAAATAGATTTTGCACTAGTAAGGAAGTTATAAAATGGAAATACTTAATAGAAAAGCACATTATGATTATTTTATAAAAGATACTTATGAAGCAGGAATAGAACTTAAAGGAACAGAAATAAAAAGTTTAAGAAAAGCAAATGCTAATATAAATGACTCATACGCAAGGATTAAAAACAATGAAGTATATCTAACTAATATGTATATCGGTAAATACGAAGAAGGAAATATATTTAATCATGATGAAAGAAGAGAAAGAAAACTATTACTTCATAAAAAAGAAATAATAAAAATAGATAATGAAGTCACTACTAAAAGATATACACTAATTCCATTAAAAATATACTTTGTAAGAGGAAAAGCAAAAGTAGAATTAGGTGTATGCCAAGGAAAAAAATTATATGATAAACGTGAATCAATAAAAGAAAAAGATATAAAAAGACGTGAATATATAGAATACTAAAATAATATAATATCTTAGGTGGTAGAATGAAAAAAATACCTGAGATATACGTTAACAAAATAAATAAAAAAATTGATAACAACAAAGAAGTATTCTATTCATATAAAGATAATGATGAACTTGTTGAAGAAGTAAAACTATTAGATGAATATACTCTTCAAAAAAAAATAAATAAACTCTTTAGAGCAAATGATTTCATTTATAAAAAGAAATTCCATATAAAAACAAAAAATGAAGAAAATGATTATATAATAATATCAAAAAGTTATAATTATCTTTTAACAATAGATGGAACTAAAATAATGATAAAGGATATAATTGAAATTAACTAAAAACACTTGAATTTGCCTTATAATTATGGTATTATCTAGGTAACACATGAAAGTGTTTTTTTTTGGAGGGTAGAATGAAAAAAATTAAAAGTTTCTTTAAAGGAGTAAAAAAAGAAGCTAAAACAGTAAAATGGCCAGATGGAAAAACATTAGTAAAATATTCTTGTATAACAGTAGTAATGCTAGTATTCTTTGGACTATTCTTTTATGGTTTAGATGCATTATTTGCATTTGTTAGGGGGTTATTCTAATGGAAGAAAAGAAATTATGGTATGTTGTTAATGCTTACAGCGGACATGAACAAAAAGTTAAAGATTATTTAGAATCTAGACGTGAAAGTATGGGAATGGAAAATAATATTTTTAGAGTTATTATTCCAGAAAGAACAGAAATTGAAGTAAAAGATGGAGTAAAAAAAGAAAAAGTTAAAAAGATGTTCCCAGGATATGTTCTTATCGAAATGATAATGAGCGATGAAGCTTGGTATGTTGTTCGTAATACTCCAGGAGTTACAGGATTTATTGGTTCTTCAGGAAAAGGAGCGAAACCAATTCCACTATCACCAGAAGAAGTTAAGAAGTTTATTGGAGATGGAGTAGATACAACTACACCAATTAATACAGATGTAGAAGTAGGAGACACTGTAACAATTATAAATGGTCCATTCAAGGGTATGTATGGTAAGATTGAAAGCGAAGATAAAGAAAATGAAAAATTAACAGTACTTATCGACTTATTCGGACAAGAAACACCAGTAGAAGTTGACCTAATTCAAGTTTCTAAAAAAATAGATGAGATATAATATTTTTTTGATATAATTAACCTATACGGAGGAAGTATGAAAAAAATAAAAATTATATGCGTAATACTACTAATGTTAATTATAATATTTGGGTGTAATAAAGAACAAAAAGGAAACATGATGAAATTAGAACTTAACTGTGATGCTGAAAATGGATATGTATGGCAAACAACAGTATTAAATTCAAATGTAATACAATCTGAGGGCGATGAGTTTCTTTACAAAGATCAAGATAAAGTATTAGAAACAAAACAAATAATAAGATTTAGAGCTCTAGAAACAGGAACGGCAGAAATAGAAATAAAGTATATTAATGCACAAAAGGAAAACAAAGAGAAAGATTATTCTATAAAATATTTAATTGAAGTAGATAGTGATTTAAATATAAAAATATTAAGTAAAACTGGTAAGTTTTATGATGATGAAATTATAACTCCAGAGTTATATATGGATTATACAAAAAAATAAAAGCCAAGTTAGTGATAACTAACTTGACTTTTTATTTATAAATGTTATACTTAATTAGTAAGTAAAACTTACAAGGAGGTAATAAAATGGAATTAAAAGGAAGTAAAACTGAAGCGAATCTTTTAGCAGCATTTGCTGGTGAAAGTCAAGCTAGAAATAAATACACTTATTATGCTAGTCAAGCTAAAAAGGATGGATACGAACAAATCGCTTCAATATTCGAAGAAACTGCAAATAATGAAAAAGAGCATGCTAAACTTTGGTTCAAAGAATTACATGGTGGAAGTGTTCCAAGTACTATTGAAAATTTAAAAGATGCTGCTGCAGGTGAAAACTATGAATGGACAGAAATGTACAAAGAGTTTGCAGAGACTGCAAGAGAAGAAGGCTTTGACAATATCGCAATATTATTTGAAAAAGTTGGTGAAATTGAAAAGCATCATGAAGAAAGATATATGAAATTAGTTGGAAATATTGAAAACAATCTAGTATTTGAACGTAATGAAGAAAAAATTTGGATTTGTAGAAATTGTGGACATATATATAAAGGAAAGAAAGCTTTAAAAGTTTGTCCAGTATGTAAACATCCAGAAAGTTACATGGAATTAAAAGCAGAAAATTATTAAAAAAATGCATTAAAAATAATGCATTTTTTATTTAGTTATGATAAAATTATTAAAGAATAGGGTGTGATATTAATGAGAAGTGCTGTTTTAAAAGGTGCTAGAAAAATAGAAGTTGAGAAAAAGGAAAATATGGTTGGTAGAGAAGGATATATTTTAATCGATGTATTAAAAGTTGGTATCTGTGGCTCTGATATTCATTATTGGGTAGAAGGAAATCCTAAAAATTTAATAATGGGACATGAGTTTAGTGGTATTGTTATTGATGCTGCTAACAGTAAAAAGTATAAAGAAGGAGATAGAGTTACTGCTCTTCCAATTAGTCCATGCTTAAAATGCAAAAATTGTAAAGATGGTAATGTCCAATTATGTAGTGAAACATGGACACATGCAATAGGACTTAGTTTAGACTTCCCAGGTGGATTAGGTGGTAGAGTTCTAGTACGTGAAGATATGGTAAGACCACTTCCTAATAACGTTAGTTATGAAGTAGGTGCAATGATAGAACCAGCTGCAGTAGGACTTAGAGCTGCGAATGTATCAAACGTTAAAAAAGGTGACAAATGTTTAGTAATAGGTGGAGGCATCATTGGACTTTTAACAGCAGAATTCTTAAGATTAAAAGGAGCATCATATATAGCGCTAACTGAAACTAATGAAGCGAGAGGAGCAAAATCAGTAAAATTAGGAGCAGCAGATGAATGGTTTAATGCACTAGATCCAAAATTAACTGAAAAGTTAATGACACGTACTAATGGAGAAGGATTTGATGTTGTATGTGATTGTTGTGGAAATAGTCATGCTTTATCTAATGGATTAATGTTCACAAAACCAAATGGAAATTTAACATTAGTAGGTATATCAC
Source organism: Mollicutes bacterium (assembly GCA_004552445.1). Taxonomy (GTDB): domain Bacteria; phylum Bacillota_I; class Bacilli_A; order RF39; family UBA660; genus CAG-1000. The sequence goes on from SFOJ01000015.1 coordinate 17,410, forward strand.
TAGGAATGGTACAAATACCTTTAGTAATGGGCGTTATGAAAGAAATTAATATCAAAGGTTCAATTGGTTATAAGAGAGAAGAATTTGATGATGTAATTGAACTAGCATCAAAAGGAAAAATTAACTTAGCAAAATACATAGATGATATAGTAACACTTGACGATGTACAAAAGGCATATGAAAGACTAACAAATGGTATGGATGATGCAATTAAAATACTTGTTGATCCAAACAAACATAAAATTATAGAACTATAAAAGAGGAATTAATCCTCTTTTATAATGCCATAAACTTTATTTTTTGTATCATAAAAAATATAATAATGTAATGGATAATAAGTTAAATAATAGAACATAAAATAAATAAATATGATTAATAAATTACCAATAGTCTTAGAATATTTAATCTTTCTAGTATTAATAATTAAATAACTAACAAAAGAAATAAAGATATAATCAAAAAATAAAAGTACTATAGACACAATTATATTATGAGCAAAGAAATGATTAAATAACAAATAAATAATTAAATACAAAATAATACCAATTATTATAATAAATAAAATACTCAATTAGTGCATAAATTAACACTGGAGTAATTAATAATTTCATATGTTCCCATATACTTTCGTTAACAGGAAAAAATATACTAAATAAAAAGTTATCACACCATTCATACATAAAATGTGATAAAAAAGATAAACACATCATAATAAAAACACCAATGATTTTAATTTTTTTCATAATAATCATTAATAATATGCTTATTTTCCTTGATTTTATAGAACTTTTATGCTATTATCAAGTAGTCGATTTATATCAGGTGATATAAATTAGAAGTGGGAGATTAAAGGATTATCGCGGAACCACTCGCGAAAAAAAATAACTAAAATATATAGGAGGTGTTTTTCGTGGCAAAGAATGTTGTAAAGAAAATCAAATTACAAATTCCAGCAGGTAAAGCAACACCAGCTCCACCAATCGGTACTGGACTTGGACCTACAGGAATTAATCTACAAGAATTTTGTACAAAGTACAATGAAGCAACAAGAGAAAAAATGGGAGATATCATACCAGTTGAAGTATCTATTTATGAAGATAGAACATTTGACTTCGTATTAAAAACTCCACCAACTGCATCATTAATTAAGAAAGCAGCTGGAATTGAAAAAGGTAGTACAAAAGGTGCTAATAACATTGTTGCAACTATTTCTAAAGATGACATCGCTAAGATTGCAGAAATCAAAATGCCTGATTTAAATGCATATGATCAAGAAGCTGCTATTAATATAGTTGCTGGAACTGCAAGAAATATGGGTGTTGCAATTAAAGGACTTAATGATTCAGAATTAGCTGAACATGCTAAAGAAGCTGCTGAAGCTGAAGCTCAAGCTGCTAAATTAGAAGAAGCTCTAGAAGAAATGGAAGAAAGCGCTAAGGCAATGGCTGAAGGTGCTAGTGTTGAAGTAGAATCAACAGAACAATCTAAAGAAGACGAAGAAAAAGCAAGCGAAGAATAATTAAAAAAATATTATTCGTGAGAAATATAGATAATCCAATTACCACATAAGGAGGTTAAGTTTATGAAAAAACATAGTAAAATGTATGTGGAAGCATTAAGTAACGTAGAAAAAAATAAAAGCTATGATGTTACTGAAGCGATAAAAGTACTAAAAAGTCTTAAACCTAGAAAATTTGATGAATCAGTAGATTTAGTATTAAAATTAAATATTGATGCTAAAAAAACTGATCAAAATATTAGAGGAAGTTTTGTTCTTCCAAACGGAACTGGAAAGACTAAAAGAGTTTTAGTTGTTACTAAGACTAAAGCTGCTGAAGCTAGTGAAGCAGATTATTGCGGAGCTGAAGATATGATTGAAAAAATTGAAAAAGAAAATTGGTTCGATTTCGATACAATCGTTGCTACTCCAGAAATGATGCCATTATTAGGTAAACTTGGTAAAGTTTTAGGTCCTAAAGGATTAATGCCAAACCCAAAACTTGGAACAGTTACTACTAATGTTAAAGATGCTATCAGCAATATTAAAAAAGGTATGGTTGAATATAAGAATGATTCTTATGGAAATGTTCATATGTCAATTGGAAAATTATCATTTAGCGAAGATAAACTTGAAGAAAATTTAAGAGCTATCGTTAATGAAATAGTTAAAAATAAACCTACAGCTGTTAAAGGTACTTTTGTTAAAAACATTAGTGTTTCAACAACTATGAGTCCTGGACTAAAAGTTGATAAAGCTTCTCTAGGATTATAATAAATTAAGTAGTAGAAATGAAGTGAACCCCAAATAGTTCACAAAAATAAAAAAGTAGTTCAAGATTAATTTCTTGAACTTTTTGATTTTATCCGAGAAGTATTGTAGAATAATATCCAATCTTCTACAAGTAATTGATATTCTTGTATTGAAGATATTTCGTTATTATACAGAGTTTCTTTCTTTAATATTCCATGAAAAGATTCCATTGGTGAATCATCAATTGGTGTTCCTTTTCTAGACATTGATATTTGAATATTATTAGAATTACAGATAGCTTTGTATTCGTAAGATGTATACTGAAATCCTTGATCCGAATGCAGGATTAAACCAGATACATCTTTTCTTTTGAATATTGCTTCATTTAATGTATCCATAACTAATTTATTATCATTGTGTTTAGATATTTTATATGCAA
>SFOJ01000043.1 GCA_004552445.1 Mollicutes bacterium
TAAGTTGAACTCCACATCCATCTTCTTGAATATTTGCCCATGCAAGATCACTCGATGAGTTAGTACTTTCTTACATATATCTATAAGTATATTGTCCTTTAACAAATTCTGCTCCTTGTACCATTTCTCCATCAAAAGTGCAGCTTAATTCCTCAGTATCACCTTGGGCATAACTCATCATCATTACAACTACAATATTCTTTAATATCATAATTATTATCAGTTACATACTCATATGTTCCATCTTCTTTTAAACCACAAAATAAATATGTTTTTTCATTACCATAAATACCTGTATTTTCATCTAAATAATATGTCACATAGCCTTTACAATCTGAATCTTTATATTTTACACTACTTATATATTTATCTTTACTATTTTGAAGATCGCTAAGACAAACTACTTTTTTATTATTAACTGGTTTACTATAACTTTGTGGACAAATCAAACTATGATCTAATGGATCATTACAATAGTCTTCAACAAACAAATTCGCAGCATGCTTAATTTCATTTTCTTGTACACGCATTGTTTTAATAACACTATCATTATAAATTTTAATAACAGCAGGTACTGCCATTAAAGTAAGAATAGATATTATTGCTATTACAGCTAGTAACTCTGTTAATGTAAAACCATTTTTTTCAACATTCATATTTTATCTTCCCTATTCTTTCCCTAAAAATTCTCTAATCTCAATATTTTTACTATTTAATATTTCTTTTCTAGTTCCATATTCTAAAATACCTTTGTCTTTTAAGAATAATATTTTATCAGCATAATTTTCAATTAAATCCATTTCGTGGCTTACAACTACTATTGTAGTTGTTTTAGAAAGTTCATCTAAAAGTTCTAATAAATCATTTATAGATCCAGGATCTAAAGCACTAGTTGGTTCATCAAATAATATTATTTCAGGTTTAGTTGCAAGTGCTCTTGCTATTGCAACTCTTTGCTTTTCTCCACCGCTAAGTCTTTTAGGATAACTATCAATTTTATCAAGAATATGAACTTGATTTAATAGTTCACTTACTCTTTTTTTTATTTCTACTTTATTACCAAGTTTTAATATTTTAGGAGCAAGAGCAATATTTTCACCAACAGTTAAATGTGGAAATAAATTAAAATTTTGAAAGACCATTCCAACTTTACTTTTAAGTGTAACTTCATCTATATCTTTAATATTAACACCATTTAAAAGTATTTTACCACTATCTATTTTTTCAAAACCATTTAGACATCTAATAAGAGTAGTTTTACCACATCCTGAAGGACCAATTATTAATAATTTTTCATTATCAGGTATATCAAAACTAAGATGTTTCCATATATATTTATTATCAAATTTCTTACTAATATTATCTACTTTTATCAATTTACATCTAACTTCCTTTCTATCTTCTTCATAAGTTTACTTAGAAGTCCTGTTATTAATAAATATATAATAGCTATCATAATCAATGGAAAGAAGTAGTCATAAGTGTTAGATGCTATAATATCAGATGCTTTAGTCAAATCAGTAATACCAATATATCCTGCAATCGCAGTTTCTTTTACAAGTGTTATAAATTCATTACCCATAGCAGCTAAACTATTTTTAACAGCTTGAGGTATTATTATATGAATTAATGTTTGACTAAAAGTAAGTCCAAGTGCAAGACCACCTTCAACTTGACCATCATCTATACTATCAAAACCACTTCTAAGTATTTCAGAACTATATGCTCCACTATTAATACCAAAGGCAAGCATACCAACTATAACAGGATATAATGTAGAAGTCTTAAATATTATATAATACATAATCATAAGTTGAAGAACACTCGGTGTTCCCCTTATAACCATAACATATAACTTACTAATACTATTTAATATTTTAAATTTACCCGTATGCTTATTAGTATATCTAATAATAGATATTATCGAACCAATTAATATACCAATAATTAAAGCACCTAAAGATATAATAAGAGTATTTTTAAGACCTTCAAGTATCAATTCATATCTATTATCAAATATAACTGTTTTATAAAAATTATCATATATTTTATTTAATAAATCAGACATATAACACTAAGAAGAATGATTAATAACAAATTCTTCTATTTTCCCTTCTTCAATTAATTTTTCTAATACTTCATTTATTTTATTTAATAATTCAGTATTTCCTTTTTTAACAGCAATAGCATATTTATCTGTAAATAACTCTATTTTTAATATAGTAAGTTCACTATTATTTTTAACAAGTTCTTTTGCAGGTAATTCATCCATAATAATACATTCTGATTTTTTAGCTTTAACATCTTCAGCAGCACTCAAGAATTTCTTTTGACGAACTATTTTAGAATTCTTAAAATTTTTAGTAACATAAGTATCTGCTACACTACCAAGTTGAACGCTTATAGTTTTGCCATTTAAATCATTAATATTTTTTATTTTATTATAATCTTTTCTAACAACAACTACTTGTTTGCTAGAAACATATTCAATAGAAAAATCTACTTCTTTTTTTCTTTCTTCATTAATACTCATTCCAGCAGCAGCAAAATCAGCTTTACCAGAATTAAGCTCATTAATTAAAGAATCAAAAGCAACATCTTTAATCTCTAATTCCTTTCCCATAGCAGCAGCTATCTCACGAGCTATATCAACATCTACTCCAACAATACCACTACTATCACGATATTCATATGGAGCAAACCCAGCTTCAGTAACCATAACCAACTTATTATCATCTTTATTACATCCAAATAATAAAAAAGAAACACTACAAATAATAAATAACTTAAATAATTTTTTCATATATCTTCACCTATAATAAATTATAACATTAATTATCAAAAACAAAAAGAAAAATCTAACAAAATAAAAGATACTTATGTATCTATTTATTTTACAGTAAATTTTAATGTATCAGGTATGTAAGTTATAGATTTATTATTAAAACAATCTGCAGTAGTTTGATCTTTAGCATAGCCTGTTGTTGCCGCGCTATTAGAAAACATAAAAATCATATTTGTTACTTTGCTTGTATCAAAACTACTTAAGTCTAGAGTAGTGGCTGAACTATCAGAAAACATAGAATACATATCAGTTACATTACTTGTATCAAAATTACTCAAGTCAATATTTTTAACTCTACTTCTTACAAACATAAAAGACATATCAACAACATTAGAAGTATTAAAAGAACTGAAATCTATACTTTCTGCATATGAATCTGAAAACATCTTAGACATATACATTATTGGTTTATTATCTATATATGTACAAACTTTACTTGTAACTGGTTCAGTAGAATAATAATCAGTTAATTGTACACCCCACCCTTCATCATCAGCAGGTATCCATGCTGTTCCATTTTCTCCGACTTCTATAGCTTGTTGCTTGTATTTATATGTATATTGTCCATTTACATATGTTGCACCTTCTACAAGTTCACCACCAAATGTACAATTAACAACCTTTGAATCAGAAGTTTGACTAGATGAGCATTCATAATCATCTAAATTTCCTTCTTCTAAATCATTTATGGTTAAATCTTCTATTGTTTTATTATTATCTAAGCTTGCTATCCATCTACCATTAGATACTTTTAAATTTTTTACCTTTCCGTTATTATTAAGAAGAACACAATATTGTAGTTTTTCTCCGGTCATATCAAGTTTAGTATTATCTTCAGAATTTATTACTTTAACGGGACTACCACTTATTGAAGAAGAAATATATTTTTTCTCTGATTCCAAATATAATTTCTTAGTTTCCGTTAAAAATGCTTCCTTTTGTGCTTTTGTGTACATATTAATTACATTAGGAAGTGCAATTATTACTAAAATTGCTAATATGGCTATAACTGCTAATAACTCAACTAATGTAAAACCATTTTTATTTTTCATATCATCGCCTATTATAATTATAACTATCTAATATAGTTAGGTCAATAAACAATATTGATAAATTTATTAAAATGTCTTATAATTATTTTGGTGAATTAGATGAAAAAAATATTATTAATACCATTACTTTTACTAAGTATTAGTAATGTAAAAGCTTATGAAAACGAATACTTTAAGATTGATATACCTGAAACATTTAAAGAAGAAATTGCTGAAAATGGAACATATAAATGGATTAGTAATGATTCTAAAAATAACGATAATATAATTATTAC
>SFOJ01000016.1 GCA_004552445.1 Mollicutes bacterium
ATCATATCAACTAATTCTTTAACTTCAAGAATAGTTTTTTCTTTTAAAGCTTCAATAATATCTTTGTTTTCAATCTTTGCCATATTAATTATTTCCTCCTTCTTCTAACTTTTCAACATATAGATTTAATCCAATACTTAAATTTCTTACATGTTCCATTAAACCACCAGCAAACATTGTAAGTAATCCTTCCATACTTGGAATAGTTGCATATTCAGCAATAACTTTGCTATCAGCAAATTCTGAATCAATATATCCTACTCTAACTTCAAGAGCTGGATGTTCTTTAACAAACTTACTTACAACTTTAATTGGTTCAATAATAGAATCAGCAAAAAGATAAGCATTTGGTCCTTCCATGTAATCATTTAATTTAATATTCTTTTGATTTAACGCGATATTCATAAGAGTATTTTTATAAATTTTTACATCAGAATTAACTTCTCTTAAACTTCTTCTTAACTGAGCAAATTCACTAACAGTTAAACCTTGATAATTTAATAACAAGAATGTTTTAGAATTATCTAATTTTTCAACTATTTCTTTTACTACAGCTTCTTTTTGTTTAAGTATCTCCTTACTTGCCATATAGTCTCCTTTCATAAATTAAAAAGTTTCCTCATGACAAGGAAACTAGTAATAATCGTCATTATTCATTGTTTCCTCGGTAAGATTTACTTCTGTACTTACTGTCTTTGGTCACTTCACGAATTAGATTATACAATATTATTTTTAAATTGTAAACCCCTATTTTTAAGATTTTTTAACTTTTATAGTTATTTAGTATAAATAACATATGGATTACTAGCACTACCATTACCCTCACTATAACTAGCATCATAACTAAGTGTAATCATAGGCCTAACATAGGATTCTACATTTGGTGGAAGTCCATTTGTTAAATAGTATCCATTAGGTGCTTGAAAGTTATTTGAATCAAATAAATTTCCAACCACTACTTCAGAAGATGTAAAATATCGCAATGGTGATATAGTATAAAAGCCTGTTGTATTAGGAGATGTGGCATCACTTTTTTTAAGCAAATGTAATTCAGAAAGACTAACTAAACCAACAGGATATTTTAACTTAGCTTTATCATTACTAACGCTAAATCTATCTGTAATATTTTTACAATATAATTCATCATTAAGATTATAATTTTTAAATTTTATAGTTTCATATCCCTTACCATATCCAGTAACATTATTTGTAGAATTCCAGTTACCATAATCAATAACACTTCTATCATTACAATATACACTATCTTCCAAATATATAGCAAAATCTAACATGTTTTTTTCAAACCAATCTTCTATATATGTTTTAATTATTGAATTATCTTTATTAACATTATCATTATTAATCATAGAATTTAATGCATCCTCAACACTATTTCCGTTTTTCAAAATTATATAATATATATGATAATCATCACCATCAAATCTAAGACCCGTTATATAATATATTTCACCATTTTCACAAACATCCGAGTTACTAAAACAAGTATAATGTCTATTTGCAATAGATGAAGGAGATACATTAGAAATTTCTTTTATATCATTTTTTAAATAATAATTTCCATTTTTATATTCAAAACCATTAGAATATTTATAAGTGTAAGTTTCTAAATTTCCACCAGATGAAATATAAGTCATCTCTTTGTAATTAGTTTTATATTTTTTTGTTTCACTTTTATTATACATATAGCCAACATAGCCAATAGAATCATAACCATCATTAAATTTTGATTTTCCAATTGAACGAATAACAGTATCATTGTAACATTGTTTTTTACCATCAACAACGTTTGGCTCACCATTATATAATAATCTAACACCACCCATATCAGTAGTTCTTATTATTTGCCAGCAATAATTTCCAAATAACACATTATTTTTATTTAGTATTTTATTAACATCATCATTTGTTTCAGCTCTATAATAATATATATCTTTATCTCCAGCTATATTAAGCGAGTCCATATGAGTACCACTGTATTTTTTTACTAGACCATCATTCATTTCTTCATCTTTTAAAACATCATAAAGTGATGAATAAGAAGAACCACAAATTTTTTCATCATCATTACATTTACAATATTCTTTTAAATCATAATCATCATCAGTCAAATATTCATAATTATTGTCTTTATCTTTTCCACAAAACAAGTATGTTTTTTCGCTACCATAAACACCAGTATTTTCATCTAAATAATATGTAACATAGCCTTTACAATCAGAATCTTTATATTTTACATTACCTATATATTTTTCACTAGAATTTTGTAAATCTTGAAGACATACAGTTTTTTTACCATTAACAGCATTATTATAACTTTTAGGACAAATCTTAGTTTGGTCAATTGTAGATTTACAATAATCTTCTACAAAAAGATTAGCTGCATCTTTAACTTGTGCTTCTTGTACATGCATGTTTTTAATAACACTTTCATTATAAATTTTTAGTGCAGCAGGTACAGCGATTATTGTTAATACAGCAATTATAGCAATAACAGCTAATAACTCTATTAATGTAAAACCTTTTTTTTCTTTCATATTATTCACCTATAATAATTGTAACTTTATTGCAATTAAAAAGTAAAGATTATTCTTTACTTTTTAGCAATTATTACTTCTATCTTAGTAGTTCTAGATGAATAAGATAATTTTAAGTCATTACCTGTTACCATTACTGGTACTTCATATGTACCTGGCTCTAAATCTGATAAGTCAACGTATGCCTTAATATCTTTAGAGTCTAATTTATTAAGTACTGATTTAACACCTTTAACTACTACATTTACTTTAGTATCTTCTGCATTTTTAGCAAGTGGCTTATATTTAGTTGTATCTAAATGTTCAAATACAATTGGTATATCTTTAAATTCTTTAGATGTCTCACCTTCCATTTTAACTTTAATAGTTACTGCAGTATCAGACATTGATCTAACACCTGTAGGTTTAACTATTGTTTCCTGGAATGTCTTATCTTTGCTAAGTCCATTTACATCTATTTCTACTTCTATTTCACTTATATCTTTAAGAATTTCTTCTTCTCCATACAATGTTACATTAGTTACGTTTGAAGTTATTGAACTAATAGCACTTCCACTAGCAACTTCTCCTACTGGAATGACTTTAACTGGAACAGTCTTACTTGGACTTGATATTACTACAGTAGCAGTTATTGTACCTGGAACTATTTCAATATCTTTAATTTCTGTACCTTTTTCATCGTAAGCAATTAATTTAACATTTTCGAGTGTATATGTACCAGCACTATTAGCATTTAAAGCATTAACATCAACTAATGCTTTAACACTAGCAACTTTTTCCAGTTTTTCTTTATATGATTTAATAATAACTTCATCTCTATCAAGTTTAATAGAACTTATTACAAGTGTACTTCCTAATTTATCTTTATTTAATATATCTGTTGTAACTGTACGAGAAGAACTAACTTTAGGATATATAACTATCGTAGCCCTTGATGGATCAACTTTATAATCTAATGATTTAATAGGATTATTGTATTTGATATTTACCTTATGTGTACCTGCAGATAAACCAGTTAAATCAAGTGTTAATTTATGATCTCCTAATTGTTCTGCTAAATATAAATCACTCTTTCTTCCCATAAGTACAATATCAGCACTTTCAGGAATTCCTTCAACAACATATGCTTCCTCATTGTATTCAGCGACTACAGGTTGATTAGATAAAACGATTGCTTCAGTTTCGACTAAATTAATTACCTTTCTATCTACTGCAAAAAAAGCAGCAAATGCACAAATTAATGAAACATATATTAATGTATTAGGTTTATTTAAAAATTTATCTAAATTTCCATTTCTATTACTAAGTTTATCACCAATAAAGTATACAGCTTTAGATATTGGCGTTACAAGTAAAGTATCTATTATTTTATATAGTATTTTAAATAATTTAGCGAAGAACTTACCTATTTTCTTAAGCACTTTTTTCATCTTCATCACCTTCGCTTTCTATAGTATCTGCTTCATAGAATGTTTCTTTCTTTGGTTGTAATTCTTCTAATAATAACATTCTAGCATCATCTAATGATAAATTATAATGTAAGTCACTTTGAATAGCAATTGAAATTCTACCAGTTTCTTCACTTACAATTACTGAAATACAATCTGAAATTTCACTTATTCCAAGAGCTGCTCTATGACGAGTACCTAATCTTTTAGAAATATTTGGATTAGAACTTGTTGGGAATACACTTCCAGCACAAGTAATCTTATCTCCCTGAATAATTACTCCACCATCGTGAAGTGGATTATTTTTCCAAAATATAGATATTAATAACTCACTTGTAATATCAGCATATAACTTGGTAGCTGGTTCTATATATTGTGCTAAACTATAATCTCTTTCTATAACAATTAATGCTCCAATTTTATTTTTCTTCAAATAATCTAAAGCATTAATTATTTCATAAACCATTCTTTCTCTTTCATCTACAGTTAATGTTTTATGTCTACCTAATAATTGACTTCTTCCAATACTTTCAAGAGCATTTCTAATTTCAGGTTGAAATATAATTATTAAAGCTAAAGGTCCCCAAGAAATTACATATTCAAGTATAATACCAACAGTATTTAAATTTAAGAAATCGCTTAAAAACTTTAGTAAAACTATTATTATTACTCCCTTAAATATTAATGTTAACTTAAAATTATTTCTAGAATACTTAAGTAATTCATAAAACATAAACCACACAACAGCAATATCTAGTATCTTAACTGCTATTTTCATTATAGTTGTATATATCATTATCGATACCTCCATCTATTAAAATATTATACACTATTTAATAATCTATTTCTATATTTTTAAAATATATTTACAGATAAAGTATATTAGAATTATATCATAAATAAAAATGAGTTAAGAAAAATTTATAAAGATACAAGAAAAAAGTTTAAAAAATAAAAATATTTATACTATTAGTTTATCTCATAAAGAAACAATTATTGAAAACCTGCCAATAGATAAATATTATATTAATAAAGTAATATATTTAAAAAGCAACATTAGTTGCTTATTTATTTTGTACTAATAACTTAATAGCTGTCTTCTCTTTACCATCTATAACCACATCATAGAAAGCAGGAGTACATATTAAATTCATACCAAGTGGTGCTACAAAGCCTCTTGCAATAGAAATTGCTTTTATAGCTTGATTTACTGCTCCTGCTCCTACCGTTTGTATTTCTACTTCACTACACCCCTCTCTAAAAGAATTTGCTATACTTCCAGCAACTTTCTGAGAAATACTTTTACTTGAAACTTTTATTATATCCATTTCTTTCACCTCATTAATTTATATGAATATTAAATAAAAAAATACTAAAGAATTAATCTTTAGTATTTTTACTTATTTTCTTCTTTTTTATTTCTTTAAGTTTAACTTTCTTTTTTGTATCCTTAACTGGACCTAAACCAAATATAGAAGTAAGTGCATTATCTAATCTTGGATTTCTAATTAATATAGTTAATAACACCTCAAGTAAATTTGCTAAACTAAAAGCCATAAAATAATAACCAAGAATCATATTAGCTGCAGCATATTTAGTAAATAAAGGTGATACTATTAGAAAACCAATAAATATAAGTAATATAACTGTAATTGTTTTAGGATAAAAATTAACATCTTTATTTTTTAACATTTTTACTAAATAATAACTTTTATTCAATATATTTAATAATGAATAAAGAGATACACCCAAGGACATTATTAATGCATCATTTCCAAAAAAAGCATATACGAGTATAAAAGAAGCAACAATTACATTAATTAATCCTAAAAATAAATATTCATAATTATCAGTTCTTCTATTTAAAAAATAAGCAATCAAAGAAAAAAGTCCAAACATAAAAAATAATACAGGAGAATATTCAATTGGTTTTAATATTTCAACTTCTGGAAATCCTATCATTATATAACCCGTAACAAAATAAACACAATAAAGCATTAAATCTATTCCTAAAAATGCTTTATCTAATTCTTTTATTAATACTTTTTTCATAACTCACCTTCTTATTCTAAAAATAATTCTATATCATTTAACAAAATAAGTCAACGAAAAAAAGAATAGTTAATTACTATTCTTCCTCTTTCTCTTCTTTATCTCTATAACCAAAGAAATTATATTTTTCATCAAAGAATACATATATTATTTTAAGAAGAGCAACCACTGGAGTAGCAATTACCATTCCAAAAATACCAAATAAATATTCAAAAATCATTAAAGATATAATAATAGTTATAGGACTTAAATTAAGTTTTTTACTCATCACTAATGGCTGTAAAACATTTCCATCTATTGTTTGAACTACTGCTATAAATACCAATGTTAAAATACCTATTAATGGACTTTGAGTAAATCCTATTGCTCCAGCAACTGCTGCTCCCATATAAGGTCCTATATATGGAATTAAATTAGTAATAACACATATAATTGATACAAGCACAGGAGCATTTAAACCTATTATAGAAAAACCTATTAATGAAGTTATGAATAGTAACAATGATAACCATAAGGTACCACTAACAAATGAGAATAATGAATCATCTAATTGTTCCATTAAATATTTAACTTCTTTTCTAGACTTCTTAGGAAATAAATTAATAAATCCTGCACTAACTTTATCAAAATCAAATAATATATAAAATCCTAAAATTAAGCTTAATGCTATCTTACCTATTCCACTAGCTAGCGATGAAACAATTGTCATAGCCATTTCTGGTATGTTAGTTTGAACTTCTTGGGCAAATGTTTCTATTTTTGTTAAGAATGAAACTTTAACTCCATCTAAATTTTCTAAACTTAAATTAGATAACTTAATAAATACATTATCAATCCATCCTTTAACATCTTCTACCATTTTAGGAACTGATGACACCATTTCAGATATTTGAGTACCAAGAGATGGTATAGTAAATGCAAATAAAGCATATAAAACAGCAATTAATATCAAATATGCAATTACTACACTAAGTGTTCTTTTTATTCCTTTATCAGTAAGTTTTTTTACTAAAGGATTTAGTAACCAAGCAATAAACCATCCTATAAATAATGGAGATATTATAGAAAATATTTTTCCAATAAAAGATAATATATGCCACTCTTTAAATATTAAACCAAGTACATATATTAATAGTATCACAAATAATATATACATTATTTTTAAAATTTTATTACCAGTACCAACTAATTCATTAACTCTTTTAGTATTAACTTTTTTATCTTCATCTTTTTTGAATTTTTCGATCATACTTTTCACTCCTATCATTACAATAATAACATATTTTCTATTAAAAAAATAGTTCAATTTTAGAACTATTTTCCTTCTGATAATGTTTTTGACATCTTTTGCATATAATTCATAATGTCTTTTTCATATTTCTTATAAACTAAACAAACACCTATACCTGAAGCAAAAGCTATCATATTTCCTAAAGTTTTAATAATATCACGCTCCTTTGATATTATTATTTATTATTTCTAAAATTTTATACGTATTTTAAATAAGTATTTCTATTTGCTCCATAGTTAGTAAGAACTGATTTATTTAATGAATCTATACTTCCTAATATTATAAGTGAACTTTTAGCACGAGTAACCGCTGTATATATTAGTTTATTATAAAACATTCTATTAAAACTAGAAGCAAGTATTATTACAACATTAGCATATTCACTTCCTTGACTTTTATGAATACTAACTGCATAAGCAAGATTAAATTTATCAAATTCTCCGTTCTTATATTCAACTATATTACCAGAATAATCTATCTCAACAATCAACTTTTTATCAATATAATATATATCTTTTATATACCCAATATCACCATTATAAACATTATTATCCACATCATTTACAAGTTGTATAACTTTATCATTAATTCTATAGTATTTATCTCCTATAATAAACTTTTCTGCATTAGGATTAAATATTTCAGCCATCATACTATTTAAACTATCTATTCCATTAATTCCTTTATACATAGGAGCAAGCACTTGAAAGTTTTCACTACTAATACCCTTTTCAACAGCCTTATTAACTATTTCTTTAAGATATTTTTTGATATTATCATCATCACTTTCAATAAATTTAAAGTCACTATAATTAGTTGGAAATTTATCAAAATGTTTTCTATTCTTAATGTCATTAGCAAGATATGTTATATAACTTCCCTCTTTAACTCTATAAATAGTATTTAAGTATTTATTTTTAATAGTACTAATGTGTAATAAATCATTAAGTAAATCTCCAGGACCTATAGAAGGCAATTGATTAGCATCACCTACTAATATTAATTTAACATTCAATTTAAGTCCTTTAAGTAAAGAAGAAAATAAGAAAATATCTATCATAGAGCTTTCATCAACTATTACTATTTTTTCGTGAGATTTATTATACTCATCTATTAAGAAAGATTCTGTTTCTTTATTCCATTTTAAAAATTT
Source organism: Mollicutes bacterium (assembly GCA_004552445.1). Classification (GTDB taxonomy): domain Bacteria; phylum Bacillota_I; class Bacilli_A; order RF39; family UBA660; genus CAG-1000. The sequence continues at coordinate 8,500 of SFOJ01000016.1, forward strand.
ATGTATTGTATAAGCAGGAGCTCCAACACTCTCAGCCATTCTTTTACTAGCTCTACCAGTTGGCGCAAGTAAAGCTATATCATCATGATTTAAATCAAGTATGTCTTTTAAAATCATAACAATAGCTTTAATAATAGTTGTTTTACCAGTACCAGGTCCCCCAGTTATTATAAAGAAATTATTTAATATTGCTCCTTTAATAGCTTCTTTTTGATCATTATTAAATGTAATAGAGTTTATTTTTTCATATTCACTTATATATGTATCAATTTTATCAGATTTAATAGTATTTTTGATATCATTAATTCTATTTATATCAATAAGAATAGACTTTTCAGTATTATAAAATTCACTTAATGTAACATATTCATTAAATAAAACGATTTTTGCTTTCAAAGCTAAACTTTCTATATATTTAAGATATTCTTCAACTGTAAATACACCTCTAAAACATCTTTTCATTTTGATAAATAATTCATCCTTAAGTACCAATGTATCTCCTGTTTCATAACAAGTGGTATATATATTATGAAGAATTAGTGCCTCTATTCTTCTTTTATCCATCTCATCATTATCTTTCAAGAACATAATATCTAATTTATCAAAAGTAATATGTTCTACTAAATCATATATATTTTCTTCTATTTTTCTAGAAAGATCACTTCCATATATTGTTATTAAATCAATAGCTTCACGTACACTAAATCCATAACCATTTAGTTTAAGTATTAATTCCTGATTATATTCATTTTCTAATATTTTATCATGCATACGTCTTGCTTTAGTAATAGTCATTCCACTAACAGTAGCAATATCTTCAGGATTTTCTTTTATAGTTTTAATTGTATCAGGTCCAAATCTTTCAACAATACGTTTAGCAGTCTTAAGACCAATTCCTTTAAACATTCCACTACTTAAATATAAAACTAAACTATCTAAATCACTTGGAGCTTTTATTTCATAATTCAAAACATCAAATTGAGTTCCATATTTAGGATGTTCTACAAGTCTACCATATAATATATAATCAACATCAGGATTAACTTCAACAAAATTACCGGTAAAGCCAATAACTTTATTAACATACTCACGCATCTCTTCATCATTAGTTTCACGTACTTTAAAAATACCAACTTTATATGGCCCATTATTACTTTCATAAATAATTTTTCTAATATTTCCTAATATGTATTTCTTCATACAAATTATATTAACACATTTAAAAAGAAATAGACATAATAAAAGAAAAAATATTTCTATTTTTTCTTAATATATTTAATTAGATTTTTATGATAGAAAAGTATATATGCAATAATACCTGCTAAACTCATTATTAAACCTAATGTTTTAAATGGAGAATTGTATTCTATAACAATATTATGATTTCCTTTAGATATCTTAAATCCTACATAAGCAGTATTTACTTTTTCATAATTTATCTTTTTATTATCAACTTTAATAGTAAATCCTTTATCATATGGAAGTGTTGTTACAAAATATCCATCTTTTTTTGTTTCAACTGAGGCATATATTTTATCACCTTTAGTTTTAGAATCAATATCTACTTTCGTAACTTTTTTATTTATATCTTTAATATCATTATAATCCATATAATAGATTTTTAGATTATCTATTTTGTATATTCCTTTTAAAAATGTAACTTCTACTTTATTAGAAGTATCTCCAGATATAACATAATTAAATGTAGTATTTCCATTATAGTATTTCCATTCTTTGCATGTAAGTTTATTAGCATTACCATTTATACTTACTAACAAATCTCCCACTTTACAAGACTGAGGTTCTAACTCAAAACTTACAAACAATATTTTATTACGAGCAACATCTGGTACATCTATTAACATTCTACTATTATCTTTTTTAACAGTTATTCTATCTCCATTATTTATAATACTAGGATCCATATATTTAATATCGCTTTGTTTTATAAATGTTTCTTTAATATTTGTTTTAAATTCATTATTAGTTTTTTCATTAACAACTACATTATTAAGTAATATTTCATTATTATATGGAAAAGATTTCCTACTAAAATCATTTTTATTATAATAGTTATAACTTACATACATAAAAGGAAGAACATCAGTATTTTCATAAAGTTTAGTATTTCCAATTTTATCTATTTCTTTATAACCAGTTATATCTATATCATCACCAATAAAATATCTATTATTCGAAAACATCAAATACATTAAATCTTTATTAGCACTTATTATTAATCTATTTCTAGACTGCATAGGCACTTCAAAAGTATCAAACATAAATAAATTATAATTATAGTTTCCAGTAGATGAATATAAATAATCAGAATATATATTTAAATTACCATATATATTATTAACATTCTCTAATTTTAAATTATATAAAGTTGTATGATCATAACCTTTAGGTATTTTCTTTATCAATTTTTCTTGATTAATATTTTCATTAGAATATATAACTTTCTTTGATACTAATGTATCTTTACTATTGCCAGCACATGAATATATAACAAGTAATACTATTGTTAAAACTTTAAATAAGTATTTAGTATTTGTACAAACAGCAATTACTATTAGTATTAAACTAATTATAAAATCTAAATAGAAATAATTTCCATAGCTACTTTTTCCAACATATATTAAGAATAATACCGCTAAAGACACAATAATTAACTTCTTTAAATCTATTTTTTTACTACTAATTTTATCAAACATATAAGATATTACTAATGTATATAAAGGTAAAAATGGTATTAATACTTTAGCATCTATATACATAGTACCATTTAATAAATAATTAATAATTGGAAAAACTATAAGAGAAGATAAAGCTATTAATAAGAATCTGTTTTCATTTTTTTTATCTAAAGATAATGTAATTAATGCAAGTAGTGAAATAGATGTAAGACCCACTCCATAAGCATTATACATTAGATATTTAACATTAATTCTAGGAATTAATAAATCACTTAAAGTAATTTCTATATCATTAGGAATTCTTCCAGTTAATATCGCATAAAATGTTGGTACTAATAAAACACAAGTAATAAGTATCGCAATCATTATAGGTATTAAGAATCTAAAACCATCTTTAAAAAATGATTTAACAGTTATCTTTTTATTAAGTTTAATATATTTATAAACACCATATATAACTATACATATGATAGCTGGTATACTATAGTAATAACTCATTAATATAATTAATACTGTTGAAATACATAATAACTTACTATTATCTTTTTCAAAATATTTATCTACACCAATTAAAGCAAGTATCAAAAAAGGCATATAATTCATAAACATAATATGTCTATGAGAATGAAATAATAATGGGCTAGCTGTTAAAAATACAATACTAGATAATAAACTAACATTTTCATTAAATTTATTTCTTCTTAAAAAATAATAAAATAATATAACACTAGAGTATACAAGCAATATACTTGATACTTGTATATAGCTTTTCATACTAACAAAAGGTAAAAAATAAGAAATAATTATAATAGGATTAAAAAGCCCATAATAACTATAATTATAAATATTTTGACCACTTCCTAAATTAAGTGCAAAGTCAGGAAATACATTTAATGTTTTATAAAACAAACTTCTAAAATATTCTGGAATAACAGAGTGTTGCGTATTCCAATCAAGAATACTACCATATAAATTACCATTTCTTAATATAAACATTATAATTAAACAAAATATAATAGTAATAATAATTAAATTATATTTATCTTTTTTATTAATTTTAATCATAAATAATCACAAGAACATTTTACATAAATACACTTTAAAAGTCAAATAATCAAATATATTGTTCTTTATAAAATAAAATCATTATGATAAAATAGTATTGGTGAAGTATATGAAAAATAAACTAACATTTAAATTAACCGAAGATGGTATTACAAAAGAATATTTTATTATCAAAATGATTACTAACAAAGATAACAATAAGAATTATATAATTTATACAGAAAATAATGATAGTAAAGATGTATACGCATCTACTTTTGAAATAAATGATAATGAATTAAAATTACATGAAATTGAAAATGATAGTGAATGGGATTATGTAGATAGCATATTATCTAATATAGGAGAAGAATAATGAATGCGATAATTTTTATAGTAGATGATTATGATAGAGTATTAAAATGTATTTGCACTCATGATATTAATGATAGTAAATTTTATACTATTGAAATGGAACCTGGAAGAATTAATTCACTATTAAGATTATTTGCTGATGAATATAAGCAAATAGTTGAAAAAATTGATAAAAATGCAATAACTTTAACATTTTATGATGTTGATGATGACGCACTTACCGAACTTGTTAAAATTTCTAATGAATATAGAAATAAATTAGAAAGAATAAAAGATAAAACACATCAAGAAAAAAGATATCAAACACAAACAATAGATTACACTTGTGATAATGAATATATAAAAGATAAAAATAAAACAGTTAGTAGAAAAAAGAGTAATTTTAAAACTACAGTAGTAAAGTTTACATTATTAACTTTATCAACAATAATGTTATTATCAGTAATTTCTAAAGCACATACCAAATCTACAACTAATGTTGATATTAATCCTCCAATAAGTTATGCACAAAACATTGAAATAAAAGATGATATAAATAAAGAATTCAGAGTAACAATACCACCAGTAGTAGATATAAAAGAAGAAAAAGATACAACCACACCTACTCTTGAAACAAAAACAGAAGAAGAAAAAATCAATCCTTTTACTTTAGAAACAGAAGATTTAACTAATAGTGAAAAATATCAAAGCGCTAAAGAAAATTATTTTAATTTAATAGAAAAATATGCAACTGAATATGGACTTGATCCAATGTTAATGTTAGCAATAGCAACACAAGAAAGAGGTGTTCATTCTGAAACAGTTGATCCAGATGGTGGACTTGGATTATTTCAAATACAAATTGAGGGTGGATGGAACTGGGATAATGAAACTATTTCAGCATATAATTTTAGAACTAATGAAGAAGAAACAATAACAATAACTAAAGATAAAGTAAGAAATCTTGAATTCAATATAAAATGTGGATGTATTTTATTTCAAAATGCACTAAGAGAACAAAATTATAATATACCAAGAGCTATACAATGTTATAACTATGGAAGCGCTTATATGGATCAAGTAGTAAGTGAATGCTGTAGAGATACTGGATATAGTCGTAATGATATAAGCGACCCTACTAATCTAATATGGACAAATTATAGAAGTGTTATTAAAAATGGTGATAATAGATACTTAGAGAACGTTCTTAGATATCTTCCAAATGATACACAATTAGAATTTAAAAAACCATCAGGTGAAAAAATAACTATGACATTCGAAAATGAAACATTCAATGATAGTATGAGAAGATAAAAAATACTTAAGATTTATTTCTTAAGTATTTTATTTTAAACCTAACATCTTATCTTTATTCGATAAAACATTTTTCACTTCATTTATTCTAGCATAAGGTACAACAACTACATCATATTCCCAAGAATATAAATTATCATCATCAAAGTACTCAAAATCAATATTAATTGATTTATATATCAATCTTTCTACTAAATTAGTAGCAAAAGTTTCACCAGAGATTGTATAATAATTCATTCTAGATATAAGAGCAGTTTTAATACCACTATCAGATACATGTCTTATTGGACATAATTTAGGTTAACTCTAAATATTTCATAAAATTCCATTATTATATAAAATGGCTTCCCTGATTGGAATCGAACCAACGACCTATTGCTTAGGAGGCAATTGCTCTATCCTACTGAGCTACAGGGACACATATTTATTGTAACACAAAAAAGTTATTGTTTCTTTTCTCTTTCAATAACTTTATTTACATATTTATTAAATGTCCACCACAATCCAATAATACCTCCACTAATAGCAGTACCAATTGCACCAACTACAATTGTTGCACCTAGACTATTATTTATCATTTTTTTTATAAAGGGATAAAAAGTATTATTGCCATAATTATTAACACTACTGAACCAATGTTAATAATTAATAACAGCCATGAAAAACGATTTAATAATTTATTTTCACGAGTTCTAGTATCATTCAACTCTTCATGCAATAACTTATTTTCTTTTTCTAAAGCATCTAATCTATTTGACATTTTATTTGTTGTTGTAAGTAGTTCAATTAATCTAGCAGAATCTTTATCATTTTGCTTAATATTTTCATCATAATTGTTAAAAGTTGATGTTAATGTGGAAGAGTTACTATCATCAATAGGATTAATAGTTCTTCCCTTTATATCATTATTATTCATAATAATTATTAACTATTTAAAATTCCTTCCAATATATCTTGCTTATAATTATCTATATCATGAAATATAAAATCAATGGATTCATCAGATAACTTAGCGGTAGGTAAATTATTTACATCAATTGATACAACTGGAACAACTTTAGTATGCTTATATTTCGCATTAGATAAAATTATTATTAATTGTGTAAGATATTTCGGATGTTTTATTAGAATCATAAAATGGTAATTTATATTTATTAACCCAATAAATATATTTATCATCCTTTTTATCAATATAATAATTAATTGCTAAGCCAACCCTAGAAATATTTGAATACTTCAAAATAAGATTCTTTACTAACTTTTCAACATTTGACTTATATTCTTCAAATAATAAAACTGAGTCATCTTCATTAAAGTTCAAATAAAAATTTATTCTTTTTTTTGCAAAATCATAAATATATTTTCCATCCTTTGAACTATATCTAACTAATGAAACATCATTAGGTGCTTAATCGATATTTAATAAATAGTTTTGCTTTGTAAAAATTCCATTAAAGTTATTATTTATCTCATCCACATAACGAGATGGATTCATAATTCCATCTGATAAAAATATACTTATCTGTGAACTAAAAGGTTTTAAACTCATCGATTCTACCTCTCTTTCATTTACAAGTATATTATACATTTTTTTACATAATAGGACATCTGTAACTGAATCCATCTCTGATTAACATGTCTTTAATTACATTGTAAACCAAATTACTTTTTAACATTTCAATGAAGTGTTGTTTCTCTTTGAAACTTTCTTGATCATGTTTTAGTTGTTCTATCATGTCTTCTTTTTTCTTTTCATCATTCAACTTTTTAAGATAGAAATCTTCTCTAACATCATTTGTTCATACTCATCATTGAGACCACTATCATCAAATCCTATTGCTCTGAGTAACTCTTTGTCTGTCATATTAAACCTCTCTTGAAAGAAAGAATCTTTCCCAATCACTTCTCTTAACTATATAATCTCTTCCATGTTTTAATGCTTTGACCTTGTGTTCTCTAATAAACTTTCTAACATAGATAAGTGTAACACTATATTCATCACTTATCTAATTTGTAAGTAAATAATCTTCCACCATACTTATTCCTCCTTACTTATAAGTAGATAAGAAAAAACAAAACTCTAAAATAGTGTCACTTACTATCACTTAGTACCACATAAAAAAGTCGTGTAATCAATATACAAACACTTGTTTCTAAATATACCTCTTTTCGCTTGCTTTTAGCCATTCTGAGACACTTTTATAACGGGTTAGACTAATGTTCATTTTGAATCTTTCTTAACAGAGAGATAACGGAATTCGATTCATATAGACTGAGTGAGGGATGGGTTTAGTAAAAAAAGGAATTTTACTCTCTCTAAAAGCATGGTAAACCCAAATCGAATATAGCAAAATTACTTTTCTTTTTCTTTTAATATATACTTTACAGATGGAAGATAAATTATAATATAATTCTATTGTAAGATAAAAATAATATGGGTTATCTTATATACTATGAGTCCTATTACTTATATTTATATAATATATGTATATATAATAAGTCCTCTTACATTTACTTATATAGTAGACATAGAGAACAAAAAATCGAGTGTCTGTTCCAATTTTTTTTATTCTGTAAAAAAGTACAGATTTCTCTGTACTATATAGTTCTCAATATTTTAATCTTACATTCATTTTGTTTTAATTACTATTCATACATTATTTCTATTAATGATGAATCTTCACCTAACTTATTAGCAAAATCAGCACCTAATTTTTCTTTTAAAACTTCAAATTTTCTTATAAAATCATCCAAAGAATACAAAAACAAATCTAATGATGTTAAGAATAAATCTTTTGCATAATATATACCATTATTTTCTAAATATTTGAAGATTTTTGACACATTATCTATGTCTATTTGTGTAATTAATTCCTCATCAAAATTTTCTTTTAATATTTTAATATCTATTTCATCTAAATTCATCTTATTATTCCTCCATTCATTTCATTAACATCATTTTCTTCATATTTATATTTTTGAATAAGTACTTTAATATCTATATTATATTTTTTCTTTAATAATCCTGGTTGCTTTCCAAAAATTGGATTTAACTTGCCATCAATAACCAAAGGTAAATTGTTTTCTTTCAAATATTGTATTAATGCATAATTTTGTGAAGGAGAAAATAATAAGAATGATGTATTTAAAAAGTTATCAATATTATTTTCTTCTGCCAATCTAAATAAAAATGGTAATTTTGAAATCATTGATTTACTATTAGCTACTATTGAAGAAGTAAGTAAACCTGAATATCTCTTATCATTCCAACAATCCATTTGTAACAATTTTTGTATTTCTTCAAACTTTGCACGTGCTAATGTTTGTGATGTAAATAATTTTGGGTGTGCTTTAAATTCATCACTTCTAATTATCTTTTGTATTTCTTCAAACTTTGCACGTGCTAATGTTTCTGATGTAAATAATTTTGGGTGTTCTTTAAATTCCTGACTTTGAATTATCTTTTGTATTTCTTCAAACTTTGCACGTGCTAATGTTTCTGATGTAAATAATTCTGGGTGTGCTTTAAATTCCTGACTTTGGATTATATTTTGTATTTCTTCTAACTTTGCATATGCTAATGTTTGTGATGTAAATAATTCTGGGTATTCATTAAATTCCTGACTTTGGATTATCTTTTGTATTTCTTCAAACTTTGCACGTGCTAATGTTTGTGATGTAAATAATTCTGGGTGTTCTTTAAATTCCTTACTTTGGATTATATTTTGTATTTCTTCTAACTTTGCATGTGCTAATGTTTCTGATGTAAATAATTCTGGGTGTTCTTTAAATTCATCACTTTGGATTATATTTTGTATTTCTTCAAACTTTGCATATGCTAATGTTTGTGATGTAAATAATTCTGGGTGTGCTTCAAATTCTTTACTTTGAATTAT